>JBHHTW010000056.1:0-8632 GCA_046861385.1 Fidelibacterota bacterium | reverse complement strand
AGCCCGTACGGGAATCGAACCCGTGTTACCGCCTTGAGAGGGCGGCGTCCTAACCCCTAGACGAACGGGCCATATTGATTTTCGATTATATTGTTTTTTTCATTCATCAATCAAAAATCAAAAATCAAAAATCGTAAATCAAAAATCAATCGTACGCCCGGGAGGATTCGAACCCCCAATCCCCTGGTCCGTAGCCAGGTGCTCTATCCAATTAAGCCACGGGCGCATATTTTGGTGACTAGTTATTGG
Source organism: Fidelibacterota bacterium (assembly GCA_046861385.1). Classification (GTDB taxonomy): domain Bacteria; phylum Fidelibacterota; class Marinisomatia; order Marinisomatales; family TCS55; genus JADFRD01. Next base: position 8,383 of record JBHHTW010000056.1, on the reverse strand, counting down.
TAACTGGTTATTGGTAACTGGTTATTGGTGAGCAGTAATTTACTGTTTACTGCTCTACAAGTTAACAGTTACCATTCCACCAGTACCGTTCCACTATAAGCTGGGGCGTAGGGACTTGAACCCCAACAACCAGAACCAGAACCTGGTGTCCTACCATTAGACGACGCCCCAATTCATTCATTGCCTTAAAACCGGGGGCGAATTTATACCTTCAGCCCATTTCACTGAAAATAGTTTCTTTACTTTATTCCACTAATTTGTTTTCGTAACAATCTATATTGCAACATCAATGATTGTGGTATGTTATCCATCACCCAATATGCCATGAGCCAATAAAACCGCATCCTGTTTGTTAATGATACCATCACCGTTGATATCCGCCACCTCTTCAGTACAACCGGGGTATACATCTCTCTTAATCAGATCGGATAGATACAATACATCAAAAACATCAATAACCGGTGTACTGTTTTCCACATCCCCATTGACGTTCCCAACTAAAAAGACATTTGCATTATCACAGGCATCACAGGCATCGCCCGCGCCATCTTCGTCCTGATCTTCCTGATTTGGATTATATGTATTTGGGCAATTGTCTTCAGAATTGACAACACCATCTTCATCTGCATCATAACTCATTTCATTTGCACGGACCGATTCAGCCTGATAAATTTCTTTCGTAGAATAATTCTGTACGAAAGCAACAATATTTAAATCGCTGATATCCCATGTTACATTAGCATTATTCGGCCAATCCTGGTCCATAGTCCAAGTAAAATCCAAAGAAATATTATTCAGACCATCCAGATTAATATCATCACCAGATTTATTTGTAAGAAATTCAACAAAGGTCGCTTGATGATGCTCCAGGCCGTTCCAACCCATATAAAATACCGAATCCATTGTGGCCGCAACAAACAGCTTTAATGGTTCTGATGATAAATTTGATTCGCTGGAAATGGTAGTCGTGACGCTAATATCATAATCTGATAAAGCACCGCTTAACATGATCGCCGTAGGAGTATAGGATCCCATCATATTAAAAGTCGCACTGGTGCGCCATGAGGATGGACTGTAACCGGAGTCATCTCCTCCTGTAAACATATGCGGTGTATAGTTGTTATTATAATAAGAATTTCGTTCTTCATTCTCGGATTGATTGTATGCGAAAAAAGGATCATTTCCCGGAGAAGGCCACCAAACATGATAGTGAATCTGAACCCAATTTGATGCGGCATTATGACCTACATATCGTGATTGATTTGGATCCGTAAAATGATGAAGCAGAGTCTCCGACTCCGCGCAGGATGGTCATGTAGTCGATGTAAATAATTCACTCAATGCTTTTTTACTGCCCCCCAGCAGGAAAGACAAAATTATCAGAAAATAAAATACAAACCGCTTAATCATTTGTTAGTCTTTCTCCATTAATTTATTGAAACACTTTGATTGTAATTTATCATTTTATTGCCATGATTCACATGAAATTGTACACGAATTAAAATGTAGTAATAATCCCCAGTTTGACTCCGTTGCTAAATGGCTCAATAATTCTACATACACCATTCGCGCAAAGTAAGCCGCCTTTTAAAGAACCAGCCATTAATGATAATCTAAAGGATGGCGTCATATTATAAACCAATTCAATATTTGCCCAGTTCTTATTTTTGTCCAATCCAAGAATCTTCTCTAATGAATTCGAACTGTTATCTTCATCCATACCAAAAGATAGTTCACCAATGGATGTATTATCCAAAGTAAATGCCACTGTCCATTTGGGAGTTTTTCCGACGCTGATACTCATAAAGGTATTCTGTTGAGATTTGACCGGTTTTCCATCATCATCAAAAAATTCGCTTATTAAACTATCCGCGATCACTTCTCCATTATTTTTTTCTGTATGCCAGATTCCTTTTTTTAGGTTCTGCATCTCAATTTTTGCGTCGATGCTCCAACCGTTTGAGAATGTGAAGCCAAATTGAAGTGGTATAGTTTTCGCGAATTGGTATGTATAATATGTTCTTCTACTCGTATCTGTCCTAGAGTCATATGTGAGATCAATCATATCCTCCGATTGAGAGTATCCCAATTTTACGTTCACAGCATAATCAAAAAAATACCCGATCATTTCTCCGTAAAATGCATTAAATGGTGTGGCGGCGGGATCTGTCAAAGGTAATATGGCAGGTTCACCTTCTTTCTCCCATACAAAATCATTATTCATAAACCAGGAATGTGATCTACTGGATCGAGACATATTTACCAGAAATTCATAACGATCCGTTAAGGACCCAAACAATTCCAATTTATAGCCAACTTCATTATTAAAATCCGTTTGATGAGATGTTCTGTTTAGCAAGGTGGTCTCATGAAACATATTTGCAATGGGAGGATTTTGATAGTCCTGAATCATACCATAATTATCTACATTATTCCACCTGTTTGACGGATTTAATGTTCCGAAACGATAATTTATATATTCCAGGTTGATCGAAAATAAGGAAAAATAAATATTCATATTTCCGTAAAAACCCCGACCATCCAAATGGTCTTTGTACGCATCCTTTTCTTCTGTAAACATAGTCGACCGGTTTTTCACATACTCCACATAAAAATCCATTAATGAATTATTGTAAATATAATTAGCACTCATATATCGTATTTTTAAATCAAGCGTATCTGGTGGATAGGTATTGACCGGATGGAGTTCTTTAGATTGGAGAAATGTCATTCCTATAATATGGTTGTTAAAATCCCATTCGCTATTAATACCATAGATGTTGTGGTTTGTGGTATAATTGGGAGTCCGGCTGTCATAACCCGGTGCATAAATCGTGCTGGAGGATAATTCACTTCGACCGGTCAAAAAATGTATTTTATATTCATCAGATTTATATTGAACGCCAATACCGCGAACACCGGAATCCCTATCAATCGTTTGATCATCCACAGAATTTAAAATAAGTCCCCTTCCCCATATTTCATATAAATCACCGAGCTTTACTTCTAATGGACCATTCTGGTACTCAAACCGGAGTTTCCGAATACCGTTCATACGTCTGCCCAGTTCAGGCGGATCGCTAAATTCAAACTGAAACCAGTTTACAAAACCACCATAATACAAATGAGTATTCAATGATGTTTCATTATAATAAAAGCCATTTTTGCTTTCACCTAACCGAGTTTCAACACTGCCGTGAAACGATACCTGGGCGCTAATAACTGAAATCAGAAATACAAAAAAAGTTTTTCTCATTCATCCGGATCTTGATCAAGTTTCAATAGTTGACGAATCTGTAATTCTATCTCGACTTCGTCTCCTGGTATATAGCCTTGATGAAACCAAACAATCTCACGTTTTTGATTGATTAGAATAGAAGTCGGAAGCAATATCGCATTCATCTTTTGAGCCATTTGCTGATTGGGATCAATCCCAACCATAAATGTAAATTTTTTTGTTCGAACATAACTTTTTACTTTTGATATGCTTCTTGGACTATCAGTACTCACAGCTAATATTTTGAATCCATTCTCTTTATATTTTTTATGGAAGCGATCCAAATACACCATCTCCTTTTTGCAGGGAGCACACCATGTTGCCCAAAAATCTACTAAAATGGGTCCATCAGTTAACAATTCGTCTAATGTTATATTTTCACCATTCAACAGGTCAAATGATAAATTTCGTAATGGTGTTCCCAATAACTCGTCTGCATTCAGAATTGAACCGAAAATAGCAATGAATAATATTAGTTTTTTCATAAGATTAAACTGTGATGATGATGGTACAGCTTGAAATCACTTAAGATCCGATTTTTATTAAGTCAGTGCTTATAATGTCGATTTTAAGTAATTCGCCAAGTCGGTTTCAGGAATAAATTTTAAACTTACTTTCCGAATATTATCAGCTGTTTCCAGTGGAACACTGAATGAGTAGGTTACTGGAATTTTTACGGATTCAAAAGCAACTTGCAGCTTCCACCCTCCTACTGTAAAATTAATTAGTGGTGAAAATCGGTGATCAGGAAAATAGTAGATATTTTTTGATAATATTTGATGGACAGCTTCTTCTGGTGAATCGGCAATGACAATTAATGGATCATTTGAGTTATTTAAAAATATTATAACTGGAATGGCTCTGTATTTTCCAAAACGAATATTTTCTTTTAAATCATTGGAGATATTGAATTTTTCCTTATTAAATGAAAAAATCATCAACGAACCTTCTTGCTTTAGTCCATTATACGGTAGTGATTGTAACATATCTTTAATAATATGACCTTTGAGGGAATATTCTACCTGAAAATGAACATTCATGACCTCCGTATTTTCTGTATCATATTCGAATGATGGCTTACTCATTTTCACGTCATAAGGACTTTTCATTAGATCATCCAAAACAGCCATTAGCATTTGTGTATTTGCATCGTGCTCTGGATTATAACTCGGCTGATCACTACTACCAATATTCAAAACCCATTCTTCACCTTCCTTAACGGAAACATCGCTTGATTCTTCACCTCGTGCGCCAATAACAAAATCCATAGTCTTTTCAAGATCGTCAATAGCGGTTTCAATCCCTTTGCTGACCTTTTTCGACTCTGTAAAAACACTTGAAGGTTTTCCAGGAGTTTTATCCATTGAAAAATCAGGATAAATACTGGTTTTCTTTTTGGGAGATGGAAGATACGAAGACAGCATGGTTTCAACGGTTGAGGATAATTTCAAATTGAGAGCGGATATTTCCTTATACTGTCCGGATAAACTTCTCCGGTCTTTTTCTTCCCATGTGGCAATATCGATCAGTTGCAAATTAATAGCAATATTATCCAGCTTCCGTTCAAATTTCCCAAGTAATAAGAAATTTCTTGAACCCCGGGGTTGATGCAATAATCGGGATCGGTGATTCATGATTTTTTCCAAATCATCTTGATTCTGGAGCTTAATATTTTCCGTTTGACCCAGTTTTGCGTTAATCATATCCACAAATCCCTGGCCGAGCCAATCAATACTATTTTCCTGAGTCAGGTTTTCAAATTTGATGACGTAAAGATAGACTAAGGGATTTGCTTCAAGGAACGAAAGCAGGAAAATACATACAAGAGTCCGTTTAATATGGTTCCACATAGTTCGTCAAATTAATGGGAAATATTCCTTTTTACCAATGCAAATTCTAAGTGGTTTGTTTTTCAAGTTTTGCCCATGAATCACGCAAAGGGACCGTCCGGTTAAATACTGAATTTTCAGCGGTTGATTCCGGATCTTTGCAAAAATAACCCAATCGTTCAAATTGAATCTGATCACCCACTTCCGCTTTCTGGAGACTGGGTTCTAATTTGCAATTTTGTAATATTTTCAATGAATCTTTGTTCAATGCATCTAAAAAGTTTTCTTCATTATCCGGATTGGGGTTAGAAAATAATCGATCGTATAACTTAATTTTTGCATTCATAGCTTTAGTGGCCGATACCCAATGGAGTGTCGCTTTTACTTTTCTCCCATCCGGCGAAGAACCGCCTTTTGTTTTCGGATCATAAGTACAATGGAGTTCGGTTATTTTTCCAGATTGATCTTTTACGACTTCATTGCATTTAATAAAATAGGCATATCGTAAGCGGACTTCCCGCCCTGGAGCCAGCCGGAAGAATTTTTTTGGAGGATCTTCCATGAAGTCGTCTTTTTCGATATAAATTTCCTGAGTAAAAGGAATGAATCGCTTTCCTGCAGTATCATCTTCGGGGTTATTCACGGCCTCCAATTCTTCAACTTCTCCATCGGGATAATTCGTAATTACTACTTTTAAGGGATTCAATACTGCCATTCGTCTTATTGAGTTTTTATTTAATTCATTACGGAGAATCGATTCCAATTTTGCAATTTCCATCACATTATCCCTTTTGGCAACACCAACTTCTTCCATGAATTGGCGTATGGCAGTTGGTGTAAATCCTCTTCTTCTCATGCCGGATAATGTTGGCATACGGGGATCATCCCACCCGTGAACTACCTTTTCATCTACCAGCTGTTTGAGTTTTCGCTTGGACATGATTGTATAACTCAAATTCAAACGGGCAAATTCGATTTGCTGGGGATGAAATACATCAAGTTTTTCAAGAAACCAATCATATAATGGTCGATGGTCTTCGAATTCCAACGAACACAAAGAGTGAGTCACCCCTTCGATTGAGTCTTCCAATCCATGAGCCCAATCGTACATGGGATAAATGCACCATTGATTTCCAGTATTGTGATGTTCCGCATGTAATATGCGATACATGACCGGATCACGCATGTTAAGGTTAGGGTGTGCCATATCAATTTTTGCGCGTAATGTTCGGGAACCATCAGGAAACTCACCTTTTGCCATACGCTTAAATAGATCAAGACTTTCATTAATACGTCTATTTCGAAATGGACTTTCCTTCCCAGGTTCTTTTAATGATCCGCGTGAATTTCTAATCTCGTCTGCTGACAAGTCACATACGTAGGCGTCTCCTTGTTGTATTAACTGAACAGCATAATCATACATTTGCTGAAAATAATCAGATGCAAAACATAATTTATCCCAATTAAATCCAAGCCACTGAACATCTTCCTTAATGGCATTAACAAATTCCTCTTCTTCAGCAATGGGATTCGTATCATCAAAACGCAGGTTACATTTACCACCATATTCTTCAGCTAATCCAAAATCTACGCAGATAGCTTTGGCGTGACCAATATGCAAATATCCATTGGGTTCCGGTGGAAATCTTGTTTGCACATTACCGCCAAATTTTCCTGACAAATTATCTTCATCAATAATCCGTTGAATAAAATGACGTTTTTTGTTTAGATCAGTCATGATTTGAGAAACAATTTCAATGCTTTGTTTAATCTTCTAATACACGTTTCTTTTCCAAGCAGTTCCATCATGGAATATAATGACGGGCCATGGGGAACGCCACTCAATGCCAGTCGAACCGGATGAATTATTTTCCCTGGTGAAATTTCATATGCGGATGCAACACCTTTTAATTCGATCTCAATATTTTCAGCTGTCCAAGTCGTTATATTTTCTAACTTATTCTTGAATGATGTAATAAAATCATTCACAATGTCACCAGACCAATTTTTCCTGGCTGCTTTGGCATCATACTCTGTTGGATCATGAAAAAAATAAACAGATTGATCAAAAAACTCTAAAATGGATTTGGCGCGAATTTTTAAAAGTTCAATTATCCCATACTGGTATTCCAAATCAAATCCGGTCCCCCAATTCGGATCAATATCCAAAATTCCATCTAATATAATTTTATTTCCAAGGCGGCGCATATGTTGACCACTCACCCAATATAATTTTTTCTCGTCATATACTGCTCCCTTTTTGTTGACTTGAGCCAGTTCGAATTTTTCTATCATTTCTTTTAAAATAAATATTTCCTGTTCCGTACCGGGATTCCATCCCAGCAAGGCAAGGTAATTCAACAATGCGTCTGGTAAATATCCTTCACGCTTAAACTGTTGGACACCGGGAGCGCCATGACGTTTACTCAACCGTTTTTTATCCGGTCCTAATATCATGGGCAAATGTGCAAATTCGGGAGTTTTGTACCCCAGGGCATGATAGATCTGAATCTGCTTTGTCGTGTTGTTAATATGATCTTCTCCCCGAATCACATGGGTGATATTCACCGCAGCATCATCCACTACCACAACCAGGTTATAGGTTGGACTGCCATCTGACCGGGCAATGATAAAATCGTCAATTTCTCTGTTGTTTACGGTTACTGGTCCATAAATGATATCATTATAAGATGTCTTACCTTCTGGAATTTTTATTCTTACAACAAAACTTTCTCCGGAATTCAAATGCTTATTAATGTCATTTTCTTGAAGATTACGGCACGTTTTAACATATTGGAAAGCGCCGTCAGCCCGGGATTTCTCAAGAACATCCCTTGAGCAAAAACATCTATATGCTTGTCCGGTGGATATTAATTTTTGGATCGCTTCCCGATATGCATCCGACCGATTGGACTGGAATACAATTTCACCATCCCAACGCAACCCTAACCAGTTTAATGATTCACATATTTGATCGGTGAATTCATCTTTCGAACGTTCTCGATCCGTATCTTCAATCCGGAGAAGAAACCGACCATTATTGTGTTTAGCGTAAAGATAATTAAACAAGGCTGTCCGGACTCCACCTATGTGAAGTTCACCTGTGGGACTGGGTGCAAAGCGGACTTTGGGGGAAATCATATCAGACATACAATGAAAAGCTAATCAATTCTTATGGAAATTAGAATGATTAGCTTAATCTTTTCACATACATTTTTATTAGTAATAAAATACCTGTTAAATAAAGATAACGCAAGGCGTTACGCAGTTGGCCTGC
>JBHHTW010000088.1:0-2422 GCA_046861385.1 Fidelibacterota bacterium | reverse complement strand
TGCATCAGCTCTGCGGTACCTTTGGTCAGCTTGCCACCTACGTATTGCTTGTGGTACCTTCGATTGTTTAACCAACCAAATAGAAATGATTAGATGTAATTTCTCAAAATAATAATGGAGGAAATATGTGGTTTGTCTATGCACTTGAGAATAAAGAAAAAAATTTTCTATATATCGGATATTCAAATAATTTAACCCGCAGGTTAAAGGAACATTCTGATGGTAAAACACAATCGACAAAGGCTTATCGTCACAATCCCCGAACATTTAAACAAAGTAATCGGATAATTTATATTTGAATCAGTAATGGATTATGCAAAAGAATTTTGATCTAATTTCCTGATAATTAATATGATCAATTTATCCTTTTGTGATTTCTAATATTTGTATCATATTATAGCTATCAAATTTAACTAATAATTATCAGCCAAACAGATGGAGTGAGGACTGTTATGGCAAAGATAGAAGAAATAAAACGGTTTCATCCTAAACCGTTGAAAAACGGTGGAAGGCATACGTTTGTATTATTTTGTCTCGAATTTCTTTTCTTTTTAATGGCATTATTTACATTTCTCTCAGCACAAATTCCTACCGATTCCAATACTGAAAAGCCCACGATCGCCATTCTGGATTTTGAAGCCCGGGGTGTCAGCCCTCAGGAAGTACAAACCTTATCAGAACGTATGCGGACTGAAATCGGCAATACGAATGCTGTTCGGTTAATTGAACGAAAAGCAGTGGACAAAATCATGGAAGAACAGGGCTTCCAGCAAACGGGCTGCACGACGGATGAATGTGCATCTGAGGTGGGGCAGTTATTGGGTGTGCAATATATGATCAGCGGAGCCATTGGTTTGATGGGAAAAACCTACACCATCGATGCCAAAATGTTTTCTGTGGAAACCGGAGAAACTATCCGGACAAAAAGTGTGAGTCATAAGGGGGATATATCTGGTTTATTGACAGAAATGGAAATTCTCGCATGGGAAATTGTAGGGTTGGAAGCGCCAACTCGATTAAAACTAAATCGTACCGGTGAAGAAGAAAAAACCACCGTTGCTGTATTGGATTTTGAAGGTCGGGGGATATCTTTGTTGGAAGCACAAACATTGACAGATCGCTTTACTTCTTCCATGTCCGGTACAAATAAAGTTCTTATGGTCGAGCGGGGGACTATGGCAGATGTGTTAGAAGAGCAGGGATTTGAATCCGGTGGCTGTACCAGTGATGAATGCGCTGCTGAAGTGGGTGCCATGCTGGGAGTCCAGTTTATGGTGAGCGGCGCCATTGGTAAACTGGGAGATACGTATACGATTGATGTGAAAATGTTCTCTGTTGCCACCGGTGCTGCAGAAAATATGCAAAGCGTCACCTATCAAGGGAAGGTGGATGGCCTCATTACAGAAATTGAAATCCTTGGATGGACGATACTTGGATTGGATCCACCCAACAGTTTACTCCAGAAGAAACGATTGGGCACATCAGCATTTCTGGCTCAACAAAACCAGAAGGCAGGAAAAACGAAGATGGGTTCCGCAATGAGATCATTCTTCTTTCCAGGCTTTGGGCAGTTTTATTCTGGGAAAAAACTCTTGGGATATGGATGGATTGCTGCAGAAGCTGCCTTAGGCGGGTTGATTTATTTGAATTACACCAATTATACTACCGCTTTTGATGATTTCAATAATTATGAAACTCTCTATTCAAATGAAACGGATCCCCAGCTCATTGCTCAATACAAAGTTAAATCTCAAAACAGTCATGCAGATATGGATAATGCTAATCAAAATATAAAAACAATGGCTGCCGCTGCAGGAGCCGTCTGGATTGTCAATGTGATCCATGCTTATATGGTCGGGCCGAAATCCGGGGAAACAGCTTATGATGAGATCCCTTTACAAATGGCTTATGACCGGCAAACAGATCAAATGCAATTTTCACTTTCAATACCGCTGGATTAGATGATGAAAAAACCTCAAAATGTCAGATGTGTTTTTCAAGATGTAGTACAGACATTCGTGTCTGTACTACTGCAGACAAGAATGTCTGCAGTACGTTCTGATAATTCAAATCAACTTTTACAATTTAAACACGTATTACAGACAAGAATGTCTGTAATACGAAAAGGAAAGCATACTAGACAATTCTGGCACAAGAGTGTAAAAATAATTCTCGTGTTAATATCCTTTCTGTGGCTTTTTCTTTCTTGTGAAGTGCCCACCGAATCTTATACCAATCCGCTGGATGTGGAAGCAGCACATGAAGAAGGCATTGACACACCGGCATTGGTGTTTTTTCCAGACGAGGTTACAGTCAATTCCGGTGGAACCTTCACGATAAGTGTTTATGCTGTAAATGTCCAGGATGTGGCCGGGGCGTACATCCATTTGAATTATGACAGGAATAAACTTCTCCTCATGAC
>JBHHTW010000087.1:0-2440 GCA_046861385.1 Fidelibacterota bacterium | reverse complement strand
CACATATATGATTTAGTAGAAATCTGTGCACAAAAAGGTATCAAAAAATCTATTCTTTGTCCTGGTTCCCGGTGTGCGCCGTTGCTTATTGGATTTGGCAAACACTCGAAGATAAAAACATTCTCCGTCACCGATGAACGCTCTGCTGGGTTTGTAGGTTTGGGTTTGGCCCAACAGTCTGGTGAACCCGTTGTCCTGGTTTGTACTTCAGGAACAGCGGCATTGAATTTTGCCCCGGCTGTGACGGAAGCATTTTATCAGAATGTTCCATTAATTGTAATGACAGCTGATCGCCCCTCGGAATGGATTGATCAATGGGACGGACAAACAATTCACCAGGAACACATGTACGAACCGCATGTGAAAGGTAGTTTTGTTTTTGATATAGAAAACCAAAGTGTTACAGAAGAAGCCTTGAATCTGGCAATGACAGAAGCGTATGGCCCCGTGCATTTAAATATTCCTATCCAAGAGCCGTTTTATCCTGATGGTCTGGATGATGTAAAATTTGCCACGGAGGCACAGAGAACGCAGAGAAAAATAGTAAAAAAGAAAATTGATAATGAAATTTGGCAAGAATTACAGAGTGAACTGAACAATACTGAAAAAATTATGATTTTAGGTGGGCAGTCCGAACCGAATTTGGAATTGAATGAATACCTGAATCAAATAGATATTCCAATTGTGGGAGATATTATTAGCAATCTCCATCCAATAAAAAATGTCACAAAATCTGCTGATCTTGTGTTTAAAACCGACGATAAACATTTACAACCGGATTTACTGATTACATTTGGTCGGTCGGTCATTTCTAAAAATTTGAAACTCTATTTAAGAAAATTTAAACCAAAAATGCACTGGCATATAGGTTTGGGAATGGTGGGAAACCCGTTTCAAAGTTTAACGAAAACAATTCGAGTGAACCCTAAATATTTCTTTCAAGAATGGTTAAAACGTGAAATCACCTTTCAAAATCAGGATAAATATCGTTCTACCCTATCTGAAGCCCAAACCAAAGTTGATTCGGAATTAAGGTCAAAATTGAGTGATTCTGATTTTAATTCTTTTAGTGCCGTTTGGAAAGTTATGGAAGCAATGCCGAATAATAGCGTATTACATTTAGGAAATAGTATGCCTGTTCGGATAGCCAATTTCATTGGAATAAAAAACCATAATGTGGACGTCTGGTCTAATCGTGGTACATCCGGAATTGATGGAACTGTGAGCACAGCGGTGGGACATGCGTTGGCTGATCCAAAACGGACGCATACATTAATTGCGGGTGATTTATCATTATTCTATGATAGAAATGGATTGTGGCTGAATCACGAATTTCCGAAAAATCTACGGATTGTGGTTCTGAATGACGGTGGCGGAGGTATTTTCAATATGATTCCCGGTCCGTCAAATCTGGGAAGACTTACAGAACTATTTACTACACCTCACAATCGTACTGCTGAATTGACTGCAAAAGAATTTGGATTGGATTATCGAAGCACATCATCCGTGGAAGCATTGAAAGCATCATTAAAGGGATTTGAAGGCGGTATTTTAGAAATCTTCACGAACATGGAAACAAATACAAAATTTTTGAAATTATTAAAGATTGGGGAATAAATATGAAATGGAAAAATAATTGGAAGGCCATCAAGAAATACGAAGAGATTAAGTTTGATTTATTTGAGGGCATCGCCAAGATCAGCATCAATCGTCCCGAAGTCCACAATGCTTTCACACCCAGAACCGTAAAAGAAATGATAGATGCCATGAATATCTGTCGTGATGAAGAAAATATTCAGATTATCATTTTTACTGGTGAAGGCGGAAAGGCTTTTTGTAGCGGCGGGGACCAGAGTGTCCGCGGACATGGCGGATATGTGGGGAAGGATGAAGTGCCTCGACTCAACGTACTTGATTTGCAAAAACAGATTCGCTCCATCCCGAAGGTGGTTATTGCCGCTGTGGCTGGTTGGGCCATAGGAGGAGGACATGTATTGCATGTGGTGTGTGATTTAACCATCGCTGCGGAGAATGCGCGATTCGGTCAAACAGGACCGAAAGTAGGATCATTTGATGGAGGATTCGGCGCATCTTATCTGGCAAGGATTATCGGACAGAAAAAAGCGAGAGAGATTTGGTATTTATGTGATCAATACGATGCGGATCAGGCATTGGATATGGGACTGGTGAATACAGTTGTTCCACTGGAGAAGCTGGAAGACACATTCATCGAATGGGCAAAGAAAATTCAGGAAAAATCTCCATTAGCTATCCGAATGTTGAAATCTGCTTTCAATGCTGAACTGGATGGCCAGGCAGGTATTCAGGAGTTGGCAGGCAATGCCACTTTGCTTTATTATTTATCCGATGAAGCAAAAGAAGGTCGGGATGCCTTTGTGGAAAAACGGAAGCCGGATTTTAGTAAGTATCCAAAATTTCC
>JBHHTW010000086.1:0-2443 GCA_046861385.1 Fidelibacterota bacterium | reverse complement strand
ACCCAGATAGGAAATAATCTGAATTTCTGTTTGCCATGTGGGCCCTCAGGGATTCGAACCCCGGACCAACGGATTATGAGTCCGCTGCTCTAACCACTGAGCTAAGGGCCCTAAAACAGCCCGGGAATTTATTAGAATTTTTCTCTCACTCGAAATTCTTTCTTATATTTATTTCGTAATTTATTTCCATCTTCCATAATTACACTAAAGCTTCGGTAAGTAGACATCTCTCACCTCTCATTAAAAACTTCTTGCATATTTCATTATTGAGTAAGAATTTTACTCATTATAGAATAAGCAATTGCATGTTGGACTCACTCATAACATCAAAAACTCGCATAAAGCTCCTCCTTAAATTCTTCATGAATCCCGGAACGAGAGCATATTTGCGAGGCTTGTCCAGCGAATTCGGTGAATCGAGCAATGCCATCCGTGTGGAACTGAATCGACTGACAGAGGCGAAATTATTAAAATCTACCAATGAGGGACGTACGGTTCAGTATAAAGCCAATAAAGATCATTCGCTTTTCAAGGATATTCAAAGCGTTGTTAAAAAATATGTGGGAATTGACAAGCTGGTAGAGGAGCTGGCAGCAAAACTGGGGGATATCCATGCAGCTTACGTCATTGGCGATTATGCTCGGGGGAATGATTCCGGATTAATAGATCTTGTGCTTGTAGGTGTAGTTGATGATGATCAATTGAAGGAAATGACGGAAAAAACGGAAAATTTAATTGAAAGGAAGATAAGAACCCTTGTGCTGAATAAAAGTGAATTCTTAAAATTGAGAGACCGATTGAATATAAAACACGCCCTATTTATCTGGGGGACAAAGAACTAATTATGAGTATAATCAAATATCAGGACATTGAAAACCTGATTGTCGAAATCAGAGGAGAAAAAGTCATCCTTGACAGTGAAGTGGCAAAAATCTATGGTGTTCAAACGAAAAGGATTAATGAAGCAGTTAAAAATAATATAGACAAATTTCCTCAAGGGTACATCATTGAACTGAATAAAAAAGAGTGGGATCAATTGAAGTCGAAAATTTCGACTTCAACCAAGGGTGGTAAGGTTAAACAACCAAAAGCATTTACCGAAAAAGGACTATATATGTTGGCAACGATCCTGAAAAGTAAACAAGCCACTCAAGCAACATTGTCTATCATTGAGACATTCACGAAATTAAGAACATTATCACGAACTATGCAGAAACTTGCTCAAACCAGTGAAAAGAGCGATCAAAAATCATTAATGGATCAAACAAGTGAACTCATGGGTGAATTAATATACGACGACTTGGAAACGACAGAAAGTGAAACAACCTTGGAATTAAATTTTGCTGTTCTGAAACTGAAACACACAGTCAAGAAAAAGAAATAAAATAGTCCACGAAAGGCACGAATGAGCACTAATAATAAAAAACAAAATGATCGAGAAAAGTGATAAGTGACGAATGAAGTACGGAAAAATAATTGTTAATGTTGGATAATGAATGTTGAATGAAAGAAAAAATGAAATGTTGGAACAGACTTTTGAATCTTCCCTGGAGATTATTGAATTGACTAGATATTTAAAATTGAAAAAAGAGTTTATAATGTCTAATCAACTACTAAAATGTGGCACATCGATCGGGGCAAACGTTTCTGAAGCGCAAGCGGCTCAAACAGGTAAAGATTTTGTTGCTAAAATGGCCATCGCTGCAAAGGAAGCGAGAGAAGCAGAATATTGGATACGCCTCCTCGACAAAAGTAACATTTTAGGAAAATATCAACACAAATTATTACTATACGAAAAAATCAATTCTATAATAAAAATGCTCACAAGTATTGTAAAAACCGCTCAAGAAAGAAATAATTGAAAATCCACCATCCAACATCCAACATTGAATGTCCTGACATTCGAAATTGGTACGCCATTTACGTTCGTTCCCGACATGAAAAATGTGTTCATAAAGATTTGCTGGAAAAAGGAATTGAATCTTCTCTGCCGCTTATGTCGGTTACCCGTCAATGGAGCGATCGAAAGAAAAAAGTGAAAGTGCCCTTATTCCGGGGATATGTATTTGTGAAAATAGATTTAAAAGATGAAAAATTTCCCGTTCTAACCACAACCGGTGTGGTGAAATTTGTCACATTTTGCAATAAGACTGTGACAATACCGGAAGAGCAAATGTTCTGGCTGGACCAGCTATTATTATCGGAATTAAATATTGAGCATGAAACAGATTTTCCGGCAGGTACCGAAGTGGATGTTATATTTGGACCATTAAAAGGTTTTCGCGGTAGAGTAAAACACAAAAATTCAAAATCCAGGCTGATTGTTTGGTTCGATGCAATTATGCAGGGAGTTTCTGTGGAAATTGATCCGGCTTGTCTGGAAAAAACGATAAAAGGGAATAAAATTAATCATATTGGGAATAATTACGTGCCACTTGCTGCT
>JBHHTW010000085.1:0-2448 GCA_046861385.1 Fidelibacterota bacterium | reverse complement strand
TCACTGTAGAGACAGACAACGTTCCTCTTTCATTTCAGCTAAAACAAAATTTTCCCAACCCTTTCAATCCTATAACACAAATCTACTTTGACCTGCCGTTTGCATCGCCTGTTGAGATCAGCATTTATAATATTCAGGGTAATCGTATTCAAACCCTTTTACAGAAAACTTTAGAAGCTGGATTTCACAACGTTACCTGGAACGGTCATAACGATGCAGATCAGCCCTCAAGCAGTGGATTTTATTTTTACCGGATACATGCCGGTCAATACACTGAAACTAGAAAAATGATATTAATCAAATGAGATTAGCATTTATAAAGATTACTAAACCTTTGAAAGGTTTATATAGAGGATTATGGGATGCTAAGTAGAAAATATAATCTCATTATCTCAGTAATAATGTTCGTTTTTATATGTGGGTTTAGCTCACTGCACGGCGGATGGCAATATCGTAAAGAAATTACCATTAATTCTACAGGAACAGCACTGACAGATTACCAGGTATTGGTGACTTTAACGCCGGCCAATTTTAATTATGCAAATTCAGATGGATCGGATGGACACGATATGTGGTTTTCTACAGATTCCACCGGTTTTACTGGACAGGATATTTATTATTGGATTGAAGAGTGGGCTGAGGATGATACAAGTAAAATATGGATAAAAATTCCTTCAATTCCGGCATCAGGGAACAAGGTTGTTTATTTATTCTATGGAAACGCCTCAGCAACAGCCGCGAGCAATGGTGATTCAACGTTTATTTTCTTTGATGATTTTAATGATGGTATAATTAACTCACCTTGGATTGAATTGGAGAGTATTGGATCAATTGTGGAGAGCAATGGAGTACTTGAAACGATAGAATGCGGTCAATACGGTGGACAATATTGCACTGATGGTTATGCATATGTTTACTTAGATATATCTACAGTGGGTGTGACTCTATCAAATCCTTTTAAAATTATGATAAAAACATGGAATAATGAGGATGGATACACGAGCGGTGGAGAAGTTGTTCAGACAGCTTTGTGGAAAAGCATACCACATCGGAATTGGCCCCTGGATGCTGTATTTTTTAGACATGGAGATACGAGTAATCATACTGGGGAGTTTTACAAAGGTTATGATGGAAGTGTTTTTCTTACTAACTATGAGTTGTTTCAAGATAAATGGTTTTGGGAAGAGTTTAGATTTGATGGGACTAATTTAGAATTATGGTTTGATGACTCTGTTAGGGATACAATATCTACTTGGTCTGCAACTAATGCCTACCTGCAATTAGGAAATACTCGTAACGGTGATAATATTGATAATAATAAATGGGATGATTTGGTCATTGCTAAGAGCGCAAGCCAGGAACCCACAATATCTGTTAACACTTCGGATACAAATGGAAGCTGGTCATTACTAAATATTCCATCTGCCCCAACCTACCTTACCGCTATACCAGGAAATTCTCAAGTTACTCTAACCTGGACTGCGAATACCGAAAGCGATTTGGCATCTTACAATATTTATGGAGATACTAGCTCTATTCCGATCACCTTACTTTCAACAATACCCGCAGGCACTGAAACCTACACTCATATCGATCTTGCCAACGGAACCACTTATTATTACCGGATATCTGCCGTGGATAATTCAGGGAATGAGAGTAATGAGTCAGAAGTCGTGAGTGCCAAACCTCTGAAAATTAAACCTTTTCACTTTGTTCAGGTGCCGCCTACCGGTTTACCCTACAATATTGTAATTGACTCTGTTTCATTCACAGGATTTGAATTTTCATTAGGTGATACTTTAGGCATTTTTGATGATACTCTTTGCGTTGGATTAGTATCTGTTACTCAGTCTTTAACAGACGGGGAAGAGCTTAATATAGTGGCATGGGAGGGAGATACAGATTATGGCTTGCTCGGTTTTACCTCCGGTCATTCAATTCGAATTGCCATTCTATCCCATTATTTTGGAGAACGGGAAGTACTTGATCCTATCCCAAATTATATTATTGGGGATGGGACATTTGGTTCTGGAAGTTACTCATCAGTAAATATAGGAATGGCAATTGATGATATTCCTCTATTTGAAGCAAACAATACAAATGTGTCTTTCGGAGCAGTTCCAATTTATGAAAATACAGCAGAAGTATTGATAATCACAAATAGAGGCAGCCGAAACCTCATTATCAAAGATATCATTTCTGATCGATCTGAGTTTTCGACTGAATTTTCGAATGAAATGATTATCAATCCAGATAATAGCATGGAAATTCAATTATATTTTACACCTTCAACCGAAGGATCATATACCGGTGAATTATCGATAGTGTATAATAATCCTGAAAATTCTCCTCAACATGTGGGATTAACCGGTGTCGCAACGCAAACAGTGAAGCCCGAAATGACCGGATATTCCAATACAATGTATTTGGGTGAAATGGCTCATGGAG
>JBHHTW010000055.1:0-8777 GCA_046861385.1 Fidelibacterota bacterium | reverse complement strand
AATCGGGGAAAATTCATCGAATAAATACAATTAAGATGATAATTGGTTAATTTGGAATTAATTGGTTTCCTTTATATTTCAAAACTTTTTCAAATCTATTAATATAGCTCGTCATGACTTCCCACATCCACGGGGATAATTAAATTATCTTTGATTACAAAATGAAGCATAATCCTGTACTGACGATTGATCGATACCGAATGAAGAGTATCTAATTTACCACTTAATCGATGTAATCGTAGAGAAGGGTGAGAGGGGTTTATCTCTAATATTTGAAGTGTTTTTTCATATTGCTTCACCATCTCCGGATGGCGCCGCCTGAAACGCTTTGCCCGTTTTCGAAACGGGCTTGTATAGTGGATCCTATAAGTCTTCATCCAACCGTTTTATGTGATCCGCTACACTTTCTTCAATATAATCTCCTTTTGCATGAGCTTCCATGGTTTCTTTATACGCCGCTTCTAGTTCACAGACACGAAGATAATTATAGCGCTCCATATCCATAACAACATATTTATTACTCCCACGGACAGAAATAGTCGCTTCGTGTTCGTCTTTCATAATTTCATCAAAAACGGAAACACCTTTTGTTTTTAATTCATTGGCTGTCACTTTACTCATAGAACACCTCTAAAAGTTTATTAATAGTACTATATAGTGTACTGTAAATCAAGTTAATAAGTCAATCAACATTTTGGTAATTATGCATTTTTCAGACTGAATACTTCAAGACCTTGTTGGAATCAGAACCACTATGGACCTTATTCACAATAATTATCAATTTCTACAAAGTAAAATAATTATTCATGAATTGGCATCGGCAAAACACAGCTAAATCGCTGAAATAAGCAATTCTCTTAATATAGTCAAATTCACCTTTTCTGCAATATTTTCTCCAAACCAGATATCCGCCGAGGCCAACCCTTGGGCAATGAACATGTCCAGCCCTCCAACAGTTTTTGCTCCCTTTTCTTTACCCAGTTTAAGCCATTCTGTTTCCCACGGATTGTAGATTGTATCCACCAAAACTTGGGGTTTACTGATATCGTTCACATCCATGGGCACTGATTCAGTATCAGGCCACATGCCAAGAGGAGTGCAGTTAATGATAATGTGTTCAGATGTTAATGTGTCCAAGCGTTCAGGTGATGAAGATTTAACACGGATCACCGACTGTGATTTTACCCATTGAGTGAGTGATACAGCTTTTTCTTTCGTTCGGTTTGCTATGGTAATGGAATTTACATTTGATTTTATGAGTGCATATGCCACAGCTCGAGCGGCACCACCAGCACCAAGTATCAGGCAATCTTTTCCTGTCAATTCAACATCATTTAACTCCATCGCTTTCAAAAAACCGATCCAATCGGTATTATATCCTTTTCCAGCGGATATGCAATTCACTGCGCCGATGATTTCTGCCGATTTATCCAACTCTTTTAAATAAGGAATCGCAGTTGTCTTATGGGGAATGGTTACATTTAATCCGTCCAATTTATTTTGGACCATGAAATCAGATAATTGATCGGACGAAAGGTGGATTTTTTCATACGATGCATGAATGCCGAGCTGGCGATAAATTTCACTGTGGAGGGTTGGACTCAAACTATGGGCGATGGGGTCGCCAATAACAGCAAATCGTTTCATACAGTTACACTTTCCAAAACACTATAGAATTCAGGATAAGAAATGGAAGCGCAGCCTGGATGATCTAGCGAAATATTCCCGTCAGAAATGAGTCCAGCAATCGAAAAAGCCATGGCGATTCGATGATCATTGAATGTTTCAATCTTTGTACCAATTAAAGGTGTTGGACCATTGATAATAAATCCGTCATCGAGTTCTTTGGTATCGGCACCCATTCGTTTTAGGTTTGAACAAATGGCATGGATACGGTCACACTCCTTAACCCGCAGTTCTTCCGCGCCCCCTACTTCTGTTGTGCCTTCTGCTTGTGTTGCTAAAATAGCAAGGATGGGAATTTCATCAATGAGTCGCGGCACATCTTCTTTATCAATTAAAATGGCTTTAAGAGGTTGATGAAAAATTTTCAGATTACCAATCTGTTCACCCGCTTCATCCCATTGTTTTAAACATTCTATTCCAGCGCCCATTTTTTCAAGTGCAGAAAAAAATCCAGTTCGAGTGGGATTTGCTAACACATGGTTTAGATAAATTTCAGATTCGGGAACTAGAGCGGCCGCAGCGGCAAAAAATGCAGCAGTGGATGGATCTCCAGGGATCGCTATTTCGAGATTAGAAAGGGGAGATGATAATCTGGAAACAATGGAGGAATTACCATCTACAGATAATTCTGCCCCCAAACCCTTCAGCATGCGTTCTGTATGATCCCGGGTCAGAACCGACTCGGTGATAGATGTATTTCCGGTGGCCCCCAGACCTGCCAATAGAATTGCAGATTTTATCTGGGCGCTGGCGACGGGTGTATTATAGTGTATTCCAGTTAATTTGCTTTGATGAATTGTGATGGGTAATGTTCCCTTGTTGCTTTCTGCTGTCAAACCCATTTGAGACAGGGGATCTAAAATACGATTCATGGGACGGGAAGTAAGGGACTCGTCTCCGATCAACGTGGCGTTAATTCCTTGCCCGGCAAGTAGTCCTAATAATAATCGTGCAGTGGTTCCGGAGTTTCCGCAGTCCAATGGTTCTTTTGGATCACAAAAATCCCCGCCCTTTACAATAATTTCATTACCGTCATCCCATATTTCAATGCCGCAAGCTTCCAGGCATTTCCGGGTGGTTTGTACATCGGCGCCAGTGGAAAGGTTGGAGATCTGCGATTCTCCGCGAGCCAAAGCAGCCAGCATAAGTGCCCGGTGGGAGATGGATTTATCTCCCGGGAGAGTGAGTTCACCTTTTATCATTAAAAACTAATCTTGATTGTTTTATTCTGAAATGATCAAATTAATTACATGGTCAAAAAAGTCCAATATGTGGACACGTAATGATAACATGTCCAAGTCATGGACACGTTATTTTGATAATAATTAACCCTTGTCTATTTATTAATTTCCATTTCGTTTCAATTCATCAGCAATCAGAAAAGCCAGTTCAATTGCTTGGTTTGCATTTAATCGCGGATCACAGTGTGTCCGATAGCGATCCGATAAATCCGCTTCTGAAATCTTATCCAATCCACCGGTGCATTCTGTCACATTTTGCCCGGTCATTTCCAAATGGATACCTCCAGGATGGGAGCCTTCCCCTTGGTGAATGATAATATTCTGTTTTACTTCTTCAATAATTTGATCAAATTGACGAGTTTTAATTCCGTTTCTACTCTTGATTGTATTCCCATGCATAGGATCGCAGGACCAAACGACTGTCCGTCCTTCCTGTTGAATCTTTTGAATTAATTTTGGTAAATAATCTTTCACCCTATCATGGCCAAACCGTGTGATAAGTGTAATTCGTCCGGCTTCATTATTTGGATTTAAAATATCCAGGAGTTGAATGAGTTCCTCTCTATCCATGGTTGGTCCGCATTTAATTCCGATTGGATTTTCAATTCCGCGACAAAACTCCACATGAGCGCTATCTAGAAACCGTGTTCGATCACCAATCCACAGAAAATGTGCAGATGTATTATATACATTGCCAGATGTAGAATCCATCCGAGTGAGAGCCTCCTCATAGGGTAATAGCAATAATTCATGGCTGGTGAAAAATTGAACTTGCCTCAGCTGGGGTGTATTTAATGATGTGATGCCCAGAGCTTCCATAAAATTCAAGCTCTCTTGAATCCTGTCTGCCAAATGCCGATACCGTTCTCCCTGCGGTCCGCTTTTTACAAATCCCATATTCCAGGATTGCACATGACGAAGATCTGCATAACCGCCATCGGCGAATGCCCGCAAAAGATTTAATGTGGAAGCAGCTTGGGAATAGGCTTTAAGCATCCGGTCGGGATCAGGTTGTCGTTTATCAGTATCAAAACGGATATCGTTTATAATGTCGCCAGTATAACTTGGTAGCTCAACTCCATTAATGGTTTCAATTGGGTTGGAACGGGGTTTAGCAAATTGACCTGCCATACGTCCCACTCTGACTACCGGCAAATTTGCTCCCGAAGTCAATACAACCGCCATCTGGAGAATGACTCTAAATGTATCCCGAATGTTATCAGCATGAAATTCAGAAAAACTTTCTGCGCAATCCCCGCCCTGAAGTAAGAATCCATTACCGTCAGATACATCAGCCAGCGTTCGTTTTAAAGAACGAACTTCACCGGCAAAAACTAGGGGGGGAAATCCGCTGAGTGTTTTTTCCACACCCAATAAATGATTCTTGTCCGGATAATCAGGGATATGCCGAGCTGTAAATTTTTTCCAGCTGTTAGTTTTCCATTGTTTCACGGTGCATATCCATTAATTGCCTATCCAAAGTTTCAGTTGCTTGTTTTAAATTTTCAATCATGGCTTTGGTGTAGGGGTTATAAAATTGTAAATCAGTATATAATTCCCAAGTATCATTACACGTTTGATCTACCAGGTCTAAAAGATCCCGAAACCCTTGGGTATCAATCGATGTTTTTCTAATGCCGAACTCTTTTAACATTCGACCTAAAAAATGGGTAACACCTTGAGTCTGAGCGGCCAACTCATCATGGTGATCAGGCGTCATTTCCAGGATTTGGATTCCCTGATCGGTGAAAAATCCTTTCCAGAAATCAAATTGATGATGGGTATCTCTCGTATTATTCATCATCATTTTCAAGCGTTGGTTCGACATAAAAGAGTCTGGCCCAAACATGGGATGAGTGGCAATAATTCCAACCGAATCCGGAAGATAATTTTTCATAACGTCTACAGGATGAATTTTGACCGAGCACACATCAATAATCGTTGTTTCGTTGGAAAATTTTGGTGCAATGTCGGCGACGACTGTCTCAAAATGGCTGATTGGCACCGCTATAAAAATGACTTTTTCCATCAAAACAGCATCGAGATCAACAAAATCTACACCAGGAAAGAGAGGCTGGGTCATTAAGTCAAATACTTTAATTGAAAATCCTTTTCGAAGAACATTCGTCAAGACTTTTCCAAAACGACCAAACCCGATTAAACCCACACTATTCATGAATCCGCCAGTTTTTTTACTCCAAGGAACAATGTAAGATTATGTTTTAAATCATGAATACTTTCTTCGAGAATTTCAAGTTTGTACAAATCAGCACAGGCTTTATTGGCAATTACAGCTGCAGTTGCAGGGAGTTTTCCCTCTGCCAATCGCCGGGCGGCTTCAGCAGTATCATCTTCTTCGATGAGCGGACGAGTCCAAAAGTGTTCACTTAAATAATCTTTACACTGCCGGAGTGCCTGCTGGTGAGAATGGATTTCAGTTACGTCTCCAAGATGGATTCCGGTTTGCCCCAGTAGGTTTTGATCTACGGGAATATGAAACATTTCGATTATATCACAGCGATGTATCGCCAGGGCTTCTACACTTTCGATCACTACTCCTCCCTGGGCATTTTCCATAGCAAAAATACCATAATCTATTGATTCATCCTCCACTGATTTCAACACTGCTTCAGATGAAATGAGATATTCAATATATGCTCCACTGAATCCATGATTATGGGCAAATTCATATGCTGCCTGCTCCGAAAAGCTGCCTTTTCCGCCCTGAATTCCGATTTTGATATTATTTGACAATAAAAAACCCCGATTGTTTAACCGGGGTTGAAGTCAGTAGAAGACAAAACGTCTTCAGCGACCGATCCTCAACCCGTCGTTAAAAATAGTTTGATAGTAATACTTCGTTTCCATTATTGATTTTCCAGTAAGTGAATTTTAAGGTAAAAATTAACGTGTGCCAACCAATTTTATTTAAATGGTCAGTATTTCTAAATAGTTCTGATCATAATGGATTAAGGGTCTATGGCATAAACATAAATTGACGTCTCACAATCGAAAATTGAATAGTGGTAATTTATAATTTTCGACATCATTTTTTATCCATGTAGTGTAATCATTTAATAATTTTCTTGTTATTTTTCCAACAGTGCCATTCCTGATAATAGTGTCGTTAACCTGCGTTACAGGTACTATACCAGGACCACTATTTGTAATAAATAATTCATCAATTTGCTTAAAATCAATCCTATTCAAATTACTGAAGACAACAGGAAACGAGAATTTTAAGATAATAATTTCCCGAGTGACTCCCGGCAGTATATCAAATTGGCGCGTGAACAATTTACCCTTTTTTACCCAAAATACATTACTCCTACTGCCTTCGAATATGTCACCATTATTATCTGTTAAAATTGCCTCGAAACAACCGGCTTCATGTGCTTTTTCCCAAGCGGAGAGGCAGGTTCGATAATTTGTTGTTTTTATAGCTGGAATTTTTCTGCTGGCGTTAAGGGCCAAAACTTTCACCCCATCATAAATCTCTTGATCAAGGTTCAGCGGAGATGTATAAATAATGAGATCATCAGGGGCAGCTATTACGCGTACGCGCTGATTTGGTTCAGAAAAATCGGACACTACAGAATGAACCATTCCATGGAGTTCTTCTCTTGAATAGTGAATTTTCAAACTGGTTTGAAGCGCTGTATTATAAAGTCTATCCATGTGCAAATTGAAAAAAACCGGTTTGAAACTCAACGTTCTGAATGTTTCGTATAGTCCTGATTTATAAGCAAAAGAATCTCCCCCAATTTCTAAATTTTTATTAGGAACCAATTCCCATCTTTTATTGATAAGTGCTTTAATCATGGTTGAAAGGAAGCTGCCTTAGCTATCGATTCGCTGAATTCATCTTCCATTAGTGAACCGATTGTAATTCCTCCGCCTACACCCAGTAATAAATCATTTTTCTGTTGAAAAACAGTTCTGATTGCAATGTTGAATTGAAGCGTACCGTCCGGTAGAATATATCCGATGTTTCCTGTATAAATACCACGAGCTGAGTTTTCCAATTCATAGATTGCCTCGCAAACACGTTTTTTCGGACAACCGGATATGGATCCACTTGGAAGCATAGAAATCAGAGCCTCAACGGGATGAATATTATGTTTTAATTTTCCATTGATTCGTCCATAAGTATGAAATACTTTTTCCAGTTTTTGAACGGACTTTGATTCCTTGACCTGCACTGAACCATATTCACACACTTTTCCCAAATCGTTTCGTAATAAATCAATAATCATATACAGTTCTGCCTGATCTTTTTGACTCGCAAGTAAAAGGTTGAGATTTTTTTCATCTAACTTAGAAACATGGTTCCGAGCGATGGTACCCTTGATCGGTTTCGTTGAAATCATTCGATCCTGAATGGAAATAAATTGTTCAGGAGAAAGACTGTGAATTACCCAATTGTCATCTTCAATATAAGCAGAGTATCCCACATTATTCTTTGCACGTAAACATTGAAAAAGTACCCTTGGGGACAGTTCAGTTGAAGAGACCATGGGGTAGGTGTAATTTAATTGATAGAATTCCCCTTGTTTGATATAATCTATGATACGATCAAAATTCAGACAGTAGTTTTCTTTTGTAATCGTTGGAGTAAATGAGAGCCATTTTGATGTGTTAACGATATCAAATTCACTAAATGTTTGAAAAGATTCGTAAGCTCGAAAATGTATTGCCGGAAAGCCTGCCATCAACGGATAAACAGGGACGTCAAGTCTTTTTGCACCATATTCGTACACTAAGAAACCGGCAATGAATTTCCCGGAATATTCCTTTACAAACTGAATGATTGTTTCAGGTGAGTCTTCTATGGAAAGAGAAATAGAATCAATTGGATTCCACGCTGCCAGATTTCCCCAGTTTGAATCACGATTCCCAATGAACACAACGGGCTTACTATCTTCAGGAATCCGGCTAAACATTGAGAAAATTCTCAAGAAGCTTAAAACCTGCCGGTGTTAAAAACGATTCAGGATGAAATTGGACACCGAAAATAAGTTTTTCTTTATGGGCAATAGCCATGATTTCTCCATCATTTGTCCATGCTGATTTATAAAATTGATCGGGGACACTGTCAATTGATAATGAATGATACCGTGCTCCATGAAAAGGAGATGGGATGTTTTGAAATATTTGTGTTTGAGAATGATGGATCAGTGATATTTTGCCATGAAGAATTTGTTTGGCTTGTTTTATTTCAGCTCCGTAAACAGATCCAATACATTGATGTCCCAAACAAACTCCAAGAATCGGAATAGTGTTGCCAAAGCGCTGAATGATCGCCATCGATTGACCTGCGTGTTCTGGTCTGCCTGGTCCTGGAGAAATGATGATGTGGGACGGGTCCCAATCCGAAATATCATCGATATTGATTTGATTATTTAAGACAACTTTTATATCCGGATTTATTGGTCCAATCGATTGAACCAGGTTATAAGTAAAGGAATCATAGTTATCAATAATTAATATCACGGTATACTCGATTGTAGAAAATACAGGGGCACGGGGTTTTAAATACCGTTTTCAGGTTAAATGATTTACGAATCCCTTGTTTGC
The DNA here is from genome assembly GCA_046861385.1 of Fidelibacterota bacterium. Lineage (GTDB taxonomy): Bacteria > Fidelibacterota > Marinisomatia > Marinisomatales > TCS55 > JADFRD01. The sequence goes on along the minus strand of JBHHTW010000055.1, from coordinate 273 downwards.
AATTTTTTAGAAATTTGATATATGGGACTAAAAATCGCCGCAATGTCCTCTTCATCCAGCACTCCTTTGAGTTTATTGGAAAGTTGAATAATAATCTCTTGTTCCCGTATGGGATCATCGATTTCAAGACCATTAGCTTTTTTAATGTCTCCAATGTCTTTTGATATAGAAAATCGTTTGATCAGCAGATTTAATATTTGATCATCATAATCATCAATTATTTTGCGCAGGGTGTTAATTTTTTCCTGTGAGTCCATGAAAAAAAGTACACAA
>JBHHTW010000054.1:0-8813 GCA_046861385.1 Fidelibacterota bacterium | reverse complement strand
CCGCAATTGGGTAGTTATTTATAATAGGGTTGCAACGGAGTGATCAGGCGGCATCACATTGAAGCGTTATTTTTCCGTCATTTTTTTGTCATTTTCGCCCTTTTCCTGCCTTATGTGTGCGTGTGTGGTGGGTTGCTCGTGTGTGTGTGGTTTGTTATCAGTGTGTTATTTGTGTGTTATTTGTGTGTTTTTTGTGTTTTGGAAACACACCATTAACGGGAGCGGGATTTGCGCCTGTGCATAGCTCGGTAGGGTGCATCCAGGCGGTTATGACAGCGCTGGCAAAGGGCGGCAAGGTTGGAATAATCATTGTTGGTGCGGTCTTGGTCAAGGTGTGCAATAGTGAGAACGATTTTAAATGTTTTGATTCCTTTTCGTTGGCACCAGTGAAGCTCAAAATCATCGCATATATGGAATGATTTGTTCGGCAACCGGTAGCCGACAACATGATTTGGAACTCCGCAAAATTTACATTTGTAGCCATCACGCCTGAGAATGTCAGGTCGGATTACATCTTTCCAGTTGGCCGGATAGTCTTTGTAATTGATAGGCATCAGTTTTTAGGTATTAAATGAGCGAATTTAGGAGAATGGAGAATTTTATGCAGCACACCTGAATTTAGTGCAATCAGTTCCATCATGGAAGCAATGTTGTTTTCGCAATGTTGCAAAGTAAAATCGTTGGGGTTCCGGGGCTTGGATTGAATTTCTACCGCAAGGGCGAGCCAGTAGGCAAGTTCAGCATGTGCTTTTTCCTGAATATCAACCAGGCGAGCAATAGATGATTGGTCGGCTTCATTTGGATCAACTTTGGCAATTTGCCGGGCAATGTGTTTTGATTTTTGGAGTGAAACAATATGCCGTTGGAGATGAGATTTGATGTTTTTTTTGTCCATGGATTGAGATTTTAAATGTTAGACATGAAATGTTGAACGAAAGTTTTTGAGAATTTCATTGATCAGATCTTCCTCCATAAATTTATGGGATTTATGGATGTTCCAGATATGGTGTTGCTGATCAGGCGGCAACATAAAATGAAAAGCGGTCATGATGTAATGATAGGGCTGCATGAACACAATAGATTCGGATGCATTGACCAGGCGCTGATTGACAAGTTGCGAACCGTTAAGCTGGCACATTACGCTGTGTGTTCCTGCAGATTTGCATACAAATTTAGGGAATCGCTTATTGATAACTATTTCAGCGGTTTTGGAACGGTCCCTGTTTCCGGTGCAAATGAAGAGTATATCAATCGGGAGGATGTTGGATTTTTTTGTCATAGATATATGGAATTTTGAATTTAAAATTGAAAAGTTTGTTATTCGCAAAGATGGTAGTAACTCGAACAGCTTATTGTTTCTTTTTCAAACATATCAAGGGTAAGGTTTTTATTGTTTAGATATTTTCTAACATCACATGCTTTTGTGAATGATTTGCCACTTTTTTTATCATAGCCAGTTCTAAAAATTTTTGGGATGTAGTCGATTTTGAAAAAGGATGAATGTATTTCTTCTTCAAATTTTTCAAGTTCGTAAAATCTTTCAGGGTAACGATTTAATATTTCAAGAATTTCATGGTGACGAGCCATAAAGCAAGGAAAGCAGCCAACCCTAAGAAAACCCTGACGATATAATTGATTAGGTTGCTGACCATTGTCAAGAATATAGTTAATTACTTCTTGGGCTGACCAATTAAATACTGGTCTTAATATGTCAGCAGAATATTTACTGATGAATTTTGTGATGTCTTTTTTTCTGTAGGTGAAGGTTCTGCCTTTGTTATTATAGGGTTCAAAGTAGTATTTAAAAAAAGTACATTGTTTTTGCATCTTTTTTCGGTTTCTACTTTCAGAAGCTCTAATGCCTTGTATTATTAGAAGATGTTCGTTTTGATCTAAAATGTAATCAATCATTGGGTGGGATTTTAATTCAACAGTACAAAACCTGGCCATGGTAGAGGCAAATCTTCCTTTTTTTTTGGCCATGTCAATCATACCATCATATTTTTTGCTTTTAATAGTAACAAGATTAACATTTAATGCCTTGCAGGAATCTGAAATATGTTGGTATGTGATCGGATGTTCCCAACCAGTATCGCAGAAAACTGCAACAACATTTTTAACGCCATATTTTTTGACACTCCAAATAAGGCAGGCTTGGCTGTCTTTACCTCCGGAATATGAAACTAAAACTTTCAATGAATTTATATTTGGTATTGATGCACAGATAAGAGATTGGTGCCATGTCTGATATTGAAAAGGTGAGATTTGTACAAATCCAATACAGGGCCTTTAAGCCATATACCCCATGCATCATACGGAAATGAATAGCAGTTGTAAAAGGGTTCATAGGTGGCACAAAGACAGTCAAAAGTAATGGGTTTGTAAAATTTAGGAAAATCATCAGAATAAAGGAAAACGGTAAGCTTGTTTTTGTCAGATAGGGAATAAGAGCAAGACCACAGGCGACCAGTGACAGATCTTCTATCATCTTCTGACTTATCAAAATATTTGCCGATGTATGCGCCCATATCTTTCATCTTGCGAACTGCTTTGATTTCTGTTGATGGTGGTGATTTACCCGGGTTGCGTTGAATCCATTCATCCAAGATACCGGATTTAAACATCAGGGAATTCCATTCTTTACGGATTTGGTTGTAATGGATGAAGATATCAATACAAATGTGAAAGTGCAACATGCCGTTTTTTTGTGTTTCGGCTTTCCATACAAAGTTATTCAGGCCGTGTTGCTTGCGCATCCATACAATGAAGGGGTGAAGTAGTTCTGATTTGATTCGCTGATCAGACCAGGAATGTTTGCAGTATGGAATTGTAAGGGTAACGAAAGCCAATTTAAAATTGAAATGCCTCTTTTGTGCTTTAATCCATACTTTTTTGGTTGTTGAAGCATTGCCAAGCCAGTGAAGTGCGTTGCGCAATTTGGTTTTGGCTTTGCGGGAGAGTGTACCGGAATGGGTGTTGTGTTCAAGATTTTTGAGGGATTCGGTCGAATATGAGCGGTTACCGGAAGATTCTCCTGTGTATTGGGGCACAGTCACCATGTAGGTGGGGTAAATGTAGACCTTGTCAGCGTAATATTCACGCATTGACCTGGCTGTTGTGGGGTTTGGTCTGCGGTTTCAGATCTGGACGGTATGATAAACGAATGAGCGCGGTATGTATCCGGCTCAAACGTTTGCGGTAATGGATTAGCTCGTGGTATAGTTTGGGTTCTGCAAAACCTTTCATGTTAACAATATCAGAAGTTACCCGGAATATGCTTTGATGGTAGCATAGTTTGAGTGTGTTAAGGAATTTATAAAGGGAGTCGGGCGAAAGTGAAGAAAGATCAAATGTTGAATTCATATGTCAGCTTTAAGATTAAGAGAAAGAAACCAGGGGTTTTTTAGGCCCCTGGCTCCTGCCCGTGAAAGTCGTCCGGTGTCAAGTGCACAGACAGAGCGGACAATTCAATTACAAAGGACAGAAAAAATAAAATGCCAAGATGACAGTAGGGGGCAAGGGTGGGGGGTTGGATTGTTGAAAACTGCAAAATACAGGCACAAAAAGGATGTTGATAGATTGTTGATAACTCAAAGGAAAAAGGAAAAAAGAGGAGGGAAGCGAGACAGGGTGGCAGGGAGTGATAATGAAAGGTTGTGCAAAGATGTGTGCTGCACTTTTATACCCTTTCCGAGCAGGTATTTTGTTTTGTTAGGTAGGTCATAAGCTGGTTGCCTATGAAATGTGTGTAGTGGGGTGGGATGCCTTCTGCGATTTCGTGGCGGGTAATAGGGCGGAGTATGTTGTAAAGTTTGCGAACTAAGGGGGCTGAAAATACGTGACCTGCAACGGTAATTGGGTTAATTGATCTTTCTTTGGTGCGGGGTGGAACGAAAATCAGGACGTTTGAAGCAAAGGCACGTTTTTTCAGAATAGGCAAGCCGAACATGGTACCTGTTAAGGTGAAAGGGTTCGGAAGGGGTGCGGATGTGACATTTTCAATGATATAGGGTTTGCCGGATGCTTGCAAAGCTTGCACTACATCAGGAAGAAAATCAGAACCGGTTACGTGAGTGAATGCTTTGAGGCGGGAGTACTCCTGGCAGGGAGGCGAGGCATGAATAACATCAGCGAGGGGGGCGAGGGAGCGGAAACCGGTACGCCAGTCAGATTTAAAGAATAGACCAGGGTAGGAAGATGGGGGTTTGTTGTCAATACCAATACACTGAAAACCTGCTCTTATATAACCTTCGGCAGCTAAACCGGCACAACAGAACAGATCGAGAACAATAGGTTTTGAGATGTTGAATTTGAAGGGCATTTAGTAAACTCCGTAAAAATAGTTCATATTTTGAATGAGGTTAGATAGCTCTGAATCGCCTATGTTGCGGTCCCACAGGTAAAATTCAGATATGCTACCGGAGAGTGGAAAAACGGGAGAAGGAGAGATTACAATGCCAAGGGAGAAGTTATCGGGATTGATGGCGGCAAGTGAAACAAAGGAGGGTGTGAAATGCTGCTGATCTACGAACAGATGCCAAAGGTTACCGGAGTGAAGACCTGCAATAATATGGTAGTTACCAGGCGTGAACGAACCAAAAACGGCAGAATCAGTAGAACCAACGGAGTCTGAACGGAACATAGTATAGTCATTGGTGGGTTGGGTGGCAAGGGCGGAGATGTTGATGGATGAACCTGTTTGAGCGGCTGCGAAAGCAGAAGCAGTATCGCCTGAGGTTGTGTCTTGCAGGAGAATGCAGAAGGAAAACTCAACGTCTGTGCCTGTGAATATGGAAGCAATGAGATTGTTTTGCAAATAATCGTCTGTGCCATCAAATTGTAGGGTGGGGCGTGAAAAGCTGCCACCGGAGGGAGAGATGAGGGGCTGGAGGGAGAGGGTGGACTGACTGATGTTGTTGCTGCCGAATTGATCAAATAGTATTTGACAGTAACCTGAGCCGGCACCGATGAAAGCGTTGAAGCTGGCAATATCCATGATGTAATTGTCAACAAAACCGATATCTGTGGTTGTGTTGTCACTGTCTCTACGGGCGGTGAGGCAAGCACCGGAGTAGGCAGTATTGAGCAAACGGAGAGACCAGGCAGAATAAGGGGTGAATTTCAAAAATGAGGATGGTTTAGGTAGGTTTTGGGCGTCAATGAATTGAGAGAGAAAAAGGGAGCGGGGTATTTGCCATGTTGTGGCTCCTAAGCCAGTGTATGATTCGGCAAGGATTACAGAATCGGCTAATGTGTCAATGAGATACCATGCAGAACCGTTCAGGGTCCAGATGTATGCAGGTTTTTCTCCTCCAATAGTCATGGCAGGGATTAAGGAACGATGTACGAGGCGGTCTGTTGTGAGCCATGCTGACCGGTGGTGGTGTTAACTGTCTGCGATTGAATCCAGATCTGTGCGGCAGATGGCTTGTGGCCGTATGCGGCAAGATATTCAGTTTCAATATCAAGTTCAGCAGAACCGGGAGCAGAAGTATATTTAAGTAATTTGAGATTGCCAGGCCGGAAGGAAAGACCAGGGCTGAGGGGGGGTGCGGCAAAGACCTGAACGGCATCAGAAGCACCCAAGCCATTGGTCCAAAAAGCGGAGAGTTTACCCATAGCATTGTTAGCAAGGGTGAGCGTGCCGATGTCAAAGACAATGCCGGGAGCGGGGGGGGTGGTCATGAACAAGCCGCCAACCTGCATGACTGAACGATTGAGAGAAATAAACACCTGATAACCGGATGCGGTGTAGGGGTTGCCGAATTTGTCAACGAAAGGAAAAGAGCTGGCTGCGGCATTCCACTGAGTACGCTCGGCAGATGTGAGGTCCCGCCATTGTTGGGAGAGGTAGGCTTGTTTTGAGCGCGATACTCCCCAACGGGATGAGCATGGCCGCTTCCACCAATAGTTGTTGCGGATGATGTTGCCAGCCTTGCCACCGGAGAGGACGGCACCGCCCATTTTTCCCTTCATGCTCGTCACCAGGCCGCTATATTGGATGATTGCCATTTGACAAAGATACAAAAACGGTCAAAACCTTACATTGTAAGATTTTGGGCAAAATTGGCAGAAATGACATAAAACCGGCACAACCTTACATTGTAAGGAATTGAGGAAAGTAGGTTAAGATCAGGCGGGGGGGTGGGGTATATTTGAAAAAGGAAATTAACTGACCGGGCAGATTCCCGGAAGGACTTAAAATTAGGATTATGGACACGATGAAGTATATTTTTAAAGGTCAGGGCAGTTCAGATAATGCCCTCCGGGCCGAGGAGAGAGGCCTGCACCCATTAACGAGGGCTGTGCCAAAGTTGGCAAAGCTGATGGGAATTACACAGAAAGAGGCGAGGGAGAAGTTGAAGGGAGAGATAGCAGACGAATGGCACCATACGGGCAAGTATGGTCGGAGAACTGATTTTTATGACGTGTATAGGATTGCCGGAGAAAGCAGACCGGCTGCAAAAGCTGCTTGGTATATAGCCGGGAGTGCCGGATGGTATTATGGCAAATGCCGCAAGTGCGGAGAAGAAGGTAATGTTGCGCCAGAGCGCAATATGGTGCCGCCACCGGATTGCGATTGCCAAGAATAGATTGAAAACCGACCTGGCGGAACCAGGGAACATTGCAAAATTTAGAACAATGAAAGTAGAATCATACAGAAAAGCGAACAAAGTGATCTGTGACATAGAACAGGTTGAAAAGAAAATGAATAAGCTCAATAGATTAGTTGAAAGCGGAGACTATACACTTGTCATGTTTCAACAGGAAACAAGACAAGTTAGATTCACTGACGATGTGATGAGAGATGGGGCTGTGATGAAGTTGATGCTAGAAGCAAAAATCAGAATGGAAAAAAAACTAATCGAGCTATACAAAGAGCTGGAGAAGCTGTAAAGCGGAACACCGGGCAAAGAGAAAGGGGGGCGAGTAGCCCCCCTTTTTCTTTTGCTGACACGAAAGGAAAGAACGCTGCTGAAAAGCAGGAAGGAAGATCAGGAAGCGATTGCAGAATCTTTCAGCGAGCCACTGACAAGGCCAGTAACTGTACTTATCTGCTTGCATCTGACGCCATATTTCTGGCCCGTTACCGTGGTACCGAATTTGGCTTCATACTGCGTGTTCAAATCTTGGGGCGAGGCAGTAGCTGCCGCAAGGACTGCAATCTTCCGCAAGCGTGAATTAAAGTTGTTGATCCCTGGAGACATTCCGGCTGTGGCTTCCACCATCATGGCCGTGCTGGCTGGTATAGGGGTTGGTGCAAATGTGAGATCGAATGACACTCCACCAACAACAGCCAGTGAAATACTATCGAGTGCTGCAACAGAAGAAGGTGCGGGGGGCGTGGTAATAGGCGTGCCTCCTGCAATTTCCAGATTGATATTGAGCCGAATGTAAAGGTTCTCACCTGACGGAGTGCGCAGATCTCCGAAGACATCGGTCGTCTGAAAACCATCAACAGCGCCATTCCAAGCGGCACGTTGGGCAACAGTCAGGCCGCGCCATGCTTGCGCATACTGCGTCATCAGGTTACGGGCAGTTGATTGTGCTGCCGTCTGTGGATTGGATGGTGTGACTTTAGTCCTGAGATATGCACCGCCACGATTGCGAGCGGCAACGGATCCGTTAATCTTGCCGGAGAGGCCTGAGAGCAGGCCGGAAAGTTTGAGTTTTGCCATGATTGAAAAGTTTTGAGGTTTGTTTGGACAAAGATAGAATAATGTTTTGAAAACATCAAAACAAGCAAATTTAATAACACCGGAATAACACGGATACGCCAAAACCTTTCATCGAAGAATTATCCGGTTTTGTCGAAATTTCAAGATTCAACGTCAAAATCAACGATTCGTCCATCGTCCGTGCTCGGTGCGTCCATCGTCCGGTCACGCAGGCGGGTGGGAAAATGGGGCGGGAAAATGGGAATATGTCAAGGAAATCAAGCAGCCACACCACTACACACGGAATCAGTCACGGGTGCACCGTCAGGCATCAGTGCGGGGCGGGGGCGGAGCTGTCGGTCAAAGAAGCGAAACCTGGCGAATCAAGGCGAAAGCCCATCCGGTCAAGCGCGTCAATCGTGCACAACAGTGGACTCCGATTTGCTTTCCAATTTTCAGCAGCGTCAGGGGCGGGCGGCCTCTCCCTGCCCCCCTGCCCCCCAAGTGTGCGAGGCAGGAACGAAACATAAAGTTGTTATATTTCAGGGCAATAAGCATGGTAAAACAAGAAAAGCGAAAAGATTGCGGATATAACTCACTTTATGTTAAGTGTATGCCGGGTAATGTCGGGGCGGACAAAAAAAAATGCGGAGGGAGAGGCGGGGGGGCTTGGTAGCTTGCGGACAAGCCGCCCCGCCTGTGTGCAGCGTGATATTGGGGCTTTTTTTTGGCCGTCCCGGCTGTGGGAAAGAGAGACTTGGGGGGCAGGGGGGCAGGGAGAGGAAGGGGTGAAAGGAAAAGCTGAAATTGGAAGTGTCAAAGCGGAGAATGCACAAGCACGGGGTATTTTTTTAAGGGCAGCTAAAAATGGCACTAAAATTTGAATGTGCATAAAACGGATTGGAAAAAGTATGAGTGTAAGTAACTCAATTTAGTGGGGGGTGTGGGTAGCAAAATTGAGTGTCCGACCGGAGCGGAGCGAAGCGGAGCGGAGGGCGGTCGCTCAATGCGTGGGGGGTAATTGGTAGCAAAATTGAGTGTCCGACCGGAGCGGAGCGAAGCGGAGCGGAGGGCGGTCGCTCAATGCGTGGGGGGTAATTGGTAGCAAAATTGAGTGTCCGACCGGAGCGGAGCGAAGCGGAGCGGAGGGCGGTC
>JBHHTW010000053.1:0-8821 GCA_046861385.1 Fidelibacterota bacterium | reverse complement strand
ATTCCTGTCTGCACACCGACAGACAAGAATGTCTATCGTACGGTTGAAAAGATGATTTTGAATCGGATTCAACCTTTTCGGAGTGGACTTATCCATTATTAGAATATTAAGTGTGAATCTCCGGGGCAAGTCCATTATATCCACAACCTTTCTCTTGGTATAAAAGAATAAACCATCAGTTACTCATTTAGCGTATCAAACCCGAATGCTCAATCATTTAATCATTTCATTTAGCCAGCCATATTCAATATTACTGAAAAAAATTGAATTCATCTGCTTTATGAAGATTAAACCTTTGTTAAGACAAGAATAATCCGACATTTTTTGACAAAAACGGATATAAAAAATTTCTGCCAGGCTCTTCGTTGAAATATGACAATAATGTTTATAAATTCGCCGGAACTTTTTTAAATGATTTTGGTTAACATATCGTTTTTACTATAAATAAACTTTAGTAATAAAGGAGAAAACAGACAGTGATTAAGGTCACCGATTTATCTAAAAACTATAATGAAGTCCAGGCGGTTAAGTCCATCAACTTCGAAATAAATGATGGTGAAATTGTTGGGTTTCTGGGAGCGAATGGCGCCGGAAAAACCACTGCTTTAAAAATGATTACCGGTTATTTATCACCTACAGCCGGCAGGGTGGAGGTAGATGATTTGAACATAATAGATCATGCCAAAGAGATTCAGAGAAAAATTGGATATTTACCTGAGTTGAATCCTCTTTATGGCGAAATGGTTGTCCATGACTATTTATCCTTCATTTCGGACATCAGAGGCATTACGGGGAAGCCATTTCGTGAAGCGCTGCATAAAGTAGTCGAACAATGCGGGTTAAAAGGTGTTATTCATAAATTAATTTCTGAGTGTTCTAAAGGGTATAGACAACGAATAGGGCTTGCAGCCGCCATGATTCATGATCCGGAAATTTTAATTCTGGATGAGCCGGTAACAGGACTTGATCCAAATCAGATTGTTGAAATTCGTGAATTGATTAAAAGGGTTGGAAAGGAAAAACTGGTTCTCATGTCCAGTCATATTTTACAGGAAATTCAGGTAACGGTGAATCGGATTATGATCATTCACGAAGGTGAAATTGTTGCCGATGGAACCAGCGATGAGCTCATGAGAAATTTTATGGGAAATGTACTCTTATCGATGGAGACCAATCTTTCAACGACAGATGATATTCATCATTTGGTTGATTCGATCCCGGGAATTGAACTTCTTAAGATGAATGACATTGCCAATGGACATCAATTTCAATTACAGTATTCACGGGAAGAAGATCCCCGGGAAAAAATATTTAAATATTCTGTGGAAAAGGGATGGGTGATTTTATCGATGGTTCCTCACAGTGCCAATCTGGAAGATGTATTTAGAACTTTGACAGTCACGGAGGGCGGCAATGCGTAATACAAGATCCGTTTTCCTGAAAGAATTACGTACCTTCTTCAATAGCCCTATGGCTTATATTTTCCTTATCATATTTGCCGTCATTAATGGTTATTTTTTTGTTAATACGTTTTTCTTATTCAACCAGTCCGATATGCGTTCACTCTTCAACATAGTTCCTCTCATTTATTTGTTTTTTGTCCCGGCAGTTTCAATGGGACTGATTGCAAGAGAGAAAAATATTGGAACCATAGAACTGATTGATACTCTTCCCATGGAAACCTATGAATTTGTTCTGGGAAAATTTCTGGCTGCATTCACACTAATTCTTTTGGGATTATTGGCAACGGTAATTCATCTCATTACATTGATGTATGTCGGAACCAATATAGATTATGGGGCAGTATTAAGCGGGTACCTGGGATTGGCATTTGTCGGGGCGGTTTATTCAGCCGTGGGAACATTTGCCAGCAGTGTAACCGAAAACCAAGTGGTGGCATTCATCATTGGAGTCTTTTTAGTGCTGGTTTTCTTTTTGATGGATTGGATGCTTGTTTTTATTCCCGTATCCATCGCAGGGGTCGTTCAATTCTTAAGCATAAATTTTCATTTGTCAAATATTTCAAGAGGTGTAATGGATTCGAGAAATATTATTTACTTCATTTCTTTGATCGGGTTTTTTCTTTACGTTACTATCAGAACCCTCGACGCAAGAAAGTGGGGTTGAAACGATGAAATTTGAACAGAAAAAATCAATCATTTTTTCCATTACTGCGTTGGTGGTAATACTTATTTTGGTCAACTTGATTTCCAGAAACTGGTTTTTCCGATTTGACCTCACTGATAATAAAATGTACTCCCTTTCCAACTCCAGTAAAAAAGTATTGGGTCAAATTGATGATCTCCTGACTTTGAAAGTATATTTTTCTGATGATCTTCCCGGTGAATATGGTAATAACCGCCGCTATCTTCAGGATATATTGGAAGAATATGCTGCTTATTCTGACGGAAATATTCGATTTGAATTCTATATTCCAGAAACGAATGAGAAACTTGAAGAAGAAGCGCAAAAAGCAGGAATTCAGTCGGTTCAGCTTCAAGTGGTTGAAAACGATAAAGTTGAAGTGAAACGAGTACTAATGGGAATGACTTTAAATTACGAAGATCAAAAGGAAATCATTCCATTAATTCAATCCACAACCGGATTAGAATACGAAATAACAACAAAGATTAAAAAACTGGTCGATAAAGATAAAAAGGTAATTGCCGTTGCTGCTCTTGAAGAAAATCCTGGGATAAAAAATCAAAATATTTCCTCATTGCTCAGGCAGCGCTACCAGGTAAGAAAGATTGTATTGGATAAACCGGTACCAAATGAAATTGATGTCCTTTTAGTCAATGGTGTTTTGGACTCCTTGTCAGCTGATACCAAAACGAATTTGGTTTCATTTATTGATCGAGGGGGAAATGTATTCATCGCCCAGGGGAGAATAGATACGGATATTCAAACCCAAAAGGCAACACCGATTCAATCTGACATTTTTGACCTGCTGTCAGGTTATGGTTTTCAGCTAGAGAAAAACCTGGTTCTTGACCATCAATGCGGCAGTGTTAGTGTTCAGCAAAATATGGGATTTATTAGAATGAATGTTCCCATGGAGTATCCTTTTTTGCCCATCATTACAAAATTTAATCCGGACGAATCGATGGTAAATGGCCTGGAACAGTTGACTGTCATGTTTGCCAGTGAAATTATTGCAGACACCGGTTATACCATTACACCTTTGTTCTCCAGTTCAAACAGATCATCCACCATGACCGGTCAGTATAATTTGAATCCGGATCCAAGAGCAAATCCGGTTTTGAATCGGTTAAATAGTCCGGGAAAACTACTTGCAGCCAGATCAAATATCCTTAATGATCAAACAAATATTGCCAGCCAAATTATCCTGATTTCTGATTCAAAGTTCTTTGCAGATGAAGGTGGCGGTGGTATCCCTGCCAATCATATTTTTATTATGAATGCAGTGGACTATTTAGCGGGAGACGAGGATTTGATTGCCCTTCGTTCCAGAGAAATTACCAACCGACCTCTTCAGGAAATTGAAGATAGCGCCAAAAAAACCTGGAAGTGGATCAATATTATTCTGCCTTCATTGTTAATTGTTTCATTTGGTTTTATCCGGTTGCGAAAACAGCGTAAAAGAGCTCAAATGTTGGAGGAAATGTATGACTAAACAATGGAAAATTATTCTCATCGCCATCGCTGGTTTATCAGCAATATATGTTATCAACATTTCTAATCAGGGAAAACACACAACGAGCGCTGTTGAAATTTTTCCTGTGAAACCGGATGACATTTCAAGTTTTGTTATTACAGAAGGAGATCAAACCATCGAGCTTACCAGAAAGGATACTTTATGGGAAATTACCGGAAATGATTCCTTAAATGTTAAAAAATTCACTATAAAGAATTTTTTAACCAAGTCATTGAATGTGAAGCGTGAAACCATGATTTCAAAAAATCCTGAAAAATGGAATACCTATTCTGTAGATGATTCCAATGGTGTTCGATTGGAATTATTCGATCAAAATGGAAGTGAAATTGGTTCTGCCATCTTTGGTAGATCAAAGTCTGAATGGAGTAAGAATTTCGTTCGAGTCGGTAATGATAAGGAAGTATTTCAAACGAATGAAAATATTTTATATCAACTTCAAACCCGCCCGAATTATTGGGGTGAAAAACCAAAACCGCCGGAACCGGATTCAACGTCGACCGAATAATATCTTGCCGCGATCATCTTGATTAAGGCACTATTTTCTATTAAAAGAGGGCTTTGCAAAGCCCTCTGAGATTAATTTCTCAATTCAACGAGAGCAGCATTAGATTATTTGTTCAAACGACTTTCCCATATTGATATGTGGTTTTATAAACGGTAATTTTCCCTGCACATGAACCCATACAAAGAGATTACAGTTAACCTTAATTCTCCATTGGACTTTAAGGGAAAGAAAGCTCTCTTGGAGCTAAATACATTTTTTAATCCAAATGATTTTTATGTTTCGATTTATGACCAAACCATTTCTATCATGTTGAACTCTTTGGATTTTCAGAAATTTTCACAAATTAAACAAACCATTATGTCTGATTATGGAACGGAAACAAAAAATATATTCAATGATATTGAGCAATCAATTGGTAGAATAAAAAGTTATGGTGTTAAAAATGGAAAACGGATTTATGTGGATTATAATAATGAACGAAAGGTTAAAAATCGTTCATTAAAAGAAGGTCGCCGGGGTAAATATTTTTATGCGAAGAGTCAAAACTTCTTAAGGGATAATAATCCGATTCCTGATGCTTTTGAAAATCAAATTATCTGCGGTGATAGTCAATCAGGATTACAAAACCTGCCGGATAATTGCATTGACCTTGTTTTAACTTCACCGCCCTATAATTTTGGACTCGAATACGAGGGGAGCGACGATGATCATAATTGGGATGAATATTTTAATAAGCTGTTTCAAATTCTGGATGAATGTATCCGCGTGTTGAAATATGGCGGTCGGTTGATTATCAACGTTCAACCCTTATTCTCTGATTATATCCCCAGCCACCATTTAATCAGTCAGCATTGCATTAAACGAAATTTGATCTGGAAGGGGGAAGTCCTGTGGGAAAAGAACAATTATAATTGTAAATACACCGCATGGGGAAGTTGGAAAAGTCCCAGTAGTCCTTATCTGAAATACACATGGGAATTCATTGAAATCTTTTGCAAAGGAGAATTAAAAAAGGCGGGAGATAAAGATAATATTGACATTTCATCTGATGAATTCAAAGAATGGGTTGTTGCAAAATGGTCAATAGCTCCCGAAAAGAAAATGAAGGAATATGACCATCCGGCGATGTTTCCGGAAAAATTGGCTGAGAGAGTTTTAAAACTCTTCAGTTATCGGACTGACATCATTTTAGACCCCTTTAACGGCGTCGGAACAACCACAGCTGTTGCTCATCGTTTGGGAAGAAAATTTCTGGGTTTTGATACATCAGAACAATATTGCAATACAGCTCGTCAACGTTTAATTCAAATAAATGAAACAAGTTAAATGAACATACAAGCAGTCAAAACCCTAATCATATTTCTTCTGTTCATGACATTATTTTCCCAAAGCCCGGCTCTAGATAATTATGTGGCGCTTGAAGACACCGCCTTCAATTATTATGCTGTTGATACTCCGTATGAGACTAATTACACCAATTACATTATGTATATGTTATCCTTTCAGGATTCGAAAAATCTTTGACAGAAGTTTCAACTTTCAAAAGAGTGAAGTGATTCTAATGTCATTAAAAGTAAAATATAACCCTGAAAGGGTGAAATTATTTTTTTAAAGGTTAGAATATGTTTCGAATTAAAGTTTCAAACAGAATTATTGATTATAGCAAGGGATTGGTAGACCAACATAACTTTGGGAACCGGGGGATTGCCGACGGAAATATTCATGAACAGCGTACAGGAATTATTGGACAGTGTACCATCCAGACATTATTTCATGTGGAGTTAATTACGGGTGAAGGAGGATTTGATCATGGGAAGGACCTCGAATACGCTGGATTATCCATCGATGTAAAAACCATGGGTCGAACCACAGATGTTAAAGATTATTACGTTCATAATTTTATTGCATTTCAAAAGGACTACCCCACAGATGTTTATATATTTTGCAGTTATTTTGAAGCAAAAAAAGAATTAACCGTTTGTGGATGGCTGGCCAAAAATGAACTAGAGAGAAAGGCTTCTTTCTATAAAAAAGGGACAAAGCGGTATCGCTCTGATAAAACCTGGTTCAAGACCAAAGCAGATCTATATGAAATTCCAAATACAAAACTCGTGCAAGTGAAATCGCCCGCGGACATCAAGAAGCAGCTGGCAAACTTTTCAGATCAAAGAGACAAATAAAAGGAACGTTTCAGTCCTGTCAAGGGTCGGGACTGTCTACAGCCAACGCCTGACTTTATTTTTATATTCAATATATTCAGCGCCAAATTTTGCTTCTAAATAGGCTTCTTCTTTTTTTATTGCCATGAAATAAATAATAGAGAGAGAAGGCATAAAGCTGATTATTACCCAGACGCTGTTTAAAAGGACGCCAATTCCCAATGATACGATACAAAAGCTAATATAAATGGGATTTCTGGAATAAGCATAAAAACCTGTCGTTATTATTTTGGAAGTAGAATCCCATGGTTCTATACTGGTACCTGCCCGGGTAAACGCTCGCCTAATGGTCAGGATGGTAATAATTCCAACAATAACCAGGCTCCAGCCCACCAAATGAGAAAAAGAATTGTTTTCGATCTCCATCGGCCAGACCTGTTGAACTCCATATCCGGCTATGATCCAAAATAAAAAAATTAATGGAGGCGGAAATTTAACAGCGGCTCCCTTTTTATCATCTTTAATATTCATGTTGATTTTCCATTTATTAAAATAAATTGTTGAAGGTGATATAGGAATCTCTCATTCTATACGCTGTGGTCAAATAAAAAATGAATGGGTAATATATTTTTCCTCACTTTAACACTCCTTCCTGCCATGAATTAGACAAGAAGGAGTGTTTTGATGGTCAGTTAATTATCAGAGCTTATTTTCTCCGATAATTATGTCTGGTGGACCGGTAACACCGGCATTTTTCATAGCATTTTTTAATTCTTCTGAATTTAAAAAATTATGAATTGCATCTAATTCGCCTTCGCCAACAACAACCACATTTGTTGGATCTGCCTCTGATTGGAGGACTAAGAGTCCTTTAACTCCAAATTTCTCCCGTGTTGAATCGTGTTCGTCGTAGGCATTTTTCCAAACGTCAAAATCATTCACATGATGATTTATTACAAAATTAGCCATTTTATTTCTCCCTTTGATTGTACTAATTGATTGTTAATATTACTAAAACCAAGTTAGGGAATTATATTACCCTCCTCAACCATAAACTTTTCGTAATTATCATTGGAAGTTTTTTGCAATATTTATAGAGATTTAAAATTGATTATATTTAATTGAGGTACTTCATTTGATTGCTCTCAATTTTTGTAAGGAGGCCTGGCATGGCTAGTTTATGACGGATACCCCTGGAAGTCATAGATTTAGACAATGAGAAAACAGATATGACAGAAAAAGACCAACGATGTCATATTACAAGAGAGGTTAAAACAGAAGCAGTAGAGTTAAATTTACGGAGTCCTAATTCTGATGTATACGACCAGAGTTATTATAGCACAGGAAAAGTGAATACAAAGCCATTAGAGAGCATTCCCAGGGATCAGGCCATTTACATGATCCAGAGTGTGTTCATGGTTAGGGAACGACCATAATTTCAATATGGGTGGATTTTACTGATCTGTCGAACATGAACGCGCTACGCCGATACCCCAGGTTATAACAGGAATGATCAAATACGTAATGCCAATATCATCCATATACTGTTCAATAGTCATTTCCATGGGTCCGCCGAAGAGCATTAAGGGTGCGTCGATTGCAATGCATATAATGAACCAAAGAAATCCAAGAAGGACTGCCTCATCTTTCCAACTTTGATTAATCTGTTTCAAATACTTCAAGCCCAATACGACGGCACTTCCGGAAACAGCAATAGCCATAACGGATTCAAATAAAGGTCTGGATGATTCTCGGATAGGAAAGATTAGAAATGCCACAACAAATGGAATTAGCCACATGAGAATTCCCAAACCAATAGCGCTTTTCCAATGGGTCATAAGTTGGCTCCTTTCATCAGGATTATTATATTGCCAGTGAGGTAAAAGTCTTATAAATCGATTTTTCAGACTGTTACCCTTTAGAGAATATACGGAGACTCAGATTAAAAACAGAATTCCGGATCAATAACGTAAATGTGAAATATATTATTCCATCACTGGTGGAAAAATATACTTTCCCAGTGAAAACATCGGAACAAGTATGACCATTGATGATTAGACAGTTGCGTGCAAGTTTCCGTTTGGTCATAGAATCAGAACACAGTAATTTCCCCGCCGTTATGAAGAAAGAAAATAGAGAACATCAGATGCATTTAATAGAAGGGTGGGCATTTACCAGTAAAAATTACATTATTTTTGCTATTGGTGTTGTGCTTATAGCACTGGGATATATTGTGATGGCTGCGGGAGAAACCACGAGCACTCAAAGCTTAACGATTGCACCTATTCTGTTATTTCTCGGCTATGTAGTGGTCATTCCCACTGCACTCATTTACCGGGACAATAAATAGTTCTTCTTAACATTTTGGGATCGTAGTTCAGTTGGTTAGAACGCCGGCCTGTCAAGCCGGAGGTCGAGAGTTCAAGTCTCTTCGGTCCCGCTAAATAAACCCCTGATCATTTTTAAAGATTGGGGGTA
>JBHHTW010000005.1:0-111754 GCA_046861385.1 Fidelibacterota bacterium | reverse complement strand
GTGTTAAGCACGCCGCCAGCGTTCGTCCTGAGCCAGGATCAAACTCTCCATTGTTAGTTTGATTTAGCTTATCGATTTGTGTCTCAAATTCACTGACGAGTCACGTATACCAAATTTTCAAAAAACAAATTTGCTCTACACATACCGTGCAAAGCCCACAAAATTAATTCCTTTATCTATCGTATGTCAATATATATATACTACATTTATTTTTTATTTATTTATTTTTCTAATCTGATTATGACTTTCGAGTAAAATATGCCTCTTATCATTAATATTACAAAACTGAAAATGCCAAGGATACAACACTTAATTAAAGGAGATGTATGTGACCCTTAACAATCGTTGATTTTACTTTCCCCATCATTGATTTACCAATATATGGAGAGTTAATTGATTTTGAATATATATTATTCCTGGAAAAAATCCACGGCTCCTTAGGATCAAAAATGGTTAATTCCGCCGGCGTTTTTTTCATAAATAAATTTGATTCGAACTTCATGACTCTTCTGGGATTTACGGTCAATGCCTTTATAATTGATATTAGATCCATATTTGCATCTTCAACGAGAACTTTTAATACGGCACCTAAACAACTTTCCAACCCAATCATACCAAAAGCTGCCAGGTCAAATGTTGTTTCCTTTTCTTCGATAGTATGGGGAGCGTGATCTGTGGCAATACAATCAATGATTCCACTTTTTAATCCCCTGATTAATGCATTTCGATCTGATTCACTCCGCAAAGGCGGTGCTACTTTCAGATTCGTATCATAGCCTGCTAAATGATCATCAGTAAAAAATAGATGATGGGGAGTGACCTCTGCTGTAACCTTATTATAACAGGATTTAATTTCAGATAAATGGTGCGTTGCGGATTCCGTGCTCACATGAGGAACATGTAATTTCGCACCCGTTAATTTTGCTAATTCCAAATCCCGAAAAACCATGGTAGACTCTGCTTGAGTCGGATTTCCAGGCAATCCCAGCCTTGTAGACATTAACCCTTCATTTATTAAGCCATTATTCCGTAAACACTCATCTTCAGCGTGGTTAATAACCGGTTTTCCCAGCATTCCACTATACTCCAAGATTCTCCGCATGACGCCACCGTCTGTAATGGGAAGGCCATCGTCACTGAAAGCCACGGCGCCTTCTTCAACCATTCCAGCCATCTCGGTTAGCTCATTGCCCTTCTGACCTTTTGTGGCTGCGCCGATTGGATGGATATAAATTGGACATTCTTGTGATTTTTCAGTAATAAATTTTACAGATTCTGGCGAATCAATAGGTGGATCCGTGTTAGGCATGATACAAACTCTCGTGAAACCGCCGGCTAATGCGGCTTGAGAACCGGAAGATAAGGTCTCCTTATCTTCCCGCCCCGGTTCCCGGAAATGAACGTGTAAATCACAGAAACCGTGGGTCACAACTAATCCTGAACAATCAATAATTTCAGCATCGGTAGATTCGATGTCTCCAATTTGGACAATATTTCCATTTTCAATTAAAACATTCCCAATAAATGTTTTTTCAGTTACCGGATCAAGGATGGTTCCGTTTTTTAATAAGGTCTTTTTTGATAATTTTTTGGTTTTCATTATTCTGTTTTTCCTCCGAGAAGTAAATATAGGATGGCCATTCGCGAAGCAACGCCATTGAGGACCTGATCCAAAATAATAGCTTGGTCACTATCTGCCACGGCACTTTCGATTTCCACACCTCTATTCATTGGACCGGGATGCATAATGACAATTTCTTTTTTATGATTGGTCAACCGTTCTTTTGTGATACCAAATTGGGAGCGATATTCCCGAATAGAAGGAAACAAATTGACACCCATTCTTTCCATTTGGATACGCAGTATATTCAATGCATCTGCCCATTCAATCACTTCATCCAAATTATAACTGACAGACACACCCAATTCTTCAATATGTGGAGGAATCAATGTAGCCGGACCGCACAATGTAACTTCAGCTCCCATGGTCAGCAACCCATGAATGTTACTCAATGCAACTCGACTGTGAGAAATATCACCGATGATACCAATTTTTAATCCATCTAAACGACCAAATTTTTCATGAAGACTGGTCATGTCCAAAATGCCTTGAGTCGGATGTTCATGGGTTCCGTCACCGGCATTAATTACAACAGCCTCAACATATTCTGTAAGTTTAAGGGGCGCGCCAGGCGTCGGATGGCGCATAACACATGCGTCTATTTTCATGGCTTCAATGTTCTGGACTGTATCTTTGAAGCTTTCACCTTTTTTCAAACTGGAGGTGGACCCTGAAAAATTGATCATGTCAGCGCTCAGGCGTTTTTGGGCTAATTCAAAACTAATCCGCGTCCGGGTAGAATTTTCAAAAAAGAGATTTACAATGGTTTTTCCTTGGAGAGAAGGAACCTTTTTAATGGGGCGATCCAAGACTTCTCTAAAAGTAAATGCTGTATCGATGATGGTTTGAATATCCTCTCTAGGATACCCTTCTAATCCCAATAAATGACGGTTTTTTAAACTCATGATTCCCCCTTATATGACATAAGAACCACTGCATCTTTTCCGTCAATTTCATTTAAAAGAACCTTCACGTGTTCGCCATCATTGGTGGGAATATTTTTACCAACGTAATCCGCTTTGATTGGCATTTCGCGATGACCCCGATCCACCAGTACGGCCAGTTGGATTTTCTTCGGTCGCCCAAATGCCAAAAGCGCTTCCATGGCAGAACGGATGGTGCGACCTGTGTATAACACATCATCCACTAAAATGACTATTTTATCATCGAGCGAAAAATCAATATGAGTTCCTTCAACTTGGGGAACAACCAGACGCTCCCGGTAATCATCGCGATGGAATGTAATATCCAAAGCACCCAGTAAGACCTCCTGGCCGGTATTTTCCTGGATTAAAACTTTGAATCGTTCAGCTAACGGTTCACCCCGAGTTCGGATACCCACAAGAACCACATTTTCAGCGCTGGTATTTTTTTCAATAATCTCATGAGATATTCGCTTGATGGAACTGTTTATTGAGCTACTATCCTCAATTAATGTTTGTTTCGTTTCCACATTTTCTCCTGTCAATAAAAAACCCCCGGGCAGCTGCATTTTCCGCGTTTCATTTACGGACTCGCTGAACGGAGGTTCATTCGCTGCCCTTATCACTCTCTCTGGAGCATTTTAAAGGGTCAATTCGAAAGTGAAGTTAAAGTTCAAACCATGTTAGAAAAAAGAAATATGATTCAACCAGATCAGTTTTTTGTTAATGTAGCATTGGCATGTTTTTCTGTTTATCTCTTTCGGTATTGGCCCTTGTATTCTATAATAAAACTATATTTTGTTTAATGTAGGACAGACATTCTTGTCTGTCCTACGACAGTCAGCCTGCTCGCCCCCGTCAATATTTTTCAAATGGGGCCATGCCTGTATTTCATTCCGGCAGACAGGCAGGCGGGGAATGACTGTCGTACGGAAAAGTTGATCAGTATATTCTAATGCTATTTCTATTTGTAATATCATTTAATTAAATTCGAAAATAATAGGTGTGCAAACATTCCTGTTTGCACTATGACAGACAAGAATGTCTGTCATACGTCTACAAAAACAATAATTTTTATAAAAATTAATGGATGATGGAGATCTTTGATGATCTCTTCCAGATATGAATGATTTCGTCTGACAGAGAATCAATATTGTTAAATTCATTACCATCGATTTCTATAGGATTCCCACGATTTCTGAACCAAGTTAGCTGGCGCTTGGCATATTGCCGTGTCCGTACAACAATTTCCTCCTCCAATTCCTCTAATGTGTATTCACCTTTCAGGTACTGGAAAATTTGGCGGTAACCAATGGAATCCAAGGCGTGGGCTTCTTCAACCGAATATTTTTTACGTAACGCTTTTGTTTCTTCGATCCAACCGTGCCCTAACATTTTCTTGGTTCGAATACGGATGCGCTCTTCCAATTGTTTTTTGTCCATGGAAAGTAAAATAATGCAAAAAGGTTGGTGATGTTGCCTGCCTGCCAGAGGCAGGATTGCCTGCCCGCCGTGGCGGGATTGATCGGCAAAATGCTGAGTTGGTGGTTTTCCCGTTATTTCAACTATTTCCAACGCTCGAATTAGTCGCTTTTTATTATTAATGTGGACTTTTTCAGCGTAGTCAGGATCAAGTTCCTGCAGTTTATTC
Source organism: Fidelibacterota bacterium (assembly GCA_046861385.1). Lineage (GTDB taxonomy): Bacteria > Fidelibacterota > Marinisomatia > Marinisomatales > TCS55 > JADFRD01. The sequence goes on along the minus strand of JBHHTW010000005.1, from coordinate 107,559 downwards.
AGGAGTTCGGCTGGGTTCTTGTCATATTCTCGACTTAATCGTTCTCGGATTTTCAGGTTAGTCTTACTTTCCTTAAAAATACCTTTTGTAAGCGCTTCCAGATAAAGACCGGCGCCGCCGCAAAGAATTGGGTTTCTTTTCCGTTTTCTTATGTCTTCCATTTTTTCTTCTACCATTTGAGCGTATTTCCCAGCGGAGATTGATTTATTAGGCGTGCGAATGGCCATCAAATGATGCGGAATGGCCTCCATCTCTTTTGCTGACGGTTGGGCTGTCCCGATCGCCATATTCTCATAAATCTGGCGAGAATCCAGACTAATTATTTCACCATTGGTTTTTTTGGCTACGGCAATAGCTACTGCGGTTTTCCCAACAGCGGTGGGACCAACTATGGTAAGAATTTTATTCATATTCAGGATTGAAATTAGAACATGGGTTATTTAATGTTCAATGAGATAAGTGTGCCGTGATCATTTTATTCACGGAGAGTGATATTCTAATTACTCGTCCTCCAGCATGGATGTGGGAGGCACATTTAATCATCCAATGGGCTCTTTACTGCCAATGGTCCTTTTTGCATGACATGGGTGTGAATTATCTTCGTGCGGATGTCTTTATGCCCCAGCAGTTCCTGGACCCAAGTAATATTGATGTTTGCTTTAATTAAAATGGATTAATAATCACTTTGGTCATAACTTGGGTCCACACGCCAGCCGGCCGGTGAGCTGTTTATCGACCATTAATTTTCATTGTAAAAACCCCAGTAGCTTTTTAAACTTCAGTCCCTTTCAAGACCGCCAGGTCGCAGATGTAGCAAGCCCTAAAGCCGGCCGGGGTGTGAGCCGGAAGATTTATTGCCATTGGCTGGTGCAGCAAACCGGCAGAATTGAAAATGGGAGTTTGCTATGCAAAAAATCTTAAAAAATGAAAAGGTACAAAATATCACGCATATAGGAGCACTATTTGACGATTTCGTCACATATTAACTGTTAGAGTAAAATAAAAAGGAAGACGCATGAACGAAGAAAATAAAAAATGCCCTTTCTGCGGTGAAGAAATTTTATCTATCGCCATAAAATGTAAACATTGCGGAGAATTTTTGAATAAATCCGACAGTAATATTCAACATGTCGATAAAATATATGAACCAGAAAAAATATTGTGGGAAGGCAATCCTTCTCATATAAATTATCTTTTTATCTACATCATTGGTGGAATATTGATCCTTCTTTATGGTTTAGGTTCATTAATTATTCTGTTTGCCATTATTGATAGAAAATGTAAAATATTCACTTTAACAAACAAAAGAATAAAATCAAAAACAGGAATTATTTCCCGTTCTATCCATGAGGTTTTTGCACGAGATATAAGAAGCGTTAACCTTAATCAAGGCATATTGGAAAGAATATTCGACATAGGCTCTGTTAATGTTGGTTCAGCGGGTACTGCTGGCATTGAAGTCTCATTCAAAGGTATATCAAAACCTGCAAGGATTAAAGACAAAATACAAAAATTAAAAGAACAATAATCAATGCTAACAAAACAATCTAACGGACTGTAACCACCGCCCTTTCGCGCGTCGGCTCCAGCCGCTGACTTTCGTTAGATTACATTAATATAATCGTATGTTATTTACATTTTAATTTCTCATGTAAAAATATGACACTTACTATTCAATAAACAAAAAATAATAGGGATCGAAGATGAAAAAGATTGTACAATTTGGAGAAAAGGTCGAAGGATATAATATACCGGTACTAAATGAACGAGAAATAAGAGCAGCGGCCGGTTTACTCTTTTTACTGATGTTTATAACCATCAAATAAGCAGCGTCTGATGGGAATTTTACACCACTGAAATATGCTACTGTTATTTTCCTAACGGATATTTTAATACGCGTTTTTATTAATCCAAAATATGCACCTTCATTAATAATTGGACGATTAATCGTTCGGAATCAAGTACCGGAATATGTTGGGGCTCAACAAAAAAAGTTTGCCTGGATAATCGGAGTGGTTCTGGCAACAACTATGCTTGTCCTTCTTGTCATTGTTAACTCTTATAGTCCCATTACAGGTTTGATCTGCTTCATATGCCTTATTTTTCTATTTTTTGAAGCAGCATTTGGCATTTGTATTGGATGCAAAGTTTATTCGCTCATATATAAGGAAAAAGCACAACACTGCCCAGGCGAAGTGTGTGACGTAAACTCAAAACAAGATATTCAGAAAACATCCAAAGTCCAGATGCTCATTGTTCTGGGTTTTATTTTATATGTAATTGCATTGGTTAATGTGTTTCAGGAGAGTTTCGAAGTGCCACCCCATGACTTGTTTGGAACCGGTCTTCATACTCAGTCAGAATGAGAAAAACATTTAGCACTCGGATACAATCCCATGTGATGGTCAAATATGAGAAATTTGATTTTCAGGTTTTAAAAGAAAATATAACTAAATTTCTGCTCTGAAAAAAATTTCACCATAGTTTGCGTCTTTTTAATTAGCTGGACTATTTTCATAGAAAAGATATTTCATCATTTAAATTCATAATCCACTGTCAATCCATAGTGGGCCGGATCTCCGTAGCTAACGTATTTTCTATCTGGATATTCATGGTCCTGAAGTTCCTCGTTCCAAATAGGTTCTAACCCAAAATAAAAACCACGAGTTGTATATCGGGTATCCAGGATATTCCTACCCCAGATTTTGATGGACCAATCTCCAAAATTATAACCAAAATAACCATTCAGTAATTGATAGGGTTCAGCGATTTCATCATGACTATCAGAATAATAAAATTTATCTTTTCCGGTCATTTCCAGTCTTCCAAAAAGTCCAGTGTCTTTCCCATAGTCCACTGCAGTACTGAATGAATATTTTGGAGCATGAGCTGCAGCGCGGTCTCCTAAAATAGCAGTCATACCGGAATCTGATTCAAATGTAAACGCATCCACGTGTGTGTTCAGTATACCCAACGACCCGGATAATGTCAGTGTTGAATTAAGTTGATAACTCCCATCTACTTCAAGTCCGCTTAACCATCCGGTGGTGGCATTTGCAGTATAATATACAAAGCTGTTCGGATCTCCCTCCTGCTGCTGACTGGAAATTGAAACCTGCTGGTTTTGCCGGTTGGCAAAAAACAGTGTCAGATGGAAATTTGATTTGTCGGCGTAATATCGCAACCCTGTTTCATAATTCACCATATATTCCGGATCATAGGGACGGTTTTTAGCGGCCAAATACGGATGCTGATTCACACCGCCTGCCTTATATCCTCTTGATATACTTCCATAGATATTCAAGTCATTATTCACAAAATACTGCAGAGCCAGCTTTCCACCCCAAAGATCATGTTCAACATCAAATGAAATCGTATCTAAGGGTACGTAGTCATTTAATTCCCAGTCAAAATTACTTGCTGTGCCAAAGTAGTTAATTCTATTACCCTCTTTTCGAATATTGGCGAGGAATTTGAATTGATCTGAAACTGAAAGATTTATCTGTCCGTAAACGGCAGAAATACGGAAATCAAACTCACTGGCTCCCAGGGTGGCGTCACCGCCAAATAGATAACCGATAGCATCGTCTTTTTCTTCCAATGTCTTAGAATAATACCCAACGACTATATCACCATAGTTTATCCGCCCTTCAATGGTTTGATTGGTGCGATTCCGTGCAGTACTGTCAAAAAATTCATAATTCCAATAAGTCACATTGGGATCAAAACGATATGGTTCCTGGAGCCAGTAATCATTATTTCCCCAATCACCGTCGTAGGCGTGAATCAGGTCGGTCACCGATTGTGAAGTAATGAACGATGCGTTCAGGTTATGGACGTTATAATTTGTTCGGAATGAAAATGCACTGGTTTCCTGTTTATCCCAACCTTGCTGATTGGTATATGTAAACAAATCTTTATTGTTATCCGGCGCCCATGCATCATATTTATTATCAAGGACAGCCCGGAATGCAGTCAAAATTGCTTTAAAATTCCCGGTAGGTTGAAAAAGTAATTTTTCCCGAATGATATTTTCCCTCCGTCCGTTTGTATTTGTTTTATTCATATATTTGTTCTCTCGGAAACCATCACCCGTCCCGGATTCAACAGCCACCCTGAATGCAAAGGTATTTCCCAAGGGTATATTTACCATTCCGTTCAATCTTTGAATATTGTCTGTACCGCCCGTTAGTTTTATATGAGCAGTAAAAGCATCACCCGGATCGGTGGATCTCATGCTAATCAAACCTGCCAGGGCGTTTGGGCCAAAAATGGATGATTGAGGTCCCTTAAAAACTTCAATTTGTTCCAAATCATAAAGAAGTCCAGCCATGCCCATTCCGCTCAAATCGATATCATCCAATACAAAACCGACAGAAAAATTAGGCGGTCCTTCCGAAAAATAATGGCTTCGCTCTCCAATTCCGCGTATTTGAAAGTAGCGAGGGCGGCTGGTTCCCCCAGCTGCATTTAAGTTTGGAATTGTTTCCATCACATCTTGGAAATGATTCCCATCTGTTTGTTTTATGGAGATTGTATTAAATACCGTCACACTGGATGTCGACCTCTGCAATGTTTCTTCTGTTAATCCAGCCTTAACTATAATTTCATTACTTTTTAAAACAATCGCATTTAGTCTGATTTCCATACCGTCCTTAGCAGCTACGATTACTTTTTCATAACCGATATGGGAAATGGTCAGTTCCTCCTCCTCCGGTACATCGATGAAAAATCGACCGAGTTCATCTGTTGATGTTCCTGAAGATTCACCGGTTATGTTTACACCAACAATGGGTTGGTTGGTTTTGGCATTGACAACTAATCCATTGACTTGAGAGTATATCAATGCAGATGAAAAAAGAAAAAGTGTAAGGTAGGTAATGTGTCTCATTGTTTTTCCTACGCTGGCATTATCCAGATCAGGTTTTAGGGTGTTATCTCAGCAATTCCATCTAAGTCGGAATAGCACCCCGTTCGATGTTTATTAAATTAAGCCAATTCTCGAAACAATGATAGAACATTTGGATGATTGGTTGATTGATTGGATAAATGACTTTTTGCAACGTCCTTCATATTATAACAAGTCCATGTTGTACTTTTTCTATTTTTGATATATCACCCTTTCCCCCTTTCACAAGAGGGAATTCATGAGCAAAGTCCATCTCATAAATGAGAGATTTTTTCAACTGACCTCGCTCAATCATTCGTGCAAGCTTATGAAAACCAGGCAATTGTACATCTGCCATCTTCCATCATACATCATACATCTTCCATCATACATTTTCCATTATATTATCGCTCATCAGTTACCGCTCCACCAGTTACCCCTCACCGCTCACCAATATATTGCCGGACAATAAGATTCCTGTCTATCTTATACGATAATAAATCAAGGAATCCAGATGTCTAACCACAAACCACTGCCAGAAATTACGATCAAAGCACTTTTGTTGGGTGTCGTCCTATCCATGATCCTCGCCGGAGCCAATGCATATTTAGGATTATTTGCGGGGATGACGGTGTCTGCATCCATACCGGCAGCCGTTATATCTATGGGCGTTTTATCTTTATTTAGAAAATCAAATATATTAGAGAATAACATTGTTCAAACCGCCGCTTCCGCAGGAGAATCTTTAGCGGCTGGGGTAATTTTTACAATTCCGGCACTGGTTTTGTTAGGTTACTGGCAAACATTTGATTATATGGAAGTGGCAAAAATAGCTGCCATCGGCGGTACAATTGGTGTCATGTTTACTGTTCCACTACGCAGAGCGCTGATCGTGGCGGCCAAATTGCAATATCCTGAAGGAATAGCCACGGCAGAAGTCCTGAAAGCCGGAGACGAAGCTCGATCCAGTGAAGATGCAAATGCCAAGAGGGGTCTCATAACGATTGCCTATGCCGGACTGGCTGGGGGAGCAATGAAAATAGCCGAACAGGGATTTACCATGTGGCATGCCGTTATGGAAGGAGCAGCTACCTTTGGAAATTCCATATTTGGACTGGGAACAAACCTGTCCCCTGCACTGATTTCTGTTGGATACATAGTTGGTAGAAATATTGGTATCCTTGTGGTGGCCGGTGGACTCATTTCCTGGGCAGTTGCAATCCCCATCTATTCTGCCATTGTCGGTTTTGAAGGTGAACCAATGGATGCTGCTTGGACGATTTGGAATTCAAAAATTCGTTACATGGGTGTCGGAGCTATGGTGATCGGTGGTATTTGGTCGCTTATTAAATTATTCAAACCACTGATTCTAGGTATTAAAGCCAGCCTGGATGCGGTTAAACATGCCAACAGCGGTGGTGATGTGCCTAGAGAAGAAAAAGATATTCCCATCACTTATGTTGGTCTCGTATTGCTGTTCATGCTAATTCCCGTTTTCTTATTATACATTGGGATTCTTAAAACAGCTGGTATTGCAGCATTGCTTACCATTGTTATGGCTATCTTTGGCTTTTTCTTTTCCGCCGTCGCTGCTTATATGGCCGGTGTGGTTGGATCGTCTAATAATCCTATTTCCGGTGTCACGATTGCAACCATTCTCTTTTCTTCATTATTACTGCTGGCATTGCTAGGTTCTGATTCAGGAGTTGGCGCTGCCGGAGCCATAATGGTTGGAGCAGTTGTGTGCTGTGCAGCTGCCATTGGCGGAGATAATATGCAGGATCTCAAAACGGGTTATATTGTTGGTGCTACACCTTGGAAACAGCAGATTATGCAAGTCATCGGGACTATCAGCGCTGCAGTGGTTTTGGGACTTGTGTTGGATATTTTGCATACCGCGTATACAATTGGTTCGCCCACACTTTCAGCACCCCAGGCAACCCTTATGAAGTCCGTCGCCGATGGAGTCTTTTCCGGTAATCTTCCCTGGAACTTTGTATATATTGGTGCTGTCATCGCGATTGTTATTATTTTATTGGATATCCGCCAGGAAAAGCGTGGATCGGACTTTCGCATTCCCGTTTTGGCAGTCGCAGTCGGTATTTATCTACCCATCGAATTAACTGTACCTATCTTTATTGGTGGTATGATCAATCATTTCGGTAAACTAGCCGGTGGTTCAAAAGCGTCCGAGAAGAAAGGGTTATTATTAGCCAGTGGACTTATCACTGGTGAAGCGCTTATGGGAATTCTGGTTGCCGTACCGATTTTCATCACCGGTGATAAAGATTGGTGGCCTGCCATTCAAGGTTTCGAAATACTGGGCCCGGTAGCATTTGTGGGTATAATTTTCTGGCTATATAAAACAGTGATTAAAAAATGAGAATAACCAAGTCACTCCTTCAAAGGCTCCCAAAAGTCGAGCTCCATTGTCATCTTGATGGAAGTCTTCGCCTCGAAACGATTATGGATTTGGCTAATAAAGATAATATTACCCTTCCTGCATCAAATAAGGATGACCTGAAAAGAATACTTGTTTTAGGCAAAACCAGAGGATCATTGGAGGACTATCTGGCGAGGTTTGACATAACGTTGAGCGTCATGCAGACACCAGAGAATCTGGAGAGATGCGCCTATGAATTGATTGAAGATGTATCAAAAGAAAATGTCCGTTATATCGAAATACGGTATTCTCCTATTCTCCATAATCAATACGACATGACACCCGCTGATTCTATCGATGCCGTCCGGGCTGGACTCAAAAGAGGCGAAAATGATTTTGGTGTAAAGTCAGGTATTATCGTATGCGGGATCCGAAATATTTCGGCGGAAGTTTCACTAAAACTTGCCGACTTAACGGTTCAATATAAGAATAAAGGCGTTGTGGGTTTTGACCTCGCCGGTGCTGAGGAAAATTTCCCTGCAAAAGATCATCGGGAAGCATTCTATATGATACTAAATCATAATATTAACGCTACCATCCACGCTGGTGAAGCATTCGGACCGTCATCAATTCATCAGGCAATTCATTATTGCGGTGCACATCGAATTGGACATGGTACACGATTAAAAGAGGATAAAGATTTAATGAATTACGTCATTGATCATCGAATTCCCCTGGAAATCTGTCTCACGTCCAACTGGCAAACGAAATCGATCCGTTCCTTGAAATACCACCCAATCAAATATTATTATAATCAGGGAATTCGAGTCACATTAAATACAGATAACCGGCTCATGTCCGGGACAACGTTGACGGATGAATTTTATTTATCTAGAAAACTATTCGGCTTCAGGCTGCATGACTTTAGAGAAATAACTATTTTTGCCATGAAAAGTGCATTTATGCACCATGATAAACGAAAAATAATGATCAAGAATATTGCGGAGGAATTGGAATTAGAATTCGGATTAAAACCTGAATACGTCGAGCGTTAATATAATATAATCCATTTTCAAAATATCAATATTTACACTGAAAATAGCTGGTAATAATTTAAACTGTCGTTTTTTTATTCTTAATTTTTTCCTTTATATGCTCTACCCATTTTCGTAGCGGCGGAAAAACAGAACTCAATAAAAGTAAACCTGGTATTCCAAAGATCCATCCTTGGAAAACGGGTATAAAACCACCAATGATCCCAATGACAACCAGGATGACGCCGATAACTACTTTGACAGTGTTTTTTACAGTTTTGACGACCATTTAGCGGCGAATGACTGCAATTTTTGTAACTGTAGACGACCCATTTTCGTCATAAGCCCCAATAAGATAAACACCCGTTCCTACCCAGCTTCCTGATTCATCTCTTCCATCCCAGAAAGCCTGAAACCCTTCCACTTCAGACCTGGATTTAACCGTCTTCAATACTCTGCCGGTCAGAGTCATTATTTTACAGGATGAATTATCCATTAATCCATCAATGGTTAACAGAATATCACTTGGCACATGGAACGGGCTGGGAAAAACTCCAATTGATGAATAGGTTTTATTCTTCTCTGCAAAAGGTATTTTTAAAACATTAATTCCACTATTGGTTCCGATATAAGCCAATCCTTTTTTAACATCAAATGCAACGGAAGAAACTGAATTGGAAAGTAAAAAACTGTTGTCTTCGGTCAATCCATTTATGTCGGGCCAGTAAGTTGCGGATGCTGTCAAAATATGAACACCTTCAGAAGGTGAGCTCACCCAAATGTTATCTCTTGGATCAATTTGCAATTTCGAGCCGGCACTAAATGATATATTTGGGTAGTATGTAAAGCTATATTGTTGGACCGGGTTAGTGTTCGAAAATTGCAGCGTTAAAGCAGATAATCCAACCGGTGATAGTAAGTACAAAATATTGTTTTGATTTATCCCTAATGACCAAACGGTATTGGTTGAGCCATCTGAATTTACGCGGACATTATTCCACTCAGTCTCGTCAGGATCGGCAGGATCTCCAGAATAATCCAACATGGCAACACCGCCGTTTTTTGCACCACTGACATTGTTATTATCCTCAAATGATCCAATCCACACTCTTCCCCAAGAATCAAAACCAATCGTATTTGGTGTGAGACTCAACGCATTTCCAGACTCCTTAACGGAATAGGTTCCCCAGGTACCATCCGGTTTTAACAGTTTCAATGGTTCGAAGTTATTCGTTGCATACGTATCAGCAATCCAAAGATTTCCAAGTGGATCCTTTACAATGTCTTTCACAATCATGTATTCATCCTGAAAAGAATCCAAGTGGCTGGTATCAATGAGCGTGAAATTTGCCGGATCATCAATATCAATGACAAGAATGCCCCCTCCATGACGGCGAGGTTCGGGGTATGTACCGCGAATACCGCAATATACCAACCCATCGTTACCTTCTTCAATTTCTGCTATATAATTTCCAAAATGAACCGGGATGGTGTCTGCAACAAATTTAGTATAATCCTTCACATCGTGGATGATCAAGTCATCGCCATCTATTCCAACAATATTCCGCCATCCTCCCGATTCTTTCACCATTAAACCTCTTCGGGAACCGGCAATAACCCGGCCATCACTCAAAACATGGATAGCTGATATTTCATTTGTGGACAAAGCATTGGGTTTTTGCCTCATAAACGATTGGCTTATTTCATCCCAAAAAAGTAATCCAGTCGTCGTTCCCATCACAATACTGCCGTCCATCAATGAAAAAATTCTTTTAAGTGTTTCACCCGGCCTTTGGCTCCAATCGACTGAAGACGAATTCATTTTTATAAATGTTTTTGTTCTAATTCCCCACAATGTATCATCCTTATCGAGTATAATATCGATTAATAAATACGAATCATGGTAATAATTCCACTTTTTCTCAACTGCATTTGTATTTAAATCAATCGAATATATATCCTTGTCGATGACCATGAGAATGTGATCACTGTAAGGTCGAACCACTGTAATATTACCCGTGAGACCACTATGTAACACCCAATTTGAAGGGTTCTTTAAATTTGTATTTTTCCAGTCTCCAATATACAAACCCTGATCTGTTCCAATATAAAGTTTCTTATCATCTAATACAATTCCTGTTATGTGGTTTAGGGTGACAGGCCAATTTTTATAGACATCTTTATAAAAGTATTGTTCACCATCATGGCGAAATTCCATGATTCCCCAATCTTGGTTTTGTAAATATGCACCGAATGCGATGGAGTCCGTAATGGCAAAACCGATAATTTCTGTCAAATCCATATCGAATGTTTTTTGGACAGAATGTGATTCATCTAATATTTGAATAAATCCGTTTGGGGACGAACCTCCAACCCATAGGTGATTGTAAGGGTCTATTGAAATCACATCTAACTGTGTATTCAATAATCCATCCAATTTGGTTATTGTATCAAATGAATCCTTCTCGCGATCATATATCAGTATTCCTCCGTTTGTTGCACAAACCAGTAATGAGTCCATTTCGATCAAATCGGTAATTTCTAAGGGGGAAGTAAAAATATCCCATTCTCCAACCCGAACTTGGCTAAATAGAGTATTTAAGAGGAAAAATAGATATAATTTTTTCATTATGGAACTTGAAACGGCGCCGGAATAAAACAGAGAATGAATATGGCCAGGCAAATGTATCCTATGATTCTATTCTCTTTAGATAGAGGTGATAAAATATCCTGGACAGGAGGATGTTTTGTTGTGCGCATAATAACCAGAATCAGGATTCCCCAAACCAGCCAATTGGGTGACAGAAAACTGAGTGGAATGAGAGACAGGAATGCTATTTTTGCCACTAAATTATGTTTCCTTCCAAGAATAGCGTAGGCTATATGCCCACCGTCTAATTGTCCAATCGGCAATAAATTCAACATAGTCACAAGAAGTCCAATCCATCCGGCGAATGCTACAGGATGGAGGAGGATATCCTTTCCATGGGGTAAAGCGGGATAGATTATGCCGGTCAGTATTTTCATTAGAATAGAATCGCCCAATACGATACCTACTTCCCCCGTGTTTACATCCACAACATTTGATAATAATAATCCGATGATCAGTGCAGGTACAGCTACAATAAAGCCGGCGATAGGTCCTGCAGCGCCAATTTGAAGCAGCGCATCCCGTTTATAAATGGGTGATTTAATCTTAATGAATGCACCAAAGGTCCCGATAAGGAATAAAAATGGCGGAGCTGGAATGAAATACGGCAGCGTTGCATCTACATGATGTTTCACCGCATAATAGTAATGCCCGAATTCATGGCATCCCAGAATCAATAATAGTGTAAATGAAAATGGAATTCCCCTTGTGATTTCAAACGGATGAGAAACAAGATCCGCACCTTCCATAATGGCCCCGGCGAGGAGTGTAGTAAACACTGTCGCAGCAAACAGACCCATGTGCAATCTTGAAATCTTTGGAATTCGCAGAATAACTGCAGTTTTTCCCTTACTCTTAATAATTATTTCACCATTCTCGGAGGAAACATCGTAATCAAATGGTTCTTTGTTTAATGTGCGTTTTACATTTTTGATATTTGATCCGGACATTAATCGACCCTTTGCAATCCAGGTGCCGTCAAAATGCCCAATCTTTTTCAATAAAAATGAATCATTTAATTTATCGAGTGCTTGTCGGAATTGATCTTGGTTCATCGGATTTAGATTGAACAAAATATTAGTTTATTTGTTGCATAGTTTTTCTTTTGTCTTTCAAAAACGTTCCCGAAGTTTACGTATGAAAAAGCTGTGTTTCTTAATCATTGTTGCAGGATTTCTGACCGGTCAATCCTTGAAGATCGATGTTCGCCCCCGGTTAATAGATGAAAATACAGTTAGTATAGTGGTGCAAATCGACAATGAATCAGGACGAAAGATCAATCATCTCGAAGGATTTTTGTTTTTTTCTAATAGTACGGATGGGTTATTGTCAGAAAAGAGGATGATCATCATAGGGCCGAATGATCCTGCTTTACAAAACAATCGAACTGTATCAAAAATCATTAAATTAGATCTCGTTAAACCACTTCCGGATTACAAATTCAATATTAGTAAAATCACATTTACCGGAGATTATCGCATTTATACATATCATTCTAAAATCGGGTTTTACAGAGTAGATTAGTGTAAATTATCGCGAATTTTTGATATGAAGTGAAAAGGCGTGGCGATCCCAATGGGTACGTCAAAGACCAGAAATTATTGATGTCCTTCGGTTTTATCACTCAAGAAGATTGATTCTCCGCCTACTGGGCGAATCGCAATGACATAATTCCTCTGCTACTTCTCTAAATGTTTTTTACGTTTACCTTCAAGTAATTCCGTCGGCGTTTGTTCCTCCAATCTTAATTGTAAGTCATTGATCCAAAATTTTGTTTGTTGGACATAGGCATCAATAATCTTTAATGGGATCCTTTCACCATACATATTGGAAACAATCATAGCAGATGGGACCGGTACATAAACCATTAGCGGATCTGAATAGAAATTATCCAATGAGCGAACCATCTCTTTGGGGCTTAAGTAGTCAATTGTTTCAGCGAATACACTATCGGCTAATCCTTGTTCTACTGACCAGATTTTTAAATAGAAGAATAGTCGTCCATCCAACACACCATTCAGATATGCAGATTTAATTCTTATTTCCATTTGCCGGTCTCCGGCAGCTAATTGGCTCACGCGGTTCCAGTCACCGCCATCCCAGAATAAGCGATTTTGATGTTGGGCATGAGCCCCAGTCTGGAACAGAATGAAGATGAAAATTAGGTTGAGCACAGCGCCCATTCGCCCAACCCTCTTCATGGCGGAGTTAGTGTATAAATCCAAACAAATTCCGGGGAATCTGAGTTTGGAAAGAATTCTATTAATCATTGGTTAATCCCAACCAAATCAAGTAAAAACGCATATTCAAGCGCCACTTCACGATAACGACGAAATCGTCCTGATTTTCCACCATGACCGGCCTCCATATTAACATGCATCAATAATACATGATCGTCTTTCTTCATATCTCGAAGTTTGGCTACCCATTTCTGGGGCTCCCAATATTGAACCTGTGAATCAAAATATCCGGTGGTTACCAACATATTAGGATATTCCTTTGCTTCAACATTATCATATGGTGAATATTTAATTATATAATCGTACTCTTCCTTAATTTTTGGATTTCCCCATTCATTCCATTCGTTTGATGTTAGTGGTATGGTTTCATCGAGCATGGTGTTAATCACATCTACAAATGGAACGGCGGCTACGATTCCTTTATATAATTCCGGTGCTATATTGACAATAGCTCCCATTAATAATCCTCCGGCACTTCCTCCCATGGCAAATAAATGATCCTTATCGGTATACTTTTTATCAATCAAATATTGGCTGCAATCAATAAAATCAGTAAATGTGTTCATTTTATTTTCCATTTTACCGTCATCGTACCAGGGTCGACCGTAGGTTTGACTCCCTCGAATATGGGCAATGGCATAGGCAAATCCCCTATCCAATAAACTTAATCGCGTAGAGCTGAATGACGGTTCCATAGTAGCACCATATGACCCATATCCGTAGACAAGTACATTCCCTTTACCATTCTTTCTGAATCCTTTTTTGTAAATAATGGATATTGGAATTTGCTTACCGTCTCTAGCGGTTGCAAACAAGCGCTCGGTTTCATAATTATCTGCATTATATCCACCCACGACCTCAGTTTGTTTTAAAAGAGTAGATTCTCGCGTATCCATTTGATAGTCTAAAGTGGAAAAAGGTGTTTTCATTGAAGTAAATCCAACCCTAAGTATATTCGTATCAAAACTTAAATTCACCAATATATATGAAGCATAAACCGCTTCTCCAAAATCAATGTAATGTTCGCTGCTGTTTCTTTGATCTATGACTCGCAGCTGCCGTAAACCGTCCTTCCGTTCACTGAGTACCATATGATTGGTAAATACTTCAATATCACTCAAAAGTACATTATTACGATGTGGAATCACTTCAGTCCAGTTTTCTTTGGATGTAGCGTTTTCCGGCGTTTCCATCAAACGAAAGTTGACTGCATCCCAATTTGTTATGATATAAAATTTATCTTTATAATGCTCGATAGAATATTCATGTTCACTTTCTCGGGGAGAAAAAGACCGAAATTTTCCTTCAGGATTATTTGTTTCTAAAATTTGGAAGTCACTCACCAAGGTACTTGAATTATAAATGATAATATATTTATCCGACTTGGAACGGTAGACACCGATATAAAATGAATTATCATTTTCAGTATAAACTCTTACATCTTCCGATTGAAGTGTTCCCAATTTATGTCTATCTATATGTTCGGATAAGAGTGTCTCTTCATTTTTTGTCGTGTAGAATAATGTTTTGTTATCATTTGCCCAGGCAACCCCTCTTTCGGTACCGTGAATTTCATCTGGAAGAATTTCGCCCGTCTTTAAATCCTTAATTTTTATGGTATATATTCGACGGCTTAACGTATCTACACTAAAAGCTAAATATTGATTATTGGGACTGACCTCCAAACCAGTTAAAGAATAATAATCATGCCCTTCTGCCCATTCATTTACGTCAATTATAATAGATTCAGTGGCTTCCAGTGTTTCTTTTTTTCTGCAGTATATGGGGTATTCTTTTCCTTTTTCATAACGGGAATAATACCAATAACCATTATCGAAGTAAGGTACTGATTCGTCATCTTTCTTAATTCGTCCAACAATTTCATTAAATAAATCATCCTGGAATTTTTCAGTATGCTTTAGCATGGCTTCTTTGTATGAATTTTCTGCTTTTAGATTATCCAAGACCTTTTGGGTTTGTTCATCAGAATCTTTTGACAATTTTTGCTCATCTGTCAAGCGCATCCAATGGTAGTTATCTACTCGTTCATATCCATGGATACTTGTCGTGTGAGGTATTTTTTCTGCAATTGGAGGCATGTTCGTTTGCATCATTTTTGGTTTATTATTTCCCATCATTATCATTGCCATCACTATTGTTATTACCAAACCCACAATTCGATTCATTGCGAAGCCTTTTTTTTATTGAGAAAATAGATTGGTGTGTACGCCAATCCAAAATGAAGTATAGCAAATATTTCGGCTGTAAGAATATACCACGGCCAAGGTCCAAAATAATCCATGATAGTAGGAAGATGCTCACCTAAATGGTTGGTTGGCTTTCCGCAAATCCATAAATAATTGGTTCCTATCGAAAGGTTTACAGCTGCAGCAATTAACAGCATAATATTTAACGCGATAAACGCTTTCACCAGACTTTTCATGGTTGGTCGCATCTCGTAAATAACAGTCGCATAAACCAAACCCAAAATCATCCCCTGGTGGCCAACCCAAAACCGGAAATAATGAAAATGAGGAAATCCAGCGGCGATATCCGGAGTAATAGCAGCTTGAAGCATACCTGAAAATCCCCAAAAGAATAATATCTCATACACAAAATAATTTCGCCAGACCAACACGAGCGGTATCATAATATTCGCAAGTCGGCAAAGGTGGACAGGCAAATGGAGTTTTACATCAAAAGTGCCGGCTATCATCTCCAAAATAACCCACAATAGATAATTACTGAAAACCATCCATCCAATGACTTTTCCCACTGTGTGCTGGGTTTTACTATCCAGATGGCGTTTTGCATACAGAGGTAAGAAGATTATGACTAATAAAGAGATCATATTCCCCAAGAAATATTCAGTACCAAACATATTGAATGGTTCAAATGTATTTAGATAGTTATAAACAGCTTCTCTCATGATGTTAGCAATTTGGTTAACATATTTCAATCACTTGTCTTGATTCGTTTTTTTGTCAACAGCTTTTTTAACTAAGTCACTGCCCACCCACGCAAAGCCAAGGGCTAACACCCAAAAATGGTTAAACGATTCTCCTGTAATTTTTAATTGGTAACCCCAATAAAAGAGAATTCCGGAACCGATTAGCATACCAATTCCTAAAAATAGTAATATACGCCAATTGACAATAATCATATTGACCCAAACTTATAATGTTTTTTCACAGGAACTAGTACATTCCAAACGCAGCTTAATCCTGCGGAAAATACGACAAAATCTCCAGGTTTAATATTAACAACGTTGTCATCCGTTTTAACTTCAATTTCTCCTTCGATAATGTAACAGGTTTCTTTTTCAGGGTAAGTCCAAGGAAACTCAGAAATTTCACATTCCCAAATGGGCCATTGAAAAACTCCCTTGGATTCCAATTCTTCCTGGGACAGTTGATTAATGATTATTTCAGTCATAGTTCAAGTGTGTTGCTTATTAAGGGAGATTCCCCATCTCACGGATGAAATACAATGAAAACCTACAATAGCTAACTGTAATTATACCAATATTTTTATTTCACCTGATCGAGTGAACATATCCTTTTTAATTCTTATGAATGAAATGCGTATATCTTTGAATGATCTCCATCGATTTTTGAAGCTGTCTCCTTTTCTGATAAGGGAATAGATATGTTTTCCTCTTTTCGAATACAGATAGTTTATATACAAGTTTTAGGAGTAAAAGAGATTGTGTAATGAGTGGATTCCATAGTAAATGAGAAAAAAACCGCTGGTGCATAACAAGGGCTTTTAAGCAATGGGGGGTTAAGTAGTTAATATGAAAAACTAATTAAATAAATTTGCAGCAAGTAGAATGTTAAGTGCTTAAAAACCAGCATAACACATTTCCCAACTGTTAGGGAGAATAAAATTCTAATCGTGCTTTATTGAACACAATCCATGCTAAATATAAGATTTATATTCCGGTTCATAGATAACATCTTTTAGCATTTTAGAAATACTGTCCGGTATGGGAACCTGCGTTAGATTATTCTCAAAAGCATATTCTGCAACGGCAATTGCAATATTGAGTGAAATTTCACGAATATTTGTAAGAGATGGATACATTCTTCCTTTATTAATATCTTCTTGGGTAACCATTTTGGCTAACTCTTGGGCAGCAATAATAAACATTTCATCCGTAACACGTACTGATTTAGACGCCACCACACCTAACCCCACTCCCGGGAAAATGTAAGCATTGTTCCCCTGCCCGGGATAAAAAGTTTTTCCACGATACTCAACTGGATCGAAGGGGCTGCCACTGGCAAATATGGCGTTTCCATCAGACCATTTGTAAGCCTCTTCAGCTGAGCATTCGGATTTATTTGTTGGATTGGATAATGCGAAAATGACAGGATGCTCATTTAATCTGGCCATTTCCTCCACAACTTCTTTTGTAAAAACTTTTGGCTGTCCGGATACGCCAATTATCATCGTAGGCTTCACTTGTTTAACTGCATGATAAAAATGGTTTGCTTCATCCATTTGATGAGCATATTTCTCTTTATTTGGTGTTAAATGATCCCTTCCTTTAACCACTAGTCCACGGGAATCAAATAAAAATACTTTTTCCCTTGCTGCCAGATTGGATATGCCTGCCATTTCCATCCGTTGGATGATATTTTCAGCAATACCCAATGCTGCTGAACCAGCACCATAAAATAAGATACGCTGTTGACGAAACGTAGAATTTATTGAACTTACTGCCGTCAAAAGCCCGGCCAATACAACGCTGCCGGTTCCTTGAATATCATCGTTAAACATAAAGTAATTATTACGGTATTTTTCCAACAAACGATATGCATTTTGATTAGCAAAATCTTCAAATTGAATCAAAACATTGGGGAAAATTTCCGATGCAGCTTCCATGAATTCATCTATTAATTCATCATAATCTTTACCAGTTGTCCTCTTTTCTCTTAGTCCAAAATAATAGGGATTATTCAGCAATTCTTCATTATTGGTACCTACATCAATTGTAACGGGTAGGGTACGACCAGGATGGATACCAGAACACACAGTATATAAAGATAATTTCCCCACAGGTATCCCCATCCCGTCGGCACCAAGATCGCCCAATCCGAGAATTCTTTCTCCATCTGTAATCACAATGACGTCTACATCTTCCCTTCGCCAGTTTCTCAGGACTTTTTTAACGGACCCTTTCTCTTTTAGGCTGATATACATTCCCCTGGGGCGTCGAAAAACAATACCATACTCCTGGCAAGCCTGACCAACCGTGGGTGTATAAATAATAGGTAAGAATTCTTCGATTTCTTCAGTTATCAGACGATAAAATAATGTTTCATTTCGATCCTGCAATGACATGAGATAAATATATTTTTCAATGTCTGTATTTTTGGATCGTACTGTTTCCAGGACTTTTGCTTTTTGTTCAACCAGGGTTAATGTATGAGGAGGAAGCAACCCTTCCAGATTAAGTAGCTTTCGCTCCCTTTCTGTAAAAGCTGTTCCTTTATTATATAATGGATCGAGTAATAAATCAGTTCCTTTTGGCAAAATCCTTTCTGGTGGTTTATTGCTATAATTTTCCATAATAAAATGCAATACTATTGGAGGGTTATGCAAAACCTCCAATCAAATAATCCCCCGTACCGTTTAGAAACACAAAACATTTTTTATGATAAACGCGTAATTAAAACGATTCAAATACAATCTACATCTCTCCTGCTCCGACAGAACTGTGATCATTGTCCAGCCAATATCCAATAAAGTCATGTGCTGAACGAAGATCTTCTAAGGGAGCAACCATTATGACCAAATCCTGATCTTTTCCCTTTTGGTCATGCACGTAATCAGGCAATACTCCCTCCATTTTGAACCCAAGGTTCGTGTAGATATCCAATAAATCTTTCTGTGGTCTCATGAACTTAGCAATAATTTTTTCGATTTTTTTATCATAGGCAATATCATACATATCTTTTGCTAGAGCATATTGTAACCCTTTTCCTGAATGACTCGGATCAATGACGAGTCTTAAAAACGCTGTACCACTTTTCCATGAATCTGTATCTATTTCTAACGAGGCATCTCCTACAATTTTTTCATCCATTAGGGCAATCCGTCGAATAATTTTACCGGACTCGGATTGTTCTGCTCTCATTTTTAAATGTTTTTTACTGGTTACATCACTACGAAAAAATCTTCTTTTGGATTCAGGTATAGCTGTGAAAAATTCATGAGATTTATTTACATCCTTAGAGGTTAAATCTCTAATGATGATGATAATTTTATTTTTTAAACGGATTGTTTTATCTTTCATTTATATAATCCCCGCTAATTCTTGAAGTAAATGCCAGTTGGAAAGTCTCTCTTTTTGAGTGAACTGTATCATTTTATCCGGATTGCCATCTTTATCAAAATGTTTGGCAAATCTACCTTCAGTTTTGGCAAAATAGGCAAAATCAATTTGCTCTTTTGTTTTTGGATTTACAAACCAATCATTATTTTTTGCCGGGTTTCCCTGAAGGGAAAGACGCTCCGAGAATTTTTCTCCTTTAGTTGGGTCATAAATAAATACAGGAAATGCCCTGGAGTCAGCGGCTAACTTTGCCTGATGCATAGCCATATCATCTGCGACTCCATGTTCCGGTTGACACGTCGTGTACACATTAATAACCGATGGACCGGAATACTCATTTGCTGCCATAATTGCCTTATAAAAATGGTTTGTATGAGCAGATGTCGTTTGAGCGACAAAAATTTCAGGGTGCATCATACACAAATTAGCAATTTCTTTTCGTCGCTCAGTTTTACCACCTATTGATTTTCCAACTATGGACATTTTTGCATCCTGGCCTGCAAATGTTGCCGTGGATGTCTGCCCTCCTGTATTAGAATAGACCTGCGTATCTAAAATCAGTACATTTATGTTCATGCCGGAAGCCAACATACGTGATAGTGCCTGAAATCCAATATCAACCATGGCACCATCACCGCCAATAGCCCATAATTTTTTATCATGCCATCCCATTTGATCCCATCGGGCACGAATTCCCATGGCATCTGCAGATACATTTTCAAAGAGAGAATTTGTCCATGGTACTAAAAATGGATTATAGGGATAAGTCGATCCATAGACCGTATTACAACCAGTTGCAGCCACAAGTCCTACACTTTCTTTTCCGTACACAAATCCTGTAGCGGCCAGCATCATTCTCAATGCAGTTCCTTCTCCACACCCCATGCAGGACCCGGCACCTCCGGTGTAAAGCATGGAATCACTGGCAAGCATCATATCTACCAGTACCCGTTCATTGATATAATCGGAAGGTGTTTCGCCAAGTTGATTAAAAAATTCAAATGCTTTTTGATATGTAGGAATAGTATTATCCTCTTTTGTAATCATCCTGAGTGCTTCGTGCTCACCGCAGGCGTCCACACATTCGGCACAGCCTTTACATTTTGTCGGATCAATAAAAATTCCGAATTTTGCCGGTTCTTTTCCCTGTTTCGCCGGGACTTTATAAAATTTATTTGTATCAGTCCATTGATCGGAAATCCACCCTTTTAATTCACCTGAATCCAATTTATCAATCGTTTCACCCAATTTTGATTCTGGAATCGCTTTTCCGAGAATGGCTGTATCGGGACATTGAGTGACACATTCCATGCAAGCCACGCAGTTATCTGAAAGAAATTCAGGAATATCCGGGGCAATATAACTAAAATCGCGAAGCGCTGCCGTTCCTGCTGGTATTAAACTTCTTGCTGTCGTAGTGTCCGCGGGCAAACTATCTTCTGCTATTCCGTCATTATAGGCACCGACAATTCGTTCGTTAAAATCTTCTATATCTAAAATAGAAAATGCATTCTGCTTGTTTAATTCTGAAAATTGGGTACTCATGCTGATACTTCCTCACCTTCGTCTTGTTTAACTTCAAAAACTTCAGTGAATCCGCGCTTTACAGCATTTAAATTGTCTTGCACAACTTGTTCACCCCGTTTTCCAAAATATTTCCTCAATGACTTTTCTACCCCTTGCATTAATTCATCTTCACTAATTCCGGATTGTTCCAAAAATGGAGTCGCTTTCAGAAAAATACCCAATAAAACAATTCCCTGCATTCTTTGGATTAAATCCGGTTTTGATGATACTTCTCTGGCTATTTTCACTGTGTCAAGCGCCATAACAACAATCTTTCTTTCTTGAATAGTTTTTTGTGCCCACTTTGGGAAGTCACACCAAATGTCAACCGATTTTGTTTTTGGACTTTGGACGAATAACATACCTCCAGTCTGCAGTCCTTTTAGAGGATTTGCCAAATTAAATGCATTAATATCATTTAACGGTACAAACTCAACAAATTCAAGTTCGTTATGGGTTTTAACCCGGTCAGGACTTACCGTTAAATAATACGTGGTGGGAAGTCCTTTCTTTTCGGATCCATATTTGGGATAAGCTTGCACATACATATCGAAAAGATCCGCAACGATTGTTGCAATAATTTTATTGGTTGTGACCGATCCATAACCTCCAACAGAATGACCGCGCATAGAGAATGTTCCTTCATTTCGAATATCTGTGGATTCACCGGTTACAAGAGATAAGTCGTGCTTAATACCAATAGCAAAATATTTTTTGTCTTTTTTAATCATGTTATCAACCACAGCCATAATATCGTCAGGTCGAACGTCTCTTGACCCTAATCCTGCAGATCCTGAATAAATTGTTGGTAATTTCGTATTTCCATTTTCGTCGGAAATCAGGTTGTCTGCAAATGCTGATTTTATCTCGAGTGTGAGTGGATTACTTTCTGCCAGCGGATTGTCCATTCTTTCTAAAACTGTCATCGCTTTCACATTTTTCAACGCATTCACGACTTGTTTTCCAGGAAAAGGCCGAAAAGATGTAATGTGAATAATTCCAACTTTTATATTTTTTTCCTGTCTTAAATAATCTGCAGCTGCTTCAGCCGTTTCTGCCATAGATCCCATTCCAATGATAGCATAATCGGCATCATCCATTTTATATTGAGATATTAATCCATATCTTCGACCGGTCAGCTCAAAAAATTTATCCATTGTATTTACGATGGATGTTTCAATTTTGTCAGTGTATACCCGTTGTGCAATTTTTCCTTTCATGTAGGAATCCTGATTTTGAACAACGCCGGACATGATGGGATGATAAGGATCCATCATATTTACCAGTTTATCTTGAGGTTTCCCTACGAATTCTTCCATCATTTCAGGCTCATGTAAAAGGACATTTTCAATTGTATGGGTTGTTAAAAATCCATCCATAATATTAAAAAACGGGGTGTGTGTGTCTTCTGCTACCCGTCGTGAAATTAATGCAAGGTCACCGGCTTCTTGTGCATTTCTGCCAAATAACATTCCCCAACCACAATCAGTCACAGCCATGACATCATCATGACCTGCATGAACATTTAAAGAATGAGACGTGAGTGCCCTCGCGCCAATATGAAAGACAACTGGAAGTCTTTTTCCTGAAATTGTATAAAGCACTTCTTTCATTAAAACCAATCCTTGACCGGATGTGAAATTGGTTACACGTCCTCCGGCGAGGGAATATCCTTCACAAGCAGAAGCAGAACTATGCTCCGACTCTGATTCAATGAAAACCATTGATTCATCCCAAATATTGGTGCCGCCATTCGCAATGACAGCTTGATAACCGGAGCCCATAGTCGTTGAAGAAGTAATAGGGTATGCACAAGCAGCTTGTGTAATGTGGCTTTCTACCCATACAACCATTGCTGCGCCGTCCGCAGTAGATTTAATTCCTTTATATTTCCCCATTGTCTCCCTTTTTCAAATTATTCATAAATTGCAATTATTAGCGCAGATTATAAACATTTAGTTTTATTTTAAACTTGCCAGCCTCTTTTTAATAATATTGGCTTAACTACAGTTGAAAATTTAACTAACTATTGGTAAATGATTACAGTTATTACATAAATATTTTTGAATAGAGAATAAATTAACATGGAGTTCATAACTCTAATTTTGATTGGTACTAAAATGGGTGGAATTACAGTTTCTTTTACCCATTCGCGTGCTTTGCTGCAGCTGGCTGGGGATAGTCTGTTCCGTGGTATGTCAAATAAATAGAGAAGATGAATTAAAGCAATTTCTTTTCACTGATCACGGTCGAAATATCATTTTACATATTTCTAACTGCAATTATTTCTA
The DNA here is from genome assembly GCA_046861385.1 of Fidelibacterota bacterium. Lineage (GTDB taxonomy): Bacteria > Fidelibacterota > Marinisomatia > Marinisomatales > TCS55 > JADFRD01. The sequence continues at coordinate 84,164 of JBHHTW010000005.1, read as the reverse complement.
GCGGATAGATTAAATATTTATTTCATACTATCAGGAAACGGGTGAGTAATTTCAGCTATTCTTTCTTCAAAATTAAAAGGTTTATAGGAAGGACTGCGTTCGTTATGACATTTTTTACAAGTTACTTCGGTCGCTTTTGATAAACCATATTCATCGCCTGATACAGTTCCTGCAAAAATTGCTTCCATAATTTTCTTTTTCTTATAAGCACTGCCAGGGCCATGACAATTTTCACACCCAACATTTTTAAGATTTTCCATTCGTTTTACGGCTTTCTTCCCATCCCGATCATCCTCAGCTGGAGACCAGAATTCCCCATCCATTATTTCATATCCGCCGGAGCCAAACCCAACGGTATGACACTCTAAACATTCCGGAGCTTTATCCGGTGTATTTGCTAAACCCCTCTCTTTCGCTATCTGTTTTGCTTCTTCAGTGAGAAGCAGGTCAAATGCCTTGGCGTGTTTCGTTTCTTTCCAAAGTTTGTATTGGGCTCCTTTCTTCTTGCTGGAGTGGCAAGCTTTACACTTATTCGTTCCTACATATTCTGGTTGCTGAGTCCATACAATACTTCCGAGGAGTAAAAAACCTGTTACGTATTTAATCATGTTTATTCCTTTCTTGCCGGTCAAGTCAAACATACCGTTGTGGCAAGCGCACCAGATCTGCTCTGTATTTGCTTTAGTTTTGTGCTACACTATCAAGGACAATCCATTGATAAAGCAAATCGTAATCTCTGTTATCATTGAGGTTCAGATTCATACTTCCGCCAGGTTTGGTTTTTCTTAGCAAACCGGAAGATTGATTCCCCGGCACAATAAGATCGGATGAAACATCTGTCCCGATTAGCAGCTTAATTTCACTATAAGATGAAAAATTAACATCTGGGACAATTTGTTCCGATCCTCCATGACACCGGACACAACTTCTATCAAGAATAGCTTTAATATGGGATTTATATGTTACCCTATCTGGCAAAGGCTCTTTAAATGATTTATCTAATTCTGAACACCCTATAATCAAAGAAATGATAAAAATACTGATTGATGTGTTGATTATTTTCATATCAATTATGGCAATATCCGCAAAAGCCGTTTGTCTTGCTTTCCTCCGGGGTATGACACACAAAACACATTGAGACCGGTTCTGTACACCAATCGCCCTGGACATTTTTCATAAATCCTGCTGCGTGAGTTTTTGGATCTGTATTTTGAATTCCATCTCTGTCCGCATGACACCTGATACAAGTGGGGTCTGCCCCTTCCACATCGTGGCAAGATTGACAAAGTTCAATATCTTTCCTCGCCATTTCCGCATGGACACCGCCCGTGATATCATTGGCAAAATCCGTATCCTCTTTATATAGAACTGCTCCCCAGTCCAATCCGCCATGAAAATCGGGCTTATTTAAAATCTGTTCGTCCTTGTTCTGATGGCAAGCGGTACAAAATTCTGGCGATTCATGACACACACTGCAATCTTTTGCTTTTGTACTTGCATCCAGCCCATGGGAGTAAACATAGTCTAAGGCATGATTGCTATTTAATAACATTTTATTGACAATTGCTCCGGGACGATAACCTGGTACCGGATTCATCTTTGGTAATTCATCAAATCCGAGTAGACCGCCGCTATGGCAATTGTCGCATGTATTTTGGGAATGACAAATTTGACAATCAGAAGCATTGGACAATGCAGCTAAATCATGATCAGTGAGCCAGGCTTCCGAATGATCTTTAGGACGTAAATATGCGACATTATCGTGGCAGGAAGAGCAATATTCAGGTGCGTGTTTCTCTGCATGACATGACATACAATCATCCATAACCGGGATGGGAGGAAAATTATCAACACCAGCCATGTTTCCATGACATTCATTGCATTCAATTTTTTGATCAACCCAATGAGTTTTATGTGGAAATTTAAAAATTCGGGTTACTTTAGGAAAAGTTTCATAAGGAGGTTCTTTCAAATGACAATTTTCACATTCCCCTTTTTTCTTCCACACTTTATGACATTTCATACAGCGTTTTTCCGTGGGTAGAATAACGTCATCTGAACCCATGCTCGTTTTGAGTACTTTTGGATTATGACACTTTGTACACTTTATTTCCAAATCAGCAACATGAAGGTCATGACTAAATTGAATGATTGGATCCGATGTCGCACTATGAACAATGTTTACACAGCCAATGATACTAATATAGATTATAAATCCTTTAGTATTTCTCATAACCGGTACCTGATGCCCATCTGTAATCTTGTATCATTTGAATAATATTTATTTTTCAATACATGGATTTCAGAATTGATTTCAAATTTTTTCCACATGGGATAAGATGCTGAAAAAGTAACAGTAGATAAATCATTCCACTTTCCTTCGATTAAGCGGTAATTCCCCAAAGAAAGACGACTGGATAAATTCAGTTTCCCCATTTTTTTCCGAGCTCCGACAACCATTCGGTTTGAGCTGCCGCCATATCCATCCTGACGAACAAATTCTGCACGTACCACGGACATTCCCACTCCCAATAATATTATTGAGGATTGATCATTATTAAACAGAACCTGTCGAAAATTAAACCATCCGGATATTTTCTTCACCAATGATAAGCGCCCTCTTAACGAAAACTCTTGAGAGGCATAAGAATCAAAAACAGAAAATATTGAATTATCAGGTATTTGCGGTTTTCGAAGATTATATTCAAAAACAACGTTTTGTAGCCGTTGATCCCTATTTCCATGATAGGTGGTTTGGAATGTGGCGTCGTCTAATTCAAATTCACGAATGCGGTGCCTGGTTCTGGCATAAAAGGTCAGGTGCCCCCTTTTAAGACTGCTTTGGATTCCAACTCGCTGACGAATCGATGGTGGAACTTCCACATCCTTGAAAACCGCATTTGAATGATAAATTTCCCTGGAATGTGATTTATCTGAATAACCAAGTTTCAAATCAAACGATTTAGATTTTTTCCAGGAAATTTCACCACCATAAAAATGATCATCAGATGGATTTTCCGTCATGCCGGATGCAGGAACATATAACCCAGCGAATCCTTTGAATTTTAGTTGCCGAAATGTGTAATCTGTCGATATACCGTCCAATCGACCTGCATCAGAAACTGAATATTGAAATTGACGACCAATATTCACCTTCATTCTATCTGAAAACCAAGATGTGGAATAATTAAAATTATATATTTGGAATACATAATCTCCATCAGTTGAATTTTCTACGTCTCCATAGTGAAAGGGGTTTACAGGGTCCATGTAAAATACACCGGAGATATTTAACCGGCTTTTTTTTATAAGAACATCCCTCCCCTGAAGCCAAACAGACTGGTAAAGGCGTATATGAACCAATGTACTATCGTCTAGATTTTTGCGAGAGAATGTATATGTATTCGTTGAAAAATATCCGTAAAACTTACTGCCATAAGAAAGGCTGGTCAGCAGTAATAACAGCAACCATTTCGACTTGAAAAGCCTAATGAGTAATTCTCCCTTTTCTCAAGCCTATAAATACATAGGTTAATACACATGCTAATAGTCCAAATATAGGCAGAATAATAAGGGATATAACCAAAGTGGCATTTTGTGCATCCTGTAAATATCTCGATAAGGATATGAGATTAAAAATCCAAAAATTGACCCCAACAAATAGAAGCCAGATAATTAAGATGCTAAGAATTTGAAGAAATAAAATATAGAATGGTGTTACTCTTTTTCTCTTTTCCATTAGATCACCTCCTTGTTGATCATATCCGAATCGGGCAAGTAAGAATCCAACCTTTCTTTTGCTTCATCCAATCCTTCTGCACGGCCTTCTCTTATTTCCCAGATTGATATTATTGGGAAAATTTTTGAAAATAATAGGAAAAACAAACAAAATACAGCGATACCACCGGCAAATAACGCCCACTCGGTCATCGAAGGAATGTATGGCTCACTAATGATCGGTAACCGCGGATTGGATAAGGAGGGAACAATAATGGTCAGGCGTTCCAACCACATGCCGATGATGACGCAAATTGAAGCAAACAAAATGCCCGGGATCTTTTTTAATTTCTTAAAAGATAGCACTATCACAGGAACCACAAAATTACATATAACCATTGCCCAGAAATAAGGGGCATAAGGTCCCGTAAATTTGAACATAATAACGTTCATTTCCTGGGGTTCATTCCCATAAACACCTGTGAGGTACTCACTAAATGTGAAATAAGTCCAAAATAATGAGAAAACCAGAAGCAGGATTCCCATGTATTGAAAATGAATTTCTTTTAAATAATTTTCCAGATGAAAAAACTTTCGGAAAAAAATCATTACGACCAATAAGGTAGCCGTACCGGAAAATATGGCGCCCGTCACAAAATAGGGGCCAAAAATGGTGCTATGCCAACCGGATTGGAGTGTCATTGAAAATATGTAAGAAATAACAGTGTGAACACTGACGGCAATTGGTATTACTGCAACCATCAAAATCGTAATGGCTCTTTCCAATATATGTTTTTGTCGTTCGGTTCCTTGATATCCCCAGCTTAAAAATGTATAAAGCCATTTTAATTTTGTATTGGTCCGATCCCGAAGAAGAGCAATGTCCGGGATCATGGGAACAAAAAGATATACCGTGCTGGCGGTAAAATACAGTGAAATGGCTGTTACATCCCATAATAAGGGAGACTGTAATCTTCCGAACGTAAACACATTTAAAACGCGGTCAGGTCGACCCAAGTCAATGATTGGGTGTAAACCGCCAATCATCAACACAATAGCTGTAATAACCTCGGCCATTCTGGTAATGGGTCGACGCCATTCTGCCTGGGAAAGTCTTAGTATGGCCGAAATCAGTGTCCCGGCATGGCTGATACCGATAAAGAAAACAAAATTGATAATATAAAATCCCCAAGTTACCGTATTGTTCATTCCGGTGACCTCAAGGCCGTTTATCAATTGCTGTATATACATATACAATGCCCAAATAATCACAACAGATAAGAAGCCTACCGCCCAATAAAATCGACGGTCACTGACTAATATAGGGCGGTAAAGGGCATAATCCGGGTCTTTGCGTAGCTCATTCATTATCTATCTTCCTTCGTTAGATAATAGACTTTAGGTTCTGTTCCCAATTCTTCTTCCAATCTAAATGCACGGTTTGAGTGTTTTAATTCATGAACATGATGGTCCGAATTCTCCAGATCACCAAATGTAATTGCATCAGTTGGACAAGATTCCACACATGCCGGCTGGTAGTCTTCTTCACGCATTTCTCTCCCCTCAAAACGAGCTTCATCTTTTGCTTTAATCAATCGATGGGAACAGAAACTGCATTTTTCAACCACACCATTCATTCTACGAGAAACATCCGGGTTCAAATTATCCTCATATGCTTCCGGAATATTTGGTTTACTATAATTAAATGTTTTTGCGGAATATGGGCAAGCTGCCATACAAAACCGACATCCAATACAACGGTAATAAATTTGTCCAATCAAACCGTCATCATTCTGGTATGTGGCATGTACAGGGCAAACCTTTGTACATGGAGGATTTTCACAATGAAAGCACGGTCTCGGTATATGAGTTATTCGAATATTAGGATATTCACCTTCATATTCAGTAATGATTTGCATCCAATCCATGGCGCGTCCTGCCTGTGCAGCCTTATCGCCAACATTGGGGACATTATTTTCCATTCGACATGAATTTACACAGGATCCACATCCCGTGCATTTATTCAAGTCAATGACCATTCCCCATTTAGCCATAATTCACTCCCTAAATCAACGTTATTTTAATTGGTGTACCGGACAAAATTGTATTTCCGGAATATATTTCTGGTTGGGATACCATTAAGTTCCGAGGATCAGATCCCTTATTCGATGTGAATCTTCCCACATTATCACGACCGAGTCCCAAGGGGACATAGACAACATCCGGATGGATGATCGGTCTGACTCTTGCCCGAACTTGAATTTTTCCCACCGATGAATCTAATTGAATTATCATTCCATCTGCGATGTGATATTTTTCTGCAGTTTCAGGGTTAATCTCTGCCCAGGTTTCCCAATAGATTTCCCGAACAATTCCCATTGTCTCCACCATGGTTGGAGAAGAGACAGTCCTGCCGTACGGATTGGTAATGGGATATCCGGACATTAACGTCAGTGGGAAGCCTGATAACTCAGATGCATTATATTTTTTTGAATTTTTTGGATAGGTATTAGAAGCCAAAAGTTCTTTCAGAAATTGAGCTTCATCTGATGCTTCACCTTGAAATGATTCAAGGATTCTTTTTAGAAAAGTGAATTGATCCTTCTTGTTTTTGCCAATTTCTATTTGGTCGGCCTGACCCACAAGGGAAGGATCCCACCATCCGCCGGTTTTCAACATTCCCTTCATAAAAATTTTTCTTGAATCGGAAATTTTTATTTTTTTATGATTATTATATAAATCTTTCCATTCCTCTGTCGTTTGGGATGTAAATAATTGACCTCGTTTAGGCTGATAAATTTTCTTCAGTCTTTCTTTTACAATCGATTTTGAATCAACACCTTTTAAAAACGAATTGGTTTTGTTATTCATTCCATCGGCGAACGATTTAAGGATCGAATAACTACTTTTTGTACCATACATTGGTTTTATAACTGCTCTTTGGAGGACAGCAACCTTAGCAGCTACACCGGGAATATCTTCAACCAAATCCCAATTTTCAAATTCTGAATGGGCAGGAAGAACTATATCTGCATGATAACTGGTTTCGTTTGGAATATCTCCTATAAATATTACAGTTGGAATATGCTTCAATAATGATTCCCATTTCTCTCTGTCCTCGCCATAATAAACCGGATTTGCTTTATTAATAATTAATAATTCTATATCATTATGAGAATTATTTCCGACCTTTTTAGCAAAAATATCTAAAGATGCTTTATTCAAGGCATGACTTTTATCAGAGGTAAACAAACTTTGAATATCCTGACCAGTATAATCCTGTATATGCAATTTTTCTATATCAATATTATCCGTAAAAAAACAACCCCCGGTACGCTGAATACTACCAATGAGATAATTCAAACTTTGAACAGCCCAGCCATGGAGTTCTCCTCGGGGTGACTCTAGAGCTTCTGATCCAAACAAAACAACCGGTGTTTCACGGCTATGAATTAACTCGACCAGTTCATTAATTTGCGACTCAGAAATGCCCGTAATTTCTTCTACAAGTTTAGGATGAAATTCAGAACGAATTATATTTTCAAATCCAATATGTTTTTGGCCTTTTTCATCAACCCAATCAGAAAAATCAGGAGTATGAGTTCGAAAGTAATCCAAGTCGATATAACGCTTATCAATGAGGACATGAACAAGTCCTAATGCAAGGGTCCCCCAAGTATCGGGATTTATTGGGATCCATTTATGGGCACTGGCAGCCGTGGCATTTGCTCTAGGCCCCACATAAACCATTTTATTACGAGAAATATTATTTACATCTTTAAATTGGCTCAACAATTGGTTAAAATGGACAGGAGCGCCTTCCTCAAGAAAATTGGCACCAAGACTCACGATACAATCAGAATTCATTAAATCGTATTTTGGCGAACAAAACATTCCTTGTGTAATAAAGGAAGAGTTAGAAAAGTCCCCGGAGTGCTTTTCTTGAAAATAATGGGGTGTTCCAATCCAATTCGCAAAATTTCTCCATGCTTCTTCCATTATGGGTGAATCATCACTATTAATGATTGCAATTTTATGGGATTGGTTATTTTCAACTAAAGAATTGAGAGAATTAGTTATTTTATTAAAGACGTTCCTCCAAGAATCAGGAGTCGCATCTTTGTTCTTGTCGCCATTGGGACGAACAAGGGGTTCGGTATATCGATCAGGATGGTAAAGTAATTCAAGGTTAGCATATGCCGCAGGACACGTACCGCCTCTATTAATTGGCGAGAAAGCATTTCCTTTTAGACCGATTGGAATTCCATCAACCCTTTTTACAGACAGGCTGCAGCCGCCAGGACATAGCCGGCATGCGGTGGCTCGCCAAGATACTTTTCCGGGTCCATTCTGTAGAACATTAATTGCTTTTTCTGATACTCCCAGCGCTTGTGAAAAAACTGCAGTACCAATTGCAGCGCCTCCGGAAGCCAGACCGGATATTTTTAAAAATTTTCTTCTACTTATTACTTTTTTTTCAGACATGACAATTCAGACAATCGGTTGATATTGATTTACTATCATGGCATTTAATGCAATTATCCATGGATATTGGAATCAATGGCTGTTTAGGTGGCACCACCATTTCTTCTACATTTCCATGACATAATTCACAGGATAGATTTCCTGCTGTTACATGTCGGCGGTGTGAGAAGAATACGTGGTCTTTGAGTTGATATATTCGTTGCCAAGGGATTTCTTCTTTATTGTTAACCGCTTTAACTACCAGTGTTTCTGCGATGCTTTCTCCCTGCATTTCTGAATGGCACGATTTGCACTTTTTAATAGAAGGCAACGTGGCTCGAATTTTATTTACCGCTCCAGAATGGCAATCGGTACAATCCAATCCAGCATCATTAACGTGGATTGAGTGGTTGTAGGCTATGGGTTGCTTAATGGGTTTTTTGGAGCAGCCGGCGATCATTAATCCCATTATGGATAAAATGAATATATGATTAATTATATTTATAGAACCTCTCACCATCATACTACCAATCTTCATCTTCTTCTTCATCTGAAGGACAGTTATAGTCAGGGTTTTTCTTATGAATCATTTTTGCATAATAGGCTTCATAAGTAAATGTTTTATACTTGGGACTTTCTTCATTATGGCAAGTTAAACAATCCTCCGGTTTGGGTAAAATCAGTCCATTTGCGAGGGATAATTCACGGTCACACATGATTTCCTCTTTTCGATATGCTTCACCCGGTCCGTGACAGCTTTCACATTGGACGCCATCTTCTTTGTTAAATTTTTTCCCGAATTCTGCTTTTTCATTATTATACCCGCTTACGTGGCATTTTAAACATTCCGGTGCTTCATTCGCAGGGAGACTGAGTCCCCATGATTTAGCAATTTCTGCAGATTCGTCTGTTAATAAAGTTTCATATGCTTTGGCATGCTTGGAGTGCTCCCAAACGGTATATTGATTCCCCATATCTTCTGTTTCATGACATACTTTACAGCGTTTCACACCGGCATATATATTTGTCTTATCGGCTTTATCATCACCAAAAAGCAAGGCTGTCATTACCCATATACTCATTATCAATATATTTTTCACTGAGTTCTCCTTTACTTTATTAATTATAGAATTGGATATAATATAAAAAAACAGGGGTGAATAAATCACCCCTATTTTTATTATTCTTGTTTAGAATTTAATTAGGAAAGGAGCTGATCCACTATGATCACCACCTGAGTTGTCCGTAATTGCAATTACTACTTGAATATCGCCACTACCAAATACAACATCATCACTATTCCCGGTATTCAAAGCACGGCTGAATTCAACCGTCCAAGTACCGTTACTATATTGAGAATAAGCAGTCACATCTGCCCTGCTGCCGTCTGCATTTTCATTTAACCAGTAGCCCGGAATCAGAGAGCTGGTGGATGTGGTGCTGCTATCAAAAGGTGTGAAATATGAATCTGCAGTTTGTCCCTCGGGCAAAATGAGATAATGTCCGTCTGTAATTGGACCAGAGTAAATTGGAAGACCATTTGCGTCCTTGTTATCATTGTACAAACCTGTTGTTTTTGAATCGCCATGTTGTCCACCGTCATGGTAGAGAGTGCCATCTGATTCTTGATAATCGTTATTAATATGTTTATCATCAGCATGGTGAATGGGCGCGGTACGATGGGCTTTCCAATGCCACTGATCAACAATGCCAGTAGATGTCCACATTTTACCTTCTGCTACATGACACATGGTTGCACAATCTGCTTTATCAGAGCCATTCTCACCCATATCAAAGAAGAAAAACATTCTGTCTTCGTTCCCTGACTGTGACCATGCACCATTTTCATATTCCCATTGTTTCTTATCAATGCTTTCTGTAGCATCTGCCCATGTGGCTTTAATGTATAAATTGTCGCCATCAGTTACCGCGGCTAAACTTACGTCTATTTCACCAAAAGCATTTGCATGAGATGCATCTAGCCCAACTGTAACGACCAATTCATCGGCCTGATCCCAAGCGGCATCACTGCCAACGCCATCAAGTGTTGGTGCGCTGGAAACCGTCGCAACAGTTAGGTCGGTAATTGGAGCTTTATTTTTATCATCCTCACAGGATGTGATCATTAACCCAATAATCAACAATAGTAATATCGAGCTTTTTTTGGTATTCATTTTGTATTCCTCTCGTTTGTTATTATACTAATTTTTTCCTAATTCTACTTTTGTTAATATTTATAGTAGAATCACTATGTGGAATATAAGATAATATTATCCTATAATAGAAATATTTTATTAATTTATAAAAATAATTTTGGCAGAAGTCCATTTCATTAGATATTATTCTATTCATTTTGGGTTCCGTTTTACACCAGGTATTTTATAGACTTTTTTTATTATAATCTGAAGAAGAAATCATTAATAGGATTTATATTCTGCCATTCCTGCCATCACTAACTCATCATTGATATTTGTATAATTTTTATTATTTGTTTGAACCCATATTTCACCCAAATAGCGCCCATATTTCCCTTTTTTATCTTTTATCGTCTCCAAAACAATGGATTGATTCAAAATCCGCTTCCGGAGATAATCTCTCGATATTAATCCCTTTGGCCTTTCTTTTTTACGAAGTTCAGGAGTATTTATGCGCGCCAGGCGAATTTTTTCTCCCCGAGCCCAAACATTGAGCCCTAAATCAATATCGACTGTACATGTATCCCCATCATAAACGGATACTACCTTAGCGTGGTAGTGATAGAGTGGTGGATTTTTCATATTGACTCCCATTTATTGCTCATTGCACTACCTTCAAAGTTAATTACAAATTGAACAATACATAACTAAAGAATACTTTTTGTATATAGCTTACTGCAATATTGTTATATTAAGCCAAATAACTTATATGACAGAGATCACCAAAAATTTGGTATTGCACCCATTAGCACTCTTATCCTAATAATGACTCAGCAGGTATGTTTAATTCTTCATGTATGACTTTTATCATTTTCACAGTTAATTTTCTTTTACCATGAAGCAATTCTGAGGCTCTATTCGAACCACCTACCAATTCCCCCAAATCCTTTTGCTTCATACCAAGTTGTTCCATACGGAACATGATAGCGCCTATAGGTCCTGGAGGAAAAATGTCATAATGCTCTTTTTCATAATCAGCAACCAATATTGTTAGCACTTCAAGAATATCTCCTTCAGGTGATCCCATTCTCGAGTTCCAAAGTTTCTCGATTTGCTGCAATGTTGCTTTATAATCTTTTTCATTTCTAATGGGTCTAATAACCATTTATTAAATCTCCTTCGCATTTATTGTATCATATTGCTTATGAGTCCCAATGAACCTTATGTATACAATTTGGAAATCATATTTTATCGCAACAACTAACCGGTATTTATTCCCCGAAATGTTAAATACAGCCCTATTATTAGCAATGATGCTAACTGACCTATATTTCTCTTTAATATCATTCGGTTTCCTCCATTTTGCGACTTTTGCTTCTGTATACCAAGCTCTAAGGGGAACCTCAGCGTCATGATATTCTTTCCAAAATTTTCTTAAGGGTCTAATTGCGATAATTCTCATGATTTTTATAACGATAATTTACACAAGTTCCCATTTTGGGAACAAGTATGAATTAAAACAAAATTTATTCATTATAAATCACCCTAAAAGTGGTGCCATATTGGTGCCACATTACAGATCAAAACAGACTAATTGAGACCATTTGGCGATTTTACTGAAAATTACAGGTTAGATCAATAATGATTATTATAAAACGCTATGCCTGTGTATACCTGCACTTACAGACTTATTAATACTAGCGGAATGCGTGAGAATCCCTGCCGGCAGGCAGGGAACCCTGTTTTGCGGGAACGCCTGGGAATCGAACCCAGCTCCCCGTTTATGGCGGGGACAACGGTTTTGAAGACCGCGACGGACACCAGCCTCGTAATCATTCCCAATGTGTTAAGATCGTTTAAGAACCCTGAAATTTACACCGTATTTCGTTTTGACTTCTCGTCCGATACGTTCTGCTTCCTCCCTGGTTTTAAACCGAACGACCCTGACTGCGTGTAATCTTTTCCCATTGGACATCACCTCAACTATTTCAATGGGGTATTCCAGCCCTGATACGATGTTCTTTAATCTTTTGGCATTAGAATACTTTCCAAAAGCACCTAATTGAACTACCCAAGGATGAGAGCCTGGATTTATTACGTCTGTTTTCGTTTTTTTATCGAATTGATTATCCTGTTTTAATTCCGCTTTTTCCAAATTAACATTGTATTGTTTCACCTCTAATTGGGGAAATTTCCATTTATACTTAGCGAGATAATATTGTACACTGTCTGATTCTCCTGTGGCATTAAAACTTAATACCATCAGATCAACTGCCCGCTGGATATGCTCGCTTTTTGGATACATTAATGGTATTTTTTTAAACTGTCGACCGGATTGTTCATACAATCCACGAGAATAGAGGTATTCACCAATTTTCATTTCAGCGCCGTCTGCATATTCACTGTCCGGATACTGTTTGAGAAAATATTTAAAACGATCCACTGTTGAATCTCCATCGTCACTCATCAATAACTGCAAATAAGTCAGAGTAGGATTGTATGGATATTTTGACTTTAATTCAGGGAGTTGATCTTTAACGGCTTTAATATTCCCATCTTCCAATAATTGAAAATAAGGCTCAAATGATTGCCCAATGGTGAAAGAACTAAAAAGAAAAAAAAACCAAAAGAGTTTCATACAAATTATGATCCGTTTTTATGTTCCGTTATAATATCAATAATTTTATCAATCTGTCTCGATAATTCATGAGGGGGAGAATCGGTCAAACTTAATTTTAATTTCATGAGCCGTGTGTGTACAGAATTCTCAAATTGCTTCAGCGCTGTTTCCAATAAATCCAAGGCTTGCTGTCTTTCCCCCTTTTCTTCAAGTACATTTGCCATCCTTGCAAGAGCGTCCAAATGACCTGGATCCTCAGCTAATAATCTTTTATAAAATTTTTCAACTTCACCATACCTGCCTAAATCATATAACGCTGTTTCCATTTTGGAAAATACATTAGAAGCATTTTCAAGGTCTAAATGGGCAAATTTCTCCCAATGATCCAGTGCTTTGATTAAATCGCGATCCTCAGAATAAAAATCTCCCAAACATTCGTGAGCCCGCCCATAATTATTATCAATTTCAATTGCCTTAATAAAACACTTTTTCGCACGATCCCGTTCTTTTTTTTCCAATTGATCCAGCCCTTCGAACATCTGGAATTTTGCCAGACTGGTTGGATCTTTTTTCTGCGTAATTCTTTGAATTTCTTTTGCCAGGGATGCTGCCTCGACCCAATCATGTTCCTCTTCTGCGAGATTCAATAAAAATTCTAACGCCCAAATATTTTTCTTATCAATTTTAAGAATAATCTTTGCTTCATTTTTCGATTTCGTAAAATGATTCACTTGTTGATAATCCAAAGCCAGAGATCGATGGATATCTATCTGAAGCTGGTCATCCAAGTTAGGACGCACCGTGAGTGATTGATGGATTTTTACCGCTTGATGGGGGTTCCCTTCCGCACGAAGAATCTCCCCCATTTGGAGGTAAGCGTTGATGTGATTGGTATCTTTCTTTACGACTTCACTGAGAAGCTTCAGTGCCGTTTTTGTATCACCATGGACAATGGCATTCAGCGCATCTGTATAAATTGATTCAAATTTACGTGGTTTTTTGGGGCGGTAAAAAATAGCAGCTGCAGTCCCTGCAACTGCCAAGGCGATAATAAAAATAAGGAGAAATGTATTCAAATCTAATCTTCTCCGTCATCTAAATCGTAGATCCCTTCATCAATAGCCACATTTCGCAAATCGTTCAATTCATCGGATAATTTGCGATTTTTAGTTCTCAGTGAGCGAATATCTGCTTTATTTGTCAAGATGCTCGCCACAGCTACTCCATAACCGATTAAAAATCCGATTGACAAGGCTCCGACCATAATAAATGCTACTTTAACATTTTCAAATTTTGAAAATATTAAATCAATATTGACAACTTCAGTATTTTGCAATAAAAATAGGAGCACCAATATCAATAAAGCAAATGCAATGAATATTTTTAATAGCTTCATGTATTTATATCTTTGTCATTGTGAATTAATTCTCCATGTAAACTAATGCCTTTTGCTGCTGTAATCAATACCGGAACGAAGTCTTTTATTTTTGCATCGCCTTTTTGAAAAATAACCCATTTATTAGAATCAGTACGTCCTGCCCATTCCTTTGAAGACAGTTTACTTTCTTTTTCAACTAAAACAGTCTCCACATTTCTCACGAAATCTAAATTGCGTAGAAGTGTATGTTTTTTTTGTAATTCAATTACTTTTTCTAATCTCGTTTGTTTTATATCTTCTGGTAAGAAATCACTGTATTCAGCTGCTTTGGTTCCCGGTCGTGGAGAATATTTAAATGTAAATGCTGAATCGAATTTTACTTTTTCCATCACTTCGAGTGTTTCTTCAAATTCTACGTTGGTTTCTCCGGGGAAACCAACGATTATATCTGTACTGATTCCTGTATTGGGTAGTTTTTTCCGTATTAATTGAGTGAGATCAATAAAATGCTCTTTTGAATAAGTTCGGTTCATTCGTTTGAGAATTCGATTATTCCCAGCCTGTAGAGGTAAATGAACATAATGACAAATATTCTCATGAGCGGCCATAACATTCAACAATTCTTCAGTAATATCTTGAGGATGGGGTGAGGTATATCGGATTCTTTTTACACCATCGATTGATGCAATACATTCAAGCAGTTGTGGGAATCTAATATTCTCAGAAATATAGGAATTAACGTTTTGGCCCAGGAGTGTTATTTCAACAAACCCTTCGTCAATTGCTTGTTTTACCTCACTGACAATACTTTCAACGCTTCTGCTCCGTTCACGACCCCGGGTAAACGGTACGATACAAAATGTGCAAAATTTATCACATCCCCGCATAATGGAAATCCAAGCATTGATCCCTTCATTCCGGCTGGGGAATAAACCATCATATACTTCATACTTAGATAATTTTGTATCCACGATATTATTTTTTGTATTAATCCTATTCTTAAGGATTCCGGGTAATTTTCTATAGGAGTCAGGACCAAGAACGATATCGACATATGGTTTATTTTCAAGAATATCATTTTTTAAATGCTGAGCCATGCATCCTAACACCCCTATGATTGTTTCCGGTTTTTGTTTTTTTATTCGGTGATACCGACCAAGCTGTGAATGAACTTTTTCTTCTGCATGATCTCTTATCGCACACGTATTGACAAAAATGGCATCAGCATCATTCAGTTTTTCTGATTGAATAAAGCCTTCTTTTTGCAATAAACCCTCAACCAACTCAGAATCAGAAACATTCATCTGACACCCATAGGTCTCTATGAAATAGGTTTTAAGCATTCGTGATTATATCTGAAAGGAACTGAAAAATCAGTTTATTTAAGATACCCACTGAAAAAATAATCCAGGGGGTTTTGCGGTGTGCCGTTGCGGTGGACTTCATAGTGTAAATGGGGAGCGGTTGATCGTCCGGTATTACCCGAATAACCAAGGATTGAACCCCGCTTTATTTTTTGACCCTTTTTTACATTTATTTTCGAAAGGTGGGCATAAAGCGTAGTGTAGCCATATCCGTGATCAATTTTGATTACTTTGCCATAACCACCTTTATAACGAGCTTCTTTAATGATTCCATCGGCAGGAGCGAATACTGTTTCACCTGTATTCACCGTGATATCCTGGCCATAGTGAAAGCGAACCTTTCCATTCATTGGATCTTTACGGTATCCGAAGCTAGAGTTTAAATACCCATTTCTAACTGGACGAATGGAAGGTATTGAGTGAATAACATCAACATTACCGGTGACTTTATCATATATATCAGAATAACTGTGTAATTCTAATTTTACTTTTCTGGTAAGGGCATCTACGTCCATTTCCAAAGATTTTAATCTATCGGTGAATTCGCTCTTATCGCTAATGTTATCAGCAAGTCTTACTCCTCCGATACCCAGCTTATTTATATCATGATCTACTATTGGTAAATCGGCATATGCACGAATGGCTTTATCCTTTTCCTCAATAGTTTCCATCGTGGATGATATATTTTCCATCTTGTTTTG
This sequence comes from Fidelibacterota bacterium, assembly GCA_046861385.1. GTDB lineage: Bacteria > Fidelibacterota > Marinisomatia > Marinisomatales > TCS55 > JADFRD01. Next base: position 67,785 of record JBHHTW010000005.1, on the reverse strand, counting down.
TAAGTCCACTAACGTTGTGGATAATGTAAAATAATGCAGCTTAATTTTTTCAATTTTGGATTTATACAAAATATCCGTCAACGCATCGGTACTAATAAAAAAAATGCCTGATAACAACACGACGGCAAGTGCTAACAGTGTAAAAACACGGCGACGGGTAACGTTCCGTTGATGCATTCCTTTGTCATCGGCGGAAATAATGATATAATGTTTTTGACTTTTCCTTTTCGAACCAAACACGTATAATAGTACTCTTTTAGTACGATGATTTTAAGAGTTTGAACCTATAAAACCAAATATTAACCTAAGTACAATTTTAGCAGATGTGACTGTGTAGATTTTCGCAAATGCTGCAATGTTCTTTCCTTTATCTGCCGAATCCGTTCACTGGATAAATTCAAACTCTGTCCTATCTGTTCCAGGGTTTTGGGTTCATTATCTCCAAGTCCATAATATTCTGTTAATATATATGCATCTCTTTTTCTGAGTAAACTCATCATATTTAATATTTCCTTCTTTAGTGATTCTTTCATGAGTTGCATTTCGGGGCGGGAATCATTTGAAATCAGATATTCAATTAATGGTTTGTTTATGCTACTATTATCCTCCAGCGAAATTGAACTACTATAAGCTTTCACAAGATTTTCAATCCATTTGACAGTGGTATCAGATATTTCAGCGAGTTCTTCCATTGATGGCTCACGTTCGATTTCCTGCTCTAATTCCAGGGAAGCACGATACATTTTCCCCATAGACTCAGTGACATGCGCCGGAAGTCTGATCGTACGCCCAGTTTTTTGAATCGCGTTTCGAATATGTTGGGTGATCCACCATACAGCGTAAGAAATAAATTTAAATCCTCGAGTCTCATCAAACTTATTTACTGCTTTTATCAGACCTAGGTTTCCCTCATTAATCAGATCTTCAAAAGGAACACCCTGCCCTTGGAATTTCTTTGCCATTGCGACAACAAATCGCAAATTATGTGTCACCAATTGTTGGAAGGCTACATTATCACCATTCCGGGCGCGTCTAGCATATTGGACTTCCTCTTCGGGGGTAAGAGGTTCAAGTTTTTTTATTTCGTTTAAATAAAGCTCAAGGGCTTTACGCCCTTTAGAAAAAGAGGATTTTATCAATTCTTTTCGGAGTCTGACTCAGGCGTTGCTTCATCCAGTTCTTGATCAGATCCATTATTTTCCATACTGGTTTCTTCTTTTTCGGTTTCAGTTGATATTGCGTCTATGACTTCTTCTTCAATATCTAATATTTCTTTAACCTTCTCGATTTCTTTCTCTTTTCTACTGATTTTTTCTTGAATTTCTTCTAATTTTTGTAAGGAACCGTAAAATTCTTTATTCCCTGTAAAATTGACTACGTTTTCTTCTTTGGCATGGTAAGCCACCAGACGGCCAAGATTCTCGAAGGTTTTTGCCTTATCTCGCTGCAGCTGGTGTATTTCAATTTTGATTTTACTGATTTTAGTGAGCTCTTCTGTTTTTGCTACAGCAATCTTGCTGACCTCCTCTGCTTTTTCAACAGCAACAGAACTCCATTCCTTCATATTTTTCTTTAAATCATCCCATATTTGTGTCATAAATAACCTCTATTTATAAAAATATTCATTCATAATTGTGTATAAAGTTAATCAATTAATTGCTTCTTTTAATGATCATATTTACTCCATAAAAAATCCCGGCTCCAATCACCAAAGCATTCAACTCAATGAAAACATTATTATCCCTGATACCAACGTACAGTCCGGATAATATTAAAAGCATGGCGAAAACTTGTAAACTTCTAAACAGGGCGAATTTCATATTGAGCTTTCATTGTTATCCAACGTTTCATTTTATTAAAGTTCCATTGATAACTCCTGGATAATATATTTAATGGTCGATCTGAAACTGCCATTGATTTTGCTATTTTTAACTTTTGATGATCTGTTATACGTTCATAGATTATTCTATTTACAAAAGAAATTTTACATTTCCTGTTTAATAATTTTAGTAATCTTTTCGCCTCATCTGATTCTCCCGATAAGTGTTTTGCTATTGCCAATCCTGATGTCATCGCCATACGCATTCCAAAACCAAACAAATAATCCTGATACCCACCTGCTTCTCCAATTCTGTAAGGATGCTTTAATGCTTTCATCAAAGGAATATCAAAACTCCCCCGACTACCAAATGCACTGCCTTTCGGAATCATAAACCCCTTTTGATTAAAATAGTCGATTGATTTTTGCAAAGGATTTGTTAATATATCTTTATTTTTCTTAAATGCTGTCGCCAGAGTAGCTTTCCCATCCAAAACGATTAAATATGCATACCCTTTTGGTGCATACTCTTGTCCGAATAACAAATGAATTTGATCTTTTAGGTCTGTTTTATAATTCATTCCCTGGATTAATCCTGCTGCTTTCTTTGTACCGGAAGCATCAATGGTAATTTTATCCGGTGCATTATTCCCAAACTCAAATTCTACACCAGTTGAAACACATTGTTCATAAAGCTGCATGTCAATACAATCGCGCTCCGACCCCCGCTTAACTAAATAAAAAAAAGGAATAGCCGAATGCACATTAAACGGCTCTACACCATCAAAGTGAACAGTAAAATTAAATATGGGATGGGTTTTGATTGAATCGAATAAGAAACCATGATTAATAAAAAATGAATGTAAATTTTCTTCAAAAATCCAATTCTCCAAACCTTCATAATCTCCATCCCTGCTTAAACCAATTGCTGGATATTTCTCAAAGATAACCACATTTTTACCCGCTTTTTTAAGATTAATAGCGGCCGTCATACCAGCGATGCCGGCTCCGGAGATTTTTATTGGATTAAGTGGTTCAGATTGTCTCGAAGATAACAATATTAGCAAATGATTTGATGGAGCGATATGATTTCAGGAAATTCAAAAAGTTTTTCAATGGTTTTATTTGATACAGGATTGTCTACTCGAATTACTGCAAACGCTTCACCATTTTCCGACGACCTATTTAACAAATAAGCACCAATATTAACGTTTGCATCTCCTAAAGTTGCTCCAACTTTTCCGATGACTCCGGGGTAATCTTTATTCCGGATAAATAACATAGTGCCGAATGGAATAATATCCATTTCAAAACCCAAAATGTTTACTAATCTCAATTGATTTCCTTCAAAAACACTCCCATTAATTTCATGTGACAGATTTTCATCAGTTACCAGTGTTTTTATAGCGTTAGAGTAGTTTCCATTATCCGTGGATACACTGTATTCAATGTTGATTCCAAGATTACCAGCAAGTGTTTCGACATTAATATAGTTCACATTTTCTTGAACACGGTCTGCCAAAAAGCCCTTTAAAAATGCAAGAGCTGTTGGTTTTGCCTTATCCATCTTTCCGGCACATTCAATATATATTTTTTTTACTTCATTGGATCCAAGCTGACTCTGCAGTTTTCCTATTATTTCAGCCAAATCTAAATGAGGCTGAATTTCTTTTAGTTTTGCCAAGTTTGATATTGGCATATTTATAGCATTGATTGGCTTATCTTTGAGCAAATAATCACGAACCTGTTCACAAACGGCTTGGCTAACCCCTTCTTTAGCTTCTTTGGTTGATGCGCCAAGGTGAGGGGTTAAAACGATATTTTTTGCACGGAGCAATGGATTGGATTTATCTACCGGCTCTGATGAGAAGACATCGATAGCTGCTCCAGCTATTTTTCCCTCATTCAGGGCTTGAGCAAGTCCAACTTCATCAATCACTCCCCCCCTGGCAACATTGATAATCCGTGCAGTTGGTTTCATGATGCATAGACGTTCATAATCAAATAGACTCCGCGTGGAATCTGTCAATGGGACATGAACAGTGATATAATCTGATACTTGTGTTAGTTTATCCAGATCTACTATTTTAATTTCTTCCTCAGTAAACATTTCTTGACTTACATAAGGGTCGAAACCAAGAATATTCATATCAAACGCACGGCATCGCTTTATCACCTCCCGACCAATTTTTCCAAGACCGACAACTCCCAACGTTTTATTCCGTAATTCGGTTCCAACCAACGCATTTCTATTCCATTTTCCATCCATAATACCGCCATGACCCTTGGGTATATTTCTGGAAAGAGCCAACATCATCGCCATCGTATGCTCTGCAGCAGAATATGTGCTTGCATTGGGCGTGTTCATGACCAGGATTCCTCTCCTCGTGGCCTTGGGAATATCAATGTTATCTACACCAACACCTGCCCGGCCAATAACTCGTAACTGATTGGCTGACTCTATCATTTCAGCAGTTACTTTTGTTCCGCTGCGTACGACCCAACCAGCAACATCTTTACATGCTTCTGCTTTATCTTCGGGAGGCGAGTCAGGTAAATATTTTACTTCAAATCCTGCATCTTGCAGAATGGCCATTCCGGCATCTGTAACCGGGTCAGAAACAAGTATTTTTGTCATTATATTTCCTTTAATTGGCTTCGAACTAAATTGAGAGCGGATCCGGCCTTGTACCAACTAATTTGTGTATGATTATAACTATGATTGCACATAATTGTATCATCAGTATTTCCCTTATGTACAACCCTTAAAGTCAGTGGTTTATTTGGAGTGAATTCGTCCAGATCAATAAAGTCCATAATGTCGTTTTCCTGAATTTTATCATAATCCGATTTATCTGCGAATGTTAAGGCTAACATCCCCTGCTTTTTCAAATTGGTCTCGTGGATTCGAGCAAAAGAACGGACCAAAACGACCCTGACGCCCAAATGCCTTGGTTCCATTGCAGCATGCTCTCGTGATGAGCCTTCACCAAAATTTTCATCCCCAACGACAATCGTTGGAATATTGGCAGAATTATAAGCTCTTTGTACATCCGGAACAGAGCCATATTCTCCTGTTAGTTGGTTTATTACACAATTCGTTTTTTCATTAAAATAATTCTCGGCCCCAGTCAGAAAATTATTTGAAATATTGTCTAAATGACCTCTGAATTTCAGCCAGGGTCCAGCCATTGAGATATGATCTGTTGTACATTTACCCTTCGCTTTTATCAGCAGTTTCATTCCAGTGATATTTTGTCCATCCCATGGCTCGAATGGAGTTAATAATTGCAATCGCTCCGAATCCGGATTAACAGTTATTTCACTTCCGGAACCATCAATCGATGGCTCTTGATAACCTAAATCTTCTACGTCAAATCCTTTTGAAGGCAATTGATCACCTTTGGGAATTTCCAACATAACAGACTCTCCATTTTCATTGATGAGAGAGTCTGTTAATGGATTGAATGTCAGATCGCCTGCAATCGCAAGTGCGGTTACCAGCTCGGGAGATGCCACAAATGCATGTGTATTAGGATTTCCATCGGCTCTTTTCGAAAAATTTCGATTAAATGAATGGACAATTGTATTTTTTTCTTTTTGCTCCGATCCCGGGCGAGCCCATTGACCGATACATGGTCCGCATGCATTGGCAAACACCTGGGCACCTAATTCGTTAAATATTTGAATAAAACCATCTCTTTCAATTGTATACCTTACTTGTTCCGATCCGGGAGTAATTGTAAAATCAGCTTTCGTATTCAATCCCATTTGAACAGCCTGCTTTGCAATATAAGCTGCTCGTGATATATCTTCATAAGATGAATTAGTGCAGGAACCAATTAAACCTACATCGACTTTGGTAGGCCACCCATTTTCTGCGGCTGCCTTCGACATTTCAGAAATAGGCGTTGCGCGATCCGGTGTAAATGGACCATTTAAATGGGGTTCCAGCTCAGATAAATTTATTTCAATTATCTGATCATAATATTTCTCTGGATTCTCATAAACTTCATCGTCGGCCCGTAAACAATTGGCAATGTCATCGGCGAGATCTGCTACGGCACTTCGACCTGTCGCTCGCAAATACGCTGCCATTTGTTTGTCGTAAGCAAACACAGAAGTAGTTGCACCAATTTCAGCCCCCATGTTGCAAATAGTGCCTTTTCCGGTACAGGACAATTTTTCAGCGCCTGGTCCAAAATATTCAACGATAGCGCCTGTTCCGCCCTTCACCGTAAGAATTCCTGCTACTTTGAGTATTACATCTTTCGCAGAGGTCCACCCGCTCAGTTCTCCAGTCAATTGAATGCCAATCATTTTCGGAAATTTTAATTCCCAAGGCATATTTGCCATCACATCCACTGCATCAGCACCGCCGACACCTATGGCAATCATACCGAGTCCACCCGCATTTACCGTATGACTATCGGTCCCGATCATCAGTCCGCCAGGGAATGCATAATTTTCCAAAACCACTTGATGGATAATCCCTGCTCCCGGTTTCCAGAAACCAATTCCGTATCTATTGGATACAGATTCAAGAAAATCATACACCTCACCATTAATATTTTTGGCATTAGACAAATCAAGATTAGCGTTGTCTTTTGCCTGAATTAAATGATCACAGTGAACTGTGGATGGCACAGCCACTTTATCCTTGCCGGCCATCATAAATTGTAAAAGTGCCATTTGAGCCGTTGCGTCCTGCATGGCTACTCGATCCGGAGCAAATTCAACATACGACTTACCTCGGGTATATTTTTCCCCACTGTTTTTATCAAATAAATGAGAATAAAGTATTTTTTCAGAAAGTGTCAAGGGTCTGCCCATTAGGTTTCGGGCTAGTGAACTATTATCTACAATGGTCTTATAGACATGATTAATCATTTCTAAATCAAACACAGGGAATCCTAATAATTAGATTAAAGAAGATGGAACCGAACTACTATATTCACGTTCGATTTCGATAGACAAACTTACACATTTACGTAATCATATTTCAATTTCAATGCTGAATAAATTAATAAAATTCAAATGAAAATATTTTGGAAACACTTTCATTTTTTGTTTTTAATTACTTTCATTTTTGCCGGTAGGCAATGGGAAGTAAATGAATCCACTGATGAGAAACTGGTAATCTCGATCCATTTTGACGTTAAAACAGAAAGTGACCTGGAACCGTTGACCTTTCTGATCGGTCTGCCAGATAAAGAATTACCCACTTTGAGCATTCGAGAATTAAATAAACAAAAAAACCCATTCTTCATTGAAGGCAAACATCCGGCTGTTCGTTGGATCAACCAGCAAAAAGTGAGGTCATTAGAAACGGCTACCCTTGAAATAAATCCAGCAAATTCCGATAATTATTACTATGAAAATTATTGGATTGAAATTTCATTTTTCCCTTCACACAATAGACTGGTTACTGCAAACAAGACACAAACATTATTTCTACAAAATCGAATACTGAACTGGGACAGCGCAAAAAATTGGTTTTATGACCAAAAACATTCACGCAAAAAAAAATCAGAATTACCCTTAGGAAAATGGATGAAATTTTCGGTGAAGGAAGATAAATTGTATTCCTTCTCCGGTGCTGACCTTATATCACTTAGCGGTACTGTGCAAAATGAGAATCCCCGTTCCTTTATGTTGTTTACATCAACCGCTCTTGGAAGAGACAGAAGCAGTACTGTGATTAATACTATTTCTTATTCTGAAATTCCAGAGAATCTGGTTGAAATCAGTATGTTTGTAACGGGAGAAGATAATGAAAAACTGGACAACGATGATTTGTTCCAGTTTTATGGTCGCGGAGCCAATGGGTTTGACCAAAACGGAGAGACAATTAAACATCATCAAAACCTCTACTTTACAGATAATCATTATTGGCTATTAATTCCTGATGACAGTAATATAAGAGGTAAACGAATTAAAACTGCCGCCAGTCCGTCAACGACTAGTCTATCTTTGGATTATGCAACATCGTATATCCATATTGAAAATGATGTTATTAACCCATTTCTTGGTGGGTTAATCTGGACTGGATCAGGTTTTGGACGAGGATCCAGCTTCACCGTGGTTCCTAAAATTAATGATCCGGAACCATCTGTAAGTGCAGAGATCAAGGTATCAATTAGAGGTAGCTTTACAGATTTAGACTACGTGATGAATACATCAGGAATTAGTAAAAACCATACAATATTCGTATATCTCAACGAAAGAGGAATTGCAAAGGATACGATTACTTTTTCGGGAGCAAATCAAAGATCGGGGAAATTTTCGGTCAATGGATTCGACTTAAAAGAAGGTGTTAACCTTATTTATCTGGACAACAAATCAACCTCCAGTAGCTATTCCTTTCCCCATTTTGATTACGCTACAATTCGTTATGGGAGAAAATTAAATATAGATAATAGTCCTTTTGAATTTTTTGCCCCGATTACAGGTAACTCCGTTTCATTTAATTTTTCAGGAACACTCGCACCCAATGTATGGGATATTACTGATGTGACACAGCCAAAAATGGTGGATATAGCATTTAATAATTCCAATTATTCAATGAATGTCGATTTACCATCTGATACACTAATGCGATTTATCCTCTTTAAAGATACTGATGTTAGTCCAATTACAAATATGGATTTAATAAGTGGTCATTCCTTCACCCAGCTGCGCCATAATAATGCTGGTGTAGATCATCTGATTATTGGTCCTGGAAAATATGAATCGGCTTCCCAACCATTGGCAGACCATCGAGGGAGTTCAAAATTCATACCCCTCGAAACCATTTACGACGAATTCTCCGGTGGAAACGCTGACCCAACTGCGATTCGCAGGTTTTTGCAATGGACTAATGAGCAATGGTCAAACCCGATTCCATATAGCGTTCTATTCATGGGAGACGCAGATTATGATTATAGAAACATTTCCGGTGAGTCTGGTATAAAAGTACCGACAATTATTAAAGGTGCATACGGAAATAGAGCTGTTGACGATCGTCTTGCCGCGTTCAGCGGTCGCATACCCGACCTGGCAATTGGACGATTTCCTGCGAAAAATGTTGACGAAGTTCAGGATTATGTTGAGAAAATCATTGAGTACGAAACACATCCAGTATTGGGCTATTGGCGCCAGCGCGTTACCTTAGTCGCCGACGATGGCGCTCGGCCAGAAGATGATGGACCTCATGGATCTATTTCAACCGGAAAAAGCCATACATTAAATTCTGAAAACGCCTCCAAATTTATTTCACCAAGAATTGAAGTTCAAAAATTATATATGCTGGAATATCCGGAAGTAAGTGATGCATCTTCATACGGCGTTATTAAACCGGATGCCACTGAAGCTTTGTTCGATATTTTAACTGAAGGAACAGCCATTATTAATTATATTGGTCATGGATCCGAGCATCAGTGGGCCCAGGAAAAACTCCTTGTTCAGGATCGAGGGGATATAGGTCAAATTGAAACCAATATGAAATTACCGGTTTGGATTGCCGGAACATGTTCATGGGGACATTTTGATTTCCTAGACAAAGAGTCATTTGCTGAGGAATTAATTCGCCAACCTATGGAAGGAGCCTCATCCATTATTACGACCAGCCGCCCAATTGCAGTTTCATCAAATGCTGCTTATATCGTAAAATTATTTAAAGCAATATTCCCTGATCTCAGCGTGACAGATGCCCCAATTGGAGTTGTATTGCAATCGGTAAAAGATGGGAATAGTAGTGGCGAATTATTTCATCTTTTTGGCGATCCCAGTATGCCACTACCAATCCCAGAAAAAGAAATTAACATGACCCATATTGTACCGGACACATTGAGCTCCCTGGATACAGCACGAGTTTTTGGAAGATTAACATCACCAACAGGTGCATCCGGTGTTGGAGTAATTAGGCTTGCTGATGCAGATCGAGATGTTACCAGACAATATATCATTAATTCAAAAACACAAGAAATATCCTATACTTTGCCGGGGCCAATATTATTTAAAGGACAATTTTCAATTACTGAAAATAATTTTAGCGCCCGGTTAAGAATACCAAAAGATATATCTTACTCAACCACCCCTGCCCACCTAAATTCGTATGTACAGTTAAATTCGGAACCACCAACGGAAGCTTTGGGAATACTGAATAATATTTTTCTAAAAAGCGGTAAACCGATTTCTGACACACAGGGACCCATTATTTCACTTGAAACAGAAACGGGGCGACTGCTTCAGGATAATGATCATTTACAGAAAGATGAAAAAATAATTATTCGGATATCCGATCCGATCGGAATCAACCTCACCGGTGAAGTTGGTCATGAGATTATAGTATCAAATCTGAATGATGACATGAAGAAAAATATGTCCTCCCAATACATTTATGATGAAAATAGTATTACAACCGGAGTGATACAATTCCCCCATGATGGGACAGATTCACCTCTCTCTCTTCATATAAAAGCATGGGATAATGCGAATAATCCATCAGAAAAGGAATTCACATTGTACCTGTTTGAAAATCAAACTTTAAATATATTTAATGTCCTGAATTTTCCAAACCCCTATTCGACAACAACCCAATTCGCTTTTGAATTAACATCCGATGCAAACGTTTCTATTGATATCTTCACCCTTGGTGGACGACGAATTATGAGCATTCCAGAAGAGCAATTTTCCGAAGGTTATCATTATATTAACTGGAACGGCAGAGATGCCTACGGTGAGCGCTTAGCGAACGGAGTATATTTGTATCGTCTGAAAGCAAATGATGGTAATCAAACAGTTTCAGTAATAAAGAAACTTGCTAAATTCCAATAGTACGATTTCTAAGATGAGTGTTACACGAATGGATCATTTTAACTTAAGTACCCATAATTTTAAAGATGCCGTAGAACGGTACCACAAAATATTAGGTTTTCGGCTTGCTGAAGAGGGACGAGATGAAAAACCCTGGTGTATTTTACCAAAAAATGTCGCGGCACTTTGGGATAACAATCAAATCTAATTTGAATAATAATTTGCAACTGTTCCCTATTATCCTCGCCTCTGCTTCTCCGAGAAGAAAACAACTTCTGGAAATGATCAATTTAACCTTTGATGTAGCCCCTAGCAAAATACACGAAGATTTTAATATCAGTTTGTCTCCTGAAGAATTTGTCAAGTTTTATGCAAAAGAAAAATCTCTTGATATTGCTAGTAAAAACCAAAATTATTTAGTAATCGGTGCAGATACTATTGTCGTGCTGGATGGTAAAATTCTTGGCAAACCTAAAGATAAAAAAGAAAGTTTTGCTATGTTAAAATCATTATCAGACCGAACACATTCTGTTTTCACAGGAGTGTCATTAAACCATATTAACCATCAAATCAGTCGTACATTTTTTGAAAAAACAAAGGTAACGTTTATGAATCTTTCAGATAGTACTATATCTAATTATATTGAGACTTACAGACCATTTGATAAAGCTGGAAGTTATGGAATCCAGGATTGGTTTTCGGTTAATGTAAAAAAAATAAATGGTTGTTTTTATAACGTAATGGGTTTTCCCTTATCAGCATTTTTTAAACACTATAAACATATTGTAAATAAATAGACATTTATATTGATAACGAAGCATACGGTCGGTTAAGTTTCTCCCCTATTCATTGAATCATTATGAACGAATTCTTTAAAGACCTCAAAGAAAAAAGGCAGTCGCAAAATATTGAGCTGGAAGAAATCCATTCCAGAACAAAAATCAATATTGATTATTTAACAGCGATTGAAGAAGGTCAATTTGAAATCTTACCATTGCCTTACGTACGCTTATTTTTGAGGGCATATGTTGTTGAACTGGGTGGTGATCCCGATGAAGCATTGCACCAATTGGATATTTTTCAAGCCAGTAAAGAAGGTAGAAGGATTCCAAAAAAACCCGTCTTTACAAAAGAAGCATCGATAGATGATCAAAAAGATGCGAAATTGAAACCACCATCACACTCCAGACCTCCAACGAAAATTCGAGAGGATTTAATCAAAGGTGTTGTTTTATTAATCATCTTTCTATTTGCCATATTCATTATAAAAAAAATCAATTCTGAAGACAGTGCAGCATCTCTCCAAAATGGTGAAATTGTTTTGACGAACAATCCGGCAATCATCACCGATGATATTTTAACAAATGACTACGTAGAAGCAGTATCTCAAACTGTTGCAATGACTGTCACTTTTCCATTTAAAATGAAAATCATATCAGATGAACGCATTTGGTACAGTGTTAAAATCGATACATCCACTACTCGATCAGGTATTCTTCCTCCGGGCGAAGAATACAGTCTTCCCTTTGATAGTAAATTTCATATAAGATTGAATCAAACTGCGGGAACTACCCTTTATATAAATGGTGTTGAAGTTGATGAGCTTGGTGATTACTCTCATCCTGCAGATATTGAATTCATTTCTGACCCAAGCACGGTCACCGTTAAGCACTACATTCCCCAAAGATAGTTAAAAGATTACTTTAACTTCCCACTTGACTTCAACTATCGGTTGAAGCTTTTTCTCGTCTAAAAAAACAGAAAATTATTAAATACCTTTATAAAATAAGTTGACATAAGTGGGTAGAGTGAAATATATTGTGGGTAATTGTGGGTAATTCAAAACAAACTTAAGTGGGTATGACAATCAATCAAGATACATTTATAGGAGAGTATTCCTATACAATTGATGCGAAAGGTCGTGTCAATATTCCTGCTAAATTTCGACAGAGCCTTGCTCCGGAAAACGATAACACATTTGTTATCACCCGGGGAATGGATCCCTGTATCTGGGTTTACCCTCTTACGGGTTGGCAGTATATCGAAGACAATTTGAAAGAACTATCTGCTATCTCACCGATCAATAGATCATTTATCCGCAGTACAGCTCGGTATGCTTCACCTGTTAAATTTGATAAACAAGGTCGAATCATTCTCTCGCCTCAACTGATGGATTATGCCAATATCGATAATGATGCCTTGATTATTGGAATGATCAATAAAATTGAAATATGGAATGCGGCGGAATTATCAAGAATTGAAAATCAAGCAACAGAATTGGACTCGTCGGCTTACGATGAACTATCAGAAAAAATTATTTTATAATGAACAAAAATTCAACGCCGGAAACCAAGTCGCTCCATATTCCGGTGATGATTCACGAAGCGATGAATTTTCTCATCACGAACCGGAATGGAATTTATCTCGACGGGACAGTAGGTCTCGGCGGGCACGCTGCACAGATACTGAATGCCCTTTCAGCTTCAGGGAGGTTAATCGGACTTGACCGCGACGAGAAGGCTCTGGCAATTTGCAAAGAACGACTATCAGACAGCCGTGCCTTCTCCTGCCTCCATACCTCGTACGAATTATTCCCTAAAATTCTTCAGGACGAGGGTATATCGGTCGTGAATGGTATATTACTTGACTTGGGTTTATCTTCCTTCCAGCTGGATTCCTCCTCCAGAGGTTTTGGTTTCAAGTCTAATGGTTCTTTGGACATGCGTTTTAATTCTTCTGACGGGCAAACAGCTGCCCAACTCATTTTTTCTAAAACGGAAAAAGAATTAGCAGACATCCTTTACAATTATGGAGAAGAGCGACTATCCAGAAGAATAGCGAGATCTATAAAAAATATGGATTCAATGAACACAGTGTCCGATTTAAAAGAAGCGATACGAAGAAGCACTCCACCGAACCATCGAAAAAATTCATTGGCGAGAGTTTTCCAGGCTCTGCGAATTGCTGTTAATGATGAATTAACACGTTTACAAAAATTCTTAGAAAATTTTGCCAATTATTTAGCACCTAAAGGAAGAATCGTCATTTTGAGTTATCATTCACTGGAAGATAGAATAGTGAAACATTCATTCAAAGATCTGTCCAATAAAAATGTAGTATCCATCTTAACAAAAAAACCTCTTCGACCCACCAATAAAGAGATAGCAGATAATTCCCGCGCCAGAAGCGCAAAACTGCGCGCAGCAGAAAGGATATAATGACCAAAAAACGTAAATCGAAAATGAAAAATAAGTACCGAGATTTTTTTCAAACATTATCATTTTTTCTGGTGACAGTTCTCTCGATTGGAGGCCTGATAATTTATTTATGGGTATATACTGAAATAGATGAAACAATGATGGCAATCGAAATTCAAAAATCCACTTTTTCAGAATTAAATAATACAGTCAAAGAATTAAAAGGCAAGATTGAACTGTTAAATCGTGTTGACCGAATTACGACAGTAGCCAGAAATGAATTGGGGATGGTTGTTGCTGATCCTGAATCCATTTCTGTGTTTGTTGACCCAATTGTAATGGAGAATTCTCTTGACTAAGACCTATTTAAAATATCGGTCCCGTGTAATATTTATTTCTGGTATTATTTTCCTGTGTTGGATAGGCCTGTCTATACGATTGTTCAAAATTCAAATCATTGATGGTGAATCTCTTCGAATGAAAGGGTTGGCGCAGGGGCGAGTACAAGAACCATTGCGACCCGTGAGGGGAAACATATTTGATCGCAATAACATTTCATTAACTCGGAATATTATTCATTATTCTTTAGGCGTTCATCCATTCAAAATTCACAACAAACAAGAATTAGCGGATAAAATAAGCGCGTGCACCGGAAGAGATCCAAAAGAATATCTGAAAAAATTAGATTCCAATAAAAGTTTTGTCTATCTGGAACGCAATCTCCAACGATCGCAATGTGAAGATATTTTGATCGATCAACCTTATGGTATTATCATTGAAAGGGACTCGCGTCGTTATTACCCTCATGAGAATATCGCGTCACAAATTTTGGGATTTGTCAATATTGATGACTTGGGAATTGCCGGATTAGAGCAAAAATTTAACAAATACTTAACAGGTACTCCCGGCTGGGTGATAAAACAAATGAGTGGGAAAGGGAAATCTATATTTAAAACGAATTTCCCGATGGAACCACCGATAGATGGCGCTAATATTCAATTAACCCTGGATTTGGAGTACCAAGCTATTCTGCAAGAGGAACTGTATGCACAAGTAAAGAAAACAGAAGCCTCATCTGCTATGGGGCTCATAATTAACCCTCAAAATGGAGCGATTTTAGCCATGTCATCCGCTCCTGATTTTGACCCAAACTATCCTGGAAGATCTGATTTATCCTGGCGGCGCAATAGAGTGATTTCAGACCAGTTTGAACCAGGTTCAACGTATAAAATAGTTACTGCTTTAGGTGCGTTAGACCAGAATACTGTTTCGCTATGGCAAGAATTCAATTGTGAAAACGGCAGTTATGAATTTGCCGGGAAAAAAATCAAAGACTGGGGTAATTTCGGATTATTAACTTTACCACAGATCATTGAAAATTCCAGCAATGTCGGTGTCATAAAAATTGCTGAAACGTTGGGACCATCAAAACTTTATAAATACAGTAGAAATTTTGGATTTGGGACTCCGACAAATATTTCGATTGATGGTGAGAATCCAGGCACTTTAAGGCGTGTCAATGAATGGAGCCATATATCTCTGGCTGAAATTTCTTTGGGTCATGAAGTAGGTGTAACAACCTTACAGTTAGGCATGGCTTACGCAGCGATTGCAAACGGCGGTTTTTTAATGAAACCCAGGTTGGTAAATCAGATTATCTCATCTGATGGTAAAATTATTTATTCTGAAAAACCTGAGGTCGTTCGCAAAATATCTTCGAAGGATGTACTTGGCACTATGGTGGATATCCTTTGCAGAGTAGTTGAAACCGGAACCGGGACGAATGCGGCGATTAATGGTTGGCCTGTAGCCGGAAAAACCGGGACAGCTCAAAAATTTATTGGTGACCATTATTCAAATAAAAAATTTATTTCCAACTTTGCTGGATTTCTACCGGCAGATAATCCTCAACTCGTTTGTGTAATCGTACTTGACGAACCAAAAATTGGATACCACTGGGGTGGTTACGGAGCAGCACCCGTATTTCGCCGCGTTATGGAACGAATCATTAATATGGACGATTCCATACGCCGCTTTAAACCGCGGACGATCTCAAAAGACCCGCAATGGGCTCAAGAAAGTCTACCCCTCCCACATACTCAGGGTGATGCAGTAAACAGCCCAGTGGCTTTATCCAACCAAATGCAGATAATGAAAGTCGCTCAAACTAAAGAAGGAAAATTCTATATGCCTGAGGTCCGAGGCATGAGCTTGAGAAAAGCAAGAACCGTACTTAGGAAATTAGGATTGCATACAAATTTCACGGGGTCAGGAAAAGTGGTGTGGCAGAGCCCAAAGCCGGGAACTATCGTCGCTAATAGCTCTATATGCAGTATAGGATTAAAATGAGAATACCTCTAAATCAACTGGTTAAAGGAATTATGGCGTCAACGGAAGATATCCCGGCAACACCGATAAACAAAATACGATTACATTCCAAAGATGTGAAGCCGGGTGACCTTTATATTGCTGTTTATGGAACCTCCGCAGACGGTCACGATTTCATTCCGGAAGCGTTGGATAATGGTGCATCAGCTGTCATCACTAACGGTCGGGATGTCGGGGTTCTCGCTGTTCCACAAGTCAAAGTATCTAATCCGAGAAAGGCTGCTTCTTATGTTGCAGCGGAATATTATGGAAATCCTTCAAAAGAATTGTTTGTGATTGGCATAACCGGAACAAACGGTAAAACAAGTACCGCAACTCTAATTACATCCATATTGAATGAAGCAGGATGCAAAACGGCTCAATTAGGTACATTGGGAGTCATTGCTGCGGGTCATGAGCAATCTAAAACGCTCACAACAATGGATGCCATCAATTTGCAAAAACTTTTGCGAGATCTCGCTGATGATAATTTTACCCATATTGTTATGGAAGTTTCTTCTCATGCCATTCATCAATATCGAGTTGCAGATATTGAGTTTGATGTTACTGTTTTTACCAATCTATCTCCTGAACATCTTGATTATCATGGTAGTATGGAAGATTATTTTTACGCAAAGGCGAAATTATTTACTTCCCTTCCGCTCTCGGCAACTTCGATCATTAATACAAATGATGAATATGGTTTGCGTCTATCAGAGAAGAGTACGGCACCTGTTCTGAAATTTTCTCCCGAAAACAAATCTGATATTTATTTCAAAGAGGTGCAATCTACTTTAAAGGGGATTAAAGGGTTAATTTCCGCAGGACACCACAAAATTCAGATCGATTCATCCCTAATTGGGGATTTTAATAAAGAAAATATATTATCTGCGGTTGGAGCGACTATTGCAATAGGACTTCCTATGGGTACAATCAGAAATGGTATCAATAAATGCAGAATCGTTTCCGGACGCATGGAAAAATTTACTTCTGCGAATGGAGCTCAGATTATTGTCGATTATGCCCATACACCGGATGCGTATGAAAAAGTATTGAGTACAATTTATGGACTGGTGAAAGCAGACGGAAAAATGATCGTACTTTTTGGATGCGGAGGCAACAGAGATGCTTCTAACCGACCTCTTATGGGTAGATTAGTTGAACAATATGCGGCTTTCTTTTATATCACACCAGATAATCCACGGTATGAAAATCAGGATGACATTGTAAAAGATATTTCTACCGGCTTGTCATCAAATCGTTATGAAATAGTTAATAATCGGGGAATAGCTTTGAGGAAAGCTTTAAGCCAATTGGAGGAAAATGACGTTTTGGTCGTTTTAGGAAAGGGTCGGGAGACTTATCAAGAAATTGAAGGTGTTAGACACCCCTATTCAGATATAGAAATCATTGAGAAATTTTGTGCGAATTCAAATAGCTGAACCTGAAGCTTTTACGACTGTATTGAAGACCCATCTGGGTGTGACCCCATCCTCCCCGATCACTGGGATTTCCACGGATAGCCGCGAATGCCAGGTGGGGGATTTATATATTGCCATTAGGGGTGAGCGGACTGATGGACATAAGTTTATACTACAGGCGAATGAAAATGGTGCCGTGGCATGTTTGGCAGATCATGAAGTTTCTGTTATTAGTGGAATGGAATTATTCATTGTTGAAAAACCGGTGGAAACATTGGGTGCATTTGCACGGTCTTATCGAAGATTATTTAATATTCCATTAATAGGTATAACCGGATCAAATGGAAAAACATCAACAAAAGAATTATTGAAACATATTTTATCTGTAGATGAAAAAGTTCATGCAACATCGGGAAATTTTAATACGTCTATTGGCTTACCGTTAACCATTTTCCAAATATCTTATGATCACACATTTTCAATATTAGAAATGGGTGCAAGCCAACCAGGCGAAATTGCATATTTATGTTCGATATCAGAACCAACGCATGGTTTGATCACAAATATTAACTCGTCCCATCTGGAAGGATTTGGTTCCCTTGATGAAATAGCAAAAACTAAAGGAGCCCTATTCGAAGCTTTAGCTGATGGAATAGCATTTGTAAACAAAGCGGATGATCTAATTCGTAAAATGAACCTACCGGGTAAGGGAATTTCTTATGGACTGACACCAGATTGTGACTACCCTGCTGATATTCATCATGAGAAAGACGGCTCGATTACCCTAACAATTGATTCGTATGAAATTGCCACTGCTTCCCAAAATCTTTCGTTCATTAAGAACGTCATCGCTGCTTCGGCTGTATGTGCTCATTTTGGAATTGACTGGAAAACGTTTGAAAATCAAGTCCAATCATTTCAAGCTCCCAAAGGACGCTGCGAAGTCACTCAGATGAACCAAGTCACAATTATCGACGATACCTATAATGCGAACCTTTCGTCAACCGTTGCGGCTATAGATTATCTGAAGGCATTCAGTGGAAATGGAAGAAATATTTTTGTTTTTGGAGATATGCTCGAATTGGGAAATGAATCAATTTCTCATCATCGAAAAGTGGGGGAACATTGTTCGAAAAAGAAATTGGACGCTGTTTTTACGATTGGAAATAATACTCGAGAAACGAATGAGGCTATTAATTCGGGTATTTTTCATAAACATTTTGATTCAAAACATGACCTATCTGAAGAATTGAAGGTCTGGATTCAAGAAGGTGACAAAATACTGGTAAAAGGGTCGCGGGGTATGTTAATGGAAACCATTTTGAGAGATCTAGAAACGAAATAATGTTATTTAAGTTACTTTATCCTTTACGTGATGTATTCTCACCTTTCAACGTATTTCAATACATCACATTCCGCTCAGCTATGGCCGCCATTTTATCCCTATTATTGACATTTATAATTGGTCCTTGGATTATTCGACTTTTACACAAACACCAAATTGGAGAGGAAATTAGGATTGAGGGTCCTAAAAGCCACCGGAAGAAACAGGGAACACCGACCATGGGTGGATTAATGATTATCGGATCTGTGTTAATCCCGACCCTGCTATTGGCCGACTTATCTAACACGTATGTTCAAATTGTGATGTTGGCATTAGTCTGGATGGGATGTATTGGTTTTTTGGACGATTATTTAAAAGTAATTAAAAAATTTAAAAAAGGGTTGGTTGCCCGCTATAAACTTGTTGGTCAAATATTATTAGGAATCATCATTAGTGTGTGGATATTTAACCATCCGGCATTTGTGGATATTAAAAGTGTAACGAATGTACCATTTTTTAAAAATCTTGAGCTGGATTTTGGATATCTTTACCCACTTGTGATTATATTGGTTATCACCGGGTCATCCAATGCGGTTAATCTGACTGATGGTTTGGATGGGTTGGCTGCAGGTTTGCTTGCCATTTGCTTTACAGTCTTTGCTGCCATTGCATATATGAGCGGTCGCGTTGATTTTTCCAGTTATTTAAACATCCTCTATTTACCCGGAGCAGGAGAACTTACCATTTTTACTGCCGCGATCACTGGTGCATTGATTGGATATTTATGGTTCAATGCATCTCCCGCCGAAGTATTTATGGGTGATGTTGGATCCTTATCTACCGGCGCTGCTTTGGGTACAATGGCGGTTTTACTAAAAAAAGAATTGCTCCTATTCATCATTGGTGGTGTTTTTGTTTGGGAAGCGCTTACCGTTATTTTACAGGTCGTATATTTTCGATGGACTAAAATAAAATTCGGTGACGGACAGCGATTATTCAAAATGGCACCGATTCACCATCATTTTGAGTTAAAAGGATGGCCCGAATCTCGTGTCGTCATCCGCTTTTGGATTATCGGCTTATTGCTGGCATTATTTTCATTAACCACTTTTAAGATTCGCTAATGGATATTTCACACTTAGATAGAATCAAATTAAAAAATAAAAACGTGACGGTTATTGGCGCTGGTCGCAGCGGATTGGCAGCGTCAAGACTGGCTCATTACTTAGGCGCAAATGTTTTCATTAGTGATAAAGGTTGGACTAAAGACATTATCGAATTGAAAAAAGAAGGCATCCGGGTGGAAACCAATGGTCACAGTGATTCCGTCTATGATGCAGATTTGTGGGTTATTTCACCGGGAATACCAAAAGATTCAATTATTGTTCGAAATGCGCAATTAAAAAATATTCCTATCGTAGGTGAAATTGAATTCGCCAGTTGGTTCACCCGTGCTCCGATTATTGCCATTACCGGCTCTAATGGTAAAACAACCACAGCTCATATGATGTTTGAAATGTGTAAAACGGATGATTTGCATCCTATACTATCGGGGAATGTTGGCAAAGCATTTTCGGAGGTAGTCCTCAGTGATTGTTTAAAACCGGATGACCAACGAATTCACGTACTGGAAATATCCAGCTTCCAAATGGAATTTATCCATCATTTCAAACCATATATTTCTCTATTTCTTAATCTGACACCGGACCATTTAAATCGTTATGACGATATGGATGATTATGTTGCAACCAAAATGAAAATGTGGTCAAATCAGACGGAAAATGATTATCTGGTATTTAATGCTGATGACCCACTAGTGTCAAGATGTATCGAGCCGTCAAAAGCGATCAAAATACCCTATAGTTTAAATTCAGATGCAAAAGGACTACTATTTCGTTTAAACGCAACCAAAATTTATGATCAAAAGCACGCCACTCTGATCATTCTGGATGAAATTGCTTTGCCTGGTAGGCATAACCTTTCGAACTACCTCGGTTCCTCTACCTCGGCGAGTCTGTTGGGCATAGCATCATCCAGAATTGCTAAAGTCATGTCTACGTTTTGTGGAGTCCCACATCGACTTGAACACATTGGAAAAATCGATGGCGTTATATATATCAATGATTCTAAAGCAACAAATATTGAAGCAGTAAAAGTGGCTTTAGACAGTTTTGATCAACCAATATTGCTTATTTTGGGCGGTCGGGATAAAGGCGGAGACTTTCTTTCACTGTACCCACATACCCACAAAAAGGTGAAAGAAGTACTCACCATTGGTGAGTCAGAAAAAGCGATCACAACTGTGTTGGAAGAAAAAGTGAAAATCAAATGTTGTAATACACTCAGTCATGCTGTTGAGATCGCTCATTCAAATGCGCAACCTGGAGATATTGTTTTATTATCTCCGGGTTGTGCAAGTTTTGATCAATTCGCAAATTTTGAAGAAAGAGGAGATTCATTTAGGGAATTAGTGCAATCATTGAAGGCAAATGGATGAGTTATTTAAATATTATTGTCAAAAAATATGATCAGTATTTATTAGGAAGTATCATTATTCTCTGTATTTTTGGTACGGTCATGCTGTTTAGCGCAAGTTCAAATTTATCATTAGATGAAACCGGCAGCAGAACAGATACGCTTTATTTACTGGCACATTTAAAAAGGCTACTAGTCGGTGTCTCATTCATGTTCTTCTTTATGTTATTTGATTATCGTAGAATGAAAGATTGGGCGTATCCCATTTTGGGAATTTCTATTTTTTTATTAGTATTGACAAAATTCTTATTCATTATTAAAGGGAATTCATCACCAGCCCGCTGGTTATACTTGGGTAAAGTTTCAGTTCAAACTTCAGATATAGCGCGTTTGTCCCTGATTATTTATATTTCTGCTTTTATTCATAACAAACGTGAACATATTAAGGAATTTTATGATGGATATTTAAATATAATAACCGCTATTGGACTCATTGTAGTTTTAATCGTACTACAGCCTGATCTCAGTACAGCTTTTGTCATTTTACTTATTTCATTTATCATGTTATTCCTCGGTGGAGCAAGGCTTCGGCATATGTTTGCTACCGCGCTCATTTCCCTATCTGCTTTTACACTGGTCATTTTGAATTGGGAATATATGCGGCGGCGGATTATGACTTTTTTGAACCCGGAAAGTGTAGGGATTGAAAATGTGTATCAAATTAAACAGTCGCTGATCAGTTTAGGTAACGGAGGTTTATGGGGCATGGGTCTTGGAAACAGCTTAGGAAAAAATCTCTTCCTTCCGACTCCCCATACAGATTTTATTTTCGCCATAATTGGAGAAGAAACTGGTCTAATCGGTACACTTTTTGTTTTAACGTTATTTATTGTAATCTTCCAACGAGGTGTACAAATAGCCAAAGAGAACTCAGAACCATTCGGCATTATGCTTGCCCTTGGAATCTCCTACAGTTTTGTTCTCTATGCATTTATCAATGCAGCAGTTGTCACAAATCTTGTCCCCACGACTGGATTAGCAATGCCTCTCATTTCCTATGGTGGATCAGGAGTTGTCGTTCACTTAGCCAGCCTAGGTATTTTATTAAATATTAGCCAATCCAAACGATCTGTGTCAGGGAATTCGAACTGGAGGAAACGGATATATGGCTAAATTACAATTTCTAATTAGCGGTGGTGGAACGGGAGGTCATTTATTTCCTGCCCTGGCAATTGGTGAAGAGCTCCGCGATCGAACAGGCGCAGATATTCATTATGTGGGATCCAGATTCGGAATTGAAGCGAAAATATTACCAGGACGAAGTTTAATGTATACATTATTACCCATCCGAGGATTGCAGCGGGGAACTTCATGGTCATCTTTCGGAAAAAATTTACAATTACCGGGACAATTGATACGGTCAAAGATGAAGACGAATGCGTTAATGAAAAAACTGCAGCCCAATGCTGTCATTGGAACCGGGGGATATGCTTCCGCTCTGCCGCTTTTCGTCGCCCGTCAACAAAATATTCCCTATTTCATTCAAGAGCAAAATTCATTCCCGGGAATAACAACAAAATATTTTGCTGAAAGTGCAGAGATAGTTTTTACTTCGTTTAATGAAGTAGAAAATTTCATTAAAAAAAAAACGTTTTTTCAACCGGAAATCCAGTTCGAAAAGATATTACCAATGGGGATCGCGTGACCGCTCTCAAGAAATTTGATTTTGTGGATCAAAATAAAACACTTTTTGTTTTTGGCGGTAGTCAGGGTTCAATAGTAATCAACCAATGTGTTTCTGAAATGATTGATGACTTGAAAGACGTCCAAGTTCTTTGGCAAACAGGAATGAACCATTTTGAACAATATAAACATCATGAAACAAATTCTGTTCGTGTAAAACCATTCATTAATGATATGAAAAGTGCATATGCAGCGGCAGATCTGGCTTTGACCAGAGCAGGCGCAATGACCATCACGGAACTGACCGCTTGCGGAGTGGCGAGTATTATGATCCCCCTTCCTTCTGCGGCTGAGGATCACCAAACTCACAACGCTGCAGCTATGGATAAAAGAGACGCAGCTAAAATGATTCCTGAGGCTGATTTGAGTCCTGATAATTTATCCATATTAATAAATCAATTATTCAAAGACGAATACGCATTAAACAAAATGTCAAAAAACTCAAAAGCGTTGGGGAAACCGAATGCCGTTTCGGTTATTGCTGATCATATTTTGGAAAGGATCAGCACCTGATGTTTAGAAAAGTTAAGAAAGTTCATTTCGTTGGCATTGGCGGTATCGGAATGAGCGGTATTGCTGAATTATTATTAAACCTTGGGTTTTATGTAAGTGGTTCGGATATCAATCACTCAGTCAATGTCGAAAAATTAATTAGTCTTGGTGCAGATATTCATATGGGACACAGTGCAGTCAACCTTACCGATGCAGATGTATTGGTTTATTCAAGCGCTGTCCATTTAGATAATCCTGAAATCATTGCTGCCCATCAAAAAAACATTCCGGTTATTCGTCGGGCTGAAATGCTTGGAGAACTTATTTCGGTTAAAGAAACGAGTATCGGTGTTGGCGGAACTCACGGAAAAACTACTACATCTTCCATGATTGGAACCATTTTAACAGAAGGGAATTTAGATCCAACACTTGTCGTTGGGGGATTGGTCAAAACCATTGATTCAAATTCCAAGCTTGGATCGGGCGAAATAATTGTAGTGGAAGCTGATGAATATGATCGCAGTTTTTTAGCCTTGCGTCCCACTATCAGTGTCTTAACGAATATTGAACTTGAGCATACGGATTGTTATAAGGATATCGATGATCTTCAGCAAGCTTTTTTACAATTTGCTAATTCTTCACCTTTTTATGGAGCTGTAATCGTTTGTATTGATTCACCGGCACTTCAAGAAATAGTCCCGGACATAAAACGCCCTATTATTGGTTACGGTTTCAGTGACCAGGCGGACATTAGCGCCAATAATATATGTTTTAATGAATCTCAAACAGTATACACACTTTGCTCTAATGGTCACGATAATGGAACCATAACTTTAAATGTTCCCGGTGAGCATAATGTATCGAATTCACTCGCAGCGATTGCTGTTGGAAAAGAAATGGGACTAAAAATTGGTCACATCGTCCAAGGGTTGAAGGCATATACTGGTGTTCGCAGACGATTTGAAATCAAAGGGATTTCCAACAATATAATGGTAGTCGACGATTATGCCCACCATCCGACGGAAGTCAAGGCGACTTTGAATGCAGCAAAACAGGGTTGGGATCGTAGAATTGTATCCGTATTTCAACCACATTTATACACTCGAACCCGAGATTTTTATGAAGATTTTGCCTTAGCATTTCAACAATCGGATATTCTTATTGTTACAGATGTTTATCCTGCCCGGGAAAAGCCGATAAAGGGTATTAGTGGAGCCATGGTTTCCAATGCAGCACGCCAGTCCGGACATAAACATGTGTTTTATGTCCAGAATCTTGATGATTTAAACAGTCATTTAGACAAAATCGTTCTTCCTGGTGACATGGTTATTACGATCGGCGCTGGAACCATTTGGCGTTATTCTGAAAAATATTTCGCACATTTAAAAAACCTGGAGGCTGCTGCTTAAGGTGAACAAAATGGCGGAATTGAAACGAATAGTCAAAGGTACACTTTTGGAGAATGAATCGATGTCTGCTCATACAACCTATGGGATTGGTGGTCCGGCATGGGCATTCATCACGCCAAATGATGAAAATGACATAAGTGAAATATTACAATTTGCTGATTCATACTCAATCCCTGTATACATTGTCGGATCAGGATCCAATCTTCTTGTAGCGGATGAAGGAATTAACGGTATTGTAATAACCTTGGGTAAATCATTTAGGAAGCTTCGAATATCAGGAAATAAAATTTTTGCAGAATCGGGCGTCATGCTTGGGCATTTGGTGAAGGAGAGCATGAAAAACCATTTAACCGGATTGGAAAGTATGATTGGTGTTCCTGGAACTATCGGTGGAGCCTTAAAGATGAATGCGGGTGCATTTGGCAGCGAAATATCAAATTGTCTCAAAAATATACGAGTGATGAATTTTTCCGGAATTATTAAAGAATTAGAAGTCAGTGCCATTGAATTTAGTTACAGGTTTTCTACCATTAAAGAAAATGAAATAATAATAAGTGCTGAATTTGAACTGGAAGAAGCATCAACTGAAACGATTTCAAAAAAGCGTGAAATGGCCAGCCTGGGAAGAAAGGATACTCAACCACTTCGTTTCCGGTCTGCGGGGAGTGTATTTAAAAATCCCAAACCTGATCTGGCAGCCGGCTTTTTGATCGATAAAGCAGGTCTTAAAGGTAAGCGTATTGGTGATTCTGAAATTTCTAAGCAACATGGCAATTTTTTCATTAATCATGGGCAGGCAAAGGCCAGCGATATCATAGACCTTATTCGCATTGCCCGTAAAAAAGTATATGAAAAATTTGATATTATGTTGGATCTCGAAATAAAAACGTTGGGATTTAAAAAGGATGTATTTTCACTATGAATAAGAAAAAGAAGCAAATGAACTGGCGTTTAATGATTGGAACAATGTTGACTTCCATGTTAATTGTATTATCGTGGTTATCCATTAATTGGTCAGCATATACAAAATTTAATCTAGTAAAAAATATTTTTATCCAGGGTGCCAATATTATTCCTGAAAATGAATATTATGCGTCCCTTTCGTCATTAGTGGGAGTCTCAATAGATGAAATTGACATACGTGAGGTGGGGATGTTATTGGAAAGCCATCCTTTTGTCCAAGCTGCTCGAGTAAGCAGAACATTTCCAAACACACTCCAAGTTGAAATTGCGGAGAGAGAACCGATCGCCCTTTTGAATATGAGACCCATTTTGTATGTTGATAATAAAGGAGTGGTTCTTCCTGAATTAGGTTATGTTGGAGACAAAATAATACCAATTATGTCCGGCTTTAATTCTGCTCGTGAGTTATATCCCATTGGACATCAAACTGTATCACTTAAAGTTCTTGAATCAGTATCAGTTATTGATCAAATAATGGAATACTTTCCAAGTTTGTATAATAACCTCTCTGAAATAACTTTGAATTCAAATGATGAGTTTGTACTCATACTTTCCGATTATCCCACAAGAGTTATTTTGGGGAAGGAACGCCTTTTGGATAAAATTCAAATACTGACATCCTTTTCAGAATCATTACCGGATAATCGGGGATTAAATCAATTCAAATTATTAGACTTGCGCTATAATCGCCAGGTTATTGCAAAGGTTAGAGCGTGAAATCAATTCATAAAAACATCCCTCAGCAAATCAGAATTGGCTTGGATGTCGGTTCATCATATATCACATGTGCCATTGTTGATAAATCCCATGGAACAAATGAAGTGAAATTATTGGGCTTGGGTCGAGCCCCTTCAGCTGGCCTGAAAAACGGATCTGTCATTCACCGTGATAAATTGATGGATGCGATGGAAGCTGCGGTAAAAGATACCGAACTCATGTCGGGACAAAAAGTAGAAAAGGCTGTATTAAGCATTTCGGGTGAAAATATCAGGGGTATCAATACGCAGGGAGCTATTGCCATTCAACGAAATCAGCATTCAACCATCCCAGTGGAAAATGAGATTACTGAATATGATGTGTTCCGGGTAATGGAAATGGCTAGGGCGCTCTCTCTTCCTGCCGATAGGGATATCATGCATGTTCTTCCACAGGAATACGTCATAGACACTATGGATAAAATTAAAGATCCGGTTGGAATGTCAGGACGAAGATTAGAAGCAAAGGTTCATTTAATAACTGTTCCAAGCTCTGCGGCAAAAAATTTGGTTAATTGTACAGAAGAACTTGGTATTAAAGTGGAAGGTCTTGTATTCCAGGGATTGGCCTGTGCCCTGACAACTTTAGACACCGATGAAAAAGATTTGGGTGTCGCCATTGTGAATATTGGCGGCGGAACAACGGAAATAGTGGTCTATCATGAAGATGGTATTCGTCACTCGGCTGTTTTGGGAATTGGTTCAAATAGTATCACAAACGATATTGCTGTCATGCTTCAAATTGGTATTGATGAAGCCGAAAAGATTAAAAGAAAATATGCGTCTGCAAAAGCCTCCATGTCATCTACAGAATTGGAATTTGATCTTCCTGTAAAAAATGGCGGTCTTGCAAGAAAAGTTTCTGAACATGAATTATCCAGATATGTGGAAGCGCGGGCAGTCGAAATTCTTCAACTGATTGCGAGAGAAATACATCGGGCTGATGTTCGAGATCAATTAACCTATGGAGTCGTCC
Organism: Fidelibacterota bacterium; assembly: GCA_046861385.1. Lineage (GTDB taxonomy): Bacteria > Fidelibacterota > Marinisomatia > Marinisomatales > TCS55 > JADFRD01. The sequence goes on along the minus strand of JBHHTW010000005.1, from coordinate 40,048 downwards.
TTACCGGTGGCGGTTCTCAATTACGGAATATTACTCCATTAGCGGAGGAAATCTTAAAAATGAGAGTTCGGAAAGGTATTCCAAAAAATATTAGCGGTGCCGTTGACATGGTGTCCGAAGCAGAGTTCACAACCGTCATCGGACTGACACATTGGATGGATTTAAAACGTGAACTATCTCCGACATCCATGCCCGAGAAACCAACATTTGATCGAGCCGTCGGATGGCTCAAGCAATGGATAAAAGGATTCTATTGATAATTAACACATACTTAACGACCAAACTAAAGGAGAACACCTATGTTATTTGAATTTGATAGTATTGCTGAACAAAAAGCCAAACTGAAAGTCATAGGAGTAGGCGGAGCAGGCGGAAACGCTGTGAACCGCATGATACAAGCAGGAATGCAAGGTGTAGATTTTATTGTAATCAATACTGACGCCCAAGACCTGGAAAACAATGCAGCCAAACATAAAATACAAATTGGTAAAAATCTCACCAAGGGTCTCGGTGCCGGAGCAAAGTCGGATGTTGGCAGAGAAGCAGTTGAATCAGATCGTGAAGCAGTCGAGAGTGTTTTAACAGGAGCTGATATGGTTTTCATTACGGCTGGAATGGGTGGTGGCACAGGAACCGGCGCAGCATCTGCCGTTGCTCAAATGGCAAAGGAAATGGAAATTCTTACCGTTGGAATCATTACTCTTCCCTTTAATTTTGAAGGTCCCAAGCGCATGAATCGTGGATTAGGAGGTCTTTCCGACTTACGGAAATCATGTGACACAGTTATCTCAATACCGAATCAGAAATTAATGTCAATTGTGGACAGTAATACCACTGTTCTTGAAGCATTCAAATTGGCTGACTCCATACTCCATCAAGCAGCAAAAGGAATTTCGGATTTAATCAATGTACACGGGTTAATTAATCTGGACTTCGCTGATGTGGAAACCATTATGAAAAATATGGGTGAGGCGATTATGGGTACCGGTGTGGCCGGCGGTGAAGAACGGGCTGTATTAGCGGCACAACAAGCGATATCGAGTCCACTTTTGGATAGTGCATCGATCAGTGGAGCACAGGGTGTCTTGGTGAATATTACCGGCGGACCAGACCTTACATTAATGGAAGTGGATGAAGCGACATCTATCATTTTCGAAGAAGCGGGTGATGATGCTAATATTATTTTTGGTGCTGTAATCGATCCGAGGATGACTGAAGAAATTCGTGTTACGGTGATCGCAACCGGATTTAATCAGAGGATTCCGAAGGAAGTGAATACAGAAACAAAACAAGTTAACGAAATCCCCAGACAAAAGCAGGCAAGAATTCTTGCGGATCAGGAAAACGTTCCTCTGTTTAATCAGAAAGTTGTATCGGAGCCTAAAAGCGAACGACCCTCTATCTCAAAATTCCATTTTGATGATACAAATCCGGTGATCTATGGAGACGATATTGAAATACCGGCTTTTATTCGCCGCCAACATGAGTAAAAATAATGTCATCGCGAATCCCGTCATTTATGGCGGGATGAAGCGATCTTCTCGCATTCTTCAAAGAAAGGAGATTACCGCGTCATCCGATAAATCGGAATCCTCGCAATGACTAAACAATAAAAACGTAAGAATTCTTGGGTTTGGCCAAGCAAGTTAAGTTAAAAAAAACCCTTTGCCGAAAGGCAAAGGGTTTTTCATTAAAGATGATTAATAATGTTTGTTAAACTTTTACACCTCGAATGCGCATTTCACTTACGACTCTTGTAATCCCCTTTTTATCAATTAACCGCATACCCTGCGTTGATACGTTCAGCGTTATATATCGTTTCTCGTCAGGAAGCCAAAAACGCTTCCTCTGGAGATTAATATTAAAGCGTCGTCGCGTTTTATTGTGCGCATGACTCACGTTATTCCCATACATGGGTTTTTTGCCGGTGACGTCACATATTCTACTCATAATAAATTCTTCCTATTTTTGTATAATTTTGCCGGCGAATTTAATGCAACATTTCATTCTTACAAATTACTATCTTTCAATGTGAGGAATGAATGATTCCATGTTTGAATGACTGTTTGGTCAAGGATCCGTTAAACACTGAATAATTTCTGGAAGAATGATGAATATTCAATATTTTTTCCTCTTAAAGGATTCATAATAAATTCGCATATGCAAATCGGCAATGTAAATATTAAAACACCAGTTTTCCTTGCTCCTATGGCCGGAGTCACCGACTATTCTTTCCGTATGTTGTGCAAGGAAATGGGCGCCGGAATGGTCTATTCCGAATTTGTGTCTTCACATAGTATCATTTGAACTCGTGAGGGATTCGATTTTGAATTCGTTTTTTTAATATTGATTATAATCCCTATATATTATAATATTCGGTGAATACAATCGTGAAAAAAATGATAAATAGACAAATATATCAAACACTAATGACCAATAAATGGTCAAAAAAGACCATTGTTATCCTCGGACCTCGCCAAACAGGTAAAACGACCTTGATGAAACAGATAGCTCAAGAAACAGGATCGCACCTTTGGTTGAATTGCGATGACCCTAATATTCGAATTAATTTAGAATTAAAGTCTGTCGAGCAAATCCGTGTGATCCTTGGAGAACATAAACGAGTCTTTATTGATGAAATACAAAGAGTAAAGAATAGTGGTTTGCTTTTAAAGTTAATTCATGACACTTTTCCTGATATAAATGTAATGGTAAGTGGGTCGTCAGCATTGGAAATTTCTTCTAATATAAATGAACCGCTCACTGGTAGAAAATTAGAATACATGCTTTATCCTATTAGTTGGAATGAATTAACAAATGATATAGGTTATCTTTCTGCCAAAGGGCAATTGGAGCAACGATTAATCTATGGAATGTATCCCGATGTGATAAACCATCCAGGGAATGAAAATGAAATTCTAACCCAATTAGCTTCCAGTTTCCTATACAAGGATATTTTATCCTACAAAGGATTGCGAAAACCGGAATTACTGGAAAAGTTACTTCAAGCACTTGCACTGCAAATAGGAAATGAAGTATCCTTTAGTGAATTAGGTAGATTGTTAGAGGTCGATAAAAAAACAGTTATGAACTATTTGGATTTACTCGAGAAAGCATTTATTGTATACCGTCTTAAGCCATTCGCCAGAAACATCCGAAATGAGATTAACACGAAACGAAAAGTATACTTTTTTGATAATGGGATTCGGAATGCAATCCTTGCAGCATACCAGCCTTTAGCATTACGCCTCGATGTAGGCGCATTGTGGGAGAATTTTATTTTAGGTGAAAGACGAAAACAAATCGCTTATAAACAAAAATGGTCGAATTGCTTTTATTGGCGAACTACCCAGCAACAGGAAATTGATTATATTGAAGAACGGGATGGTCTTTTACATGCATTTGAGTTTAAGTGGAATCCTACAAAAAACGTACGGTTTCCAAAAACATTTATGAATGAATACGATATCGGGACCAGCCAAATAATTACACCTGATAATATGGATGACTTCTTGAAATAATAACACGAATCCTGATTATTCAATCATGCAAATCGGCAATGTAAATATTAAAACACCAGTTTTCCTTGCTCCTATGGCCGGAGTCACCGACTATTCTTTCCGTATGTTGTGCAAGGAAATGGGCGCCGGAATGGTCTATTCTGAATTTGTTTCTGCCCACGGTATCATTCGTGAAAACGAAAAAACATTGGATATGATTCGATTTACTGAAGCTGAACGACCAATTGGCATTCAAATCTTTGGTGATTCTCCAGACGTCATGGGCAAAGCAGCGCGAATGGTCGCCGATAAATTCAAACCTGACATTATTGATATTAATTATGGTTGTCCCGTACCCAAGGTGACCAAAAAAGGTGCCGGATCAGCAGCTTTGAAAGACTTATGTCTTATGGACGATATTACTTCCGCAGTTGTAGAATCAGTACCGGAATTGCCTGTCACGGTCAAAATGCGAGCCGGCTGGGATTCATCCAGTATTATAGCAAATGAAGCAGGGATTCGACTAGAAAAAATTGGTATAAAAGCCATTACACTCCACCCTCGAACCACAAAACAAAACTATAAAGGAAATGCCAATTGGGAATTAATTGCAGAATTAAAACGATCTGTTTCCATTCCTGTCATTGGAAATGGGGATATAAAAAAACCGGACGATGTACTTCAAATGTTTCAAGAAACCAACTGTGACGCAGTCATGATTGGTCGGGGTGCAATGGGTAATCCCTGGTTTTTTAAACAGGCTAGCGCCTTTTTATACAGCACTCCCCTTCCTTCTACGCCCGGAATTCAAGATCGTATGGACATGTGCATACGGCATTTGGAATTACTCATCGAATCCCGCGGTGAAAAAATTGGCAGTAATCTCATGAGAAAGCATTTCGGATGGTATATAAAAGGTTTCCCCGGGGCGGCCGCTCTCAGACAGTCATTGGTAACAGCACAAGGAAAAGATGAGATGAAGAACCTTTTGGAGAAAGAAAAAATGGGTGAATGATTGATTGATAGATTGATAGATTGGATGATTGGCTGTACAATAATTAGAATAATTAGTTATGCATCACCCTCCATCTTCCCTGCCTATGCTATGTGTTCTGCGGTCTAGTATTTTCTATGTTCCATATTCCATAAATTCCCCAACTCCTTACCTTGATTCGCAGTCTGTAAATTTGGTAAATTCCTTGGCTAAAATTCACTAAATAGTTTTAACCTGATTATTCGCCGGTTTAAGAATTAATAAGTTTACATGGGTAGAAAATTAGGAGCGCTGTTATACATAAAACATAATTATTTAAAACGTAATTATATATTTCTTTTACGTTTTACGTTTTAAATAATTATTGAAATGTATGATTTTGCTATCGACAAGTATAGTGTTATATTGAGTTAGTTTACTACTCTCTAACAAATAATTGAAGTTAAGAACAGGTCTAATATGCAGAATGCAAAAGCCATCGTACCCAAACCATTTAACGAACCCATCCTTTCCTATGCTCCCGGCTCACTGGAAAAAGCTGCACTAAAAAAAAGAATTGAAGAATTAAAATCACAAGAAATTGAAGTACCTCTCATTATCGGAGGGCAAGAAATAAAGACCGGAAATATGGGTGAAATGAGAGTTCCCCATAACCATCAGCATATTTTGGGATATTTCCATCAAGCAGGTGAAAAAGAAATAAAATTGGCCATCGAAGCGTCTATGGACGCTTGGAGTTCTTGGTCTAAAACGCCTTGGGAAGCGCGGGCAGCTATATTTAAGAAAATGGCTTCCATCCTTCAACGCCATGAAGAGCAAACGCTCAATGCCGCTACTATGTTGGGTCAAAGTAAAAATGCCTATCAAGCTGAAATTGATTCTGCCTGCGAATTTATTGACTTTCTAAATTTTAACTGTTGGTATGCCCAGGAATTATATGAGCAGCAGCCCACTTATTCTCCCGATGGGATGTGGAATCGATTGGAGCATCGGTCATTAGAAGGATTCGTTTTTGCAGTGACGCCATTCAATTTTACATCGATTGCGGGTAATCTTCCCATGTCACCGGCCCTTATGGGAAATGTCGTTTTGTGGAAACCTGCATCCAGCGCAGTTTATAGCGCCCATTATATTATGGATCTCTTTCGTAGAGCGGGAATTCCTGATGGTGTTATTAATTTCATTCCCGGCTCTGGTTCCACTGTGGGTCCTATTGTCATGAAGGATGAAAATCTAGCCGGTGTTCATTTTACCGGATCGACAAAGGTTTTTCAGGGTATGTGGTCGGAAATAGGTAATAATATTAAGGGTTACAAAACCTACCCTCGGATTGTGGGTGAAACAGGAGGAAAAGATTTTTGCATTGCTCACGATTCATCAGATATCGATGCACTAGTCACCGCTATGGTTCGTGGTGCTTTTGAGTATCAAGGACAAAAATGCTCTGCTCTTTCTCGTGCCTACATTCCAACGACCATTTGGGATACCGTGAAAGAAAAATATATTACACAAGTAGAAACGATAAAAATGGGGGATTCCGAGGATTTTACCAATTTCATGAATGCAGTGATTGATCAGGCTGCTTTTGATACAATTACTTCATATATCGACAACGCCCAAAAGGATACCAATGCAGAAATCATTACGGGAGGGAACTACGATGATTCAATCGGATATTTTATCGAACCAACAACTATCTTAACTTCTGATCCAAAATATTGTACCATGTGTGAGGAAATTTTTGGTCCTGTATTAACGATTTATTTGTATGATCCGGATGATTGGGAAAAAACTTTAAATCTGATAGATGAAACTTCCCCTTATGCCCTTACGGGGTGTGTGTTTGGTCTGGACAGAAAAGCGGTGGAGATAGCCTCCAAGCGATTGACCCACGCTGCAGGTAATTTTTATATTAACGATAAACCCACTGGTGCGGTAGTAGGGCAACAGCCTTTTGGCGGAAGTCGTGCCTCCGGGACAAATGATAAAGCAGGCTCTATTTTCAACCTGATTCGCTGGGTATCACAGCGAACGATAAAAGAAACTTTCGATCCGCCTAAGGATTATCGTTATCCTTTTATGGCAAAAGAATAAAATATTGGATAGATAAATAGGTGAGTGACGGTAAAATAATAACGGTTATGAAACAATCAATGACCAAGTTCTTAAAATATATTCTTTTCTTTAGACAGACTTTTGGTTTTACCTAATATTTGTACTTCTTCATAAAAAAAATAATTAGAAAAACAAATAAGCAAAAGGATTTAAAAAATGAAACCAATTAAGACAATTATTATGGGAGCCGCAGGACGTGACTTTCATAATTTCAATGTAGTTTATCGAAATAATGACTCCTACAAAATAGTGGCTTTTACTGCCACGCAGATACCAGATATAGAAGGTAGAATGTATCCGGGAGTATTATCAGGTTCCCTATATCCAAATGGAATTCCAATTTTTGATGAAAGCAGACTTGAAGAATTAATTAAAGAACATTCTATCGAGGAAGTTGTATTCTCTTACTCGGATATTTCCCATGAAGCTGTGATGCATAAAGCATCAAAAGTCATAGCTGCCGGAGCACACTTTAAATTGTTGGGCGGAGAACCAACGATGATCAAGTCCACCAAACCGGTGATTTCAGTTTGCGCCGTCAGGACCGGATGCGGAAAAAGCCAAACTACACGTAAGGTTGCCCAGATATTGAAAGAAGCAGGGAAAAAAGTGGCTGCCATACGCCATCCGATGCCTTACGGTGATCTGACAAAACAAGATGTCCAGAGATTTGCCTCCATTGATGATTTAAAAAAACACAATTGCACCATTGAAGAAATGGAAGAATATGAACCCCATATTACTCAAGGAACAGTTGTATTTGCCGGCGCAGATTACGAGGCTATTGTCCGAGAGGCAGAAAAAGAGGCAGATATTATTCTGTGGGATGGTGGAAATAATGATATGCCTTTTTACAAACCCGATTTATCAATTGTTGTAACGGATCCCCATCGGCCTGGGCATGAATTAACCTATTATCCCGGAGAAACAAATTTGCTCATGGCAGATGTTGTTGTGATTAATAAGATTGACACTGCAGGTGAAGCAGGTATTGAAACGGTGAAAACCAATATTGAAATCGCCAATCCCGGTGCAGTAGTGATAGAAGGCGATTCCCCCATTTCTGTGGATGCCCCTGAGCTAATATCAGGGAAAAGAGTTCTCGTCGTTGAAGATGGTCCAACGCTGACCCACGGTGAAATGAAAATTGGCGCAGGAACGGTCGCTGCTGAACAATTTGGTGCATCCGAAATGGTTGATCCTCGACCCTATCTCACGGGAAAATTGAACGAAACATTTGCTCAATATCCGAATATAGGAACGCTGCTTCCCGCCATGGGATATGGATCTGAACAGATTAGTGATCTGGAAAATACAATCAACAGCACGGATTGTGACCTTGTTATCATCGGTACCCCCATTGATTTACGCAGAATAATAACCATTTCCCATCCCAGCGTTCGGGTAACCTATGACCTGCAGGAAAAAGGAAGTCCGAATATTCAAGATGTATTGAAAGAGAATAATATGATTTAGGATCAATGTTTAACACCACCCCAGACCCCGGGGCCGAGGAGGGGATTTATGATTCGTTAATCATTTTTATCGCATTCAGAGGGGTGGTGAGTAATTATTGAAGAAATTGAAAAATTTTGATGGATAAAATAAACATATGGAAATAGAATAATGAAAATACACGAATATCAGGCAAAGGAACTCTTTCGAAAATATCAGGTCAGTGTTCCCGAAGGATACCCAGCATTTTCTGTTGGTGAAGCACTGGATGCTTATGATCAACTCAACGTTGAGACGGCAGTTGTAAAAGCCCAAATTCATGCAGGCGGCCGGGGAAAAGGTGGTGGAGTAAAACTCGCTCACACCAGGGATGAAGTTAAGAAATATGCATCCCAAATACTGGGGATGAATCTGGTTACCCATCAAACCGGTTCCGAAGGAAAGGAAGTCCAGAGATTACTTGTTGAAACAGGTGTGGACATTGCCCGGGAATTATATGCAGGAATCGTTTTGGATAGGGCAAAGCGGCAGTTCGCTTTTATGGTTTCTACTGAAGGCGGAATGGAAATTGAAAAAGTAGCTTCTGACACACCGGAAAAGATTATTAAAGAGTGGATTGATCCCGAGAAAGGATTGACCACATCCCAAGCGCGGAACCTGGCGATTGCCTTAGGATTAACCGGCAAACAAATTGACTCCGCTGTGAACATCTTTCTGTCGGTCTGGACTGTTTTTTCAGAAAATGATTGTTCATTGGTTGAAATAAATCCATTGGTCGTGACTGGTGATGATCACGTGATGGCATTGGATGCAAAAATAAATTTCGACGATAATGGTCTTTTTCGTCATAAGGAATTACTGGATTATCGTGATATTACGGAAGAAAACCCTGCCGAATTGAAAGCGAGCAAATACAAATTGAATTATATCAAATTAGATGGGAATGTTGGCTGCATGGTGAATGGAGCCGGTTTGGCCATGGGGACGATGGATATTATTAAAATTTACGGTGGTGAACCTGCTAATTTTTTGGACGTTGGCGGTGTCGCGAATGCTGAAACGGTTGCCAATGGTTTTAAAATCATTTTATCCGACCCGAACGTAAAATCGATCTTAATCAATATTTTTGGTGGAATTGTCCGTTGTGACCGCGTCGCTCAAGGTGTAATTGATGCAATGGAGACAGTTGAAGTAAATATACCGGTCGTCGTCCGACTTGAGGGGACTAATTCAAAAGAAGCAGCAGAACTATTGGATAATTCACCTCTAGAATTTTTAGTTGCAGCGAGCTTGGCTGACGCGGCTGAAAAAGCAGTTGCTTCAGCTATTGGAGGTGCGAAATGAGCGTATTAGTTGGAAATGACACACGATTGATTATCCAGGGAATTACGGGTTCCGAAGGATCGTTTCACGGTAGTCAAATTAAAGAATATGGTACAAACTTGGTGGGTGGCGTTACACCGGGGAAAGGCGGTCAAGCTGCGATAGGTGTTCCGGTGTTTAATACTGTAAAGGAAGCAATGGATAAAACGAGTGCAAATACATCCGTTATTTTTGTTCCTCCCGCATTTGCTGCCGGCGCCATAATCGAAGCCGCAGAAGCCGGTATTGAACTTATTATTTGTATCACAGAAGGGATTCCAACAGCAGATATGGTCACGGTAGATTATAAAATTAAGCATCTCCCGACCCGGCTGGTTGGTCCCAATTGTCCGGGAGTTATTTCCCCAGGAAAAGCAAAAGTAGGTATAATGCCTGGATTTATTCATCAACCGGGGACGATTGGAGTCATTTCACGATCCGGGACGTTAACCTACGAAGCTGTCCACCAATTGGTGGCTGCCGGTTTGGGTCAGTCAACATCAGTAGGCATTGGCGGCGATCCAATTATCGGTACAACCTTTATCGATATGCTATCATTATTTGCTGAAGATGATGAAACCGATGGCGTGGTGTTAATCGGTGAAATTGGTGGAACGGCTGAGGAAGAAGCGGCTCAATGGGTGGTTGATAATCACTTAAAAAAACCAATCGTTGCATTCATTGCAGGACAGACTGCGCCACCAGGACGGCGTATGGGTCATGCAGGCGCAATCATTGCCGGCGGAAAAGGAACTGCGTCTGAAAAGGTCGCGGCCCTTGAGGCTGCCGGAATCGCGGTGGTTAATAGCCCTGCCGAAATTGGGTCAACTATGGCTAAATTAATTCATTCAAAAAAAGGCAATAAGTAGGAGACTTTGGTGAAAAATAAAACATTGGCGATAATAAAACCGGATGCAGTCGGGAATGGTTTCACCGGGAAAATCATGGACAGAATCATTACAGCGGGTTTTCAAATCCAAGCGGCTAAATTAATGCATTTAAGCCGCCAGCAAGCAGAAGGATTTTATGAAGTTCATAAAGATCGACCATTTTATCAGGATCTGGTTGAATTTATGACATCGGGTCCTTGCATGCCGATGGCACTCGAAAAAGACAATGCCGTTAGCGAATTTCGGGCATTAATTGGCGCTACCAATCCAGAGGATGCAGCCGAAGGCACCATCAGAAAAGATTTTGCTGAAAGCCTTCAAAACAATGCAGTCCATGGATCAGACTCTGATGAAAATGCTGAAAAAGAAATTGCTTTTTTCTATTCTTCCAATGAAATTCTTGATTATTGAATAGGAAACTTATTCTGTCTTACAGACCTAACACGCCCATTATCACAGCAATCGTCAGCCTTTTCCTGCTCCTCACAGGCTGCGAGAAGGATATTCCATCCGGAATCATCGGAGAAGCGATTGAGTTGAGTGCTATCATTCCTGAAGATAGCGATGATTTAGATTATGTTTGGGATATGATAAATCAACCGGATGCATCCATTGTGAATCCCAGTGATTTTAGCTATAATGATAATCGGTCTGTCGTGACCTTTATTCCTGATCAATCAGGAATTTATGAATTAGAAGTAAATGTGCTACAGTATGGAGATCAATTATCGGTCCAGTCATTCGTCATCAATATTGAGGAAGGAAACAATACCCCACCGACAGAAGAAACTGCTGCAATTGAAGATGAATGGATAGAAACAGAGGAAGACCAAAAATGGTTAGAAGAAGAACATTCAGAAGAATTGATGGACATAAATAATCCGATCCTTGCTGAAGTGCTTGTACAGGATACGACAGTGAATGATTCTGTTCTGGAAAGTACCGATACGATTGAATTGTCTGTCCCCATTAAAGATATTAATGAAGAAGTAGAAGAAGAAATAATAATGAAGACAGTTCCCCCACCGCCATTGCCGAAACCAACCATTCTTTTGGGATCAACCATTCCGAAAATGACTGATCGATTTACAATTCAATTGGCATCAAAAAAAATGTTATCAGACGCTGAATCGGTCGCTGCAGGATTAATTGATGATGGATATGATGCCTATATACAAAAAGCATATTTTAAAGAGACGGATGAAATTTGGTACAGAATCCGTGTTGGAAGTTATGATAGCCGTAAAGCGGCTACCTTAGTTGCAAAAGTAATTTCCGAAAAACGTGGTATGTCAACCTGGGTTGATTATGTGCGTTTTGAAGAATAACACATAGGAGAATAATAATGAGTCCCATGAAACTATATTTTGACGTGAGAGATATTTTTCGCGCACCAAGATTAGCATTGAGCGGTAAAAAGATACTGGTTTTTATCCAGGCATTACTCATCGGGTATCTTGCATATTTAATATTAACATACATATCTTTTGGTTTGGCTGGTTACGCATTCTCCGATATGTGGACCCGGTATGGATTATATCCATGTTTACTGGGAAATCCCGGTCCCTGGTTTGCTTACCTAATTTATTGGATTGGCTCGATATTGCTGCTGTTGGCAATAAATTTTGGCTGCACGGCTGTATCCAGAATCACGTACAAACAATTGAAAGGGGATGAATTCTTTTCATCGGGTGATGCGTGGAAATACGTTAAAAAACACTGGCACCCGGTTGTTTTTACTTCCGTTTCCTTTTTGTTCATATTGGCATTTTTCTTTGGTCTGGCTGCATTTTTTGGACTATTGGGCAAAATTCCCTATGTAGGTGAATTTTTGTTTGTCATTCCATATTTGTTGTATTTCTTTGGCGCTATTTTTACCATTTACACTGCCATCGTTTTCGGTGTTTCATTTATATATACACCAGCGATTATCAGCGCTTATGAAGAAGACACTATGGGAACGGTTTTTAATTCTTATTCCATTACATGGTCCCAGCCCTGGCGAATCATTCTCTACCATCTGGTTCTATTGCCCATTGGAATACTTGCCTTTAAGATTTTTTCGTGGATTTGGATGGGCGGCTTTCATTTAATCAACTGGTTTTTCGGATGCGAATGGTTCATGGGATCTAAATTGGCAAATATTGTTGCCTATGCATCTAATATAGTTTTCCCTGATAGTTTATGCAGATTGACATCATCGATTTGTAACATCGGACACCATGCGGCTTCTTGCGCAGGGCATGTTTCTACTTCCTGTGCAAAGCACGTATCTGCTTGCTGTAACGGAAATCTATTTGCTCACTGTGACACGATTGCCAATGTTGATTTAGCATCCATTTCGGGAACGGAAACTGCAGCCGGTGTCATTCTGGCTGTATTTCTTTTCCTATTGATTTTTTCCGTCGCAGCGTATGTATTATCCATTTTCTCCGTTGGTGAAACGCTCATGTTCGTCATATTTAAAAAGAAATCAGATGACGATAATATTCTGGAACGAAAAGATGAAGACGAACTCGAGGAAGAGGATGAAGATGATGATGATGAAATTGATACGTCACTGGATGAATCGGATATAACGGAAAATGATGATTCAAAACCGAGCAATGGCTCTGACTAATCGAATTCTGTTGAAGAAAATGAATGGAGTTTTATTCAATTTCAAGTTTTAATTAAACATAGGAAACACCTCTCTAAAAGAAGTATTTTCCCGCCCTAAAAAATGAAAATTTTCCGCTCCGAACTAGAAGTCGGACTGAAAAAAAAGCTATTTGAAATTTCCAGCAAATCTATGGAACAGGATTCTATCCGGTTTTATGAGGATTCTATCAAATGCACGATCAGTTCTGATGTTTCGCCTCATGGATATTATTTAAGAGGTCAACTAAATGTTCCTTTTTTGGAGCAGTGCGATAGATGTTTAACCGATTGTAGGACTTATCAGGTTATACACTTTACCATTTTACTGACGGACAAAAGTGAACTGGCAACCGAAAATGAAATCAATGTTGTGTATTTCACCAGTCAACAAGATAGTTTGGACATTCGACCAATCTTGATGGAATATATGATTTTAGATCGTCCTGTGAAAAATCTATGCAGTGAAGATTGCAAAGGATTGTGTACTTCTTGTGGATGTTGTTTAAATGAAGAAGACTGTAACTGCTCGAATAACGCTAACGATCCCCGCTGGGATAAACTGAAGAAACTAACTTAACTGAATTAAAATAATTATCGGAGTATTTTTATGGCTCTACCAAAGACAAGAATATCAAAAGCCCGTGGCAGAAAACGCCGCACCCACTATAAAGCAGGCCATGTACAAGTTGCCAAATGTCCGCAATGTGACCAGGCAAAAATGCCGCATAGAGCTTGCCCAAACTGTGGATATTATCGCGGTCGCCCTGTCATTTCTCCAAACAACTAACCTCCCTTTATGAAAATAGCTTTAGATGCGATGGGTGGCGATTTAGCACCTGAGGCAGCAGTGCATGGTGCAATTGAAGCTCATAATGCCGATAAATCAATCGAGGTTTTTCTAACAGGAAATGAACAACTGATATCTGAGTTCCTTCCGATTCCAAATCCCAAGCACATACATATTATTCCTACGACTCAAGTGGTTTCAATGAATGACAGAGGATCGCGTGTATTAAAAGAAAAACCGGATTCGTCTTTAGTCAGGGGTATCGAACTGTTAAAAAATGGTGTGGCAGATGCATTTGTCAGCGCCGGACATACCGGAGCAGTATTATCCACCGCCATATTATCTTTGGGTAGGATTGAAGGAGCAAGACGACCGGCGTTGGGAGCATATATCCCAACTGATCTCGGGGGGAAAATATTGTGCGATGTCGGTGCAAACCCGGATGCAAAACCACACCACTTATTACAATTCGCAGTGATGGCGTCACTGTACCTTGACCATGTGGAAGGGGTTAAAAATCCCAAAATTGGATTAATTAATATTGGAACAGAACCGGGGAAAGGCAGTGACCTTTATCGGGAAACCTACGATCTATTTAAAAAAGGACTTCCAAATTTTATCGGGAATATTGAAGGACGAAACGTGCTGACATCTGAAGCAGATGTTTTAATTTGCGATGGATTCGTTGGTAACACCATCATAAAATTTGCCGAGGGATGGATTACGTTGTTTAGTGATTTGGTCAAGAAGAAGATTAAAGAAAAACTCACATATCAAATCGGCGTCAAACTGTTAAATCCCGTTCTGGAATCTATTAGTAGGCAATTTGATTATGAAGAACACGGAGGCTCTCCCCTTTTGGGGGTAAAAGGAGTGTGTATTGTGGCTCATGGAAGTTCAAATACAAAAGCGATTAAAAATTCAATTTTACTTGCAAATAAATGCGTTAACCGGCACCTCGTTTCTGATATTCAAATAGGAATTAACGAACACCTGGGGAACAACCATTGAAAGCCAAAATTACAGCCACCAGTCGATATTTACCCAAGCGCGTCCTGACAAATTTTGATTTGGAAAAATTGGTGGACACTTCTAATGAGTGGATACTTTCACGTACGGGGATTGAAAAAAGACATCTTGTTTCCGAAGGGGAAGCTACGTCAGACATGGGGGCGCATGTTGCCAAACAATTATTGGAACAATCAGGAAAACATCCTAACGAAATAGACTTAATTATTGTTGCGACAAGTACGCCGGATTATCCCGTGGTTTCTACCGCTGCCCTTGTACAGCATAAAATCGGCGCAAATAATGCATGGGGATTTGATATTATTGCTGCATGCACGGGATTTGTTTACGCTTTGGAAACCGGAGCAAAAATGGTTGAGTCCGGGCGATATAAAAATGTAATTGTAATCGGCGGTGATACCATGAGTTCTATTATTGATTATACTGATCGAAATACATGTGTCATTTTCGGAGATGGTGCCGGCGGAGTATTATTGGAACCCAGCATAAATGATTTTGGCATATTGGACTCCATACTTCATATAGACGGAAGTGGACAAAAATATCTGACTGTACCTGCGGGCGGAAGCGCTCAACCAGCGTCGAAAGACACAGTTGAAAACAGACAACATTTCGTCTATCAAGATGGAAAAACTGTATTTAAGTTTGCTGTCAAGAATATGGCGAAAGTCAGTAAAGAAATATTAGACAAGAACAGCCTGGTTGGCTCCGATATTAAATTATTTATTCCCCATCAGGCAAATAAACGTATCATCGATGCTGCCGCAGACCGTTGCGGGATGAGAGAGGATCAAGTATTAATTAATATCAATAAGTATGGAAATACAACTGCCGGCACCATACCTATTGGTATAGACGAAGCCTCAGAAGAAAATCGTTTGGATGACGGTGATTTACTTTTACTTGCAGCTTTTGGAGGTGGTTTTACCTGGGGAAGTATGTTGATCCGTTGGGGTGGAATAAGATGAGATTAGCCTTTATTTGTCCGGGGCAAGGCTCACAAAGTGTGGGAATGGGCGCAGATATCTACCTGCAATCGGATACAGCAAAAGATTACTTTAAAACCGCCAATGAGATATTGAATACTGATATTCAATCTATTATGTTTAAAGGACCTGAAGATCGATTAAGACAAACCCGATATACACAACCTGCTTTATACATTCTATCAGTCATCATTGGAACCTTATTGATGGAAAAAGGAATTAAACCGGTTGCAGCCGCCGGACATAGTTTGGGTGAGTATTCTGCCTATACACTCGCAGGAGCATTTGATTATGAAACGGGATTAAAACTCGTGAAAGCCCGTGCAGAAAGTATGCAGAACGCCGGTGAAGAGAATCCAGGGACAATGGCTGCAATTATTGGACTCGACGATCAAGCAATCAAAAAATTAATTGATGAGACATCCGGCACAGTTGTCGCGGCCAATTTTAATTCACCGGGACAAGTGGTCATATCCGGTGAAATAAGGGCAGTAGAAGAAGCAATGACAAAAGCGAAAGATGGTGGGGCACGGCTTGTAAAACGATTGAATGTCAGCGGAGCATTTCATTCCCCGCTAATGAGCAGTGCACGGGATACACTTGCAGAAATGATTGAATCATTCGAAATTATCGATGCAATGATCCCCATTTACTCTAATGTTAGTGCAAAACCGGTCACGAAAGCAGAAGATATTCGTTCTGCAATGATACGTCAATTGGAAAGTCCGGTACTTTGGAGCCAGACTATCTTGAACATGGCCAATGATAAGATTGATCATTTTATGGAAGTCGGTTCCGGGCGTGTATTGCAAGGACTCTGTAAACGGATTGATCGAACTATTAAAACGAGCGGTATTGAAAAATGGGACCAGCTTCACCGTGTTTGATTTAACAAATAAGATCGCTATTGTCACTGGAGCTTCCAGAGGAATAGGAAAATCCATTGCAGAAGCGCTTTCTCACGCAGGAAGTCATGTGGTGTGCATCAGCAGGAATATTAATGATGTTAAAGCTGTGGCAGGTTCCCTACCAAATGCTTCTGCATTTTCCTGTGATGTATCCGCATTCAATGAATTCACCGATGTTGTAAATTCAATCGTTTCGGAACATAATAAAATTGATATATTGGTTAATAATGCAGGGATTACCCGTGACGGATTGATTATGAGAATGAAACCAGAGGATTGGAATACTGTGTTATCCATTAATCTAACCGGCGCTTTTAACGGTATAAAAGCGGTAACCAGACCCATGATGAAACAAAGGTCAGGTCGTATAATTAATATTTCATCGGTAGTCGGATTAACCGGGAACGCCGGTCAGGCTAATTATGCCGCTTCCAAAGCCGGTTTAATTGGATTAACAAAAGCGACCTCAAAAGAATTAGCCTCTAGAGGCATTACAGTTAATTGCATCGCGCCGGGATATATTTCCACAGATATGACCCATGAGTTAAGCGATGGAGTTAAAGAAGAAATAATAAAACAAATACCCCTCGGACGGATTGGTAACCCGGAGGATATTGCTCATATGGCTCTCTTCCTAGCATCGGAAGAAGCGAGTTATATTACTGGAAAAACCATGACCGTGGATGGCGGTATGGTCATGATATAAAATAGGAGAAACACATGTCTTCAACACTCGATAAAGTAAAAGAAGTTGTTATGGATAAACTAGGCGTCGAAGAAAGCCAGATTACCCTTGAAGCAAACTTCATGGATGATCTTGGAGCCGATTCTCTCGATACTGTAGAATTAATTATGCAGTTAGAAGAAGAATTCGGCATTGAGATACCTGATGAAGATGCCGAAACCATGACGACGGTTGGTGCTGCAGTAGACTATATTGACAGCAACCAATAATTTTGATGAAACGTCGTGTAGTCATTACGGGTTTGGGGGCACTTGCTCCCAACGGTAACTCTGTTTCCGATTTTTGGGCTGGTCTATTGGCCGGTAAAAGCGGTGTCAAAAAAATCACCTCTTTTGATGCTTCCGATTTTAGCGTCAAAATCGCAGGTGAGCTATCGGATTTCAACGCAGAGGACTATTTTGACAGAAAAAATATCCGCAAGCTCGATCCCTTTTCCATTTACGGACTGATTACAGCTGAAGAAGCCATTAATCATTCCGGATTGGAATTGGATCATATCGACAGGGATCGAGCCGGTGTTATTATCGGAAGCGGTGTCGGGGGGATTCAAACTCTGGAAGACCAACATCTTGTTTTACATGAGAAAGGTCCCAGACGGATTTCTCCTTTCTTTGTACCTAAAATGATTGCAAATATTGCCGCTGGACAAATATCTATTCAATTTGGATTGAGGGGGCCTAATTACACAGTTATATCCGCATGTTCTTCCGCATCAGATGCTATCGGTCAGGCATTCCGTAAAATCCAATATGGTGAAACAGATATTATGATTACGGGAGGCAGTGAAGCGTCAGTAACACCTCTGACTATTGCTGGATTTGCCAACATGAAAGCATTATCCTCTTCAGGTAATGATACACCGGAAAATACCAGCCGTCCCTTTGATAAAAATCGTGATGGTTTTGTCTTGGGCGAAGGAGCCGGGATGTTAATCATGGAATCATTGGATCATGCCCGTTCCCGTGGTGCAAATATATTAGCAGAAATAAGCGGATACGGTGCCACTGACGATGCTTTTCATATTACCCAACCTGCCGAAGGTGGAGCTGGAGCAGTAAAAGCAATCAAACTTGCTTTAAACGACGCCAATGCAGAACCCACTGATATTGATTATATTTGCGCTCATGGCACCTCCACGCCTTTTAATGATAAATCTGAATCTGCAGCCATTCGAACCGTTTTTGGAACACATGCCGATGATTTGAAAGTAAGTTCAATTAAATCAATGACGGGGCACCTTTTGGGTGCCAGTGGAGCCATCGCAAGTGTTGCCTGTGTCCAATCGTTATTGCATAATCGGATCCCCCCTACTATCAATTATACAACACCGGATCCAGAATGCGACTTAGATTATGTGCCGAATACAGCGCAAGATTATGAATGTAATTATGTCATGGTGAATGCATTTGGTTTTGGTGGACACAATGCCGTATTGGTTTTAAAAAAATGGATTGAATAACGTGGGCTTTCTGAGGTCGCTTCGAACCGCACTCCGAAAAAAAACATCCACCTATACCGCTCTCGAACAACAGATTCATTATAGATTTTCTGACTATGCTTTTTTATGTCAGGCATTTACACATCGCTCCGTAAGCCCGGATCCTAAGTATAATTACGAACGCCTGGAATTTTTGGGTGATGCTGTCATTGATATTATTATCAGTGGTGAATTAATGAAAGAATTTCCGGAGGGTGATGAAGGAGTCTTAACGAAAAAACGTTCTGCATTGGTTCAACAATCTTTTCTGGCATCCATGGGTTCTATGTTAAATCTTTTAGATCATTTCAATGTGGATGGGACAGTCAATTTAAATAACGAAAAAGTTGCAGATAAACAATTGGCGAATCTTTATGAGTCGCTCGTCGGGGCAATGTATCTTGACGGTGGGATAAATCCAACAAGAAGATTAGTGCTTTCTACTATTTGGGTAAATAGAATGGAAGCATGGAAAAAAGTTAATTATAAGGGTCAATTAATAGAATATTGTCACGCAAAAAATATTGAAAATCCAAAATTTCAAATGATTGACGTATCGGGTCCTGATCATCAGAAGATGTTTGAAGTTCATGTTTCAATTGGAAGTGAAGTTTACCCTTCAGGGATTGGGATGGAAAAAAAGTCTGCTGAGCAATCTGCAGCGCGACATGCTTTAGAAATACTACAATCTTAAGTGTGCATCTCTTTTATCTGATCCCTGATTTTTGCAGCTAATTCATATTTTTCTTCATCAATAGCTGACCGGAGTTTTTTCTCTAAAGAGCTTAAAGACGGAATCCATTCTGAGATGTCAAGTTCCTTTTCATTTTCACCTTGAATATCCGGCATCATTCCGGCATCAGCCATCACAGACTCCGCAACTAAAATCGGCGCTTGGAGACGTAGAGCAATCGCTAAAGCATCACTGGGTCTGGAATCAATGGAGCGCCGACCGGTGCCTTTAATGCTAATTTCAAGGCGTGCATAAAAAACACCATCTTTCAATTTAGTAATTTTGATTGTATTTAATTTGCCATCAATTCCTTTAATAATGTTCCCAACAAGATCATGTGTTAATGGTCGCGGAGTCTCCATGAATTCAAGAGCCAGTGCAATAGATTGTGCCTCAAATGCACCAACGATGACCGGCAGACGTCTTTCTCCTTCAATCTCTTTTAAGATCACCGCGTAGCTTCGGCTGGGTGGATGGAATGATATTTTATGAACTTTGACCGGTATCATGGAATTATTTCCTGATTAAATATAGACTTCGATTTTAGACCTAAACAATATTTTTTTACTCTTTTTCTGATAATTTATTTTTTAAACGCATAATCGGTTTTACGGGAGAAGGATTGGTATCATGGAAAATCGCGCACCAATAACTCACCCAGTCTCCAAAATGGATCAAATGTAAAAATCGTGAGTTGGGAGTGGATCCTTCAACACGTATAATGTGCTGGTTAGTATTTTTCCCCTCAATAATTTGTCGAGTAATTTCCTGTCTTAATTGTACACGAGGATGATCCTTTTCATCTTTAATCCACAAAACACTAAAATGATTAAACACATCTGAGTTGTTTTCCCAGCCGACAATTTCATTATGATTCATCTCTGGTAATTCGTTATGATAAGCCAGCATATCTGCATTTTCACAAAATTGTCCTTTTAATCGTAACGCTACAATTGCTGTGGTTTCTGATGACCCATAAATAATGGGAATGGTATCGAAAATTTTACTAGCCAATTGATAGGTGGGATTTTGTCTATTTTCAGTACGATAGCCTTCTCTCTTCCCCATAAGCATTTCAGCAGCATTTTGAATATCATCTAATATCGAATCATTAATCAATCTCTGGTTAATGAGATGAAAAAGCATCGGAACAACTGAATAAGCAAGAGCAGCTCTCGGCTGAAGTCCCGCAGGAATTGAAATAACATCCAGACCAATTGCTTGCATTTTTTCCGTCAAAATACCACCGGTCGATATACCGCATAACATCGCACCCTTTTCTTGCCCATTCTCAAACGCTGATAGGGATTCTTCCGTGTTTCCGGAATAGGATGAGCAGATGACTAAAGTATGTTTGTTCACCCAGTTTGGTAATGTATAATTCCGGCATACGACCAATGGAACAGTCAGGTCATTGGAAACCAATAATCGGCAGACATCGCCACCTATGGCAGAACCACCCATGCCGGCAACAACAATATTTTGAATGTCTTGAAAAATGTTCTTTGGTGTGAAATTTCTACCAATGGTCAACGCATCTATTAGATGAGCTGGAAAGTCAAATATAGCTTTTCTCATGTTTTGTGTATCAATTGATTTTATGTCCACTAGTAAGTCCTGTTTAATACCTGTTCCGTAAATTGATTCAATGTTTTTTGATGATCATCCTGTAAAATGGATAAGGATGATTTCGCTTTTTGAATAAATTGGTTTGCCATTTCTTCAGCTCTCTTATTCACTCCAGTTTCAATAAAAAACCTGCGCATTCGTTTCAACTTTAAAGTAATATTTTCCTGAATACTTTCGATTTCATCCCAGCCGTCATGTTTTTTAGCTAACAGTGTCATAATAGTCTGTTTACCGGCAGAAACATCGCTGCCTAAACTTTTACCCATTTGTTCTGAATCGCTAAAAATTTCAAGTAAATCGTCCTGCACCTGGAATGCCATACCCAAATTCATTCCATAATTTCTCATCTCATTTCGTATCAATTCATCCTTATGTCCAAGGATTGCTCCCAATTCCGCGCAGATACTTAATAATTTTCCTGTTTTTTTCCCGATCATATTCAGATATTGCTCCAGACTAACTTGCGAATCATTTTCATATTCTAAATCATAAGCTTGACCTTCACACACTGACAAAGACGCAGTATTGAACGCCTGGAATGCATCAAAGGATTTCACTTTTCCAATCATTAGCTGAGCCAATGCAAAAATACTATCACCAGCCAAAATAGCCTTATTGACGCTGAAATGTTTATGAATAGTTGGTTGGCCATGACGTGTTTCATCATTATCCATAATATCATCATGAACGAGAGTAAAATTGTGCATTAGTTCAACTGCCAATCCGGCATTCATGAGATCTTCCGGATCTGCACCGAATCCCCTGCCGGAAAGATGAACCAGAATGGGGCGAAGACGCTTTCCTTTTCCCTTTAATGCAAAATCTATCGGACGGTATAAATAAGACGGTTCTTCAGGCAATTTCATGTTCTGAAGATGAAGGTCTGTTTCGGAACGAATGAAATTGATCAGTTCAGAATATGAATTAGTGTCCGACATCCGCTTTCAGTATCCCGAATTCCTTGAGTTTATTTAATACCAGGTTTTTTATTTCTTCCATTCGTTCTTGAGAATTGGCTTCGAATCTGCAAACAATGACCGGTTGAGTGTTGGATGAGCGCACCAATCCCCATCCATCGCCAAATCGTATACGAACACCGTCTACTGTACTGCAATCATAATGGGTTGTAAAATACTCAATTGCTTCGTTGGCAATGCGAAATTTTTCTTCATCGTTTTCTGCTTCCATTCTCATTTCCGGAGTAGAATAATATGTGGGAAGTTCTCTTCTCAATTCAGATAATTTTTTATCTGTACGAGAAAGTGTTTGAATAATTCGGAGTGCCACATAAATGGCATCATCATAACCGAAATAATCATCGGCAAAAAAGATATGTCCGCTCATTTCCCCGCCTAACCGGCAGCCTAATTCATGCATTTTCTGTTTAATCAACGAGTGTCCGGTTTTCCACATGATTGGTTTCCCGCCATAATTCACAATCATTTCTTCCAGAGCCTGGGAGCATTTTACATCGTATAATATTTCTTCCCCTTCATTTTGGATTACTTCAGGAAGAAATAATGCCATTAGCTGGTCTGCCCAAATAATTTCTCCAGTTTCATCCACTACTCCCACTCGATCGGCATCACCATCAAACGCCACACCTATATCATATTGACCAGTTTTCATGGTGTCAATCAGGTCGGCAAGGTTTTCCTTTACAGTGGGATCTGGGTGGTGATTCGGGAAGGTGCCATCAATATCACAATAAAGTTCAGTCAATTCAATATTCAATTTTTTAAATATGTCAGGAGCAAGAATGCCTCCTGCGGCATTGCCGCAATCCATGACGACCTTTAAAGGTCTTTCGATTTTTATCTTTTTCAGGATCATTTCAGTATATTTACTTTTCAGATCATGCTTTACTTCACTCCCTTCGCCCGATTCATAATCTTCTTTTTCGATAATTTTACGAATATCCTGTATCTGATCACCAAACACTGCCTTCCGTTCCAGAGACATTTTAAACCCATTAAACTCTGGCGGATTGTGTGACCCGGTAATTTGCATGGCCCCGGAGACGCCCAGTTCGAACATGCTAAAATAGTTTACCGGTGTCGGTAGAATACCCAGGTTAATCACATCCACTCCTGTTGATAAGACACCTTTTTTAAAATTTTCAATCAATTCAGGAGTTGTGAGGCGGATATCGCCGCTTAAAGCAATTTCCTGACCACCGGCACGCTTGACAAATGTCCCAAACCCTTTTCCCAGATTTTCAACTACATCCGGTGGAAAATCTTCGGACACCTTGCCGCGAATATCATATTCTCTAAAAATATATTTATTCATTATCATGTTTTTGTTTATCGCTTTTTGCAACAGGTTAACGGATAGATAAAATTGTAATTGGAAATTACTGTGATTCATGTTCAGATAATAATATTTCATCAATTAAATCCTCCGAATAATCCCTGACGTTATTAATTTTTGTCATGAGGATAGTGTGTTTAAATCTATTGATAGTTCTGATGATGTCTTTGGCTTTTTCTCAAAACGATTTATCGAGCCATCAAGAATCATTGAGAGCAAAAAATAAACGCATATTAACCGGCTCGATTCTTTTAGGTGCAGAATACATTACTGGATACTCGCTGGCATATAAAATGTGGTGGCCGGAAGGGTTTAGAAAAATTAATCCATTTTCTAATATAGGCGAAAAAGAACCATTTTTTGTTGATGATGTTATCCACGCAATCGGAAATATTGTTTCCCAGGATATCCATTATGCAATTTTGAAAAATTATTTTCATGTCCAATCTCCCTGGCCTTCCATGATTCTAACATCCGTTTCCTGGTTTAGTATAGAAGCTCTGGATGCTATGGAAAAACGTAATGGTTGGAGATTTTCAATCAATGATGAAATTGGTAATCTTTCTGGAGTTCTTTTTTGGTATTATAAGCATAACAATCCAGACAGTCCTTTATACTTAAGATTGGGTTTTAGACAATGGGGAAATGCGGTTGAATACATCAAAGATTTACCCCTGTTATTCACAGACAGAGATGTATACGGCAAACAGCACAACCATGATAAATATTCCATATTAAAAACAGAACTGATTTATATGTTTAAGCAAAATGTATATGCAGGAATAGCCGTATCCAGAGCTTCAGAAAATAGTCAGAAAAATACTTGGGGTATCACTGCAGGATGGGACGTCGTTAGTAATATGAATTCCTTAGAATCGAACCGATATAATGTACCACTCAAATTTATCAGAAATAATTTTACACTCAATATCAGTCTAACTTATTGGAATGATCAGCGCATAACACCTATTTGATATTTGCTGAATAGAGATCCTTACAGAACTTCATTTAGACATTTCTCTAATAATTAAATTCACTACCGCCAATAAACTCTCTTAAAATAGAAATCCTTCTAACTAATTCCTCATCGATTACTTCAAAAAATGATAAAAACGTTTTTAATCTTTCTGCTTCAATAGCGAATAGTGAGTCTTTGCCTATATCCTTGAGTAACGGAATGGCATATTTTGCCAATACCGGCAACTCATAAACCAGCGATGAATTAAACATGAAATCAGCTTCCTCCTGGAACGGAAATATATTCATATCTTCCCCGTGCCTTACCATGGGCCATCTGGTTAAAGTCTCCATAGAACTATAACCGCGATATTTATAATCCCTCACCATCCGCCGGATCAGTCGATTATCCGAAGTGGAAACTCGATGGTTTGCATCAATATTCATTTGGGTAATGGCGCTTACATAGATTCGTTGGCACCGCATTGATCCCATTTTTTCTCTTAACACAGGATTTAACCCATGGATTCCCTCCAGTAAAATAAAATCCCGATTACCGAGAATAATGGTTTCCTCAGTGTCATGACCTCTTCCGGTTTGAAAATCATACTCTCGTTTCGGTATATTTTTCCCATTGAGCAACTCGTTCAATCGATGACAAAGTAAATCCATATTGATTGAATCAATAGATTCAAAATCAAGTTCACCTTCATGGTTTGGCTTTAAATCTCCACGATCAATAAAGTAATCATCCATGGATATTTGTATCGTATTGAAACCATTTACCCGCAACTGAATTCCGAGCCGTTTCGCGAAGGTTGTTTTCCCGGATGAGGAAGGGCCTGCAATGGGGATGATTCGTTTATGCGGGAAATCATTCACTATATGATCAGAAATATCACTTATTTTCTTTTCATGTAGACCTTCCGCCACCCAGATCATTTCCTGAATATCCCCACTTCGGATCAATTCATTCAACTCTCGAATAGTAGAAATCCTTAAAATGGTCCCCCACTGCTCATGCTCTTCAATGATTGAAAACAATTTTGGCTGATCTTTAAAAGGTGGGAAAATACCCTTATCATTCTGAAAACGAATAATAAATCCATCATTATATTTAAGAAGTTGGAAAATCTTTAAAAGGGATTTATTCGTTTCCATCTCACCTAATTGAAGATCCCAGTGGGGTCCAAAATGAATCAACGGAATCCAATCCCCTTTCCATTGCCGGAGGAGCTCAAGTTTGCTCAGAGAATTCAAATTCTGTAAATCCAATTGAACGTTTTTTCTTGGCTGGGAATCCAAAACTATTTCCACCGGATTGTCTATCCAATTAATTAATTGTTCTTCCAGGCGATTAAGTTCATCATTTGAAATTTTTTCCCAGTTGACCGAATGACAAAATAATCCATCTCCAAATGAATGTTCGATCACAATCTGGCGAGGTTGAAACAACTCATTGAATGCTTTTGAGAGCAGAAATAAAATAGTGTTTTGTACGGCGTAAGTATTCATTCGTGTTTTATCGAATATGATCTAAGGTATTTTAACATTTTAAATAATCGCTTTCCACATGATAAAATTCTATTCTCTGTATAATAATTTAACTCCATCTTCTCACATGCATTCTTCTTCAGTGCTTCCTACTTTTCCTACATTAATAATTAAACTACAAAATGTATTAACCTCATGACTTCATCATAGTCGTCTGTAATAAATTCAACTGTCTTGGGATCAAGAAGGGATACTCCGACATAATGGGATGCCCGGTAAGCCAGATGCTGTTTCATGAACTTAATCTGTACTTTGAATGAATCGGGATGACTCCACAAGCATTTTGAAAGATTCACCTTCAAAGCTTCTTCAGATTTAGCTTGAATGGCTGCGATGGACTCCTTCGGCTGCAAGCTGATGGTAGAATCACCTATGCCTGTCATGGTAGCATGAGTGATTGTATAGGGACTCAATTCATTTACCTCCTCACATAGACCCTTGTCCCCGGATGCAAATATCACCGGAACTCCGTGCTTGGCAGCAATATTTCCATGGAGAAAGAATTCTGATGTCTGTTGGTTATTGATAGTGATTGATTCCACTCTACCGGATGACATTGTATGAGCAAGAGGATTGCCGCCTTGTCCTGCCCTTGAATGATACCCCACCATCATTAGGCCGTCAAAAGAGCTATCTAATTCCTGAACCATGGAATAAGGATGTCCACTCCAGCCCCGGATCAACTTCACTCCTTTTGGCAGATAATCTGCTAAAATGTTGCGCCCGGAATAATGTGCATCCTTGACAATGATCTCTTTTGCACCTGCCTTAATGGCGCCCTCACATGCCGCCGCTGCTTCCAGGGACATTTGTTTCTGAAAAGGGCCATAAGCTGGCTTGTGATGATCGACTTCGTCCCAATGGGTGATACCTGTAATGCCTTCCATATCAACACTAATGTATATCTTCATACCAATTCTTTTATTATTAATGTTTACTCATATTCATTCGGTTAAAATTAAAATGGAACGGAATCATTACCCATCATTTTAAATGAATAATTCTATAGCGGCTTTTAAAGTCCCTGATGAAAAAAACCAATATTTAGTAAAAAAACAAAGCGGCTTTCAGCTGTCTAAATGATTAGGCAACCAAAAGCCGCTCTCTTATTGAAACCTACCGGAAGTATTTCCTTATTTGAGCAAAAGCATCTTCCTTGTCTGTACATAATTTTCTGTTTGGAGTTGGTAAAAGTACACTCCGGCGCTGACCGGTTTATCGTATTTATCCTTACCATTCCAAATAATTGAATACTTCCCTGAGGGTTTTGTCCCGTTAACCAGGGTTCTGACATTTCTGCCAAGCAAGTCAAAAATCTCAATATTGATTTTACTTTGGCTGGGTAAGTCATAATATATGGTTGTGACAGGATTAAAGGGATTTGGATAATTCTGATAGAGGTTATATTCCATCGGTAATTGACTCAACTCGTCAATGGACAGGTCAATCAAAGTATCCGCTAAAATAAATATGTCATCAACGAACCATCCACTGGACACTTCTGAATCATTTGTTTCTACGATAAACCTTATATAGACTCCGGATTCTTTATAATCAGTCACTTCCAATGTGGTAGTATTCGCCACATTCATACCGGTAATTGTATATTCCGCTGTCCAATCAATTCCATTGCTCGATAGTTCTACGGTACCGATATCTCCCTCTTTCAATCTAGCTCCATTCCAAAATTGCAGATAACTAGTATTATAGTCACTTAACATAAATGGGGTTAATAGAGTTAAAGTATCGGATTTATTATTTTCATAATTCCCTGACGGTGAATCATTCATAACATTTTTTGCCAGGGCATTTAAATACATTAATCCCCAAAGATCACCGGTATCCCAGGCGCCAATTTCATCATCATCCCAAGAAGTCAATTTTGCTGTATTAATAATTTTGAAACTCAGGGTATCGGAATATCCTACATTTGCATTTGCTGCACTGTCAAACGCAGTTGCATAATAGTAAACAGTTTCATTTCCTTCTAATCCGGAATAAGAGAGAGTCCCTACCCACTTATGGTTGGCAAAGTTCATATCCGCATTTTCGACGACAGTTGGTGTGGAGGAATAAAACCAATGCAGCGTGGCGCCTGCAACGCCAATATTATCAGTGGCTGCGACAGTAACTTCTTCAACTCCGGAACGATCTATTCTATTCTTCAGGTAAGATAAATCGGTTAGCTCCGGAAGTCTCAAATCTCTTCCGACATTAAATAAAAACGGTTTGTCGGTGTTTATTGGATTGGTCCAATCAAAATATCGAGTACCCACTTTGAAATAATATTCTATGATGGTAGTTGAATCGGGTCCATCCACCCAATAGTAATAACCATCCAGCGTGTCTATCATTTCAACGGAGAAATAATCACTATTACCGATTTTATACTCTAATGTCGGTATAGAAACGCCGGCGCCGTCATTGAAAAGTTTCGTATGAAACTCGATGGTGGCGGTGGAGTCTTCTGTATCCTTAAGTGGCTCATGACTAATGAAATTTAGAAAATCAAGTGTTCTCTCCATGAAAACCACTTGTGTTTCATTTACATCTGCAGGGGCTGTTGAATTAAAATTGCTTCCAAATGTTTCCAGTCCAACCCCTGTATAAACCAGTCTGTAATCACCGGCGTAGGACAGACCCATACCCAATCCATTATCGTATTCAAATATAAGATTGGCATCATTCCCAGGTGTAAAATAGTCAGGATATTGAGAAGAGGCATCATAACCGGGTTGATAAATTTCGAATTTTAACTGATCTGAAATGGGATTTCCCGCAATACCGTTCACCTGAAAAGTGCTTGCATGATCTCCACCCCAAGTCGCACGGAGATAATTTGTATAGAATTCGGTTTGAGAGGCATCGCCAGGATTTTCGTTAAGATCCCATCCAAGGTCCTGTCCGCTAACATACAAATTACCACCCAAGTCCAAATAGGATGATAAGGCCTCACGATCGTCCTCATCCAGAGAAGGAAAAGCCCATTCACATAACCAGATTACAATTGGCGTCGCATTGATCTGATTGGGATTTATGGGTCCATCAGACCTCTTATGAATTAAATAGTCTATCCCAAGTGAGTCCAAAATGGTTGTATAAAAAAGTTCTGCTTCCACATCACTCGGACCATTGTTATCATCATCAACAATTAGAACAGGCGCTGTCCCAATATTCATTCGAATTGGATGGGAAAATAAATACTCACTATCCTGACTTATAACCAATTCAAGTTCTTCAACTCCAATAGATGCACTATCCGAAATATCAATAGTGAAAGCATTTTCAATTATTATACTGGCTTCACCCCCAATTGACAATCCAGAAACATCACCGTTGGTAATTGTCAGGTTATCGTTGGTTGCAACGAGTTCTAAATCAAATGAATTAGAACCCATAATTGAATAATTATATAGTTCAACACTTATTTCAATCTTTTCACCATAATCGTAAATAAAATCTGAATTTCCAAAAGCGGTATCGCTAAATGAGTATGTGACTAAATCCAATCTGGGTGGGAAACTGACAAATTGGGCATCGGTAAAATTTACTGCTTTATTCGCATTAACCCTTCCGGCACCCAGTTTCAAATTGTATTCCGGTGGATTATTGTCATATATGTTATCAGCGGTCGAAGAGAGTCTGAGAGCCAGTTCATAGGGTGTCAAATCGGGAAATTGAGCTTTAATAAGAGCAGCAACACCCGCCGCCACCGGACTCGCCATTGATGTACCACTAAAATAAGCATATTGATTATTTGGAATTGTTGATAAAATGCCCGAGCCGGGTGATGATATATCCACGGATAAATTATAGGTTGAAAAGTCCGATTTCAAATCACCGGTAGTCGTTGAAGCAACACTGAATACATGAGGATAAGCAGATGGATATTCAGCCAGATCTGAATAGCTGTTTCCTGCAGAAGACAATGAAAGAACGCCGAGATCATACGCATATTCAAAAGCATCTAAAAGATATTGACTATATCCACCGCCACCCCAACTTGTATTCGTCACCACCGCACCCATATCAGCTGCATATATTAGCGCTGCACCCGCATCTCCAGTGAGAGAACCTGTTTGATCGTTTGAAAATTTCAAGGGTAATATTTTACAACTCCAACCCGGGGCTGCAACTCCAATACCGTTATCGGTTACTGCAGAAGCACAACCGGTAACATGGGTTCCATGGTCCTGACCTTCTATGGAAGGGCTTGGATCATTATCATCTTCTGCAAAATCCCAGCCGTGAATATCATCAATATATCCGTTGCCATCATCATCGACTCCACTTGTACCATGGTATTCTGCCCAGTTAGTAAAAATATTATCAGCTAGATCTTCATGATCGATATCAACCGCATCATCAATAATTGCAATAATAGCATTGGTATCGCCTGTTGTTGTGCTCCAGGCAAAGCTTGCTTCTATCACAGGTAAATGCCATTGGCTAGAATAGTCCGGATCATTGGGGACTGTCATTTCATAATAAATATATCTCGGTTCAGCATATACTACATTCTCTAATTTGTTAAGGTTTTTACAAATTACCCTTGGATCCGTAATATCAGAGTATTTTATCCTGTAGATTCTATTGATGTCTGTTAGTTTTGGGTTTCTCTTTTTATAAGGAACAACCGGAGATATGTCTTCAACTTGATATGGAGCAAGTATATCATCTATTTTAAAAACTCCTGTTGATTGGGTTCCTTTGGCAAGCAAAGCCGTTCCTGGCTTGAGCTTAACAATGAGTTCTCCGGGGACAACGTTTTCCACATTTGGATCGATAGTAAAAGCGAATGTACTTAATAAAATTAAAATCAAACTGAATCGAGAAATTTTCAACATTATGAATGTCCTTTTTAGTTAATGGTCTTTAAATATAAATATAATACCGGTCGAAAGTACAAATTTGGATTACTTATTATGAACTGTTTAATCAAATTAAAAGTAGATATTATGAATGTAAATCATTATTGGATTTGCTCCGCCGGAATTTGATAAAATGAATGATCTCTTTTTTAATTAAACCAGTGACTCAAACAGGAAAATCTATGAAATCTAAAGTGACTATATATCTTTCGTTTCCCATAAATGTACAACATTGTTTGCAAAATTGATATCTGCTTGCCTCTGGACAAGTGTGATAATATTTCGAAGACATTGCAAAACCTGTTGAACGAATCAGGTTTTGCAATGTCCCATTTTCGCTATTTCAGGATCATTATTTTCCTGGTTTTCTGGTAATCTCCAGCATCTAATCGGTAGAAATATATACCGCTTGTAAAATCAGATGCATTTAACATATGTCGATACCGCCCTGCTGGTAAATTATCATTTACCAAAATACTGATTTCATTCCCCAATATATCGAACACAGTTAATGTAACCTTAGAACTGCGTGGAAGATCAAAAGAAATGGTTGTAACCGGATTAAATGGGTTGGGATAATTTTGAGCTAGATAATATTTATCCGGGATAACTCCTTCGTTACCAGTACCCATTGACGTCGCATTTACTTCATTGGATAGGCCACTTTCGTTCCCATTAAAATCCGTTGCCGTCACAACATAGTAGTAGGGTTCACCGGCACTTACTCCAGCATCAACAAATGACGTATCGATAGTATGATCGTATGGTTCATCTGGAATAAATCCCTCTGACAAACCGCGATAAATCGTATAATAATCAAAATCAGAAGCATGAACAGGATGCCATGACAAACCAATTTGTCCAGTGCCACTGTTAAAAGACGCCATCAATCCAAGGGGTGGAGACGGATGAAGATTGTCCACAGAAAATCCCTTCATGGGATTGGAATCCAAGAAGAAATTAGGATCATCTGTATGAGCCGAAACCATAAATACAGACCAGGTTGTATCAAATGGAGTGGCATTTCCAAGGGTTGGAACGATGGTGCTGTAATCACCTTGACCGTGCCAAGGAACCATTTTGATAAAATCCCATTTAGGTTCTTCTGAATCTCGTTCAATAAATAATCGCCAGACACTATAACTGGTAAAATTATTCCACCAACCGGGGTCACCAGCGTTCCATTGAATTCTCACTCTTCCTCCCTGATCTTCCGGCACATCATTAACTGCGTACAGATGGGGACCGTTGAAATCTCCTCCATCATAATGCATTGGGATATCCAGCCAATAATTTTCATCGTTGCTAATATAAATAGAATCCTCGTGAATTGATTCAAATCCATCAGCATAAACATCCATGGAATACCACATATTACCGAGCACAGGTACAGAAAAGTATCCTCCATACTCAGTTCCGCTTCCTGTTTCTATAGAATCATTATAGAAATGAATAAACGCATGTTCAATAGGAAAATCATCCATCGCTGAAAATACTTGACCTTCGAACCAGGCATTAGCAGCAATCATATTAAAGTCAATATCGGTGGCTCCAGAAGAAGTCATATACCCATTTGGAATAATGATTAAGTCATTAAAACCTATGTCAGGCCAAAGGCTGACCCAATACTCTCCATAACTATCTATGTAAGAAGATACGGGAAGTGTATAGCTTATGGGCGATGTTAAGTCAGTATCACAAAAATCAATCCAGTTTGAAACTCGTCTTTCGTCATGGTACGTGTAAATACCAAAACAACCCACATCCAAATCCGATGGAAATTGAATAGTTCCGCTGATAGATGCATCATTTGTATACAACGTAAAGTAGGTAAATTCAGGATCGTTTGTATCATGTCCCGTTTTTACAAAAACAACTCTTTCTTCAGGAATCATGTACGCCGGCCAAAGCTCTAACTCTTCCACATTAAATCTCCACATCGTCTCCCAAAAACCATCACCAAATGGATCTTGCCAATCCATTACACCTATCTGATAATATCCAGCATCATCAGTCACGGCATCCGCTGCGAAGGGGCCATTTTCAGCCCAAACGGTCAATCCGCTGATAGGAGTACCTTCTTGATCCTCAACATTTCCAGATATCCATGCATTTGCTTCCACCAGGTGTATATTAACATCAATAAGTGAGTCAACAATTTCTACTGATTGTCCGAATAAAATAGGGAATAGTTGTGGTTCTGTCACACCAACTAAGTCCGTTGCTATGACAAAATACATACCAGGCTCCGGCAGATGAATGGAGTACGCTCCGGTTGAATCAGTTACAGATAGCCAGACTTCTGAAGGTCCATCATTTGCATTCATTCCCATTCCCCAAAAAGGAATTGCGAATACTAAGAAATTCCCTGTCGATGGAATAACCTCACCGGCAACTAAGTATTCAGAATCCAATCCTTCAATCGATAAGTGAGCGGATGCAGTTCCACCACCATCTGTGGCAGTAATGAAAATTGAAGCACCTTCTATGGAAAAAGGAAACATATCACCTTTATCATTAGTCGAATCAACAAAAAATGTAATCTCATAAATTCCAGGAGCAGGATTCTCATCTTCGAAATCATCATCATATATCCACATATTACCTTCATCAAAAATCCAGAAATCTGATGTATCATTCAATACACCGTCGCCATTGTCAAGGTATCCCCCGATACTCGCTGAATCTTCCCCAGTAGAAAAAATAATAGTCAATGTCAGTGAATCCCCAACCTGATATGTAGTATCTGCTGAACCATTAAATAGGATTTCAATCGCACCCACTGATTGTTGATTTAAGGGAGGAATCATTGAAAAAGGTTGTTTTTTCAGGAATGAGGGTGTTTTATTCGGAAGCCAGGATTTATGTTCCTGCTTTACAAATGTTTTTTGTGGTGCAGCATTTTTATTCACCTGTTGATTTGTCAATTGCTCTTTTTGATATTTCAATAATCGTAACTGTTGAATCTTTTCTATATTTACCTTCGGTGATGTTTCAGACTCGGTGCTGGAAACTATTTTATCGATAGGCTTTAATATCGGCTTTTCTACACCGAAAATGAAAGTTGAAAAACACATGAGTAAAATAATGGGAAAAAGATGATTGTAAAAATATTTATTGTATTTCATGATAACCCTTTTATTTGTTTATTCTTAAGTAGTAAAGTTATTTACTAATCTTCGATGCATTGATAATATCTTAAAATAACTATATTTTTCAATATGGATTGTGAGTTTTATCACACATTATTTAGAGCGTAACATTCAGCATGAGATGGCACATTATTTACTACTTGTACTTTAGTATGTCTTATTCCGACCTTTTATAAGATATGACAGACCAAGATCAAATACAATCAGGCGGATTTGCAAAAAAAACCGATTTTAAATGGCTGGGCATTGGCCTGGTCCTTTTTATTATAATTGCATTTGTCATGCCGCTTCCGGACTCCATGATGCTAAAAGCAAAGGAGATTTTCGGAAGTACAGACGTAGATATTTCCATTAAAGCGACCCATATTCAGCTGATCATCGCCCTCTTAGCAACCTGTGTGATTTTCTTTGCTACGGAAGCTATTCCCATGCCGGCTGTGGCGCTTATTATCGGTTTGGTTCAGCTATTCTTTGGCATCACAGAACCCACCAGAATTGTCTCCACTTACGCTCATGATGCCGTTTGGTTCATCGCCGGTTCCCTGGCCCTGGGATCAACGCTTGTAAAATATGGATTGGATAAACGTGTCGGTATGCTGGTCATCAACCTGGCCGGAACAAAAACGCGAATGATCGTGATAGGTATTTTGATCGGGACTGCTGTTCCAACTGCCTTTGTGGGTGAGCACGCTGTGGCTGCGATGTATGTTCCCATCGCCATTGCCCTGTTCACGTTAACGAATCGAACCACTCCGGCACCAAGATTAGGCACATTGCTCATGGTGACCATTGCCGTGGGTTGTATGATTGGTGGTCCTATGAGCCCCACCGGCGGAGCGCGGAATGCACTCATGATTGGTTTCTTGTCCAATATTGGGATTGAAGTATCTTTTTTGCAATGGGTTACGATGGGGATTTTTTACACGGCTGTTATGACCCTAGTAATGGCATTTCTCCTGCCCTTACTCTTTAAACCGGAAGTTGATGATTTAACTGAAGCAGTGGATCTTTTGAAAAAGGATCTCGAAAAACATGGTCCAATGACTCAAAAGCAAATCATCGTTGCGTTGATTATGTTTATGGTAGTTATTTTATGGATAATTGACAAATCAATTACAAAAAGTATTTTAGGTTTTTCATTGGGATTGGGCGGCGTTGCAATATTTGGCGCTGTTCTTTATATGTTACTTGGATTTACATCGTGGAAAGACTACGAAGATAAAGTCAGTTGGGGAGTCATTATTCTATACGCCGGTTGTATTAGTCTCGGGAGT
This sequence comes from Fidelibacterota bacterium, assembly GCA_046861385.1. Taxonomy (GTDB): domain Bacteria; phylum Fidelibacterota; class Marinisomatia; order Marinisomatales; family TCS55; genus JADFRD01. The sequence goes on along the minus strand of JBHHTW010000005.1, from coordinate 4,677 downwards.
GTATTTAAATCCACAGGAGCATCGAGCTGGTTTGCAGATCAAATTATCGATTTGGTGGCGCCTCTCGGTCTTAATTCCGGTGTAGGGCTCGTTATATTGGTGGGAATCATTGGCGCAATTCTCACAAACCTCATGAGTGCAGGTGCAACGGTAGCTGTCATTGGGCCCGTTGTTCTCGACATGGCTCAAAGTTCAGGAACAAACCCAGTTCTGGTAGGAATAGGTCTTGCCATCACCACATCCATGGCATATTGGCTTGTTATCGGTACTCCCGCTAGTTCCATCGTTTATGCCAGTGGTCGATTGGAATCCAAAGATTTTATTCGTATGGCTTCATTGGGTTGGCCGGCGGCGTTAATTGTGATGGCCTTGATGGTCATAATTTATTGGGTTGGAATTTTGGGTATTAATCCATCAGGAATCGGTTTTTAGGAGATCATCGTCATGGATACAATTCTGATAATTTTCATTGGTGCTATCATTTTACTTGCATTTATTTATAGTAGAAAAACCAAGCTTGGCAGCGCTAAAAAACAAAAAGAGGTACTCCATGCTGGAAAGGAATCCAGTATGAAAGAGGAAATCATGACCTATGGTCAAGTTCAAGAACGGAAAAAACAATTACATGAATCTGTAGAATCCCATCTTTCTGATAAACCGGCGCAAGTTGAACAATTAAAACAGATCATTAATGAATGGGCCGAATTAAAAATTCAGGCATTTACAAACCGGCGTTCCTGGGTCCGAAACCCAGACAAGGATCAGGAAAAATAGGAGGTAAGATAAGGATGAGTAATAAACTGACAGGTGGATGTTATTGTGGAAAAATCCGTTACGAAATTTCTTCTGAACCCATTGTTGTTGTCCATTGTCACTGCAATAATTGCAAACGGTCTGTGGGAGGTCCTTTTGTTACATGGGCAGCATTAAATCAGAAAGACATAATCTATCTTCAACACAATCCCACCGTCTATTTAACAGATAATAAAGTAGAGCGGGGATTCTGCAATCAATGCGGCTCATCTATCAGTTATCATCGAATAGGAGAAGATACTATCGATATCACAGTAGGCACTTTTGATGATCCAAATGCAGTGGTTCCATCCAAGCATATTTGGGATAAACGTCGTATTCACTGGGTCAATTTGGATGATGGTCTTCCCCACTTTTCCGAGTGGAGTGTCGGCAACGATCCGCTTGAATAATTTATTGAACTATAATTGCATTTCGTTTTCCTCCTCCTTAGGGTAAGGAGAGGAAAAATTTATTAAATAAATACTACCAATTATTACTTTTCCAAATAAATCCGTTCTGTGCGGCCGTGAATGCCAGTCATCAAGACATAAGGCGTAGTTTGGATTTGTTGAGCAATTTCTTCCATATGAAGTGATTCATTGCTGTTTTCGCCAAATAAAAGTACATCGTCGCCAATATTGACATCCTCATTGCCAAAATCTACCATGAACTGGTCCATGCATATTCTACCGGCGATAGAAAAATTTTTTCCTTTATAAACTACAAAACCAGCTTTGAACCATGATCGGGGAAACCCATCGGAGAATCCAGTTTGAATCACACCAATCGTAGTATCTTTTTTAGATTCCCAGACGCCACCGTAAGAAACCTTTGTCCCTGCCTTAATCCTTCGGGTGTCAACAATCGGGCCACGAAATTCCATGACTGGTTTAATATCAACATCTATAGGAACTTCATCCGATGGGAATGCCCCATACAGCAGCATACCGACTCGGACAATATCAAATTTGGAGTTTGGGAGGTTTAAAACAGCACCACTATTTGAAAAATGTCGATATTTAAAATGAATTCCCATATCTTCTGCTAGAATTAACATTTGATTAAATCGATTTAATTGCCATTGGGCATAACTTATATCACCTTCATCTGCCGTAGCATAATGACTATATATCCCCTCGCACTTTAAATGAAGATTACTCATCAACCAATCGTATGCTTCATGAACATAATCATACGAAACACCTAACCGGGTCATTCCTGTATCAATTTTCAAATGGAAGGTCGGGCTTTTACCGGATACATCATAAAATTCATTCAATAATTCAAAATCATTCTGTCCGGACACATTTAAAATAATATTTTGATTGACTGATTCAGCCAATATATCTTTTTGAATCCGGGAAAAAACCAAAATATCAGATTTTATTCCTGCGTCCCTTAATTCCAGCGCTTCCTGGAATGTAAATACGGCGAAAAATGTACATCCCTCCTTTTCCAATTTTTTTGCGCATTCTATACTACCGTGACCGTAGCCATTGGCTTTTACCACTGCCATGATTGGAGAATTATCTAAATGCTGCTTGATAATCCTATAATTATGGGTAAGGCTATTAAGATGAATATATGCTTTTGGTCCAACCATAAATACAACTATTCCATCCCGAAACGATATGTTTCCAATAAAAATGATTTCAGCGTTGAAAAATCGGGGAAAATCTCAGTTGCGCACGACATAATCCATCCACTAAACTTTTCCTGTGGAACCTGATTCACAAGGTAAACCGGTTTATTAATGGTATAGGCCATGGTCACCTCTCCATGTGTACCGCCGCCAGTGAAGACTTCCCGGGTCCATAAACAGATAACGTAATCTGCTTTATCCATGACATTGTTCAAATCCAATTTAATGGCTTTTCTAACAAATTGAATGAATCGGTCTGGATCCGATGTTTTCCAATCCCGGTAATTTTGAGCATTATTTTCCTCAACCAATTCTTTTGAAGTTATCACAGGATCAATCACGTCATGGTCTAATTCTGATTTTAACCATTGGGTAAGTTCGCCTCTCCAATCGGCTCCCTCATCAATTGCATTCTCCATGGCCCCACTGAGATATACGATCACTGTCTCATTTTCCGTTTTAACACATAACCGTTCAGATTTATCAACAAAATAGAAATGATGATGGGTATACTTGTATTGAAATAACTCAATGAGTTTTGAAATAAATGAGATCGTCCGGCGATACCTACCATCGTCAAAGGAAAATATCGAAATAAATTACCCAAAGTGACCGGATAAAATTCAAGTTCAATAAATAGTCCACCCCCAAACATGGAAACAATTAGTAAAACCAGCACAATAGAAATAAAAACAGATATCCGTTCAGTGACTAATGAAATCAATATAATGATCGTTCCGAAAAGAACTGCAAATATTATTGAATAGCATACCACCAAAACACTTTGATATAAATTAACAGAATTGGGAAAAATTGAACCATATATGATTAATCCGATTATGAGTGTAAACACAACTTCAAAAAGCGAGCTGACTAAAATGCCTAATACAATATGTGATTTTCTTACCGGTGATAATACCATTGGAGTCAGTACCTTATGATGGATACGCAAATCAAAAAAATCTCTGTAAAGCAAAGGCGTAATCAAAATGGCTGCCATAACCATAAATAGCCCCGGCATGACCCATAATTCATAAGGAAGTCCATTAACACTACGGATGATTACGTTCTTAATTCCAAGAACGGTAACAATCGATAAAACACTCGGGATAATCAATGCTAAGGTGACAGCAGATATTATTCGATTCCTTATTAACCACCATCTTCTAATTAGGAATGCTTTCATTCATTCATCCCTTTCTGAGCAAAAGCTGAGTCCAATAAATCTTGAAGAGATAGTTTTTGAATGGATAAGTCCGTCATTAAGGCTCCGGCACATGCGTTTAAAACTTCAAAAAATACTTTTCTTGATCGACCGTAGAAATGAAAAGTATTTCCCACTTTTGTTGGATTTACAACAGTGGGAACACCAGATAATGTTGAAAAAATATTGTCTGATAGTTCCTCAAATTCAATCGCAAATTGATGATATTCCAGTGTGCTTTCCAGTAATTTGTCTAAACTACCGTCTAAAAGAATCCGACCCTCGTATATAACCATAATACGGTCGTTGGCTGCTTCAACTTCCGGTAAAAACTGGCTCGAATACACTATCGTTTTACTTCCTTTAAATTTACGCATTAAATCCCACGTAAGTCGTCTCGATGGAGCATCCATAAATGCAGTTGGTTCATCCATGATGATAATAGATGGATCATGCGTCAATGCCCGGATGATCATAGCTTTTTTCTGTATTCCTGTTGGAACAACACTGGCTAAGGAATACATAAAATCACCCATATCCAGAGCAATTCCATATTCGTGAATCAATGGCTCAATGTCCTTTTTATGCATATTGTAAAGAAGTGCATCGAAAATGATATTCTGTTCCAAAGTCAACCATGGATCAAGATCAACATCATGGGGAATGTAAGCGACTGTTTTCCGGGTTTCCAACCGTCGCTTATCCGTGTCAAGCCCGTGCAAAAAGACAGATCCATAATTAGGGTTTTCCAAACCAGCCAGAACTTTTAACAATGCTGATTTCCCTGCATCATTATCGCCGACCAAAGCAACCAGTGACCCTTTTTCAATTCCGAAAGTCAGGCTTGCCAGAACGGTCTTATCTCCTATGAGTTTACCGACCTTTTTTAGTGTTATACTTGCTTCCATTTAGTTCTCAAATTCGGTTATTTAGTTCGTCTTCCACTTTCCATTAAACATACTCCATATTCCATCTTCCATGCTCCATCTTCCATGCTCCATCTTCCATGCTCCATCTTCCATGCTCCATCTTCCAT
>JBHHTW010000084.1:0-2550 GCA_046861385.1 Fidelibacterota bacterium | reverse complement strand
TTAATACTTATCGTAACAACAACATCTTCTTAGTTTTATGAAATTCTTCCCCACCTTTCCATTCCTAATCCAAAAGGCTTTCTTAACTTTATTAGGTGGGTACCATGTTTATTCCGTGGCAGGATTAACATCTTCAAACCGATTTCGCAGAATACATTTACAGTTCCTTAAAATAAATACATTCCTTGTACCATTTTTCATAGCTGACTTTCTGATGAATAAAGCAATCAAGGGTGCATTTTGCTTTGCCGATGCATATCTGGGGTGGATTGTTTCGGTTGTCGCTATGTAACACTACGATAAACTGACTAAAGGGTTTCTTTGCATATTGACCCATACTCGTTAAAGCAGAATAGGCAAATCCCAAATCTTCATTTGACCGGTTTCTATCTACTTTAATATCCACTTGATAGACACGCCCGGCTCGGGTTTTATACACCGATACAGCCATTAATTGAGGAGCTGAATGATTTCGTTGGAAATAACGAGGCGTCATGGCTTCTAATTGTTTATCACTAAACTTTGGCTTTGCAAACAATAATAAGGGGAAAAGTAAGAGTAATAGATTTTTTTTCATATTAACGACCTCTTTTGTATAATAAAAATAATGTAATTAGGAAAATTCCTGAAACAAAAAGTATTGCTGTTTGAATACGTTTATTTGAATACACAATCGATGCAGCAATGATAACATAATCATCGTTAATATAGTCATTCAACCCAAACGACCATTTTAGCGTGTCTCCGGATATAGTATCCGCATTGGTAGTCGTAATTACCCCGGGCATGAATACCCAATATTGAAATTGATCATCCTGGAGATTGGTTGTCAATTTCAGCTCTTCTTCATAAATATCTGTAGATTTGCTCAAAATAGCACTGTATCCGATAGGTAATTCCTGTTGAAATGGAAGCAGCATCTGATCAATGAATGGCTGTTTGTCTTCCATTTCTTCAAAAAGATTTTTTTGATTGATGTGTGCCAATGTATTGTGTATGTGGTTTAGAACTCGTTCAGATAGAATTTGATCAATTGCTGTTTCGGGATCGTTTTGTAAATTATTGAAACCGGCGGAACACATATAATAAAATGCTTCATCTAACCATCGGGTAGAATCCATATCGCGTTCCTGAAGGCTTTTACCAAGAGCTGGATATTTTAAATAAACCTTCCTACCCTTAAATTCATTACGAAGCGTATATCGTGTGGCAAAATATCCTTTAGTTTGTTGGACTTGAATTGGGTGCTGGAGAGCGATTAGAGAGTCATCCCGGGACGTAAATAATAATGCGCCTTCAGCGATGCCGTTTGTTTCCATAATCCAAATATCCTCATTTTCATTTTGTTCTTTTTCCAATTTTGTTGTCCAGGCTAACCCTGAGGGGTGGGGGAAATCATTATTAAATACATCAGTTGAATCTCCCTGAGTCCGAATGAACATGGAATACCGTCCATCTGGAAACACTTTGATTGAAAAAAGTGTTTCTACACAACCAGTGAACAGAATGCCGAATATGGCAAGAATCAATATCTTGATCTTATGATGTGTACATGTAGCCATAGATACGAGGTAGGTAAATATAACATATCCAACCCGTAATTCCGCCTACAAGACCATCCAACGGATAATGATAAGAACAAACAAAAGTAGAAAAAGCAATAGCCACAAAAGCAATAATCCAAATTGGTTTCAATTTCGGTAAGAATTTATTGGCGTATAATGTGGTAATTAATGCACCCGCCACATGAAGACTTGGAAATGCGCCGCCCCCGGCATCCAGTTGATAGATAAAATCCATAAGGGGAATAAAAAATATGCCTTCAGGAATAACTTCCGGTCTCATGGGAACGGGGCCGTCAGCAGGGATAATTATAATTAACCATTGGTGTATAATGGAGGTCAAAGTGATAACAAAAATATATTCAAGAATTTTGGGATGTCTCGATTTATAAACGAGCCAGGCCGGAACTCCAAGCATCAGATAATATGAAAAATAAATAAAATGCCACAATTCCATTCCTATCTGATTAAACGTGGCGGGGATAACTTTATAGAGAGGTATTTGAAATATTAACAAGTCCCACTTAGAGATTATATAATCCAGATTGTATGGAGTGACAGAATACCGTAATTGACACGCTTGGGGATAATGCAAGGCGAGAAGAAAAATTGGGTAAAACGTATGTATAAATTTGAATGGCTGTCGATCATAATGTTCTACTGACCATGCTGAAAGCATTACCCAAACGGAAATAATTAAATTTAAGTGAAGGTGCCCCGTCCAATCAGATATATTATTATAAAAAAGAAGTATATGAGCCGATAGAAGCAATTCATATAGAAGGATGAGTTTATCTATAGGGTTTAGCATATTTATATTAAAAAAAATCCTTTTATTACTTAAAAGGATTTTAATTCAGACACTACACCTAATTCCAGCCCTCATACGTGAGGAGGAATGGAATTAGCGAAACAATATTAGAGTCCACTCCCAAAAGGTCGAATCCGATTCAATTTCATCTTTTCAACCGTACGATAGACATTCTTG
>JBHHTW010000023.1:0-37498 GCA_046861385.1 Fidelibacterota bacterium | reverse complement strand
ATATGATTAAATAACAAATGAATGTAAACAAATATATTCTGATTATGCAATAAAATAAGGATACTATAATAATCGGAAATTGATAATATTAATTCCTTATAAAAGAGGGTTTCATGGGGATATTTTGGTATAACCTGTCCCTCCCTAAAACTATAATCAAGTGAGAAAACAACCCTAACGCGACGCTATCAGAACTAATAATCAATGGAAATAGTAGATGGTTACTTAACTAATTCCAGGAAAGACAACATCAAATTTCTTACTAGTAATATTCTTTAATTCTTCGGCCATTTGGCTCTGTTGGTTGGACAATGAGATTAATAATTTCATAATCGTTAAAAACAGGATTATTAATATTACCTGTGTTTTCCGATAATATCATGATTTGTTTTGAAGTTATACCATTATATAAATACCCTACAGTTCCAATCATATCACAATCCATATCGAAGAATACTAATTTAATATCTTTAAAAAAATCTTCTTGTTTTAATATCTAATTAGGAGTTGTACTACCTTCATTCTTAAACAGTTTTGAAATATACATTCTATTTACATCTAAACTTTTTTCTCGATTCAGGACGAGAATAATACCATCCGCATACAGAATCCGCCGGATTTATGCATGGGATTCAGTTAAAGAAATTCCAATGTTTTTTCTACATTTAATAAACGGCAGATGATATTTTTTTCTTTACAATTGTTGAAATTATGATAAGCTCAGAGCCTGTTCTAAATCGTTTATAATATCATTTACATTTTCAATCCCAACCGATAATCTAACCAAACCATCCAAAAAACCGCGGGCTAACCTTTCCTCCCGTGGAACATCCACATGGGTCATAGTCGCGGGATGTGTAATCATGGTTTCCACAGATCCCAGACTTTCAGCCAATAAACATAATTTCACATGGTTCATTAAGGCTATTCCTGATTCCATTCCGCCCTTTAATTCAAAGGATATCATTCCACTGTAACCGGACATTTGCTCTTTTACAATGTGATGCATCGGATGAGATTCCAAACCGGGGTAAATCACTTTTTCTACATTTGGATGGGATTCAAGATATTCGGCCACTTTTACTCCATTCTCATGGTGTTTCTTCATACGCAAATCCAATGTCCTTAAACCCAGCACCGTTAACCAGCAATCAAAAGGGCCGGGAACAGCACCAACTGTCTTCTGAATAAATTTCAATGAATCAAATAGGTCTTCCCGGTTTGTGATGACAATTCCGCCAATCAGCTGGTTGTGTCCACTCAAATACTTGGTAGTACTATGGACTACTAAATCAGCACCAAAATCCAGTGGTTTTAAGAAAACCGGAGTTGCGAACGTGGAATCGACACAATACAGCAGATCATGTTTATTAGCAATATCACCAACAGCTTTTAAGTCCGTTATTTTCAACAATGGATTTGTTGGAGTTTCAATCCAGATCATTACTGTGTTTGGTTGGATGGCAGCTTCAACATTTTCATGATTTTGAGAATCAACATAGGTAAAGGATAAATTATATTGAGTTAGCAACTTGTCAAAATGCCGGGATACACCGCCATAGACATCATCAGAGCAAACAACGTGGTCACCTGCTTTCAGGAGCTTTAAACAACTGTCGACCGTTGCCATTCCGCTTGAAAATGCTACACCATATTCTCCACCTTCAATCAACGCCAGATACTCTTCCAGCATTTGCCTGGTAGGATTAGCAGAACGGGTATAGTCAAACCCTTTATCTTTTCCCACTTCTTCCAATACATAAGTCGCTGTTTGATAAATGGGTGGAATAATAGCTCCTGTAGATGGATCGGGTTGAACTTTACCGCGAACAATTTTTGTTTCAAATTTCATAAATAAACCTGCCTTTTGTGTTAAGTGGTTAATAATATTTCTGACAATGCATTTTCATCGTTCGGCAAAGACATTTTGTACATTTTTTTATCCAAACATTCATTCAGCTTTTCCGGGATGGAGATGGGTTGGCCAATAGCGGGCTCAATACATTCTGAAAATTTTGCAGGATGGGCAGTCGAAAGAATAATGCCTGCTGTCTGTTTATTAACAATTGTCTGGTATTTTTTTAATCCTGAGTACCCAACCGCAGTATGGGGATCCAGCACATAATGGGTTTCTTCAAAGACATGTTTCATGGTGTTCACTGTATCCTCATCAGAAAACCAAAAAGCCTCGATATCTGAACGCATCTTATTTATATCATTCCGGTACAGGGAAATCATTCTATCCAGATTGCTTGGGTTTCCCACATCCATGGCATTGGAAATCGTGTGGACAGAAGGCTTGGGGGAAAATGCTCCTGTTTTCAGATAGGCCGGCACCACGTCGTTTGCGTTAGTAGATGCAACAAACTTTTCCACAGACAATCCCATTTTTTTCGCCAGCAACCCTCCAGTGAGATTCCCAAAATTTCCACTGGGGACGCTAAATACTACCGGTGATTGTATTCCCATTTCCCGATAAGCCCAATGATAATACACCGATTGGGGCAGGAGTCTGGCAATATTAATGGAATTGGCAGAACTTAATTGAATTTTCTTCCGCAGGTGCTGGTCTAAAAATGCAGATTTTACTAACCGCTGGCAATCATCAAAACTTCCCGCCACTTCCAGAGCGGAAATATTGCCTCCCAGGGTGGTAAGCTGTTTTTCCTGGGTCGGGCTGACCCGTCCTTTGGGATACAGGATGAAGACACGAATACCTTCAATTCCGTAGAATCCGCTTGCGACGGCGCTACCGGTGTCTCCAGAGGTCGCCACTAGGATGGTCAATTCCTGACTTCTTTTCTGTAGAAAATATTCCATGGTTCTGGCCATAAACCGGGCGCCGAAATCTTTGAATGCCAAAGTCGGGCCGTGGAATAGCTCTAGCACAAAAATTCCCGGCTGTGTTTCCACGAGTTTGATTTCAAAAGAAAAGGCCTTTTCAACTATATTTTGGAAATCAGAACCAGAAATTTCACCTTTAACAAAGTGCTTTAGTGTTTCGAAAGCCAGTTCGGGATAGGTTAGATGCTGCTGATAATTATGTTTCCAATTATTGGGAATTTCTTCCGGGAGATACAATCCACCATCAGGAGCCAGCCCCTGAAAAAGAGATTCTTGAAAAGTAACCGGTTTACTATTTCCCCTGGTACTGTAATAATCCACGGGTTAATCCATCATCATGGGCGGATTTTTCTGGATGGGAGAGCTGAAGGATTGACTGAGAAGACCTTCAATTTTGAAAGCATTCACCATGGCCATTTCTACCTTTTCAGCCGTTGATAGAGAATCGGAAAATGCAAATAAGGCTGGGCCTGATCCTGAAATGCCACATCCGATGGCGCCGGCATCTAATGCCGCCTGTCTTACCAAATGAAATCCGGGAATAAGTTCATGGCGATAGGGCTCAGCCAGAAGGTCCACCATAGAGCGTCCCAATAAATCAAAATCACCGGTGTATAAACCGGAGGTAAATCCTGCCAGACTGCCAGCCTGCTCAACCGCTGACTTAATGGGAACATGTTTGGGGACGATGGCTCTGGCTTCTTTGGTATTAATCGTCAGCTCAGGAAGAACCACAGTAGACATTAATTTTTCGGGAACCGGTAATGAAATGATATCCAGTGGATCGTAAGAACGTATTAATTGAATACCTCCCAAGAGAGCAGGGGCTACATTATCAGCATGAAATCCACCGGAAGCCACGGCTTCCCCCGCCATACAGTGAACCAGTAATTCATCCAGTAAAAACGGAGCGCCCAATAATTGATTGGCACCAAAAACACCCCCAACGGCACTGGCCGCACTGGAACCTAATCCGCTTCCCGGCGGGATTCCTTTTTCAATATGCACCGTAAAGCCCTGTTTTTTATCCAGAGCTGTCAATAAAGATAATATGCCTTTTCCCGCCGTATTTTGTCCGGGTAAAATAGAAATGGATTCAGATCCATAACCGGACATGATGATTTCAATTCCTGGTTTTTCCTTCAGAGAAATAGTCAATATGTCTGCCGGCTCAGACACGGAGTATCCGATGCAGTCAAACCCGCAGGAAACATTGGCCACCGAAGCGGATACTTTAATTTGAATAGAATCCTGACTCATGATAAATATCCTTTTTCCACTAATAATTCTGCTGTTAACACGGCACCTCCGGCTGCACCTCTAAGAGTGTTGTGGGATAAACCGATCATCCGAATATCAAAAAAATGATCCATTGCAATACGCCCGACAGTGATTGCCATTCCATTTCCGGAATCTTTATCCAATCGGGGTTGGGGCCTGGTCTCGTCATCCGAGACTATAATTGGACGGGACGGAGCAGAGGGTAAATTCAATTTCTGGGGTTCCCCTTGAAAGGAAGATAATATGGTTTTCATTTGGTCAACGGTTGGTTTGGCCCCTTCGAATCCTAAGTGAACCACCGCCGTATGTCCGTCCACTACGGGAACTCTCGTGCAAATAGCACCTATTTCTAATTCATCGGCTGGTTCTATTCGATTCCCAATAATGTCCCCAAATATTTTGAGCGGTTCCTGTTCCGTTTTTTCTTCTTCTCCTGAAATGAAGGGAATAATATTTTCTTTCCAGTCAGGGGATGTCAGCCCTTTAATTCCTGCCCCTGACAACGCCTGGAGCGTAGTCACCTGAACACGGTTCACCGGATATCCTGCTTTCCTTAATGCTTCTAGAACTACAATATATGACTGGATGGAACAGTTGGGTTTCACCGCCACAAATCCGGTATCAGGTAAAGAACGATTCTGCTGCTGAATCGGAATAATGTCTGCATGGTCCGGATTAATTTCCGGTATCATCATGGGAACATCTTCTGTTTGACGGTTAGCGGAACTGGTAGAAATGACGCCGTATCCTTTCGATGCATATTGAAATTCAAAGGTCCGGGTGGCCTGTTTTTCCGGTAAATCCAAGGCAGAGAATACACAAGTTACTTCCGGTGGAATCGTACGAAAGTCGTGGACATTTCTGACAGTCAGATTTCTAACACTCTTCGGTACAGAAGTATTCATCATCCATTTATCATGGACACTGTCTATATATTTTTTACCGGCAGAACTTTCGGAGGCCCCCACGTCCACCACCTGAAACCAAGGATGATCTTCCAGTAATCGTAAAAAATTCTGTCCCACCATACCGGTCGCCCCTAAGACACTGACAGATATTTTATGATCTAATGAACGCATTTTAATATATCTCCTAAAACAGCTGCTGCTGTCACTTCCGCGCCGGCCCCATGTCCCTTAATGACCATGGGAACATCATTATATCTTTTTGTTTGAAATACAATAAAATTTTCTCTGCCGTTTTGGGTATAGAACGGATTCTCTTTCCCCACAGATTGTAATGAGACAGATGCTGTTTCCCCATCCCAGGTGGCAATGTATCGGAGAACTTTTCCCTTGGTTTTTGCATGATTAAATTTGGTTAGAAATCTACTGTCATAAGCAGAAAATTTCTTTAAAAAATCTTCAATAGGTATATTAAATAAAAGGGGGTCCGGAATAAAAGATTCTACGGACACATCCGACAATTCTAGTTTAGCCCCTGTTTCCCGCGCTAGAATCAGAATTTTTCTCGCCACATCCATACCAGTTAAATCTTCTCTGGGGTCCGGTTCGGTAAAGCCAAGGTTTCTGGCTTTTTTTACCAATTGACTAAATGGAACGGTTCCATCAAACTCATGGAACAGATAACTTAACGTCCCGGACATAACGCCCTGAATTTTGATAACGGTATCGCCGGTAGCCAACAAGGATTGGAGTGTATCGATGATGGGAAGCCCGGCGCCCACATTGGCTTCATACAAAAACCGTACACCGGCGTCATTACAGGTCATTCTGATTTGATCATAAAATTCCTGATTCATGGCATTGGCCAGTTTATTTGCCGTCACAACCGAAATGCCATTTTTAATAAATTCTGGAACTTTTTCAGCAATTTCCCGGGAGGATGTTACATCCACAAAGACAGAAGGAAAAGATGCCTTCGCCACACGCATCAATCCATTAATATCAGCTCCATCACCTTTTGGCAGCTCCTCCCGCCAGGAATCCATATCCAACCCTTCCGGGTGAATAATCATTCTCTGGCTGTTGGAAATACCGCAAAGATTCAACTGTTCATTCTTTGAAATCAGATTAATGAGTTCCGATCCGACCAATCCGGGGCCTGCTAAAAAAATATTCAACTTATTTGATCCGACAAACAGAGACCCATGTAAGCTCCGAATCGCCGGTTTCACATCATGCTCATTCACTATAAAAGAGATATTTCTTTCCGATGATCCCTGGGTAATGGCAATGATGTTTACTTTTTCCCTTCCCAGAATGCCAAAAAGTTTACCGGCAATACCCGGTGTATGGCGCATGCCTTCACCCACCACCGCTATCAATGATAGTTTTTTCTCGATTTTAATGGCATCAATGAATCGATTTTCCAGCTCAAAAGAAAATTCTTCGTGTAGTTTTTCTGTTGCCAGGGCCACTTTATCCGGCTGAATGGCAAAACAAATAGAATGTTCGCTGAATACCTGGGAAACGAGAATTATATTTATTTTTTCCGCCGCCAGCCTATCGAATGCACGACCGATAATTCCATACCGGCCGACAATTCCCGCTCCCTGAAACCGCACCAGGGCAATATCATATATGGACGAAATACCAACAGCAGATTGGTTATCCAGTGTTCTGGATCGCGTGATAAGTGTTCCCGGATTATCAGGAGAAAAGGTGTTTTTTATCCGAATGGGGATCGATTTATATAATGCCGGAATCATGGTGGGTGGAAAAATTACTTTTGCTCCTGCATGGGCCAATTCCATGGCTTCTTCATAGGTAATATTCGGAATGGGTTTCGGGTTAGAAACCACAGAGGGATCTGCCGTTAAAATACCGTCCACATCTGTCCAGATTACGATTTCATCCACGTTCAATGCGGCGCCGAATATGGCAGCAGTATAATCGGAACCACTCCGGCCAAAAGTTGTTGTTTCCCCATTTTCGGTTGCACCGATAAATCCGGTAATAATTCTGGTGGTATAATTATTTTTCCAATACCGGCGTATTTGGTTATATGAGGCCTGGTAGTGAACAAAAGCATTCCCAAAATGATCATCTGTCAGGATCACAGTCCTGGCATCCAGAAATTCTGCTTCAAGGTCATGATGAGAACAGATGGCTGCAATGAGTGTGGCAGATAACCTCTCGCCGACTGATAATACAGCATCTTTTTTCTTTGCAGTTACTCTCCCGGCCTGACGAATCTTTGAAAGGTCGTTAACTAATTCAGATTCAATTTTCTGGATACTGTTCATTATTTCATCTGAATGTCTATGGGAAATCAGATCAAATACCACTTCATCATGTCTATCGATCAAAGAACGAATATCCGATTCACAGTCTCCTCCGGCTGCAGCCTCTCCTGCCATCCGGATTAATTGATCTGTAACGCCTCCAAAAGCAGAAACAACCACAGCACAGGGATGCTCTGTTGAAATTAGCTGTACAGCATGTTTTACCCGTTCAGGAGTTTTTAGGGATGTTCCGCCAAATTTTAGTATTTTCATTTTATTTTTATTGAATATAATATGCTTTTCATAAATCCAGATTCGTTATTTTGAATGCCGCACGCTGAAATAAACTGCATCAGGGTGTGAAAAATACCAACCACAGACAGAAGCCGCCGGATACATGGCTCTGGTTTCCGTTAAAGAAATTCCTGTTTGTTTTTCTACATTCAATAATGTCCAGATGGCATCTTTTTCCTTGTGGTCCGGACAGGATGGATAACCGGGAGCCGGGCGTATTCCCCTGTATTTTTCTTTAATCAAATCCCTTTGGCTTAACTGTTCTTCCGGAGCATATCCCCAAAGTTCTTTTCTAACCAATTCGTGCATCCGTTCAGCAAATGCCTCTGCCAGCCGGTCGGCGAGGACTTTAGCCATAATGGTATTGTAATCATCATGTTGCTTGTCAAATTCCTGAAGAATTGCTTCCAATCCATGACCGGTTGTTAAAGCAAATGTACCGATATAATCATTGGCAGGAGCGATAAAATCAGCAAGACTGTAATTAAAGCTTCTATTTCCTTTATCCAATAATTGCCGGGGAAAATGAAATGCCAATTCTTCTGCATACACCGTTTCATTTTTGGCGTAGGCAGGATGTATTCCGACCACGGCTTTTGCCTTGAGTTTTTCTCCGGATATTATTTCCTTTAGTAGCTGCGTTCCATCGGCAAAGAGTTTTTGTGCTTCATCCCCGAATTTTTTGTGATTCAATATCTCGGGATATATTCCTTTCAATTCCCAGGCGTGGAAAAAAGGTGACCAGTCAATATAACTTTCCAGTTTCTCCAATGGGTAATTTTCAAAAACACACACGCCTGTCCTGTTGGGTTTCGGAACAGTATAGGCCGCCCATTCAATATCAGGTTTTCTTTTTCTGGCTTCTTCCAATGACAATTGTTTTAGTGGAGACCGTTGTTTTCTTTTCTCTCTGATATCGGCATAATCTGTCTGGAGGTCTTCAATAAATAGTTTTCTTTTTTCATCATTCAGGAGATGACTGACGATCCCCACAGCCCTAGATGCATCTATCACATGGATGGAAGGGCCTGAATATTTTTCTTCTATTTTTACCGCTGTATGTTTTCGGCTGGTTGTGGCACCACCAATTAATAGCGGAATATTCAAACCAAGGCGTTCCATTTCCTCTGCCACATGGACCATTTCATCCAGGCTGGGTGTAATTAAACCGGATAGTCCGATAATATCCGCTTTATGCTCAATGACTGCGTTGAGAATTTTATCCGATGGTACCATAACACCCAGATCAATAATATCATATCCGTTACATCCCAGAACAACGCCGACAATATTTTTCCCGATATCATGAACATCTCCTTTCACCGTTGCCATAACGATCCGTCCATTTGATTGCCCGGACAAACCTAACTCGTGTTTTTCTTTTTCGATGAATGGAAAAAGATATGCCACCGATTTTTTCATCACTCTGGCGGATTTAACCACCTGCGGAAGAAACATTTTACCTGAGCTGAAAAGATCTCCAACAATATTCATTCCATCCATGAGTGGACCTTCAATCACATCGATGGGGTGGGCATATTGTTGCCGGGCCTCCTCCGTATCCTCGTCAACATAATCTGCAATGCCTTCGACCAGTGCATGTTTTAAGCGGTCCTCGGCGGACGTTTTTCTCCAGGATAAGTCTTTTTTCTGTGATTTCTTTTTTCCCCGGTATTCATCGGCAATTTCTACCAGTCTTTCGGTGCCATCCTTTCTCCGGTTAAATAGTACATCTTCTACCCGCTGTTTCAGTTTAGAGGGAATTTCACTAAAAATAGCCAGTTGCCCTGCATTGACAATTCCCATATCCATCCCGGCCTGAATTGCATGGTATAGAAAAACGGAATGCATGGCTTCCCTGACTGTATTATTACCACGGAATGAAAAAGATAAGTTACTGACGCCTCCACTAATGTGAACGTCGGGGAGTGTTTCTTTTATTTTCCGGACTGCGTTGATATAATCAACGGCATAATTGTTATGCTCGTCCATTCCTGTGGCAACAGCAAAAATATTTGGATCAAAAATAATATCTTCTGCTGGAAATCCGATCTTCCTGGTCAAAATATCATAAGCCCTGGTGCAGATAGCCACTTTCCGGTCGCAGGTGTCCGCCTGCCCTTCTTCATCAAAAGCCATAACAATCACGGCGGCACCATATTTTAGAATTAATTCTGCTTTCCGGATAAATTCTTTTTCCCCTTCTTTTAATGAAATGGAATTAACAATTCCTTTTCCTTGGAGATTTTTTAATCCCGTCTCCAAAACAGTCCATTTGGAGGAGTCGACCATTACCGGTACTTTAGAAATATCCGGTTCGGCAGCGATGAGACGTAAAAATGTTTCCATTGCTAATTCAGAATCCAGAAGTCCTTCATCCATATTCACATCAATAATTTGAGCGCCATTTTCAATTTGCTGACGGGCCACGGACAAGGCTTCTTCATAATGGTCTTCTTTAATCAAACGTTGAAATCGTGCTGAACCGGTCACGTTTGTCCGTTCTCCGATATTAATAAAATTACTGTCAGGACGAATGGTCAGCGGTTCGAGACCACACAATTTTGTCAATGGCTTGATGACAGGAATTTGCCGGGGAGGCGCATGGTTTACTGCTTCTGCGATAGAATGGATATGTTCAGGTGTTGTTCCGCAACACCCACCGACCATGTTCACCAGTCCGCTGCCGGCGAATTCCTTAATAATGCCTGCCATGTGATTGGGAGACTGGTCATATTCTCCAAACTCATTCGGGAGTCCGGCATTTGGATAAACAAAAACAGGAACATCTGCAACAGCTGACAGCTCATCCAGCCATGCCCTGATTTGTTTTGCGCCTAAAGCACAATTGAGTCCTACAGCTGTCAGGTTGGCATGGCGAATGGAATACCAGAATGCTTCCACTGTCTGCCCGGAGAGTGTCCGCCCACTGGCATCCGTAATGGTACCGGATACCATAACAGGCACTTCCATTTTTCTTTTCTCAAATAATTCACGAATAGCAAAAAGAGCTGCTTTACAATTCAAGGTATCAAAAACAGTCTCTACTAATAATAAATCAACCCCACCGTCTAAAAGTCCTTTTGCCTGCTCTTGGTAAGCATATTTTAATTCATCAAAAGAGATATTTCTAAATCCCGGTCGATTGACATCGGGGCCCAAAGAAGCCGTTCGATTCGTGGGGCCAAGAGCTCCGGCTACAAACCGGGGCTTATCAGCATATTCACCGGCAACCTGTTTGGCGATTTTCGCTGCCTCAACATTGATTTCATAAACATGGGATTCCATCCCGTAATCTCTTTGAGATATTTCGTTTCCATTGAATGTATTGGTTTCTACAATATCAGCACCTGAATCGAAATAGGCACGGTGTATTTCACCGATTACTTTCGGCTGAGTAATGCATAAAATATCATTATTGCCTTTCAACTCAGTTAAGTGGTCGGCAAATCGATCGCCCCGAAAGTCTGATTCAGTCAGTTGATAAGATTGAACCATGGTTCCCGTGGCGCCATCCAGGACTACAATTCTTTGTTTTAATATTTCTGTAATCTGCTTCATAATAAAAAACCCCGATGCTATTCGGGGTGGATCACCTTTTTAGCATCATTATTTATCGTCGCAGCAATAGGGTTCAAATCACGACCGCCAATCTTACGGAATTTTTTAACATTAATCAAGGATTCGCTCTTCGGGAAATTCCTTGCTTGAAATGTATATAATCAAGTAATTTTTGTGTCGGTTTGGAAGAAGCGTAGGCTAGTTATCAGAATTTTTTAGTACGTTTTTTTATTGATGCATTCATAAGATTTTACCGCTTTTTCCCCTCCTCTCCTTCCAACCTGACATAGCAAAGAATTGACCTTGTTTTCGAGGTGAATTCTGTTGCATATAATTAAAGTAACGATTATGATGAATATTTGTAGGTACAGGTTATGAAAAAAGAAATATATATAAATGAAAGCATGGGTGAAACACGCATTGCTATTCTTGAAGATGGTCAACTTGTTGAAGTGTATATAGAAAAACACAATAAACAACGCATGGTTGGCAATATCTATAAAGGTAAAGTTGAAAACGTTTTGCCCGGGATGCAGGCTGCATTCGTTGATATTGATTACGAGATTAATGCTTTCTTACCATTCTCTGAAATTGAAAACAGTGAATATCTCATTGAGGAGGAAGACGATAGAAATGGGTCGCAGAAAAATTATCGTAAAGGAAATGATAATATTTCAGTTGATCTTCAATCTGGACAAGATATTTATGTCCAAGTTATCAAAGAACCGTTTGCAGGTAAGGGTCCTCGGGTCACAACAGAAGTAGCAATCCCTGGAAGATTATTGGTTTTAGTCCCCGATGCAAATTATATAGGAATATCTAAAAAGGTTTGGGATAAATATGAACGCCGTCGACTCAAAAAAATAGTTCATTCATTTAAGCAGGATGGATTTGGTGTCATTGTTCGAACAGTCGCTGAAGGCAAAAGCGAAGAAGCATTAAAAAATGATTTCGATCAGTTGAAATCCACTTGGAAACGATTAGAAACAAAAGCGAATAAAACAGACTCCCCGACATTAGTCTACGAAGATCTTGAAACAGCCTCGAGCGTCATTCGAGATTTATTAACATCTGACGTTGAAAAAATCGTAATTGATTCTAAAAAACTGTATCGTAAAACGTCTCGATATTTGGAAGATGTTTCTTCAAATATGGCAAATAGATTGGATTTTTATCGCTTAAAAACACCTTTATTTGAAGCGATGGGAATTGAAGATGAGTTGGTAAAGCTTCTAAGACCAAAAGTATGGCTTAAAAGCGGGGCATATTTAATTATTGAAAAGACGGAAGCCATGGTTGTTGTGGATGTAAACAGTGGACGGTTTATCGGGAAAAAGGAACATGAGGCAAATTCTCTTAAAATAAATCTTGAAGCTGCCAGAGAAGTCGCAAGACAATTAAGGTTGAGAGACTTATCCGGGTTAATTGTGATTGATTTTATCGATATGCGTATGGAATCAAACCAACGAAAAGTATATTATGAATTACGGAAAGAATTAAAAAAAGATCGAGCAAAGGTGGCCGTCTCTCCTATTAGTGATTTTGGATTATTGGAAATGACTCGTCAGCGGATTCGATTAAGCCTGATTGATTCCATGAGTGAAGATTGTCCAACCTGTCACGGATCCGGTAGAATTATTTCAAAAGAAACGCTTATTACACGGATTGACCATTGGTTAAGACGTTATAAAAGCAAACATCGTGATTTAAGACTCATTTTAATACTTCATCCAGAAGTGGCCGGGCATATTAAAAATGATAAGAAAAAAATATTAAGGGGTTTAATGTGGCAAAATTTTGTCCATTTATCTATTGAAGGAAGCCAGGAGGTTCAACGAGATGAATTTAGGTTTTTACGAACGAAAGATAAGAAAAATATTACAGATCAAGTTGCGCTTGGTAATCAAACGAAATCCTCTTAACTTCGCCGGCTTTTGGAGATAAAATAATGAACGCAATTGTCGAAATTTCAGGTAAACAATATAGCATCCGCGAAGGAGATCGTCTTAAGGTGTCCAGTCAGTCATCCGATGTTGGGGCAATGTTGACTTTTGATCACATTCTTTTTGCAAATGATGGAAAAAAAGATCATGTTGGTACCCCCACCGTTAAAGGCGCTGTCGTACAGGCTAAAGTTCTTGAGCATGGACGTGACAGAAAAATTCTGATTTTTAAGAAAAAACGTCGCAAAGGATACCAGAGAAAAAATGGTCATCGTCAGGGATATACATTGCTGCAAATTGATAAAATAAAATTTTCCGCAACAACGAAAAAAACTGTTAAGAAATCAGCAGAAAAAACTAGTAAGGAAGAATAATTATGGCACATAAAAAAGGTGTAGGAAGTTCAAGAAATGGACGAGATTCCAATTCTAAACGGCTTGGAGTTAAAGTTTCAGATGGACAAACTATCCTTTCAGGAGGAATTATTCTGAAACAACGAGGAACAAAATTCCATCCAGGGACAAATGTTAAAAGGAGCGGAGATGATTCTCTTTTTGCAACTGTTGATGGTATTGTAAAGTTTAGTAAAAAAGGACGGGATAAAAAATTCGTTAATGTCGTACCGCCAAGTATCCAAACTTAATTATTTCAACCCTCGCAACGTGAGGGTTTTTTATTTCAAATATAATTCTCGTAGTTTCCATCACAATATAAAATGATTATAGGAGTAATTCATGTCCAGACCTAAAATTTCATTAATCGGCGGCGGTCAAATTGGTGGAAACCTCGCTCTTTTAGCAGCCCAAAAAGAACTAGGTGATATTGTAATCTTTGATATCCCTAAAGCTCAAGGAATGGTTAAAGGGAAGGCGCTGGATTTAATGCAGCTTCGACCCCATGATGGTTATGATGCAAATATTATCGGGACATCTGATTGGAATGATATTAAAAATTCAGATGTTTTTGTCATCACCGCTGGGATTCCAAGAAAGCCCGGAATGGACCGGGAAGACCTATTGGAAATAAACCTTGGAATCATGAAAGATGTTGCCACCAATATTAAGGTACAGGCTCCCAAGGCTTTTGTCATTGTAATATCCAATCCGCTGGATGCAATGGTCTATGCATTTCATAAGGTTTCCGGGTTTCCTAAAAATCAAGTTGTTGGAATGGCTGGTGCCCTTGATTCTGGAAGATTCAGAACCTTTATTGCAATGGAAACTGGATTCTCTGTTCAGGACGTCACTTGCATGGTCCTGGGTGGTCATGGTGATTCAATGGTCCCGATTACTCGATTGGCAACGGTCGGTGGCGTACCGGTGAATGACTTGGTTTCTGCTGATCGATTAAAAGCAATTGAAGACAGAACACGCGTTGCCGGTGGAGAAATTGTAAAACTCTTTGGAAACGGTTCCGCTTTCTACGCTCCGGCTCAATGCGCAATTGAAATGGCAGAGTCTTACCTTAAAGATAAAAAACGAGTAATCCCATGCGCTTCATTATGTGAAGGAGAATTTGGAGTTAACGGTTTTTTCATCGGTGTCCCAACTGTGATTGGATCTAAGGGTGTTGAAAATATTCTTGAATTTGAATTGACGGATGATGAAAAAGAAGCTCTAGACAAAACATTGGAAGTCGTGAAAAAAACTGTGTCAGAAACAGGGTTATAATTCTTTCTATCAATGACCTTTTCTTGAAACCCTCGTTTTCGAGGGTTTCTTTTTTTCATGTAATTTGATGACAACTAAATCATACGATCACATGTCATAACACATGTGAGTTTTTAAAACGGTGTCGGACAAAATTAAACAATTAATCATTGATGCACAAAATGGTGACAACCATTCATTTCACCAACTTGTTGAAATACACGACGAGAAAATTATGATATTAGCTTATCAATTAATGAAAAATAAACAGGATGCAGAAGACCTGTATCAGGAAACTTTTGTGAAGGCCTATAAAAGTATAGCTACTTTTCGTTTTGAGAGTTCATTTTATACATGGCTGTATCGAATTGCTGTGAATACCGGATTGAATATGAAACGAAAAATGTCCCGTATGTATACACAAGAACCATTAGAAGAATATGATCCAATCGAAAATATTCCTGACTCTTCTCGAAATACATATGGTGAAATAAATCGTGCAATTAAGACAGCCACGAACGAGCTTCCAGAAAAACAACGTACTGCATTTATTTTAAAATATTTACAAGGTATGAAAATAAAAGACGTTTCTGCCATTATGGGTATTGGAGAGGGAACTGTTAAAAAATACTTATTCAGAGCCATGGAAAAAATGAGAAAACAATTAAAGGACTATCGCTATGTCTAAAGAACTTCCTAATCATTTAAAAGAGCAGGCGTTCGAATACATTACCGGTTTGTTATCTGAATCGGAATTGTTGATATTCAAAGAACGTGTATCTAAGAATAAAGAACTGAAAAAATTAGTTAGAGAATATCAGTCCACTTTGGATGTATCAGGTAAGGCATTTTCCTTTATTCCCAGCGATGAGGAGCTTCAGAGCCAACGCCTGCAATTGCGCGGCAGGATTGATCAGATCACTAAGCAAAAAAATGAATCCCGTTCATTATCTGTCGTTTTTATGGGAATTAAGAAATTTCTAGGGACACCTCAACCTGCTTGGGCAGTTATTACTTATATGATATTTGCTGTTGTAATAAGCAAAATGATTCCCGTACCAATAGTCGATGATGCAACACTATTGAACGATAGATCTATCAATGTTGCTGACTTGCTGCAGTCTCGAGATTTAAAAAACATCAGACTTATCAATTCTCAAAACGGAGACGGGCGTATTCATTTTGCTCTAGAAACGGAGAGCGATATGGATATTAGCGGAAAATTAAATGATGAAAATATTAAACAATTATTATTTTATCTCTTACTCAATGATGATAACGCCGGGAAACGTTTGAAAGCTGTCCGGTTGCTTCAAAAATCAGCCCCAGAAACGGATGTACAATCTGTACTCGTTTCCGCTTTGTTGACGGATACAAATCCCGGTGTCAGATTACGATCAATCAAAATTTTGAAAAATTATTCTCCTACTGAATTAATTATTGATGCCTGCATAAAAACCCTGCTTGAAGATGAAAATGAAGCTGTTCGTCAACAAGCACTCGAGATTATTTCTGACCATCCCGTTGAAAAATCACTCCCTGTGCTCCAAATCGTAAGTGTTATGGATGAAAATGACTATATTAAAGCTCAAGCTGCCATGACCTTGCAATCATTCAGAGAATCTGTGGAACCGGATGTAATTGAGGTTAAATAATGAAAATTTTTCTCACTATCATATTTGTTTCAACATTGCTATTTCCACAAAAGATATTTGAATCATTTGATTATGACTCAGAACATTCTTTTGTGGGAACCAATTCATACGAATTCTCAGTGGGTGAAATTGGCAAAGAGAATCGAACCCTGATTATTAAGGATATTTTTGGTAATATCAACATTGTCGGGAAAGAAACATTTACCGTAGAAATTCAAGAGGATATAAAAATAATATCCAGTTCAAAACATTATGCAAAAAAATATTACAAAGAAAACGCTACTAATATAAAAAAATCGGCTGATGGAAATATAATTGAAATCAGGGGTGATTCAATGCATAAAAAAGGCGTTCGTTACGAATTTACGATTACACTTCCTTCCCACTTCAATATTAAAACTATGATTACGGGTGGGGAAATAAAAATAATAAATACTTCTGGTGCGGTACATGTTATCACCAGTGGCGGTAACATAAATCTGGATGAAATCAATGGTAAAATCGAGGCAAAAACATCTGGTGGAGATGTTGGAATTAAAGATTCTGAAGGAAATGTCAATTTATCAACAGCCGGGGGAGATATATCAATTATAAATACAAATGGACAAATTTCCGGAAAGACGAGTGGCGGAGATATTATTACCCGTCATGTGGAAGGGGATGTAGATGTTTCTACTAGTGGTGGGGATATAGATTTCTCCTACATTGTAGGGAAAATAATTGAAGGAACAACTTCAGGCGGAGACATTGATGCACACGATATTCGAGGAAATATTCATTTACGCACATCCGGTGGCGATATTCACATTGAAGATGTTGAAGGATATTTTTATGGCAAAACATCCGCCGGTGATATTGAACTGGAATCCATGAACGGACCTATAGAAATATTTACAAGTGCAGGATCAATCCAAGGGTATAATCTTTCAGGTGGTATTCAGGCTAAAACATCCGCCGGTGATATTGAAATATATAAAATTTGGAATCATAATTTTGATTCCCACGATATAAACTTAATAACAAGTCATGGAAACATTGACTTGAGTATTCCCAAAGATTTTCCAGTCACACTCAATGCGAAAATTAATGGACGTAACTCCCGTTATGAAATTGAAAGTGAATACCCTATTTCAATTACAACCAATTTTAATAATATTTATGGTCATTTCGTTACCGGGGACAGTACATATCCAATTGAATTGCAAACCACGCATGGTGATATTAACATTGAAAAGGAATAATAATATGAAATATGTGCTTATTTTTGTTTTTACTACTGCTCTATTTTTACCGCAAACCAATATTTCACAAAAAATAACTACAGATGAAACCAAATTTTTTAATGATTATACAATCGAAGAGGGTGAAACCAATGGCGATAATATTCGCATTGTAGGTGGTGATCTATTGGTGAATGGAACCGTTGATGGAAAAATTACGGTTGTTGGTGGAAACGTGATATTGGGATCAACATCTATTGTAAATGGAACAATCGTTGCCATCGGCGGATCCGTTGAAAAAGACGAGCAGGCCGTGATCCATGGTAAAATCGTTGAAACACACATGAAGGAAGGTTTGGTCTACCGAGAAATGGAATCTGCTGAAAGTATCGATGGTGAAAATGAATTCAGAATTTGGGAAAGATCAATGCGCGCCACTCAAAGTTGGATTCATCCAGAAAATGATTATTTCATCTATAATCGTAACGAAGGTTTATTATTTACACCTCTTAATTCTCAATGGGATGGAAATGGAAAATCCTCATTCCGCTTGAGTTTTTCAATTGGATACAGGTTTGGTTCTGATGAGACTGCCGGACGGTTAACTCTGGAAAAATCATTTTTTTCCAATAACAACCTTGTTTTTTTCGGTAGTGTATTTAAAGAAAGTAGAACAGATGATTATTATCGATTATCCGAAACTGAAAATACCTGGGCCGGGCTTTTAGGTCGTCAGGATTTCTATGACCGATGGGATGAAGAAGGTTGGTCCGCCGGAATCGGTATTGATCTATACAGGATAAAACTGAAATTCTTGGTGGCGTCAGTTCAACAGGATTCTATAACAGTAACATCAAACCTCTGGAGCCTGTTTGAAAAAGAACGCTCTTTGAGATCCAATCCATACACTGAACCACAGAAAACAATTGATTACTTGCAGACCACAGTTGCATTTCAAACCAGACATTATTCACCGGTTGCTACCGGCATGGCATTATTCATCGAAGGCGAAGCGTACCAGAAATCAGACGATGGTTCAGATATTTACACAATGAGTTCAGAGGAATTACGCAAACGTATTTTTGGATTTGTTAAAATGAATTGGGAAATGTCCTATGGACTCGTTTTGCGTTCTCAACTTATGGCTGGAACTTCAGATGGACGACTTCATGAATTTCGCAAATTCGGTGTGGGAGGACTTGGATCTGTTAGTGCATTTCCATTCAAATATCAGACCGGTGATCAGATGGTACAGACCAACGGTGAAATTGTCTTCACAGAAGAATTTACAGATTCATGGTTCTTTTTGAAGCTATTTGCTGATGGCGGTTATGCCTGGAATGACAAGACATTTAGTTTCAGTAAACAGACCATTCTAGATTACGGAATTTCATCGGTGGGTGTGGGTATCGGTAGCGATGAGGATGATGATTTGGGTTGGTCAGTAAATATTGCTAAACCACTGGATGGCAGGGATTATATAGAAACAACCGTAAGACTTGACTACAATTTTTGAGATGAAAAAGACATTACTATATTTGCTCATTTCTATTATCTCTTTGTTCGGTAATGATTTGCATCAGGATGATCATGAAAATATTATCATTCGTGACCATTATCATTATTCCATTAGAGGCATTGATAAACTTGAAGCAAAAATCGATTATCAAATGGGTGAATTAATTCTATTATCAAATAAAGATAATCCTGGAGAGCTAGACGGTATTGTAGAATACAGCCCGCATAATTTTGACTCCCCAGACGTAGAATACAGCGTTTTTGGGAAAAAGGGATTTCTAGAAATCAAAACAAATACACTGGATAAGGATCATGAGTTCTCATTCAACTGGGATAGTGATCATTTCCATAATAGAAGCGAATATAAGCTCCCTTTATCCGTTCCGATTGAAATGGAATTGGATTTTGGCTTTGGGGAAACCGAAATGGATTTATCAGGGATAAAAATCCAAAGTATCGATATTGAATGTGGCATGGGAAAAGCAACCCTCAATTTTGAATCACTAAATCCTATTGTTTGTAATGAAATAAATATTGAAGCCGGAATGGGTGAGTTTGAAGGAAACGGTCTTAGTTATTTACGAGCAGAAGTTGTTAATATCCAAGTTGGATTTGGTTCTGCCGACATAGATTTTTCTGGGACAATCACTCACGACATGGATATTGAGGTAGAGGTTGGATTGGGTTCCGTTGATCTGGTTTTACCGGATAATGTTAATATTTCTGCCCGGGTTCATGATAATTTCCTCTCATCCGTTGATGTAGAAGATTTAGTTAAAAAGGGTAATAAATATATGTCGAAAAATTGGGATCGAGACCGTCCAACAATTGTTCTGGATATGTCGGTCGGCTTGGGATCCATTGATTTAGAAATATCCCATTAGATTTTTATAAAGATTTCCTCTTCTATTATTTCCACATCATATGATTTTATTTTTATGGCTTCATTTGCCACTGCACATTTCTTTTCAATGTCAAATTCCCATAAATGAAATTTGCATTGGACGGTTGTGTCTGTAATATAACCGTCTCCCAAAGACGCGCCTCGATGTGGGCAGCGATTGTCCCAAGCAAAAATTTTACCGTTAACATTAAATACTGCCACTGGGGTCTCGTCAACCATAATCACTTTTGCTGTTTGCTTTGATAATTCGCTTTTATGACAAACTTTGATCATTTTTAATGTGGTTATGTGTCAAAGCAGATTCCCTATTTACCTCTCTATTGTTTAAATCATATTGAGAATTTCTGCGACCAGCTTTGAAATTCCCTGAGCCGCTTCTTTGATGCTCTTTGCCTCCATGTAAGCCGGTGTTGAAACCACTTTCTTTTTTGAGTCAATAATAATCTCATCTACTGGACAGCTGATATGTTTTGCTCCCATTGCATTGATATCATTAGCTGTCTGTTCATCAAAACCGATAGTTAACTCAGTATTTTCACCAAGGATTTTTGCCATCATTGCCGGAGCGATACAAATAACTCCAATTGGTTTTTTTTCTTTATGTACATCATTAGCTAACCTTAACACGTCCGGATTTATTGAGCAATTGGCGCCTGTCATAGCATAGTCGCATAAGTTTTTTGCAACGCCGAAACCTCCCGGGAAAATTAACGCATCCACATCGCTGGATGATACTTCAGCCATATCTTTAATATTTCCGCGAGCAATTCTTGCTGACTCGACAAGCACATTTCTATATTCATCCATTTCCTGACCCGTATAATGATTAATCACTTGTAGTTGGTCAATATTAGGGGCCATAAGAACCATATCGGCGCCTGCTTTGTCCAGCTCAAGCATTGTGATAACGGATTCATGAATTTCAGCCCCGTCGTTAAACCCGCAGCCTGATAAAACAACTCCTATTCTAGGCATAATACCTCCTTATTTATTGATTTTAATATTTCTTGATAATCCTGAATATTTCGTTCTTTTTACTGCAGAACCTTTAAATAATTTACGAAATCCATCTTCATTTAAAATATGCCAATTTTCATTATTCCATTCGATAATTTCTTTTTTTGGTTGAAAAGAATTTTCCTCAGTTTTTTGTGAAAATTTTTGATTCCATGGACATACATCTTGGCATATATCGCAGCCATATATCCAATTATAAAGATTTGATTGGTTTCCTGACAGTTGGCCGCGATGTTCAATGGATAAGTATGAAATACATTTCTCCGCAAATATTTTAAATTCATCAAGGGCATGGGTCGGGCACGCATCGATGCAAGCGGTACAGGTCCCACAAAGATCATCAGGAAACGGCGCATCATATTCAAGTTCAATATCTAATATTAATTCACCCAGAAAAAGCCAGCTGCCATAATCTGACGAAATCAGATTTGTATGCTTTCCCTGCCAACCCAATCCTGCTTTTTGAGCCCAGACTTTGTCCATAACTGGAGATGTATCACCACACACAATTCCTTTTACATCAGTACCCTCTTTTTCCAACCAATCCAACAATTTATATAATCTGGATTTCAACACATCGTGATAATCATCTCCCCAGGCGCAATTACTTATTTTATAATCTGATTTAAAATCGCTTTGTTTATACCCGGAATAATAATTCATTCCCACTGAAATAATGGATTTCGCATCCGGGAAATACTTGAAAATATTCCCCCTTTCTTCCTTCCGTTTTTCAATCCACCCCATTGTCCCATGATGGTTTTGATCTATCCATTCTTTGAGATTTGTTTCTTCTTTAGGAGTTGAAACAGCGGGAGTAATCCCGACTTTTTGAAATCCGAGTTTGAGCGCTTGGGTTTTAAGCGCAGTGGATAAATGTGATTTCATATTGATAAATTACGACGTCATTATAGTGTATAAATATTTCAAAAGATGGATATATAACAAAAATACTTGGTTTGGGAAAATTACATTTTCAGCAATTTTTCCGCCCACAAAAGACCAATAATTGTTTTTACATCTGTAATCAAACCATCCCAAACCATTTTAATAGCATCATTAATACTCGTCGGTATTAATTCCAAAAACTCATCATGGTCCTTATTGGTTTTTGTTTTTATTAAATCCTCAGCTATATAGATCCACATTTTTTCATTGGCAAATCCAATCGCAGGGTGAATATTGCAAACGAAAGTCATTTTACCCGGGGAATACCCAATTTCTTCCTCTAGTTCTCTCCGAGCACACATTTCCGGATCTTCATCCGGATCTAATTTTCCTGCCGGCAATTCAATCATTTCTGCTTGAACGGGATAACGGTATTGCTTAATGAGAGCAATTTCCCCACCGGGCAAGATGGGGATAATACAGGAAGCGCCTGGGTGATTGATCCATTCTCTTGTGGATATTCGACCATTCGGTAAAGAGACATCATCGCGCCTGACATCAAGAAATGATCCTTGGTAAACTTGTGTAGTAGAAAGCCGTATTTCTTTTAGTTTGGGCATCTTTGATAAAACGTAATTAGTTAATGATTAAGAAATTACGTTGCTAATAAGTTTAAAAATATTCGATATAAATAATTTTGAGTTCGCGGTTGAAATAATTTACCCGGTCTTTATCAAAAAGAAGATTATTAAAATCTAATTCAATATGGAGGTGCTCCACAAATGTCCACCGTACTGCTGCATTTAAATACCCGCCTCTGTTGAGCGAAATATCCCTTGCTCTTAAATCATTTTCATTTAACGCTGCATTATATTCAAAGAGCAATGATAGCTCAGGATTAAATTCTAAATCCAATCCCATAAACAAACTTGGATCCTCATCCCCATCAAGTATTTCAGTAAAATTATAATTCATTCCGCCGTGAATTCCCATATTCCCCAAAGGTGTTGTCCAGTTTTTACTCCCAGATAAAAACAAACCGTATGCTTTAATTTCATATCGCTTCAATGAATCAGCTTCATTAAAAGTACCAAATCCCTGTGTATCCAAACCCAGAGAAATACCGGGCATGGTTGTGGTTTCATCAATGAGACGGTATTTTAAATTCACTTCCGGCCGTGGGTACCAACGGAGACTATCATCTCCAATTAGATTGCTTGCGCCGAACATAAGACCAAATTGAAATCGATCTGTAATTCCAACTTTCAATCCTGAAGTTAAACCGCCATTTTTCTGGACATGTATTTTCATTGCAAAGCTTCCACGAACCAGTGTTCCGGCGGTTGGGATTGTTACAAGATTCGTTGGCGGTGGATATGTGTCCTGAGCTAAAAGAATTCCAGATAATAGTAATAAAAGAAAATCATGCGGTATGTGTTTCATGCTTAAATTTAATCAGAAGTTTGAAGAGATTGCAACGTTAGGCTGAATGTTGAATGTGAAAGGATGATCATTGACTTGAAAATTACTTCGTCTTCAGTAATTCATGTTCATAATTTTTTCAGTCTTAAGGGTAAAGCTGTTTTCCAAATTTGCTCGTTGCTGAAGAAATTCGATCTAAGGGAATACTTAATACATCTGACTCATTTGGAAGTGAGAACCAAAGATAGTTATCATCAATCGCCACAAAAACGATATCCAATGTTTCTCCATCGATAAATATTATTTGATCCCGTTCAGTAAAAGGAATAAAGGCAGGTATTGGTGTTACGATTCTCTTTGATAGTAATTCCTGTAAGATAACATCAGCTTCATCCAGCACATTTCCTGTTCTTGGAGGTGGTGTTGTATACAATTTGTCCTCCGGAGCCATGCTTAACGATACATGACTTATCTCCCGACCACCAATACCATATTCCCAGATTTGTTGAATGTTATTAATAATGTCATAATGATACACAAATTTCCGTATGACTTCATCATTCGGAAGAACTCTCCAAACTTCTTCACGCAAGAAGCCTAAATGATCATACGTTAGGTTGATTGCGCCATATTTATGATTATCAATTGTACGAAAAATAATGTTTTGAATCTCATTGCTGTTGTTTAACAGAAATTCAGTCTGCTGTCCAATAAAATAATTTACATTCTTTTTGGGGCTTGAATAATTTCTGAATTCAACACTCCAAAGTTCTTTTTCTCCATAGTGAATTATCTTTTCAGTCTTGCGATTTTTATCAAGAAATAACCGTTTCTGCAAAGTATTTGATCTGTTATAAACTAACATTTCCTCTTTGACCAAATCTTGATTATCATTCAACCATCGCTTTAAAACCGGTTGTTTATTCTCATTAAAAGTCACTTCAAGATGAGATTGCCCTCTGCGTTCAGTTGCCAGCATGGGTACATCTGCAATGAACTGTCGATTGGTTTTATAATATTTAATGAATGCTGTTTCCGTTCCCTGCCCGGACAACAGCGCAAATATGGGGAATAATAATATGTATTTATTGAACCGGTTGTAGATCTTCATCTAATTGATTGGAAAGCCTATAGCGTAAAATACGACCGGTTGGTGTATCACAAATATATATTATTCCCCTACTATCAACTGTGATTCCCTGTGGTTCTACTAATAATCCTTTTTCTTCCACGGTCATAAATGTATCTACTGATACCGTATCTGTACCGTTAAAAATGTAAATCGTTGTATCTATTATCATTGTTTCTACGCCGGCTTTGAGAAAAAATTGTCCGTCAGAATTAAACACTTGAATTTCTTGCTCTTCAGTATTGGAGACGTAAACAAATTGTTTATTATCCACAGCGATATCGTTCGGATTTGAAAATCGAAACAGATCCATAATATCGTTAACCCCTTGCTGAAATACGGAAGGATAAGTCGTATATGTCCCTGACGTCAGTGGTCGTATTTTATGAACTGAAAAGTAATCGCCAGTCTGTGCGTAGTATATATTTCCATTGTAATCAACATCAATTCCTAAGGGGTTGTTCACCGTTCCTGCTCCGGTTCCAAATTCAGATATTGATGACTCAAATTCACCTCTATGCACCCAAATCTTTTCTCCATTTTTCAATTTAATTAAATGTGTTTTATGAAGATCTATACGGACAATGCGATCATGTGTAAAGTCTAATGCATAAATGTAATTGTTTTTGTCCCGTGTTGCGGATAAACCTGAAAATGATGACAGTCCCGATTCATAATAAATATCATTAAATGAATGGGTAGGGTTAGTGCCATCATAAAAGATATGGGGAGCGAGAAGTGAATCAATCACATTTTCAGGCATACCCCAAGTCACGCCTTCGAGCACCCAATCGTTATTTTCCAAATAAATCACCCACTCTTCTGATAAAGCATCTATTGTAACTGACCCTGCATCTTCGTTATAAAATGAACCAGAAATAGCCATCTCGTCTATTCCGACATCGTTGATATACTGGTTCCAAACATAGATTTTTTCACTGCCATCAATAAAATAGATATTCATTTTCTGATCAATATCCACATCAATCGGTTTTATTTCTAAGTGCTGTAAATCTGTAAAGTTCGATAACGGTTCTCCATCTTGCGAAAATACAAGAATTGAATTTGCACTTGTGTCTGCAACAAATACATGGCCGTCTTGTGCAACTGAAATTTCAAGAGGAGATTGAAGCCCCATAGATTCATCCCAAATTGGCTGAACAAGGATAAAGGTTGTATCTCCCGCAGAAAATTCCGTATTGGTATCCAGAGAGTCTGGAAGCTGCATTTTGTCAACACAAGCAAAAAAGAGAACAATGATGAGGGCAATAAAAATTGCTTTTATTTTTTTCAAAACGCAATTCCTAATGACAATCGTTGCGGATCTGATAAATGATTAAAATTGGCTATGGCATAATCTACTCTGAGTTTGAGTTTGCCAATTGGAATAATGAGACCTGCGCCAAAAGATACGTTTTCTTCTTCTTTATTGATTTTATATCCACTTCTTAAAAATAGTAAATCGGCAAGATTGTATTCGAACCCTGTAGAAATATTTTCTGCATTATCCACCGGATGGTTCATCTGCAAGGCAACAATAATTGATTGCATTTCAGTCTTCCAGATATCCATCGCAGCACCTACACGGAAAACTGTTGGCGGTGAAAAAGATTCAAAATCAGCTTTTATTATTTTTTCTTCACCCGTTTCAGTATCTAAAACATGTTTCTGAAATGTTCCATCCGGTTTAGCCTGTGGTCCAAAATGAGAGAGAGAAGCTGAAAAACTTAATGAACGAAATCCCGTCCAATAAAAGGTCCCCATGTCCAGCATACCTGTACTCATTGTTTGCCCTGCCAATTCTTCTTCGACCTGTTTTAAGGTAATGCCAAAACTAAACCGATCGGTCATGCGCACACCATATGTGAGTGCAATAAACCGGTCTTGAAATAGAAAATAATTTCCTGTACCGTGGGGTAAAAATTCTGTCGTTTCACGCATGGGAGCCAAATGCAAAATACCAAAGGAAATTCCGGCAAAATGGCGTCCTGTAATTTTTCGAGTTAAACTAAAATAATCATAATTTATTTCTGCCGGCCATTGGATTCGAGAAGCTGAAAACTCAGATTGCTTAAATTGAGCTATCGTCCCAGGATTATAATAAACAGACCCAGCGTCCTGTTGAAGGGCAGCAACCGCTTCACCCATTCCGACAGCCCTGGCGCTGACGCCGATTTTCAGAAATGTAAATACGGATGTCCCCACTCGCTGACCGCCAAGGATAGGGAAAAAATTTTGTCCTTGAGCAAATGTGAAAAATGATATTATTACGCAGGCTTTAGTTAATGGGAAAAAATATTTGCCTCCCACCAAATTAATAATCCAAAATAATAAGGAATTTACTCTCATTGTTTTTTATCCCTTTGTATTTCGGTTATTAGTGCCACAAGTCGGACAGGCAAAAAAGAGAGGTTATCTAAAAACGGAATGTTCATTGTTTTAGTCGTATAATTTTGCATTAGAAAATAACCTGCATTCCTAATTCTACTGTTCGAGGTCTTCTATTCCGGGATGGATCATTGTTAGGATTTGGACTATTAATCATGCTATAAGGAATAATTTCTCCCGGGTTATATCCTCTTCCTGTATATGGATTAATGCGTCTGGGTATATGTTCATTAAAAATGTTTTCTATCTCTAAATATATCTTGTATTTCATTCCGATTATTTTAAATGATTTATAGAGTTTTAAATCCACTGTGCTGTAACCATTCACATTGTCCATTCCCAATAATTTGAATAATTCTGGAGTATATTCGCTGATGTAAGCATTGGGATTATCACCGTCCCTTGAACCAACATAATATGGTACATCATTTATATATCTTATTCCATCTTCGTAATCATTTGTCCCTGGAAAGGATTTTGTATATCGACGTCCGGAGCCAAATTCAAACCGAAGTGAAGCTCCCCAGTTTGCTGGATGGTTATAATAGATGTTACTAAAAAATTGAAACGGTTTATCCCAACTCATGTAATTCTCACCCAACGGTTTTTCGCTTAATGCTCCTGCTTGGACAAGTAAATTATCTAAGGGAGATGAGCTCTTTCCAGTAATGATGGAATAATTGAAATTCATATCTACATACCATCGTTTTAAAACCCTGCTTTTCAGGATCATTTCAATCCCCCTGGCTCTGGCGTAATCCGCATTAAAATACATGTTAAAACGTAAATGAGCATATTTTGGGTTTGAAGGGGTGATGGTTTGAGATGTTTCATAATCAAACATATCTTTCCAGTATGCTTTCATTTCCAGTACTTGATCCTCACTGAATCTGTGTTTTATTCCTAATTCATATTGGACTGTTGTTTTCGGATTCAGGTTAGGATTTCCAAAAACCTGATAGGTTGATTGAGACAGAGAATTAAGTTTTGCATAAACATACTGGAATGTGGGTAATTGGGAAAAATGGCCATAGTAAAAATATAGAACATCATTATCGGTTACGGGATGGGATATACCAAATCGAGGGCTGAATCTTCCCTTTCCTTTGTATCCAAATAATTCAAACGTTTCTTCATGGAATCTTTTCCGTGCTGCATCGGTAATAATGACCGTGTTTGGATTATTGATAGCTTCCTCTACGTATTTCCCTGGGAACCAATAATCATAACGCATGCCTATATTAACAGTCATTCCCTCGAAAGTGATCCGATCCTGAACATAGACTGCTCCAAAAGTGGTGAGAGCATTATACATATCATAATTAGCCCCAAAACCCGATTTTCCAGCCCAAGGTTCATCAATATCAATAACTTGAATTTCAGTAATCGTATTTTCAATCCCTGTTTTGAGTTTGTGGCGATTCTGCGTACGATATGTCCAATCAGCGTCGATACGATAGTTATCACTGGAAATATCATACCATTCCGGAGCTACCCCGGTATCGTAAAATTCATCTCCATAAGTAATAGTAATGTTTCCGTCCTGATCAATCACGGTGTAGTTGATGGGGTCCAAATCCAGCCGCTCTTTATACTCGGTCCAGTGAAGATCTTGAACTGCGCTGTGCTCAAGAGTCAAAAACCTGCCTATGGTGATTTCATAAAACGATTGAGTACTCAATGTATGAGTCCAGTTTAAATTCACCAACCGTGTTTCGCGGGTAATTGTATTATAATTATTTAAAATTTCCTGGTAGGTATAAGGATAGTATGTAGATGAAAATGCCCTGGGCATGAAATAGCCCTGATTTATGTTCAATGAGATATCGTAAGAAATGCTCAATTTTTTTCTCGGTGAAATTCCCCACGTTAGTTTATATAAAGCATGCCAGTCATTATTTTCTCGAGGTGCTAATGAAGACATTAATTCATTTTGAGTTTTATCGCTTATCCCGGGAATTGACCAAAATCTATGTGGATAAATTTGATTCGCTGTAGGAAGATTACTATCATACATTTTTCCATAACCATTTACAAAAATGGAAAACGCACCAGGTAAATCAAGCCCTAACTTGAGTAAAAATTGTTCTAAAATCGGGTCAGGTCCACCCAGATTAAACTCGACTCTATCTGTAGAATAATGAGTGATTGCATCTTGGCCAATTCCCCAATTATCACTGGAATATTTGAAAGCGCCTTCAAAATGATCTCGGCCTTCTTTTAGCTTGATGTTAATAATCCCGGACATAGCCTGGCCATATTCGGCATTATATCCTCCCGTTACAATTTCTAAATCCTCAATGGCCTCTGGATTAATAAAAAGGTTCCCGGAATATCCCGATAAAGGGTCTTTAATGGATTGTCCGTCTACAACGAACATGCTTTCATCAATGCGCCCACCACGAATATGTATTTCATTGTCTTGAGTTGTTACTCCGACTTGTTCAGATAATATATCTTCAACGCTGGAAACAACTTTATTAGAAATATCTTCACTCGTTACTCGAGTGACACTTGACGTTTCATCCACATCAAAGAGAGGTTTGGAACCAACAACAACCACTTCTTCTCCCAATGTTAAAACGGTCTCTTCCATAATAAAAGCCAGTACAGTAGGTTCACCGGGTTCTACAGTAATACCCGTTTGCAGCAAAATCTTATATCCGATAATAGATGCTTCAATATCGTAAGTGCCATATGAAACACCGGTGATTCGAAAACGGCCGTCTAAATCTGACGCTGCACCATAATATGTTCCCTTAATCATGACATTAACACCGGCGAGACCTTCATTTGTTTTTGAATCAACGACTCTACCAGATATCACCCCGTTGCTTTGGGGAAAAAGAAAAACAGAAAATAATGCAATTATCAAAAATTGCTTCACTCAGAAAACTCTTTTTGTATCAAATAATTAATAAAAGATTTGCTCTTACTTAAAACTGGTAATGAACCATTATGTATCGGAATTGAAAAAAGAACTACTTTTCCGGATTCTTTTGTTGGAGATATTTGAAATCTACCTAAACTGCAAACATTTGGTGTACCTGACCATTCGTCATTGCCTTCTCCTTCCTCGATCGTATATATGCTTTTAATGGTACTGAATTGACTGGAATCAGGTGAAAATTCCTTTACACGAATCGCCACCAATGACGACAACGTCAAGTTCAAACTATCATCGATTTGAGATTCCAATATTGTTCCGGATAATAAACGGCCTGAAGGATTAATCACTGAAGTTTCATTTAATGGAAACCATGTAAAAGTGGAATCTTTCAGCTCAGGTGCATTCAGTAATAAATGGCGTCCGTCAAGAACATAGTTTAATAAGCTGGTGCTTGCCTCATCATATGTCTCTCCTCCTGTATAAGCAGCATACCAAACTACTTTTTTAAAATATCGTAAATTTGCAGAAACGTCATTGGTTGAATATGGGAGCTCATTTCCAATTTCCCACACTGAATATTGATTTTCTCCAACGATTGAATCCAAAATAGACCTATACCAATTTTGAGCATTGTTCTGACTGTCTTGTACAAAATCGTCAACCAGTAATAATTCCCCGAGAACGGGCATCACTCGCCAGAAAGCGGGCTCATTTGGATTGGTATCATCCGGAAAAAAAATAATATTACTTTCAGCTCCAGCAATGTCTTTCGCTTTCACATAAAACCGGTGGAAGCCAGGGTCAATCTCTGTCAAAGTTTTACTGGAGTATGCAGCTGCATCCAATTGGTTCCAGCATGTATCGCACGTATCATCCAACGCCCAATAAATATCGGTAATTGTTTCAATGCCGTCCTGATCGGTTACATCCCAAACGAATGTTCGAGTTGGAAAAGTTAAACTAGTGTCACTTTGTATATTATCCACGAAAGGATTGCTGCGATATCGAAAACTGATTTCCGGACGGGAATTACGTATAGGAACGGTCAATTTTGCAGGAGTTTCATCTTCAAGACTATCAGTATCAATCGCTTTTACTTCAAAACTAAATACGTCCAGATCGGTTCGGATGGGAACAAAAAATAAACCTTCTTCTTCAGTTGTGAATGTCCAAATAGTGTCCGAATTCCATTTATATTTATATCCGATAATACCTCCGTCATTATCCTCTCCCCACCAGTGGAGGTGTTGTTTACTGGTGGTAATGGTAGTAAAGGCATAATCAAGGGTATCCCAAATTATTCCCGGTGTTGGCTCCTCATCAATAGCATAAATAACCTCGCCGGTCAAAGAATCTATACTTGCAAAGATCGTATCAACGGCAATTAGCGATAAGTAGGTTTCTGGAATTTCTTTTTCATTTGGAATAGACGGATCCTCGTATTCCCAAAGAGAGCACGAAACTAAAAATAGCAATAGTATAAATCCCAAATAGCGCATAATTGAATTATGGAAAAAACCTTCCGAAGGTTTGTAACCTTCGGAAGGTTAATTACAACTTATCTCACCAACAGCATCTTCCGGTGGGCAATGAAATCCCCGGCTTTAATCCGGTAAACATACATACCGGATGCAACATCAGAGCCTTCATCATTTAAGCCGTCCCAATTAACTACATGATAACCGGCATCCATTTTATCGGACACTAATGTTCTGACTTTCCTCCCAAGGATATCATAGATCATGACCTTTACATCTGAATGTTTTGCCAATTGAAACCGGATGCGCGTTTCAGGATTGAATGGATTTGGGAAGTTGGGATAGAGTGCAAATTCACGTGCAACACCATCAAAACCATCATCAATCCCAAGAGCGCCCAGGTCCGTCACATCCCGAATCTGGATTTTATACGTCCCAAAACTGAAATTGAAAATGCCTGATACTGTTGTCAGTGTTTGACCTACAGATAAACCAGACATAGCACTATGGGCTTCCATCGTTGCCATATCATCATCAATGAGACATTCTATACCAGAATCATCGACGATTGACCAATCATACGAGTTCGCCGTGGAGACTGTCACATTAGACAGGGTCACCAGACAGCCTTCATAAGATTCAACTTCATCTGCATCTCCAGCCAAGTCAGCTGTGCTGACACTCAAAGGTGTAATTGAATTCCCAGTGCTATTTACAGACACACCAGAGATATTGATCAGTTTGGTATTATTATCATATTTAAAATGCCAGGTTGGATCATATTCTTCAACAGTACCTGTAATAGTCACTTCATCTCCCCTGGTTAATTCTGAATCATCCCAACCATCGAAGACAATTCCACTCCATGGCGCTGACTCAAATTGAAGTGCATAAGCACCGTAACCGGAATGATACTGAGCAGTATCCGCAGTAATAATCCCTGTGACAGTGACTTCACACCCATTGTAGGGAGAATCTCCCTGAGACCATTGCGTATATTGTATATCGCTAATATTACTAATACCGCCATCGTCATAGGTTGCGTAGCCGAGTTGTAGGACTGTAATATCATAGGGATAAGTACTCGTTTTAGGTGCATCCTGATCAGTCCCATCATCGGCAGCTGAAATATAATAATCTATTTGAGCGCCATCAGAACCTGAGGCCGGGATGGTCCCTGTCCATGTATTGTCAGTTCCCAATGTCATTGAAACTGATCCATATGTACCACCATTGACCGCGTACATAATGTCGGCGGAGGCAATCGCAGAATTATCCTCGATTACAGCACTAATAGTAACTGCATCTGATGTAGAGGGTGTACATGGATCTCTTGATACATCAGAAATAGTGGGTGGGCCAGCTCCAAATACAATATCTGATTCATAGAGAGGTTCCAGTTTATAAGCTGATGAATCTGAATAAGCGCCATAATGATGATAAATCCAACCTTCAATAGAAGTAATGAATGATCCTTCTGGAGGCGGTCCAACTGCATCAAAGTATGTGGAAATACTATCTGAATCATCATCCACTAAAACGCCACCAGACCCATCATCGACTTCGAAAACTTCGTATTGAAGATCGTTATTTGTTACGATCCCTTCTTCAATCCTAACGGTGACATTTCCCCATTGCTCCGCCTCGGTTGGCCAGCGCAAATCACCGGTCGCAACGAGTTTCGGTGTGGGTAAAGAAACACCTACTTCAAGAATATTCACCGGTTCAGTAATGAATAACTCAGTCATATTCGAGGTGCTGGTTGTATATTCAGAAATATAACCTGTTGCCTGAATACGATCCCCTTCATACAGCACTGGGAATGCTGAACTGTCAGGATCATAGGATAATATTGAACTCCACGGACCCCCATGTTCATCCTGGAAAATAAATTTTATTCCTGCACCGGCAAAACTCAAACCGGTTGGCATTGTGACAATTCCCTCAACAGTAACAGTAGAGTCGAGCATATAGGACATATCCGACTCGCCATCCTCGGCTGTATTAATAAGGTCACTGTATAATACCTGCTGAATGCGTTGAAGTCTAACGGGGTCTCCAACCGCTTCGACGACATCGCGAGCTAAACGTGGTTCAAGTTTTGTGTCGTTGAAATTGTAGGTCATAACACCCGTTACAGAAGCAAGATTTTGATTCAATACTGGAAAATAATAATAATCCCAAATATCATCTACTCTCATAGAATTGGTTCCATCACTGATAGACCATTCACCGTGCCCCAGGCTATCATCATCTACCGATGCATCTTCAACCATAATTAAACATCCTTCATAGGCTTCTGCTTCGGTTCCGCTTGTCATAACTTGGCCCGGTGTAACGACAGATGGACTGATCATATTGACAGCCTGTCCATGAATAATTACTTCTGTCACATCCACAATTTCAGTTAAGTGATAATATTCATCTACAGTTCCGGTTAAAGTAACACTATCGCCTTCTGCCACGGAATTAACAATTCCAGATGATGTTGAAAAATCAAAATTATCCCAGCCGCTATATTCAAATACGACTATTCCATTCCAGGGTCCTTCATCATCTTGAACATGGAGGTAGCGGTTACTGCTGCTTCCCCAGAATTCCGCTGTTACAATTCCACTGATTGTTACTTCCTGCCCGTCAAGAGGACTGGCGTCATTTGCTGCAGGGTCGCTGACGTACTGTATATCATAGATAGATGTAATTGTACCTCCGCTTGAAATTATTAAATAGGAAAATTCGTCTGATGTTGTACTATTACCTTCATTATCAACCGCTGTTATTGAAAAGGTAACCGTTGTCCCTGCTGTCTGCGCCGATATGGATCCTGTATATGTATCACCCGTTGTATTGGTCATATTTTCAGAACCGCCATTGTATGTGAGCGTTGCACTGGCAATTGTGCCGTCATCTGTAATAGTTGCGGACACCGTAACATTATCCGCTTCAGTTGGAGCTGTTGGGTCAATAGTAATATCAGCTATTGTGGGTGAAACAGCGCCGGCAGGTGAAAAATCTGTGTAATATCTCGGGAAGATCTGATAGTCATTATATTGACCGGCAATCCCCTGTACATTAAAAGGATCCTGCGGCTGTGTTTGTCCATCAATATCTGTATCCGAATCGATACGCATGGTGACTGTAGACGTACCGCCATCATCTGAAATGTCCAAATTCGCTGATGAACCACTCCCCGGCCATGAACCGGACGTAATTGTAGCATTATTAATTTTTATTAGCTCAGATTCATAATCTTCGCCATTGGCAACAAAAGTGGCAACCGTCACATCTTGAAAAGCAGGCAAACTATTGCCCGAGCTAATGACAGTAATATCACTGGCACCGCTGGGTACAATTTCAATTTTTCCATTAAACTCATCTACATCTCCCGTGACCTCTACACTATCCCCCACATTCAAGGTTACAAATGGAGCACCAAAATGAAATATGACAGTACCGGCTGTTGGATCTTGCAATCCAAACTCCGCATTGCTTGATTGAAAATTTGGCGTCGTAATTATTCCCC
This sequence comes from Fidelibacterota bacterium, assembly GCA_046861385.1. Taxonomy (GTDB): domain Bacteria; phylum Fidelibacterota; class Marinisomatia; order Marinisomatales; family TCS55; genus JADFRD01. The sequence goes on along the minus strand of JBHHTW010000023.1, from coordinate 2,707 downwards.
TGACGGTTACATTGGTCCCAACGGGCTGGTTACGGGCTTCAGCTATTGTGATATAAGTCGCACTACCAAGTTCTGTAATCCATGTTTGGATCAATGTTTGATTGGCCGTAGAGATTTGCCCTGATGGAGGCATCACTCCGCCATAGGTACCCGTATTCGTAATTTTATTATACATAACAGAACTGCCTGGATCCCCGCTAACAACACGCAATGCTGGAGAATAATTTTGCGATACCACATCAACCAAATCATTATAGCTATTGCCGGATGTTAAGTCCAAACCTGTACTGTGGGTAGATGTATGACAGCTTGTACAATTGCTAGTCAAAATAGGTTGGATTTGTGTTTCAAAATCAACTTGAGCAAATATACTGCTCAGCATGAACATATTCACTATTAACAGATTCTTCATTCTGTTCTCCTTTTTTGTTTATTTTATGATTAGAAATTTACCTTCCTTTATTTCACCAAATGATGAACTTTCAATATTTAAATTTTCAACAGTGAATAAATACAATCCTGTCGCCGCGGCCTGATCGTGACGAGTGATAAGGTCCCATGCATGTTCTCCTCCACTGAATTGGGGATTTTTTCGATCATCTATATTTTGTATATCCTCGCCAATATAGTCCCTGGTATGGTTTAGAACCTCAACCAAGTCTCCTGCTAATGAAAATATCCTGATTTCTGCTTTCTCCGGTATATTCTGAAACCAAATTTGTTGTCCCCGGCTGCCAGAACCGTCCCATTTTGCCTGACCTCGATAGGGATTGGGATACACGGTTGGTTTACCTGCCCAATCGCTGGTTGATTTAATCCCGGGGTATACATATTTCCGATTGGCATAAACAGAACTTTCAAGGCTTTGCAAATTCGCATTTGGATCTCCCCTGTCATAGGCAGTTACCGCATAATAATTAAGCCATCCATTTTTCACATCTTTATTGACAAATTGATAATGATAGTAATTACCATCTATTTCTATACTATCCTGTTCTCCAAATGCATTCACAATTCTAATAAAATCGAATCCGGTGTTATACCCAATGTTTAAATAATCCGGGTGCCCTAAATCGAATTCACCAAGAAGGGTGAATTCTTTATCGCTATCTCCCAATGTTTTACGAGCCCCATAAATATGATACCCTTCAAAATCCTGTTCCTGACTGATGGGATCAACAAATGATTCAGCATTATTTTGCCAGTAAATGGTTACTTCCCGATCATCCACTTTTAAAGCAATATTGGGTACCGGTGGTGGTTCGGGTAAAATATATCGGGTGAGTTTTCCATCATCATTTAAGTCCTCCCCATCGTCCAGAATATTATTCCGGTTAATATCTTCACCATCATAGGTTTTTTGTGCCCAGTCATTATTTACATGGAGGTTTTTCCGACGTTCCGGTGAATCACCCGTCGCACCATTCCATCGGGCACAAACAATGGTCATGACAATTTTACATGAATCTCCCGGCGGTAGTATCCAACTAGTTGAATCAGCATTATTGGGTTTACTACCAAATGGACCAGCGGAGTGTAGAAATAGCCAACTGTCCGGCATAGCTGGATACCCTTCTTCGGTGTAATCCACTCCTGTTCCTTTCGGGACATTTGACTTCATTGCTTCGTATCGATCTTCATCTCTAAGAGGCATTCCGTATTGGGGATAATCAGAATTATTGGTACTGGTCCACGCCCATTGACTGTAATGGGATTGAACATACGGCAATGGGACTGTTCCACCCAATAAGGAAACACCGATATATGATTCCGCCCAGCCGTCATCACCATCGGCATCGTATTGGTAGGCAATGTCCCGGTTAAAACCTGCATCATCTACAGACCGGTCAAACCCATCCAGGTTATCCGTCCATGTAAATCCGCCTCCCGGCTCATATCTACTTGTATAATTCATATTGGCGACAGATGCATCCATCCATAAACCACCATAAATATTATTTATTGTATCACTAGAGGAATTCTTAATCGTGTAATTCAAAATAACAAACGCGTCAGCAAAGGTGAAATTCCAGGCATAACTTTCTAAATGAACATCAATCCCAAGAGGATTATGATTTGGGATCGCATAACCATCTGAAGGCGAAACGCCATAATCCTTGAAATCCATAATTAAATCCTGGTGGGAAACAGCAAATGGTGAAAAATATTGAGCCATGGAATCCAAAGATGTAGATGAAATGGATGAACGAATCTCCACGCCGGAATTAGAGAAAAATTCAAATCCTTCCTGACCGGAATCAAACACACCATCCACGATTGCGGTAGAAACGCGCCGCTGACCATTGACTTTTCCTCCAATCCAAAGACCAGCATAAGAAAAATGTTCAACCTGTTCCCGGAGAATTTCTGTTTTTTGTTTGTATTGACAGGAGGGCTGGATGCGACCGTTGATTTTATTCCATCCGTTGCCTAACACGCCAAAATTTGTAACGGCTAAACCCAGTTGACCCACCGATGTATATTTATCATAAACATCATTAGCAAATTGGGCTGGGAGAAATGTAATAATTCCAGCGTAAAGAATAAACAAAACGAAGTGATTTAAATTTTTTGTCATAGATCGAATTGGATGCTTTCAGCATTTCAATCAACATACTGAAAAATTTGCCTGGCAAGTTAATATTGAGAGAAAGGCAAGTCAATTTTTATAGTAAGAAAAAGTCTGGCGCAACAGACATTCCTGTCT
>JBHHTW010000052.1:0-9522 GCA_046861385.1 Fidelibacterota bacterium | reverse complement strand
ATATGAATTTCTCCGCAGATTATTACACAAAGAACCTGGATCCTTAACAGAATGGGGTCCTGAGTTTAGTGAAAGAATCAGGAACACCCTTTTCTCTAGCAGGTGGTACAGCGCTTAGTCGTGTTTACTATAATCACTGCTATTCTGACATCACTACGAGAAAATGAGTTTTCGTTCTTTATAGAATGACCGTTCCTATTTTAATGGTCAGATATTTCAGTAAAATCATATCCCCCATTTTTCATCTAAAACATCTTACGAGCCAGTTTCTGTTCCTTCTCATTCAATACCATTTTTCCATTATGTGTATCAAACACCAATAATGAATGTGTGTATTTAATACCATTCTGTTTCTTGTCAGTCAACAGAACCATTGATAATTAATTCTTCACGATGAGGAATTTATTACATAGTAAAATTACGAATGCGATGCTCTACCAACTGAGCTACGGTGGCGTTATATAAGCGGGCGAGAATACACTTTTATCTTAATTTTCTCAACTATTGCAGCTGATAATATTTAGCAGATCTGTAGGCACCGTAGATTTCTCCTGCGTAAAAAACAACCGCCATTGAATAAGTGATACTTTTTTGGAAATCATTGTTTTGTTTTGATGCATCTAAAGCTGAAGAAGCTGTTAAATAAACCATGGCAAGTCCCATCAGACCATCAAACCATCTACCGGCATAGACACGACCGGCTCCAGGGAGAATTGCTGAAAGTATTCCCGCCGCTACTGGTGATTTAGAGTTAGATATTTCACGCTCCGATTGAGGATGATCTACTAATCTGTAATCTCCCTTGTGAAATTCACCGCGTATATGAATATGATTAAAATATGCGGACGGATTACAACGAACGATGCGGTCGGCTGCCATGGGGAGTCCTTTTAAGATTCCATTTTCCTTGATGACGATGGCTCCATATTGGCTGCAGCTTGGATAAAATTGACAATTCAATAAATCAGTATTATGAGAAATCCGCTGCCATGCTGCAATGGGCATAATAGCTGTTTTTTCCATAATGGTTGCTTTAGGCGAAGTAAGAACTGAGTCTGCCGGGTATCTTGATTGGGCAAGAATCATTGTTGCCAGAAGTAAAAAGATCCTCACGATTGTCGAAAATAACTTCGGAGGCTCCGGGCAAATAAGGCAAGTAGAATCAACGATGCAATACCCATAACAATTGAATTATTTTCTGGTGAAAATACAGTAACAACCGATTGTAAAAAGCCAATTGTCCCCTCACCGCCTAGAATAGCAGCCGCAATCACAATTGCAGAAAGCAAGTATCCTGATCCCTTTTTCTGAACACGTAGTGAAATAAAACCACCAATGGCAATGAGAAATGCCAGATTAAATCCAAGAAAAATACCAATCCCTAAAGGCATTAAATGAACGGATAATAACGACCCCTTTGAACGAAAGCCTTCGATAATAATTGCAAGAAAAAGACCAGCTATAAATATTCCAGGGTGGGGGAGACCGTTCAAATTAGCAGTTACTATCTGGGCTTGGGGTGCTGGAAAATCGGTTGTAAACAATTTCCCGGCGATGATTGGGCTTTTAATAAACCACATTAAAACAGGAATAAGTAACGCAACTGCGATACTGGTGATAATATCAACTTTCACAATTTGGTTGTAATCGGTATGAACAATTTGAGCGGATTTAAAATCGTGGCCAATATCACCGGCGATGGCGGTGGCGGTGGCGATGAAAAATGTAATAATATACCTATGTTCCAAAGCTAAATCCAGATTTACGAGCCCAAAGAAAAATGTAATTAGCAACGCAGAAAGTAATCCGAACTGTTCTAAAGGATCGATATTTGTAAGTCCCGTCATTCTGCTGGCGAGGTTGACGGTGAAAAATGTAAACAACAAACATAATACAGCTGCAAATAAGGGAATTCCCATAAAAAATAATAATAATCCACTCAATAGAGCGATAAACCACACCCAGGGTTTATGTCGAAAAATAATTGATTTGGATGAGATAGAATGTCCTGCATGCATTAGCATATAACCAATCCCGGAACCGATGATCAACCCCATTCCGAAATTTTGGATCATGGGTAGCATATTAGTATTGGGTAATAACTGCATTCCAGTCATCCCGACCAACACCGAGAGGAGACCACCCACGCCCCACGAAAAGCTATTTGCCGAACCCAAAATGAGACCAGTTGCAATAACCATAGGCATAATAAGAATGAGAATTGGCTGTGAGCCAATAGTTCCAAGATTAATGTGATTCCAACTGAATGCTTCCCGGACGATGGTAAATAATGCAGATCCAGTACCAAATATAATCATGAACCGGAACCGATGATCTTGGTTGAAACTTGCTTTAATCAATTCACCACCGGCGCGCCCCGCAGGAAAGGCAAGATTGCGCTTTACAATATATTCTTCACGAAGCGATATGGAAAGTCCAACACCGAGAACTGCACCGCAGGCTGCGATGAGAGCCAACCAGCCAAGGCGAATTGGTTCAGAATTATTTAGAACCATTCCAGGGAGGGTAAAAACAACAGCTGCTGCCATCAATCCGCCTATGGATCCTCCTGCTTGAGCGATATTGACTTTATTAGGTGAAAGGTCACCAAAGGCTCTGAGTACTCCGGCAGATACAATGATTGAAAAAATAATTGGCCATGGCAGCGCACCCATTCTCAGGGCAATAAACGCACTGGTGAAAAAGAGAAAAACAGCAATGATGATAGCCGTAATGGTTACCTTTAACATGAATAAGTTTAGTAAAAATTCTCTTGAATCCTATATGCTTTTACATCAATTTTTCCCTTGCCCCATGGAAACATTTATTAAATCCTTGATCATTATTGCCATTTACATTCATGCATTTGCTAAGGCAAACGATAACTATCTTTATATTTTGCATACGAACAATACAAATGGAGCATTGGAAAATTGTTATTGTCCCGATCATCCATATGGCGCCATTGAAAAGCGATCTGTTTTTATAAAAAATTTCATATCTGAACATCCCAACACGATTGTTTTAGATGCCGGTGATTTTCTTTCTGTTACAAAGAAATCGTTTTTAGACAGTCTGGTAATGAAAGCATATGCATTCCTGCCCTATGATGCCGTACTTGCTGGGGATCAAGAGTTATACAGGGAGAATATTGATCAATTAAGTCAAAAAATAAACATTCCTGTTTTAGCAGCAAATCTTGAGAATTACGAAAATCAAAACTTGACTAATCATTTGATTATTGACCGTGGCGGATATAAAATTGCAATAGTTGGTATTATTCATTCTTCCATACTTAAGTATTATTCTGAAGATATTCAAAAAAAATACGCATCTACTGATCCAGTAGAATTTGCACAAACATTCGTAGATAAATATTCAGATTCAGCGGATGTAATATTGGCATTGACTCATGAAGGGCACGATAAAGATAGATCACTCGCAAAAAAAGTGAATGGAATTGATATTATTGTTGGCAGCCATTCTCAATCAGCTTTGGATTCAGGAGATGTTGTTAATAATTGTTTAATTGTTCAAGCAGGTAAAGAAGGATATTACGTGGGTGTGGTGGAAATATTGTTTGATGATGAGAAAAACATTGCCTCTATCTCGTCGAGATTAGAAACGTTAACTCTTGACATGCCGGATGATCCATATATCATGGAGCTCATTTCCTCCCTGGAGAAAGAGACTGGACATATTAATCGCAATAAACTGAAACATTTAAAAAAATAGTCATGGACTCAATATTACAAGCATTAATCGATAATCCCATATACATGGCAGTAGCGGTCGTGTTGTCATTAGTCATTTTAATTGGTGTTATTCGTAAAGTGGTCAAGCTCGTCTTGATTGTCGCGGCTGTTCTGGTTATATACATAGCATATTTGGTTTGGACGGGGGAAGAAGTAAACGTGGACCGAATTAAAGAAGGCGTTCAGTCAGCGGGTGATGTTATCTCTGAAAAAGCAGGTGATCTGGGCGAGTCAATGAAAGAGAACGTCGGTGAAGCAGTGGAAAAAGAAATCGATGAAACAGTAGAAGATATTTTTTCCCCTAATTAATTGCCTCCCGTAGTCTACTCGTAAGCAGTTTGACAATTCCCTGCATTATTTCCATATTACTACTCATAATTTCATAAAAATCTTTTTGGGTTATTTTTAACAGAATTGCTTCAGAACTCCTTATGGTTGCATCGGCGGAACGCGGCTCGTGATCTAATAAGGCCATTTCTCCCAAACAAGCTCCCTGCTTCAGTGTGGCAATATGGCGCTCTCCTTTATGAATTTCAACTTCTCCATTCATTATGATATAAAGTGAATCACCAAAATCCCCTTTTTTAAACAGAGAATTATTGGCAGAAAATTGTATTTCAGTCGCAATCTGGGCCACTTTAGATAAATCCTCCGATGGAATGGTTTGAAAGAGATCGACCGTTTTTAATAAAATGGTTTTTTCTAGTGTAGAGTACATATTTAACTCCTTTGAGTCCAGGTTAAACCTTTGGAATTGTTTCCCATATTTCTGAATGGCATTATGTTTTATTATAATCTCGCTGAGATATTTTGTTGCCGCTACACGATTCCAATCCAATTTCTGAATTATTAGCAAAACCTCATGCCGGAGAACAAAGTCCACAGCCACAGCGGATGCCCAGGCCCGTTCACTGCAGATGATTAATTCCAATTGTTTTTCTAATCCAAAAGGTAAATTTTCAAAGTGTTTTTCACCAATCTTAATTAATTCACTTGTTGGGGAATTTTCAATCAGCGGCATAATCCATTCTTTTTCATCCCTGCTAAAAATATTGTCTAAAACTTCAAATACAATTGGCATGTGTTTTTCATCATGATTCATTATGGTTTGCAGATAGGATTCTACAGGGGTTAAAGGGGCATCCATAATTCCGAGTTTTAATAGAAATGGAATTTGTTTTGAGAGTTCTGTTTGGATGACTTCATTTAGTAAATGATTTTTGTCTATTTTTTCAATTTCATTTAAAAAATCAATTAATTGATACGTATAGTTGGATATTTTATGCACTACACTCGATACTTGTTTTATTAACTCTTCTGAAAATTGATTTTGTCTTGCAAGGGCAAGTAATGTATCAATTACTTCACCTGTTACACTTTTTTTATTTTGCTGCAACAAATCGAATAGAACACGAATAGAGTCCGGAAATGGATATTCTTTAAGAGTTACAACAATTCCTCTGAGCAAGTTATGGTGAATGTTCTTATTTGATAGACACGTGATTAATTCATGTAGAACAATATCATCCGGATAGTATCGTAATGTAGCCCGAGCTGTAAGAAATGTCTTAGGATTTGCCAAATTGGAAATTATTAAAGGGAGCAGTTCTTTATGGATTCTTTTGCCTGCAACAAACAACGCCGCCTTACGAGTAATTTCATTCGGACTTTTTAAATAATTATTTAATAGAGCTTCAGTTAAAATTTGATCCTGATCCGCCAGTAATCGGACTGCCGTCGCTTGAATTGTTGGATCGTCGCTTTTCATTTTATCCCGGATTAAATCCTTTGCTTCAGCAATTTTACTTGATTCAAGATGCTGCAAAGAGGCGGCGGCATTCAATTGCAGACTGGGATCTGAATCAGATAAGTACGTTTCCAGTATGGGAACTGCTGTTAATAATTTCCGTTTACCGGTAACACCAATAGCCGTATTAGCAAGTTCTCTATTGTTTAAAGCATTTAATAGTTCATCATTGGAAATAACAGTTGGATAATTTGTCGAAATATTTAATACTTTTTTCTGTACCTCAATGCTGCCATGATGGAAAATTGAGTTCAATGATTTTGACCAAGGAATAAGTGGAATCCCATCAATCAGTTCCAACGCAAAAAGCTGTTTGATTTCCTCTCCGGCATTTAATGTTTTATCGATCGTGTCCACCATTGCTCTATCTGCGATATCTACTTGGAGATCTTCAAAATTTAATTGCCGTTTTTCAATCGCTTTTTGCAGGGCCCCGATGTAGCCGTTTTTGGTTTTGAAGGTAAAAAATATCCACAGAGCTGCGATCACCAAAACAGCCACGCTTAATAAATGAAGGGGAATCCATTTGGCAGCAATAAATATGGTCAAACCGGCAGCTCCCTCCATGAAGGCTTTAATGGTTCCATCGATGATCGGTTTTGTCTCTTGTTTTGTTTTCGGCGGTACCGGCAGCCACAAAAGCTGCATGGTGGTATTATTGATGGTGAATTTGAAAACCTGATCCGCAAATTTTGGTATAAAGATGGTTGCAAGAACCGGAATAGTAAGAAATCCAATAGATCCGGAAAAAAGAGTCACGGGCAGGATAATCAATCCGGCAAAAACACCCCATTTGGATAGAATCTTACTGGTAAGGAAAAACTGTACGAGAAAGGCCGCTGCACCAGTAACAGCATAGAACATTCCAAAAAAGTTGACCAACTCATCCTGAGTTGAATAAGCATTTGAGGCGGTTATTTTAAATTGATAATCCACAAACTTTGAGACAATTGCCATTGCAGAAATCAAAACAATTAATGAAATTAAATATTTATCAAATTTCTTTTTACTTTTTTGATTTGTTTTTTCTGATTTTGGATTCGACGATTCGGATTCCTGATGTTTTTGAAACGGTCTGATCAGAAGAGAATTAATGGAAATAATACCTAAGAAAAATGCAGTTGCAAACAAAAGTTTTTCGGCACCGAATGCTTGAACAAAGGGTCGAATACTGGCACCAATGACCATGGATGCGATTGCACCGCTTCCGCTGATGAGACCGAATAAGCGCTTTGCTTGTCGAACGTCAAATATATTACCAGCTAATATCCAAAATTGAGTAATGGTTAACACTATCATTATTTCTATCCATATATAAAACAGAGGAATAAACCATCCGGAAAGGAAGTAGGTAAACGGAAACATGGTTAATCCAAAAACCATTGAAGAAATAAAAATAATTCGAGTAATATTTCTGTTTCCGGATAACTTCGTATATAGAGGTATGACCCCAACCATCACTACAGCAATAGCCACATACATCAGTGGCAGGTAAGTCTTTTCAAATAAGGTTAGAAAAAACGCATCTCTGGCAGACCCGGCCGTAATTCCCATGGCAGAGAAACAAAAGAAATGGACGAATAAAATGAAAAAAGGTTTTCCCTCACCTTTCTTGATATTAAAAAATTTGGCAGCGAAACCCATGGAGCATTAAATAAACTCTAGCACTGTTTTGTAAATAAATCTCATAATAGATCACTGGCTAATTCTGCCAGAGGGGAGCGTTCTCCTTTCTGCAATGTAACATGGGTGTACATTGGTTGATCTGTAAACCGATGAATAAGATAGCTTAAGCCATTTGAAAGAGAATCAAGATAGGGTTGATCAATTTGATATATATCCCCCGTAAATACAAATTTTGTGCCTTCTCCAGCCCGGGTGATAATGGTTTTAATTTCATGGGGTGTTAAGTTTTGAGCTTCATCCACAATAAAGAAAACGTTTTGGAAACTGCGCCCCCGTATATAAGCTAAAGGTGTAATTACCAGTTTATCATTTTCCAACATTTCATCAATTTTTGTTGTTCGATTATCCTTCTTATTAAATTGATGCTTAATAAAAGATAAGTTGTCAAACAGAGGTTTCATGTATGGATCAATCTTTGACTGTATATCTCCCGGTAAAAAGCCTAAGTCCCTATTGCTTAATGGGACAATGGGGCGAGCCAGATAGATTTGCCGATATTTGCTTCTTTGTTCTAAAGCAGATGCCAATGCTAATAACGTTTTTCCTGTACCGGCTTTGCCCGTAATAGTAATTATTTGTATAGCCGGATCAATTAGCGCTTTCAGTGAAAATGATTGTTCTGCATTTCGAGGTGAAATTCCATATGCATTCACTTTATCAACCCGTACGAAATGTTCTTCTTTTGGGCTATAGGTTGCCAATCCGGATTTATGTCCATTCCTCAAAATAAAATTTTCATTGGCGATGGGCGATTTAATCATTTTCGTTAAACCGGGATCTATAAAACCTTGATTAGAATACAACTGATCGATCGCCTCCCCTGAAATATCCTCAATTAATCTGACGCCCGTATATATTTTCTCAATGCTCTCGACTTTATCGGTAGTATAATCTTCAGCAATAAGATTTAATGAACGCGCTTTCAATCGCATATTCGTATCTTTAGAAATCAAAACCACTTCTCTGTTGGAATGATCTTCTTTCAGTTTAAAGGCACAATTAATAATACGATTATCTGCATTATCTTCTTGAAATGACGCTTCAACATCCGGGTGCCAGTTATGGTTTACGACGACGCGTACTGTCCCTTGGTTTTCACCTAGAGATGTTTCATCCTTTTCGGGATCAGCACAGGAAAGTTTATCTAACTGCCGGAGAAATTCACGAGCATTATAATGAACCTGTTCGTTCCCGCGTTTGAATTTATCCAGTTCTTCGATGACAGCAATTGGTATCACAACATCGTTATCCTGGAAATGATACAGGCACTCTGAATCATGAAGAATCACATTGGTATCCAAAATAAAGAGTTTAGTTTCTTTGATAGATTGACTCATTTATTGTCAGTGGTTGTGGATTAATCTATTTTCAGTCATAAAATATGAATTAAATATAGACAAATGATTTACAGGAATTCAAGATTATCTCTGTAGCGATCCCAATTTATATGGGTGGGTATCCCGGCTTTCTAACCAAATGAAATTTGAAAATATCTTTGAAATAAAAGAAATCAGAAAAGGCCGAGATTTGGCACTTTATCGACTGAATGCAAATTATGATAAGCATATTTATTTTATTCATGGTGCCGGCGGACGGGCGGATCAATGGCTTCATCAGGTTGAATATTTTAAAGATCAATATCAAATTACTCTTGTTGATTTATTGGGACATGGACGAAGTCCCAAGGAAAAAATGGGATATACCTTTAGTGAATTATTCAAGGACGTAGAAGCTGTATTTCAGGAAAATAAATGTACAAAAAATATTATCATTGCCCACTCTTACGGAGTTGCTTTCGCGTTGCACTTGTTTTTATCAAATACATCTGAAATACAAAAACTCATCCTGATTGGCGCAAATCAACCACGTTTATCATCGGGGGCGGGCATTTGGAATTTACCCGCGTTTATATTGGAATGGATGCGACCGATATTCAGCAAAGGATTTGTTAAAGGAGCATTTCATCCTAAAACGAATCAAGAATTCGTTAAAAAAGAACAATCCATTAGCGATAATAATCCAATGTTTGTGATGAAACAACTCATTAAGGGTATGAGAGAAATGCCTGGGTTGGATTTGGGAAATATACCAATTCCAATCCTTATTATTAACGGTGAAGCTGACGGGCTAACACCCGTTTCCGGCGCAAAAGAATTATCCACATTATTGCCAAAGGCTGAATTGATCGTTGTGGAGAAAGCATCTCATTTAGTTATGATGGAGCAGCCGGAAACGGTCAATAAATTGATTAGGGACTTTATAAATCAATCTGCT
>JBHHTW010000022.1:0-38827 GCA_046861385.1 Fidelibacterota bacterium | reverse complement strand
TTTTTAATATCGTCTAGTATTGCCACAAAACACGGAATTACAAAAAGTGTGAGAATAGTAGAAATCAATAATCCAAATAAAATGACATTTGCCAGGGGAGCCCACATCCCGGATTGACCCCCAAGTCCAACCGCCATCGGTAATAGCCCTGATATGGTTGTCAGTGATGTAAGAAGGATCGGTCTTAATCGTATTTGACCGGAGTCAATAATACTTTTCCAGTATTGATTGGAACTCATATCCTCATTAGATCGGCGATTATTTATAAAATCGATCATTACAATTGCATCATTGACCACAATCCCGGCTAGAGCAACGAATCCAAACATTGAAACAATACTAAATGGATTACCTGATATTAACAATCCTAACATAGCTCCAATCAGGGAGAAAGGAATCGTAGTTAAAATAATCAATGGTTGTGAATAGGAATTAAACTGTGTTCCCAGGATTAAAAATATTATAATCAGGCTGAGTGCAAACAACTGTCCAATATTTGCAAACGTATTCGCGAATTCTTCAAATTGACCTCCGGTTTTAATTGATACACCTGGAAAGGATCTTTCGATATTAGTGAATACACTGCTCAATCTACTACTCACTTTGTCAATCGTAATAATGGATTTGTCAACATTCGCTGTGACCATTATTGTCCTTTTTTGATCAAATCTGTTAATTTCTGTTGGCCCTGGCTTTATTTCAAATTTCACAATATCGCGAAGAGCGACCGTTTGTCCCATATTATTGGTCACACGTAAATTAAGAACATCATCGAGGGATTTTCGATTGGCTGCATCGTACCTGACAATAACATCTATCTCTTCGTCAGCGTCTCGAAATTCTGTTGCTTTAATTCCATCAAATGCAGAACGGACAAACATAGCGACCGTTTGTATATTAAATCCGTACAAAGCGGCTTTTTCTTCATCGGCAATAATCTTTATTTCACTTTTCCCGGCAGGGTAATTATCATTGATACCGCTGACGCCTTCAAATAATTTTAATGAATCCTGGAGCGCCAGTGCTGCATTTTTAATATTGGATAAGTACCTGCCCTGTACTTTTATTGAGATGTCTTTTCCAACCGGTGGTCCACCTGTAACCTCTTCAAACTCAACTGAAGTCGGCCCGCTGATTGTTTTAACATTTTCTTCCATCATACGTATTAAAGTCTTTGTCGATATTTCACGGGTTTCATTTGGTTCCAACTGAAACATAATCTGAGCAACATTCTTCTTGGTCAACCATTCTTCGTTTGCTTGAATTAAACCGACATTCGTAATCATGTGTTTTATTGCTTCCTGTGGAAGATTTTCTGCTGCGTTCTCGAATTTTTTTACAATCCGATCCGTCTCTTCCAAACTTGTCCCTTCAGGTAGCTTTATTAAAACCGTAAACTGGTCGAAATCTTCTTCACCAAAAAGTTCAACGCCAACAAGTGGTATAACTGTGAATGAAAGTAGTAATACTACGATCAATCCGATGATCACTAAATATCTGCGCCTTAAAACTTTGACCAATAATCGTCGATATTTTTTTCTAAAACGAATAAAAAATTTCCGGTCACCTTTTTTATGTTCCTTTGACTTCAATGTCCAATCTGCATAATGAGAGGGTAAAAGAAAAAATGCTTCAAACATAGATGCGATTAATGCCAACGAAAAGACAAAGGGTATTATTCTCATGAATTTTCCCATAATACCTGTCAGTAAAATCAATGGTAAAAATGCAGCGATATTGGTACCAATGGATGATAAAATTGGGGTAACGACTTCTTTGGTACCCATTATGGCAGAATCAACTGAATTAAACCCTTTTAATCGGTATCGATGACAATTTTCAATGACGATAATCGCATCGTCAACAATGATACCCAAGACCATAACCAAGGCAAATAAAGTGTTTCCATTCAGAGAATAGCCGGTTATGCTCATAAAGATAAATGTTATAAAAAATGAAATTGGAATACCCAAAGATGCCAACAAAGCATTTCTTTTACCTAGGAAAACATACAGGACTATCATGATGATTATCATTCCTATCACAGCATTGTTTCGAAGAACATTCAATACACGATTAATATAGATAGAATTGTCCATTGTATAGCCAAATGACACTCCATCCGGAGCTTTTTGACTGAAATTGTTGACGACCTGTTTAATATTATCAATGGTTTCGAGCGAATTGGCATCGCTCTTTTTGGATAAAGAAAATGTGACTGATTGATCACCATTAAGACGCGATAAAATTTTTAATTCTTCACGACGATCAACGACAGTTGCAACATGGGATATCTTGATGAATTCGCCGCTTGGGGATTTCCGTATAATGGTATGCTTGATTTCATCTAGCGATTGATACTCTCCCAGTGATCGTATTAAGTATTCTGTTTTACCGATGGTAATATTCCCACCGGGGACGTTTAAATTCCTGATTTTCAATGCCAGGACGATTTCATCAAATGAAATACTGTATGTATTGAGTTTTGATGGATCAACTTCAATCCATATTTCTCTTTGGGCAAAACCTGAAACCTGAACTTTGGAAATTCCGGGTAAATCCGTTAATTCGTCTTCTAATTCGTCAGCGATTTTAAATGCATTTTCTTCAGGGATTGAGAATGCCATATTCACTGTAATTACAGGTACAAAATCGCTACTGCTAAAATCATCGATAAACGGATCTTCCGCATCTTCCGGTAAATATACCTTGTCGATTTCTGATTTAACTTCGGATAATTTTTTGCTGAACTCATTAGCGGACATATCTCCGAATTTTATTAATAGAAATCCAAAACCTTCGCCACTGGTAGATTGTATCTCAGAAATTTTTTCAATATCCTTAATTTCATCTTCGATGGGATCAACAATGAGGTTCTCAGTTTCTGTCGGTGCCGCTCCCGGATAAGGAACAGTAACAAAAACCCAGTTAAAATCAATATTCGGATTAAGTTCCCTGGGCAACTGCATCAACGAGAATCCACCAAAGGCAAACAGCCCTATCATTAACATATTTACCAGAACTGAATTCTTAACTGAAAATTTTGCAATATTCATTATGATTCTTTTCGCCTGCTCATCTTTGAAATATCAAATTGATCATTTGGAACTACTCATCCACATTTTCTAAATAGACGCGTGTGTTTTCTCCGAGGTTTTTCATGCCGGTAACAACAATCATTTCACCTTCTTTTAAACCGGAAAACACAACCGTTTGGGATCCAAAAGTATGACCCGTCTCAATTTTTGTTAATTTCGCAATATTTCCCTCGATTTTATAAACATAAAAATCACCGTTTTTAGAAACGATTACATCGCTGGATATGGTTAATTGTTTCTTCAACTCAGTAATCATTAAATCCACTTTGGCGGTCATCCCTGCGCGAATTTTCATATCGGAAGTATTTGCCAGGTGAATTTCAATTTTGTACGTACCCGTGATCTCATCCGCTTCAGGAGATAAGTATCTGACTTCACCTTGAAATGTCTCATTACCCAAAGCAGAAATAGTTATATTGGCTTTTGATCCTACTTTGGCGTTATTAATTAAATCCTGGGATATGCCAATTTCAACTTTTAAGGTAGTAAAATCGATAACTCTATACAGAACCATACCCGGATTCACCATGGTTCCCAATTCGATATATTTTCTGGAAAGGATACCGGTAATAGGTGATTTGATGCGCGTGTTATTATAATTCCGCTCCATAAGACTCAGATTGGCTACCGCTGCCAGTAGATTTGCCTCAGAATTCTTCACAGCTAGATTTGAATTCTCATATGCTATCTTTGAAATATCTTCATTATTAAATAACAATTCGTCGCTTTCAAGGTTTAGTTTGGCAATTTTCAAATTATTCTCTGCAGATAATTTTTGTGATAGGGCCTGTCGAAATTGATAATACGGAATTTCATCATCAATAATAGCCAATTCATCCTCTCTTGATACTGACTGACCTAAATTTTTATTAATATTTTTCACTTTACCCGATACTTCGGAGACAATATCAACTGAACTAATTGGCTTTAAGATACCGGTAAATGGTATAGAGGCTTCAACAATACTTTTCTTTACTATTGCAGCTTCCACCGGAACGGTAAAAACTTCCTTTATTTCAGGGTTGGTATCGGCTGCAGTTCCTGTCTCTTCGTTGCCTTTTTTCCCGCTACTGCAAGATAATATTGAAAACGCAACGACTGTTAACATTGCTTGGTTAAAAAATCGATATTTCATTAAAATCTCCATTAGAATTCTTTTATCAATTTATATCTACAATTATATCTAGTTTGCCAAGGAGGTAATACAATTCAACGATTGCTGATATAAAATCATATTGGTTATTAATATCAGCCAATTCTGAATTTTGCAGATCCAATTTGGTATTAATAAAATCCAGATTTGAAATTACGCCATTGTCTTTTTGCTGCTCGATTATCCGGTAATTATTTTCTGAATAAATTACGTTCATCTGTGATAATCGCCGTTGTGTTTTCAGATTGATGATTTTATTAACCGTTTCAGATAAGACAAACTGGATATTGTTTAATTGGTCTTCATAGTTTTCCACATTTTGTTGGTATTCGAAGTAGGCAGATCTTGTTTTAGAAAGATTCTGGAAACTAGTGAACAATGGTACTGAAAGATTAATCATATAGGTTTCTGGTGAGTAATCGTCCAATTTTAATGTGTTATTCTCTCGCCAGGCATAGGTGTAACCAAAATTGAGGGATGGCAAAAAGGAAGCTTGGGTATTTTTATAAAGTAATTTGCCTATCTGTTTCTGTGATCTGCCCATGGCCAACGCTGCATTCGCCATTAATAAATCGCTTTCATTCAGATTAATCATATTTAAAATTTCGTCATCTGACATCTGTTCAATTTTATCAGATTCCTCTAAAATGGTATTTGGTATTGTATACTCAACTTCAATCTTTGTATCAATATCCAGATCGAGTAGATTGGTCAAAACTGATTTTGTTGTGCGCAAGTTTGATTCTGCGCTGGTAAGAGCCGATTGCTGTTTCTGATAATCAATTTCCCAGAAGAGTACTTCATTTTTTGAAAACCGTCCAGCAGATTCCTGTCGTTGAGCTTTCTCAAAATTTAACTTGGTTAGATTCGTAAAATTTTCCTGGAGCCTGAGTAGTTCCTGAGTCTTCAGCACATTGAGATAACTGCTTATCACTTGAAATAAAGTGGTATTTATGGTTGATTCATTCATCTTATCTGCAGCGATTTTATTGGCATTAGCGATTCGAATACCATTGAGTACCGCCCCATTAAATAGAGGAACTGAGACGTCAATGGCAGAATAATAAGATTCCTGGAATACCGTTTGAGGTATCTGTTTACTTAATTCAGGTGGTAAATATATTCTAAAATCACGTTCAGCAAGAGTCTGGTCATCTATGTGCATATAGCGTGTGCTGAACTGTATTGTGGGGAGCAGCTGTGACCAAGCTTGATAATTATCCCATTGAGCTTTATTGAGACCGTAATTACTCAGTTGAATTTGATTATTATCGCGCAAGGCTCTGTGTACCGAGCTTTGCAAAGTTAAATATACTGTTTGATCCTGCTCTTTTGAAAATCCAAATGAAATCATTTGAGTTGCTGAAATGACGAAATATATAATTAGATTTCTTTTAGATTTATTTATGAAGATCACTTATGGTCTCCTGTGATTATAATCTTATTAACAATCATTACCGTGAGAGCATCTCTTTACAACTAATAAATGTTAGATGATAATCGTTTAAGAAAATTGTTTGTTGCCAGAATTTAGAACCTGAAATCTAAGTAAAATTGGATTAAAACCAGTAACGAAAATAAATGGAAGCTTAATCTGCTCCCATCTAAAAATAGTTTCAATTTTATGATTTGATTTCGCGTCCTATTTTTACATTGAGTTTCTTAATTATTTCTTGCAGATTGAAATTTTCAATATTAGGTTACGCGTAACCTAAACAACTGTCAGACGCAAGGACTGACGATCAATCCTACTTACTGTCGGGCATATGGATCGACTGCGCAACCAAAAAAAACAGAGAGGATAATATGGAAAATTATCATGAAAAAGGATTGGTATTTCTTACTGATCTAACCAATTTCGGTCGTGAAACCAAAAATATGAATTTGGATCAGATCGCCGAATTACTTGCTCATTTTGCTGAAACAACCCACAAGATTGTTAAATCCGGTGGGGGTCAGGTAATCGATTACATGTATGACAGCGCCCTGGGTTACTTCCCAGCTGATTGTGCCGATAAAGGTGTTCGGACACTCATGGAAATGAAGCGCCAGATAGAAGAATGGCTCAAGGCAGATGGTTATAAAATGAAATTGAGAACTGCGGCTCACTATGGTGAATTCATGGTTCTCTACATGCCACCCTTTACAACACCAGAGATCATTGGTAATACAGTTAATATTGCTGTAAGGCTTGGATCAGGCGGACAGTCGTCCCATCGCGGTCGATTGATCTTATCTGCCCAAGCGTTCAGGAAACTTACGCCAGAGACAAGAAAGAGCTTCCATAAGTTCACTGAACCCATCGTTTATCTCGCTGAAGAATAAATTATACGTACAACTACCTTGAGAAGGCGGGAAAGATATGTTTGAATAAATCACTACATTTTTTATCTACCTTCTCAAGGTGATTTATTATGAATTTGGTAAGGAAAAGAATTTTCATTGATACTATATTCGATATAGACAATAACACAGAAAAATAAACCATTGGTAATAATTAAAGTAAACAAACCAATATAGTTGGGAAGTTGGAATGAAAATCTTACTTAAATACAGTTTAATAATCCTTACCATTTTTGCTGGTTCCTGTTCAACATTATCGTTTATCCCACGAGAGGGGGGAGGCGCTAAATTTAATTTAGCAACGGTGGAATACGTTCAGACTGCCACGGCTGGCCAGAAAGAAGAAATTGTTCAGCAGATCAAAGGAGATATGGAAGAAATTCTAAATTCTTTGTTGGAAGATGACAGGGCGACGTTAAAGAATCTTGAAACACTTTTGGCCGATCAGGCAAAAAGAATGGATGAATTATCAGCAACCGTTGATAATTCCAATGCATCCCTGGAAATGCTATCCACCAAGTTGGTAAAGGACCTATCTGACGTCAAAAGCAGTGCTAGAGATATTCAGATGTATATCGATCAGCTGGAAACAAGTATGAAGACGTTACCCGTTGAAGCACTTAGGGAATTAAATACGGCCCTTGATGAATATATGGCTAAGAGAACTCAGGAAAATAAAGAGTAAACAGCCGGACCAACAATAGAAAGAACTAGGAAGGACCCAGCATAATAAAAATAGTTCTAGTTTCTACTTGTCGGATTCACGACCATTGCCAATCCGGATGCAATGAATGCCATAATTAATACAGCCATTGGGAAGGATATCATGCGGATGGAAAACATCATCATCAAATACCAGAGAATGGCAAAACCGTTTTTCATAATTTCGAAACCAAAAAAGTAAATCAGTACAAAAATTAGAAAACATCCAGATAGAAAAATCAAACTATCTATGATTTTCCTACCGTGTCTTCTTCCGGAAAAGAATATCCAGGCGATTGTGGGAAATATAAAAATCAAGGAAAACGGGTTGATCCAAAGAAGTATTAAGCTGCATAACCCAACAACCGTAAATCCAAATTGCTTAAGAAAATCAAGCGTTGGTTGTTGATGTTGTTTATAAAAGACTCCTGCCATTTTTCGTCCTATCCAAAAAAGAAATCCTAAGGACGCGATCCATAGAATAACAGCAATCCATTTTGGAGAATAGATCGCTGCATCCTTTGATGTTGCAGGATAGAGATGATATTTATCCATCAATCCAACCGCTACAAAAACGTAAGTGATTAATACAGATAATATCAATGGAATCCATAAGGACAGGTAATGAATACAGGTTCCTTTCCAATGGGCCCAAAGGCGATGGTTGGTCTTTTTCCCAAGGTGGTAGGAAATGATGAAAAAGAGGGTCGGGATGGATAGAAATATCAACCAAAGTGGAAATCCCTTAAGAACCGTTTGAGACTGGTGGAAATATAAATAAGGCCCCGATTCATTGGGAAACGATTTCATCGCCAGACATTGCCGAATGATGGCTTCAGTAATTCGACCGGTATGTTCCAGGGTGCTTACCGATTGATATATAACTAGATCTTCAGGGGAATGATAGGTCTCCCAAGCTTTTTCGGCCCACTCAGGGGGTATGGCGCCGGTGAATCCAAATGAAGGAATACCTGCAGCCACCATGGGACCTTCATCCATGAATGAGACCGGAACAGCCTGATCCAATAATTGATTAATTACCGGATTAATATTGGGTGCCCAATCATCATGGATAGACAAGGCAGCTTCCCGGGCTAAAACCTGAAACCAAAGGGCACCATATCCTCTGAATTGTCCCCTGGGATCCATGAGTAATCCATCATAAAATTTCTTACCCACATTATCTAAAGATATCCCGGCAATAATATTTGAAATATTATGATGGGTTTCAACAAACTGCAATGTTCCAAGCATTCCGTATTCTTCCCCGTCCGATGCCAGGAAAACCAATGTATATTCAGGCGTTGGGCCATTGGCGAAAATTTCGGCTAATTGCATCAATATGGATATACCGGAACCGTCATTATCTGCTCCTTCATGGGTGTCCGGAGACTGGTCGAAATGGGCAACAATGACCAATTCTTTCGATGATTTTCCCGGAAGGATTCCTACGACATTTTTCAAAAGAACTTCCCGATTATAATTAATGATACTCCAGCGGTCTATTCGTGTAGTGAGCCCCAATCGGTTCAATTTATCTTTCAACCACAATGCTGCTTTCTCATTGTTGGGTTGACCACTGTCCCTATCGGGAAATTTTGTAACAAAGGTGGTGAGTGAATTCAGTGCTTTATCTCCGGAGAACTCAATGGTTGACATATTCACCAATTGATCAATTATTGGCTGATCACTGCAGCTTGAAAAGAATAGAAACGTCAAACAAAGAAGGATGAATCGATTGGAATTTATCATATGTTTATGCGAGCAGCTCGATTTTGTTTTTTCCAGTATCGACGATATAACCCGTGATGATGGGATTGGATTGGAATATCCTTACATTGGAGCAACCACTCACCTATGAGTTCATTTCCTTGCCTAAAAGCGTATTCTGTTACCCTCCGTTTTTCAGCGCTTTCGGTAATTGGAAAAGTGTTTATAAATGTATGTTCAAATGTCTTTTGCTCTTTCTGGATCACTTTAATGCGGTTTGGGTAATCCTCCAAAATAGTTCGGTGGAGTTTTTCATGTCGCCACCAGAGCGCCTTTTCATCATAATATTCCCCCGGTAATTCATTGTCGGGAAGATAGATATTAGAAAGATCAATGGGTTTAAAAAGGCTTGTACAGGGAGCGGATGTTCCCGTGGTCCAGGCGGTTATTTCATTTTTAGAACATTGGGTGACCAAAGATGAGACCGATTGGGCAGCATGCCTGGAAAGACGATTGGCTGAATGAGCACAAATATGATTCATAAAAAAATGGTTAGTTGGATTATATGCATTTCCTCCGTGATCCCGTAAATGAACCAATGCTTTGGTAATATCCATTTTCCCACCAAGGGTGGCCATTTCAACCGATCTGTTTCGTCTCATATGACATTTTGAAAAAGTTGTGTAAAACCAGTCAGAATAACATTCAGCAAAATGAAAATCTTTTCCAGATTTCAACCACCTTTTTTTCCGGGCGGTTGGGATCAAATCTTCATGAGCTAAATCAAAATTCTCTCCAATGGTGAGTCCATTGCTGATGGCATAAAATGATGTAATTTTCTGAGCAGCCCAAAGATGTCCTGCTGTTTCAAGTACCCAGGCTTCCTGAGGATCGGCAATAATAAAACTATTGTGATAGGTGAATTGTTTGTCTTGGTAACCACAGATGCCCCCTTGATGAAATTCGGCCAATAATTCGGTGATGATTTCCAATGCCTGTATTGCAGATTTTGATCGTTCCAATCCAAGTCGCAACAGGTCCATTCCCGTTAAAACGTTTTGTTTTTCATCCGGCATTTTTGTAAACACTGCTTCATTTCCAATAGAAACACCATGTTCGTTGATTCCCATTTCAGCTCCCCACATCCAAAAAGGGCGGCTGATGATCATTCCATTGGTTTTGCTCACCTGGGGAATACTGAGATAGGTACATTCAACCATTTCTCCCGGCGAATGGGATGCCGGAGGATGATATTCCAGAGATTGAGCTTCGTTGGGTTCCCGATCGCTATTCTTACCAAAGATAACTGAACCGTCTGCGGTGCCGCTATTTAATGCAACAAAAGTGTCACACATTAGATCGCTGGCTGTGCGCAGATTAAACTATCAAATAGGCTGGATGAACACATTGATACAAAAAATTGTATGAGGAATGATGCAATATTAATTACCGCTTTATCTTTCCCGGTAAAATGGTTTCATAGGTCTGGCGAAGTATGTTGGTTTGAATCCAACGGTCAATCCGGCGAAATGTGAGAAAAAGAGTCCATATGAGTTTATCTTCTTTATAATATTTTTCGACTTCTTTTTCTTCAATCGGTTTATTCTCATTTCCAAATTGGGCGTTGATCATGTCCAAAACAGCCGGAATTAAATCCTCTCTTTGTTCTTTGTAGAGATTGGCGGCTAAGTCCATCAATACAGACCGGAGATCATAATATCGATCCATCACATCCTGCAAAAAGAGTAATCGAATGATCCAACGGAGAAATGACGGAGCTGTTTTTAAAAATAGTTCAGGGTCCAGCTGTTCTTTTCCATGGATTTTAAAGAGGGGGGTACTGGTATCGATATAAGCAAAACGGTTTCCAAGCCGTACCCAATTGGATAATTGTCCATCCAGTGCGATTTCCAGTCCCGGTTTATTCTGAGTATTAAAATCCCAGACTTTATGAATTTCCTGAATTATTGAACCGATGATTTCTTTTACATCGGGGTCTGGAAGTGAATGGAGTAATTGATGGGCAAATGCTTCTGAAGGAAGTTTTTCTTGAATGATATAAAGTGTTATTGGTTTCCCCGGGAGCTCAAATATTTCCGTATGGCTTTTTACTAAGGTGAGACCGCATTCTTCAAGGTAACCACAATAGGCATGATAATTTTGATTATACGCCTCCGCATCTAATTGGGATTCGAACAGGGGCATTCGTTTGCAGGCAACATCTTCCAGGCCGTGAATCTTAAATACAGTGGATATTTCACCATATCCCAAAACATCTGCGCCAACAGCGGATAATTCCAATTGATTTGGGTTTAACCCTACTTCAAATTTTTTGATGATTTGGTTGGCTGAAGTCATGGCGTTGATTTATCCTTTTTAAGAATAGTATTGAATAATTTTTTTCCCTTCAAGATAGGGCTGAGACGTTTGGCCGATTTGATGGCACCATCCAATTGCTTACTTACAAAATACAAATCATCTATGTCCATGACCAGCGGGGGTAAGCACTGGCAAACTGATTGATCATTATTGGCGTAAACCATAAGTAAATTATGGTCATAGGCTGTTTTTGTCAGGATGGGTCCAGATAATTCATTTTTTAATTTTAAACCGATCATTAGCCCCAACTGGCGGATACCCAGGAAAAATCGATGATGTTTTTTCTGGAGGGCTGTCAACTCTTTTTCAAACCCGGTGGCCAACGTGTTGACGTGATTGAGGAAGTCGGTGGCTGAAGATATTTCCAGAACTTTTTTGGCAACCCGGCATCCGATTTCAGCGCCTCCGAATGTTGAAATATGAATGAAAGGATCGGGATGAAATACGGTTTCCAATGGTTCTCGAATGACCGTAGCGGTGATGGGATAGATTCCACCAGATAAGCCTTTTCCCAAGACCACAATGTCAGGAAGAATTTGGTAATGTTCGAACGCCCATAATTTTCCCGTTCGGCCTAATCCCGTCTGGACTTCGTCCAGGATCAGTAATGCACCCGTTTGATTACATAAAGATCGTACACCCTGTAAATATTCAATATCAGGTATTTGAACACCCAATGTCGCCGGAATGGTTTCCAGGATGACCGCTGCAGTCTCCCCATTCATCCGATGAGAGAGTTCATCCAGGTCACCGAAAGTTACTTGCTCGAATCCCGACAGATTCACCCGGAACGGTTTCCGATAATGCTCATCTCCCGCAGCCAGAGCCAAACCCGTATGACCATGGTAACCTCCTTTGGCAGAAATGATTTGATTTCTGCCGGTGTATCCTCTGGAAATTTTGATTGCAGTATCCACAGCCTCACCGCCACTTGCACCAAAGATAGTGATATTTAAGTCCTCAGGCATGAGATCGGCCAAAAGAGTAGCCAGTTCTGCTCTTTCCCTGCTCATGAGATGGTGGTTACCGATGTCCAGTTCATGAATGGCTTCTGTCACGACTTTTATGATTTCCGGATTTCTATGGCCTAGATTAAATACACCTCCGTTACAATGAAGATTGAATAATGATTTTTTTTCATCAATGTCCCGGAGAGTGGAGCCTTCCCGACTGCCCATGACAAAATCCATGCCGTATTTTTCGAAAAAGTCTGCTTTTCCGCTGGAGACGTATTGCCGGAATTTTTCAATCGATTGTTTTTTATGGGAAGACGTTTTCAATGATAATTCTATAGTTAAAGTATGGATAAAATAAGGCTGACCTATCAAAACATTAAATCAATTTATTTTTTTCATGGTATAGCTTTCTAGAAGATTTATAATATAATGGAAATGTTTCCGGGACTGTTGATATTTTCTTATCATGTAAAAATTGATCTTTGAAATCCTCGTTAAAAAGGTGTTAAGATTAATTTTTTTGTGAAGTTTTTGTTTATTTTAGGAATCTATTTTTAAACAAAAAATCCCCTTTTATCATTATCGTCCGCATTTAGCGGTTCAGAGCCTATTGGACAGAATGAGTTAATATAAAATGAGAGCGTTTCGGTTAATTTGAATGAGTAAAAAGGAGACTAAAATGCATCAAAGTTCATTAGTGGAAAAACGTATAAACGAGATTAACGCAGGACCCGAAAGAAGTACAATACGGAAGAGAAGATCCCTGTTGTTTTGGAGAGCTTTTGAATCATTTGTTTATCAATATAATAAACATCGTTACTATGAGTCACTTAATAATATGACGCCAGCGGATATGTCTCATGGCAAACAAAGACAAATTTTGTCGTAACGTGAAAAAATAAAGCGCTGGACATTGCAAGAAAGAAAGCGTTACAATTTGGCTATCTGTACAGCTTATTTTGATTAAAATGATGACAAAATAACGTATCAAAATACTCTCTTAACTCAAACGAAAATGTGTCCAAAAGGTTTAACAACAACCAACTGATGTGAGAGAGCATTGAATTAAATAGTACTATTAATAATTAGGATTAACTAATGAGAAATAAAAAAGCAATTACACCTAAAAGAATCATATTGATTTTGGGTATTACTATATTTGCAGTTGAGAGTATTCTAATGTTTTTTTTAACATACTTTCAATCAATTCCTCTTTGGTTGGAAGGGTTGATAGATTCAACCATCCTTGTGATTCTAGTATTTCCGATTTTGTTTTACTATGTATTAAAACCAATGATAACTGAAATTGATCAACGAACAAAAGCTGAAAAAGAATTACTTGATATTCAGTTGGAACTGGAAAAAAGAGTGGAAAAACGAACGAAACAATTGAGTGAGACGAATGATGAATTAATGTTCGAGGTCCAAGAAAAAACATTCGCAGAACTAAAATCCAGGAAATTAGCAAGTGCTGTGAATAACAGTCCTGCTTCTGTTGTCATCACCGATATTAAAGGAAATATCGAGTATGTGAATCCGAAATTCACAAAGCTCACCGGATATACCTTTGAAGATGTTTTAGGAGAAAATCCGAGAATATTAAAATCCGGGTATCAGTCGAAAGAATTTTATGAACAATTATGGGATACTATCACATCCGGAAAAGAATGGCGAGGTGAATTTTCTAATAAGGCAAAAAATGGGAATATATATTGGGAGTCAGCTTCCATAGCGCCCATATTAGATGAAAAAAATGAGATTACTCATTTTGTAGCTGTAAAAGAAGATATTACAGAACAAAAAGCAGCCAGAGAATTATTAAAGAAAAACAGGGAAGAATTAGAGGAATCCAATAATTTGAAAGTATTACTGCTGGATATCATTACCCATGACTTGAAAAATCCAGCAGGTGTTATCAATGGATTTTCCGAATTATTGATGGAAAAGGAACCAACAGATGAAATGGTTCGGTCCATCAATGATAGCAGCAATACTTTATTAAAAGTCATCGATAATGCTACTGCCCTTTCAGGGATCGCCATGGGCGATTCCCTAGAAAAGCAAAAAATTGATTTAAATCAGATGTTAAAGGATATCATATCAGGGTTTGACCAATTAGCCAAACAAGCAAATGTTGAAATTGAATACCAAACACCCGGCGAATTATTTGTAAGTGCAAATCCGATCATATCAGAAATATTTAAGAATTTCTTAAGTAATGCCATTAAATATGGAAAAAAAGGTAAACGGATTATCATCAATGCCACTAAGCAAAATGGAAACATCCAAATCCATGTTAATGACTTTGGCGAAACCATACTAGAAGAAAGTAGAAAGTCCATTTTCAAACGCCAAACCAGATTAGATAATACCTCTGTTAAAGGGCAAGGACTCGGTCTTGCGATTGTGGAACGGATCGCAGAAGCACATGGTGCCAAAGTTTGGGTGGAGCCGATTGAACCAACAGGGAATTCTTTCCGTTGTGAAATGCCAAACGAGCCCTAACTTTTCTAAATCATCTATTTAAAAGTGATTTATAAGACTGAATATATATACTATATTATTAACACTATATTCGGTCTAGTTAGATCTAATATTCAATAATTATTCTGTCACTGGTGAATCACAATTCCATTATAAGGCTGCATTAATATGAAATTGAAAATGATAAGAAACCTCATCTTTGTACTCGTTATTATTCAGGTAATCCCCTATGGTCGGAAGCACAAAAATCCTTCCGTTGTTTCTGAACCAAATTGGGATAGCCCTGATACTAGAGAATTATTTTACCAGACTTGCAAAGATTGTCACAGTCATGAAACTGACTGGCCCTGGTACAGCCATGTTGCACCATTTTCATGGTTAGTCCAGCATGATGTAAATGATGGACGAGAACATTTCAATGTGTCTGTGTGGGGTGTTCAAAAAGAAAACGAAGGGGAAGAAGCAGCCGGAGAATTACGTGAAAGTGACATGCCCCCCTGGTACTATTATATCCCTCGACTTGACAAGAGACTATCAAAAAGTGACAGGAAAAAACTTATAAATGGATTAATCGCCACATTTGGAGAAGAATTAGAGCATAACGGTAATGGTGAAAATAATGGCGACCATGATAATGAGGATGATTAAAACCGGCAAGTCTGAAATATTAGAAAGACGATTATGGATTAAACAGGGCGTATTGGAGCAGTTTTTAATAAATTATTTCTCTTTAGCGATTCCATTTTTCCGGACACACTGGAAAATAAAGCATCTTCAAATTCATTATTAGAGTCATAGCTCCTCCCCATAACCGATTTCCATAATTCCCGCTCCTCCATGCAAAGATAGAAAAATACTTTGTCATGCCAGGGTTTGAATGCTTCCCAAACGGTACCGAATATTTTTTCTTTAATCTCCCGCGAATATGAATATTTTCCTGAAGCATCCTTGAATTGTATTTGAAGAATTTTACTTTTAATACCCAATGCTCTTAAATTTTTAATAGCCGGTTTGATAAAGGTCAACGTCCCCATGGAAATCATTCCAATTTCATTTGGTGAAAATGTCCTAAGAAGTGTTTGAACAATATTTCTATACTCCGCATCCCACCCTTCATAACATACGATTGGATGAAAATGGAAGCCTACAATAATTCCTGCATTGGCCAATTGCCTGGCAGCACTGATTCTTTGTGCCAATGAAGCAGTAAAATGCTCTTCATTATTAATAATGATTTGTGGATTCACCGACCAGCAAACAAAAATATTTTTTGGAATATTATGTGATAGAAAATAATCAACATTTTTGGTTTTTGTCTTGAATTCGAGAATAATATTCGGATGTTTCTCGGCAAATTCCAATTGGGCTTCCAAAATACCGTTTCGATTCCCCATGGCGAGGGAATCGGATGACTGACCCGAACCAATATGATAATTCTTATCTGGATCCAATAGAATTTGGTTCAGCTTTTCGGAAAGGTTTTTTTCGATTCCGATAGCGCCGTCTTCATAAAATGTCTGAATGCTGCAATAGCTGCATCCCAATCCACACCCCTGCACTGCATCAATGGTATAGAGATTACAACAAACTGTCTTTTCTGAAGCCACTGGGCATAAACCAAACACATCATTTTTACCGGTATTCTCTTTAACCTTTCTAACGACACTTTTAACATTAGGTCCATTGATATTATAGACAGATTCTTTAGCTTTTAAAGACAGCCAATGCTTTTTTAAGTTTATTAAAATGTTTTCCTTTTTCCGACCATTATTGTTTGAAAGTAATAACTCGAAATGATTCCATTGTTTTATAATAGACGGCTCCTCCCACATATTCAAATCGACGGCAATTTCTGTAACCTGCTGCAATTCCTGAAAGGTGAGACGGTACTTTTCTCCTGTTTCTCTAATGAAATCCTGTAATGGGGGATCAAGACTCTGAAACAGTCTATTTTGACTGAATTTCGCAAGTTTTTCTGCGTAGTATTTGTTGAATTTCGATTTTTTCATAACTAACCATTCATTGGGATATATCGACTACCAATTTCTGAAATTCACATCCGAACAGCAACAAATGTATTGGTTATTCAATCAGAAAATTGGTAAGAATACAAATCTAGAATCATCCTATCAATGCCCGAATGGTGGTATTTGATTTGGCCAATCGATCACTTAGCAGTTGGACGATATAGGCGTGAAGCACAGATGCTTTTTCCGGTGACTCACTGTTAATTTTTTGAAAGTCACTTTTGGATAAGAAAAATATTTTACAGTCTGTTTCTGCAATAACGGATGCAGACGCCTTTGATCCGAGATATAAACTAACTTCCCCTACCACCGTCCCGGATCCCAATGATTTTAATCGGATTCCTTTTTCCTTATGAGACTCCAGTTGAATGGTGATTCGTCCGGATTCAATAAAATAGATTCCTCCTGGGTCATGACCTTGCTCAATAATTATTTGATCCCTGGCAATATTCCTTTCTTCGAAATATTCTGCAATGTTTTGAAATAGACTTGTAAATGATTCACTTGATTCTGAGTTTGTGGAAGCTATTGATTCTTTAACTGCATTTTGAATGAGTTTTTCTTCACACCATTCAAGACCGTGGTCCAAATCTTCAAACGTAAAAAATAAATGTTTATTATCGGGGAAAAGACCATCTATCTCAAATTGTTTTAACGAATGATGATTTAATCCGCAAAAAAGTACTTTAAAATGATGCTTATCAGCCAAAACGTGTAATTTATTGAAGCTGTTTATCGTGGAGGAATCCATCCCCGGTACAAATCGAAAATCAAATATCAGATATGTAAGTTTTTCTCTTGATTGATCCTTTATTCTTCTCCCTACGTTCTCCAGCAATCGATGGGCCGTACCAAAAAAAATAAATCCCTGTAAAGATAATATGCTGATTTGATCACCTTGCCTTTGAATAATACTTTTTTCATTCTCTGATCGTTCCACGTTACTGTGAAATGTTTGACCATTTAATTCGTGTTTAATCACATCAACTTTTGAATAATTCACTACAAATAATATCATGGACATGATAAGTCCCACTACAATTCCTTCCAAGAATCCAATCACTCCAATAACAACCAAAATAATAACAATAACCAGATAATCACCTTTATTAAGTCTTGCCCACGTATCATAAAGCCACTCAACCAAAAAGGAAAGGCCCAGATTCAGCAAGAGTCCTCCCAGAATGACCTTGGGAAAGAATGATATCATTTTTGCTCCAAACAGAAGAGCTATACCGCAAAAAACAGCTACGGTCACGCTATAAAGACGACTTTTGGCACCAATAGAATATGCCATGGATGATTCACTGACAGTTACGTACCCTGGTGATGCGCCAAATGCTCCAACCAGGATATTATTAATTCCAGTCATTTTCAATTCTCTGTTCATATCGAATTCATGCTTCACTGTTAATTCCAGACCGCTGTAGTTAAACAGTATGGATATGGCATTCAGAACCATCATCGTCAATAATGCAGGTGTGAATTGTAAAAACAACCACCACGGATATTCGGGAATATATTTCAGGGGCAAACCGGCGAAGAGTCCGCCATCAGGGAAAGGCCCCAACAAAAATCCCTGGCTTTCCAGTTCGATAAATGTATATCCCAGTGAAAAAGCCACTCCGTAGAAAATGGTAATGCTTATGAACAAAAATCCAGGGACAAGGAAATAATGCTTAATTTTTCTTCTGATGATAAGCAAACACACTGCAAATATGAATCCGGGTATCCAACGAATAAGGAGATCGGAAATAAATAGATGATTCAGATGAGCGAAGCTGATATTCAAATCGGTCATCATTCTGATTGAAAAAATAACAATGAGCCATCCAGTTCCGGCTAAAAATCCTCCCACAACGGGGAAAGGAATATATCGGACTAAATTTCCCAGCTTAAACTGGCCCAATAAATAAAAAAATATTCCCACCAGAAGGGAAGTCAATCCGATGGTGACAAAAATAAATTGGAACATTTTTTGCCCGTTAAGTGAAACGGATGGATCTGACATCACCTGAGCGGCCATCAGGGCTAAAATGGCAATAGGAATATCTTGGGGGGCACTGATGGCAGTTGGAAAACGGGAAGTGATTGCGCTAAATAAGGCAAAAATCATTGATCCAAAGAGTAGAATACCAATACCCCTTGAAAGGAATGGAGAAAGGGTTCCCGTAAAAACCAACGCACTAAGGGCCATGGCAGAAACAATAATAATGATACTACTGATGATACCGGCGACGATACTGGGGACTACATTTGTATTTTTAACCTCTGGAGCCATGCCGGTATGAAAAATTTTAATGAATATCCTTAATTATTTCCATCCAATCCAACCGTCGGCATATACTCTTGTTTGCATGTATTCAAAAAATCAATTATCTTTTGTCTCTGCTTTATTAATTCGTAAACCAATGTTCGCTTTTTGTAAAAGATGGATAAAAATCGCAAATGCTGGCGATAGTCCCTTATGCATTGAATATATATTAAAACAAAATTCCCACTAGGAATAAGGGATAATGCATAAGCAATGGTCCATGGCGCACTTTCTGAAAAATATGAAAAAAGGATAATTTCAATTGGATAATATATTAAAAAGATTATTAAGCCAGTGATCATTTTCCACGGAGCAATTTCTGCTTTATATTTTACAAAGTGAGTCGTGTACCATCTGGGAAATTTATAGGGTATAACATTATTTATTAGACCGTATAAATAAACAGGAAACATGACCACTAAAAACAAAATAGCCTTTGTTCTTTCATAAAAAGTTACACTTCCGCTCGAAGGATCAAGAAATTCATCTTTAATCTGCAAGCGACTCAAGAGTCGCTGGTAACGGCTCAGCATTGCCTTGAATTTTTCAACTTTTTCAGGTTGGTTTTCAAAATACCATTCTACAGCATTGACCAACCCTTTTGATACGGAAAAGTCATGGGATTTATTTTCAATTTCAAGCCCTAAATCAACAGCCAATTCCTGTTTATAAATTGTTTCCAATGCTTCGACTATATTTTGCATTTCTAAATCTTTTAAGTAAACTGTCAATTTAGAAAGCGCTGTTTCGATTTGGCTCGTCACCTGATGGACTGCTTCCACCTTATCCTGTTCATACAAAGATCGAAAGTCTGATAATATAATGGGTTTTCCG
This sequence comes from Fidelibacterota bacterium, assembly GCA_046861385.1. GTDB lineage: Bacteria > Fidelibacterota > Marinisomatia > Marinisomatales > TCS55 > JADFRD01. Next base: position 18,827 of record JBHHTW010000022.1, on the reverse strand, counting down.
TAGCGGGCCAAAACATCACTGCGAAATTGAATGGCCTTGGAATAGTTTAACCCCACGGGTATAATCTTTACGCCCAATGTCCAATTGTGATTGACTTCAGCTTGGAATCCAATTCTGGCGGCGCCCGTTTTAATTTCACTCAGGGTGCGGTCACCTGTCGAAATCCCTTCGGGAAAAATGAGAAATGCTTTGTGTCGATTGAGGATTTCATCCGCTTCTCTAAATGTTTCTTCATTTCGGTGCATCAGGTTTGGATTATCTTCTCTGCGGTAGACAGGAACCAACTGCATCTGTTTGAGGAACCACCTGATGATAGTATTATCAAACAGAGTGCTTTTTGCAAAATAATAGGGATTTCTTCTACACGTATATCCGATAATAATTGGATCCATCATTGTATTGGGATGATTGGATGTAAAAATAATTGGTTCATTTTCAGGGATTTTATCACTGTGCTTTGAAGAAATATGATTAAAAAAAGTTCGAATAGCAGTAATTCCCATCAGTTTTACAACATAATACAACACAATTTACTCCGGACAAATGTTACGAATATTAAAGGGACTTGGGTCCGGAACTTCACCGCTTTTTACTAGTTTTTGTAAATATTTAATGGAATAACTGGAATCGGCTTTGCTGGTGTAATAAGTAACAATTCCTTGAATTCTTTTACTGTGATATTTTGAACAATAATGGGGAATATTATTTAATACAGTTTCAGATTTTGGCATCAGCGCCAAGTTGTAACCTTCATAATAAAAAGAGGGATTATAGGATTCATCCCAAAAAGGATTTACATATTTTTGTAAATCAAATTGTCCCTCCAATTCCCAACCTTTTCCTGTCCTCTTTAAATAAACCAGGTCATCCCTGCAAAGATCCATTGCAAATTGAAATCCCTGATAATTGCTCTCTAAATCTGCAAAAGAGAAAACACCGGATGGAAATCTCCCCAAGATATTTTTTTCTCCAATAATACCCATATTGATAGCCATTTGAATTGCGGCATCCTCAGATTCCCCCTGTTCAAGTGCTAAATGATAAATTTTATAGTATAGATAACCGGATGCTGTAAAATGCGTTAATTTATCTACGCCGATGTAAATTCCACCAATATTAATGATTTCATCAATTTGCATATTCAGACTGTAATCTTGGTATTGATCGATAATTTCATTTGTGAATTCTTTTCTGAAAATGCTGCGTTTATATCGTTCACTTAATAAAATATCATCGTTCGGATATTTTTCAAGATCGGTTGAATTCTTTAATCGAATTTCCAATGGAGTATTTAAACCAATACCAAAATGCTTTAAAATTTTACCGGCAGCTTCTTCACAGGAGCAGTCACGATGATTTTCGTTGATTGCCAAAAGCGCAATCTGAATTTCCTCATTGAACAGCTTGTTCAACAGATCTGATTCATCATTCGGCAGTTGACTCCAAGCGAGGTATTGATCGACTTCACCTGAGGGCAGTATGGTACACAATACTAAAATAAGGCAGACTATTCTCATTGGGAACTTTCCTATAACCTTGGAATGTATAAAGAGAAATTCAATAGTTGAAATCTTCTTTTTGATTAAGCATATTCAAGTAAGGAATATATATGAAGTACATTCTCATACTATCAATTCTACCCATTTTCATTTTAGCTCAACCCAATTCAAGGGAGACACAAATGATAAAAAAAGGAATAAAATCCGAGCAGGATTGGCAAACATGCCTGACACCAGAAGAATATTCTGTTCTTCGTCGAAAAGGAACTGAAAGACCATTCACAGGTAAATATTATTCTTATACTGAAAACGGAATATATATTTGTGCTGCATGTGGAAATGAATTATTCAGTTCAAAAACCAAATATAATTCCGGCAGCGGTTGGCCCAGTTTTTATGAAACCATTGGTGATGGGAAAATCAAATATATAGAAGACAACAGTATGGGGATGAAACGAACTGAAATCCAGTGTGCTAATTGCGGTTCACATTTGGGGCATGTATTTGATGACGGACCTAACCCAACCGGAAAACGTTACTGTGTTAATTCAATCTCTCTTGATTTCGAAAAAGAATAATGAACTATTACAAAAGTAAGAAAATTCTTATTACCGGAGCAGCCAGTGGAATGGGTAGGTTGATGGCCACCCAAATGGGAAACCTGGGAGGGAAAATGATATTGCTGGACATAGATGAAAATGGTCTCGAATCGGTTAAGAATGAACTGGTTGAAAAGGGTATTGCAGTTAAAACATATCTGTGCGATTTATCCAATAAACAAGATATTTATGATACAGCTTCCCAAATTAATTCCGTCGACATCCTGATTAATAATGCTGGAATTGTGACGGGAAAAAATTTATTGGATGCTTCGGATGCGATGATCGAAAAAACATTCCAGGTGAATATTTTAGCGCATTTCTGGCTGGTAAAATGTTTCTTACCCGGGATGTTGGAAAGAAATTCAGGACATATTGTGACCATCGCTTCATCCGGAGGGTTAGCCGCCACGCCAAAATTAACCGACTATTGCAGTAGTAAATTTGCAGCCATTGGTTTCGATGAATCCCTGCGGCTGGAATTAAAAAAGAATGGAAGTGATGTTAAAACCACGGTCGTTTGTCCGTTTTTTGTGGATACGGGAATGTTTGCCGGAACCAAAACCCGATTTAGCTTTATTCTCCCGATTCTAAAGGAAGGTGACGTTGTTAAACGGATCATTAAAGCAGTTGCAAAAGGTAAGGCCAGGCTAATTATGCCTCGGTTTGTTTATTCCATTTTCCCTCTCAGGCTGCTCCCCGTTTCATTTCAGGATACTATTTTGGATTTCCTTGGAATTAATAATTCTATGGACGAGTTTATTGGAAGAGAAATACATCATACTTAACCCCAATTAATCTTCCTCAGAATTGCTTACCCCAAACAACTAACAATAAAGACTTAGAGTCAGTAAGACAGAGTAATATAGTGGAGTTATCAACCTTAACCTGTATTAGAATGATTATTAGGGTAATTTTAATTTTTATTATTGGATCTACAATGCTGTTATCCGGAGATAAAGAAACGAATGACGACGCTCCTGTGCTGCATATATCCAAAATAAATTCGCCTGTTAACATAGACGGAATATTAGATGAACCGGTTTGGACAGATGCAGCTAGTTCAGATGTGTTTTATGAAGTGATGCCGGGAGAGAATATTTCACCTTCCGTACTAACAGAAGTCAGAACCATGTATGATGATAAACAATTATATATTGCATTTTATGCCTATGATGACCCTGACGATATCAGGGCAACCATTTCGCCTAGAGATAAAATATGGCAGGATGATTTTGTCGGTATCATGATTGATACTTATGGCGAAGCAACATCCGCTGTTATATGCTTTGTTAATCCGTTGGGAATTCAAGCTGACGGAATCAAAGTTGGAAATAATGAAGATAAATCATATGATATTATCTTTCATTCAACCGGCAGGATTGCAGAGGATGGTTATGTAGTTGAAATGGCCATTCCTTTCAGCAGTTTACGTTTCCCTGAAAAAGAAAATCATGCCTGGCGATTCACTGCATTCAGGACCTTACCCAGATCGGATACCCGGAGACAATTTTCCTGGACAAAAATAGATAGAAATAATCCATGCCAGCTGTGTCAGCTGGGTTATTTGACCGGTATTGAAGGAATTAAATCCAAAAGAAGTATTGAGTGGTTGCCGAGCATCGTCGGAACCCAGACCGGCACTTTAAAAGAGAACCAACAGTTTATCAATGAAAATGTTAATTCTGATATAGCCATTGGGTTAAAATTACCGATCGGTTCAGCCACTACCTTAGAATTAACCGTAAATCCGGATTTTAGTCAGGTGGAAGCAGATGTTTCTCAATTTGATGTCAATTCTCCTTTCGCATTGTACTTCCCGGAAAAAAGACCGTTTTTTAATGAAGGCAGTGATCTTTTTCGCACCGGAGGAAATGGTTGGATGCCTAGCATCAGAGCGATCTATACTCGTACAATTAATGATCCAAAATATGCAGCAAAATTATTGGGACGGGCATGGGGAATAGATTATGGAATCATTAGTGCAATGGATGAAAATACAGGTATTATTATTCCATTTAAGGATTGGAGTGCCCTGGCTGATGTTGGAAAAAGCGTTGTCAATATCGCCCGCCTCAAATATACCATGAATAATAGCTCTTATGTTGGCGGCGTACTAAGCGATAAAGTTTATCAGGATGGTAGAGGAACTCTGGTCGGATTTGACGGTCAATATTACATTAATAATAATCTTTCACTTACATGGCAGGCTTTTGCCAGTGGAACCATTGAACCCAAAGATACAATTGTTTCAAGTGATGCGGGCATTAACGGAATGAAGTTTGGTGATCCATCTCTGACATCTGATTTTGATGGCGAAACGTTCCAAGGCCATCAATTATTTATTATGTTGGATCGCAGCGGGAGAAATTGGGGATATTCTACCCTGTACTCAGAAAGGACACCCACGTTTCGGTTGGATAACGGGTTTATTCAACGGAATCATATCCGTCAATTAAACGGTAATATTATGCATAATATTTATCCAAATAATTTTTGGGTCCAGAACATGCATTTCATTTTTGCCGCTGGCCGGGATTGGTACTATAACTGGGATATGAGAGGAAACTGGGTATTTATGGCTGTCGGGGGGCAATTTGCCGGACAAACCAACATAAACCTTAATTTTTCCCCCAGTAACGAAGTATACCAGGACAGCCTATTCAACGGTATTTATCAATTTTCATTTCGTATTCATACCCGCTTCAGCGAGAGATATTCCTTTGGGTTCAATGGATCAGTCAACCGTGCCATTATCCGTTATTTGGACATTCCGGAAATTGGTTTTGTCAATTCCTGGGGGGCTTTTACTCGTATCAAATGGACGGATCAAATTGGAACCCGATTATCTTATTCGGGTAATGTTGCCACGTATCTGGATAATCCTGACCATTATTATAAAGGAAATCGTTGGTACATTAAATTTAGTTACCAATTCAACCGGTATTTTTCTGTTCGGATGATTGGTGAACATTTTTATCAAAAAGATTTTGTATTTGGCGACATAGTTAAATCCTTCAATCTCCAGCCTTTAATTACGTACCAGCCCAATCCATTTACAATTTTTTATCTCGGATCAGATCATATTTACGATGAAGGTCCCCATGGATATCAATCATTGGATCTGATTCAAAATAACAGACAAATCTTTTTAAAGTTTCAATACCTTTTTCAAAGCTCTCTATAAATGTAATTATTATAGATTCCATCAACATTGTTGATGGATGCATTGATATGGTCAATACCTGTTCGTCCGGCAGGCTGGTATTCCAAAAAGAGGGAAAAACGTGGAATGATACCCTATTTTAGGTACTTAAATCTCAATCATGAATACGTAAGTTTCTCATATGAAACCAGACATTATACTTTGTCATTACGGAGAAATTGGACTCAAAGGTAAAAACCGCGGTTATTTTGAGAAAAAACTTCAGGAGAATCTTCGGGAATCCCTGAAGCGATTCGTCCCGGATTCTTTCTCGTCTATTTCCCGATTGTACGGGCGAATAATCATTCGACTGAACGAGAAAGGACAAAATGAAATCTCATCTATCGAGACCGTATTAAAAAATGTCTGCGGATTAGTGTATTTTGCTCCAGCTTTTCAAACGAAGCAGAAAATGGAACCTATTATCAGGTTGGCTGTGGAAACAATGGGTTCCGGCAACTATGAGTCCTTTCGTGTCACATCGAGAAGAACAGATAAAAATTTTCCTGTCAGTTCACAAAAAATGAATGAGGAAATTGGTGGAGCTATCTTAGAAGCCACCGGTAAAACAGTTAACCTGGGAAAACCGGACAGAACTTGTTTTATTGATATTGTAGATGGTATGGCGTTCATTTATACTGAAAAAATTCGTGGACAGGGTGGATTACCGGTTGGTGTCAGTGGAAAAGTCGTCTCACTCTTATCCGGCGGGATTGATTCTCCCGTTGCATCGTATTACGCTATGAAACGAGGGGCAGCGAATATTTTCGTGCATTTCCACTCGGTTCCCTACACAAACCAGGCATCAATTGAAAAAGTGAGAGAAATGATTGAAATATTGCAGTCGTTTCAGCAAAGGTCGAAATTATATTTAGTTGAGCTTGCGCCGATTCAAAAAGAGATTATGACTGAAACAGAAGCGAAGTATCGAGTGATTTTATACAGGCGGTTTATGGTTCGTATCGCAGAAGCGATTGCTCATATAGTAAAAGCAAGTGCGTTGATTACCGGTGACTCCCTGGGACAGGTTGCATCTCAAACGTTGGAAAACATGGGCGTCATTGAGGAAGCAATAACAATGCCCGTTCTAAGACCTTTGATCGGATTTGATAAACTAGAGATTATTGAAAAAGCACGGGAAATAAATACTTACGACATTTCCATTTTACCTGACCAAGATTGTTGTTCGTTATTTACACCAAAGCATCCTGCAACAAAAGCAAAGCTGAAAGAAGTATTGATTCAGGAAGAAAAACTAGATATACCACTTCTGCTTGAATCTGCCCTGGAACATGTTGTTATCGAAACATTTTGAAAATGATGCCGTTATTAAATGAATGAAATAAAGTTTTCTATGGCTAAATTATCGCAAGTGTAAAATGATGTTAAAGGTTTTATCCATAACTATAATGATAATGGGTCTCCTATGGAGTCGGACGATACCATTGAAAATTGGAGACGTGGCACCTGACTTTTCATTGGCCGATGAAAATGGACAGATACACACACTCTCCCAATATCAAGGGCAAAAAGTTATGGTATATTTTTATCCAAAAGATGAGACACCAGGATGTACAAAAGAGGCCTGTGGTATCAGGGATTCTTACAGCTCTTTCCAGGAAAACAAAATTGTGGTATTTGGGATTAGTTACGATAATGCCAAAAGTCATCAAAAATTTATTACCAAGCATAAACTCCCCTTCCACTTACTAACAGATAGTGACAAATCAGTGTCTAAAACATATGGAGCTGACGGCATGTTTTTTCCAAGCAGAAAAACATATTTAATTGATGAAAGTGGAATGCTTGTAAAAATCTACAATCAGGTAAATGTAATCAACCATGCAGAGGAAATTTTACGTATTTTTTCTGAAAGCAATTAAGCTTTCACTCTTTTTTCTATTCTTTTATCATAATTCAACTGTCATTGCTCAAACTTCCCGGTTGACCGGTATCATCACCGATGGCAAGACAGGTGAAACATTGATCGGTGCGAATGTTTTTTTTCAGGAAACAGGTCGGGGAATGGCCACCGATCGAAACGGTTATTATGTCATTGATAATATCGAGGCTGATTCCCTGACGTTAATAGTCTCCTTTTTGGGATATGTTCAGTATAAGAATAAAATTCACTTTACCGCTGACCGAATTCAAAGAATAAATATCAGCCTAAACCCGGAAGTATTGACATTGGCTGAAGTAGACGTATCAGCGGAAAAAATCGCCCGTCAATTCAATATTCAGCCAAGTCGAGTGAATTTATCAACGCGACAAATTCGATCAATTCCTTCTGTTTTGGAACCGGACATTTTTCGTACTATTCAAGCTTTACCCGGTGTTTTAACTCCTTCGGAATTCAGCACTGGACTAATTATTCGCGGTGGAAATACGGATCAAAATCTGATTCTGCTGGATGGTATAACGGTATATAATCCATCTCATCTTGGAGGTGTATTCTCGAATTTTATTGTTGATGCGATAAAAGATGCGGAATTAATTAAGGGTGGATATAATGCTGAATACGGGGGACGACTATCTGCTGTTTTAAATGTTACAAGCCGGGAGGGAAACAGTAAAAAATTTGATGCAAAAATGAATATTTCTATCTTATCAGCCCAAACCACACTGGAAGGGCCTATCCCGAATGGCGCGTGGTTAGTATCCGGCCGGAGAACCTATTTCGATAAAGTTCTTGAGCAAACAGATTTTAATGTACCTCCATATTATTTTTACGATCTCCAAGGTCATGTTTTTACCGATATAACCTCTAAAGATAGGGTCAGTATCAGTTTTTACAATGGGAAAGATGTATTTGTATTCGATGATTTGGGGATGGATACCTATTGGGGAAATGAAACAATCAGTAGTTCATACAGACGAATATTCAATGACCTGCTCGTTGGGAACTTTTTATTAGCAAGCAGTCGATTTTTCACGTTTTTTAATCTCGGGGGTGAGTCGGGAATTATCCAGGATAACACCATCCACGATTTGACTGCTTCTGCCAACCTTACCTATTTCCAGAATGATAAAATGACCTGGAAATTTGGCGGTCATTGGAAAGAATTAGGATTTAATTATGACAATGCTTTTGCTGATTCTTCCATTTTTGTGATTAAAAAATCGCCTGTAGAGACAGCTGCTTATGTGAAATTAAAATGGATCCCGAGAAAGCGGTTTATTATTGAACCGGGCTTTCGGATGAATAGTTATAACGCCCATCCGGATAAATTTTTCCCCGATTTGCGCCTGGGATTAAAATACCTTTTGACTAAAAACCGCTATATTAATTTTGCATTAGGGAATTATCATCAATTTATCATGACGGTACAGGATGATTATAATCCGACCCTGCTTGATTTTTGGATGGCTATAGATGAATCGGTTGATCCGGGAAAGTCCATACAGGTGGTGCTGGGATATGAAGAATATTTTGGTGAAAAATATAAACTTCAGATTGAAACCTATTATAAAGATTTAAAAAATATGCTCACATTTGTCGATACCCGAGCATCTTCTGATGAAATTATTTCCGATGAAAAACTGACTGATATGTTTGATGAAGCCAATGGTTATGCTTATGGTTTTGAAGTTTTCGCTCAAAAATTGGCTGGTCGTTTAAATGGCTGGGTATCCTACACATATTCCATCTCCAGGAAATTGATGGGCGGGAAAGAGTATTTTACAAATTGGGATCGTCGCCATGCCTTCACGATTATTGGCAGTTACCATATAAATAAAAAATGGGAATTGAATTGGCAGTGGTCTTATCAATCAGGTCAGGCGTTTACACCTATTTTGGGATATTATATTGAAAATCTGGATTATACATTTGATAATACAGTCGGTGGATTCAGTACAATCCCCGGTTCAAGGAACTCCGGACGATATCCTGATTATCATCGGCTGGATTTGGGCGCTGTTAGGCATTTCAAACTCAAAAAAATGAACTTGGACCTCTATCTTCAGGTAATCAATAGTTATAACAGAGATAATATTTTTCGATACTTTTATACTGTGGGCAATATTTATAATGGATTAGATGATGATGCAGACTGGGAAAAAGATAAACATGATACCAATGGCAATGGATATCCGGACCCGGGAGAACCTAACGTAGACGAACCGGATGAAGGAAAAGTTACCCGGAGTGATATATCCGTTTTTCCAATCATTCCATCAATTGGAATTAACATAAGTTTTTAAGATGAGACATTTTATTATCATATCATTTTCTCTCTTAGTTTTATCCTGCAGTTTTGATAAAAATGTTGCTGCTTATGAAGATAAATTGGTGGTTTTTTGTAATTTGGGAGCGAATCTTCCCATGGGACGAGTGGGGGATACCTGTTATGTATCCATATCGTCAGATATCGAAGCCCAAGTCGATATGAATGATTTATACATTGAAAATGCAGCTGTAACCATTACAGAAAAAAGTACTGGAGTCGAATATATTGCTGATCCCGTCCCAGGGCGAATTGGTCGTTATCTGACTCCCGATTCTGTAATCTTCCTTCCAGGTAAGACATATATTTTGAGCGCCAACTATGGTTCCTATGAAGTGACGGCTGAAACAACCATCCCGGACGGTATGGATTTTTTTAGTCCGGTAAATCAATCATACGTTTGTGATAATAAAGAATTGGTCGTTCCATCTGTAAATGTTGATAATTTCGAATTCGAATGGATTCATTTTTTGGATCAACCCGATACTTTGATCAATCTTATTGATTTTCATTCCATTTCAAATGCTGTTTATAAAAATGGCGGATGCTATACAGAAAGCTTTGCTTCATTCCCTCTCTTTTTACTGGACTTTGAAGAAAGCCAAAACACAGCCATCAAAATAACCACTTTAGCCCTGGAGGCCGCTCAAAGGGGGTTAGAACCTTTCAATGATCTGAATGGTGATGGCATCTACACAATTTCAACGGACTCATATTCTGATTTTAACCGGAACCAAGTGAGAGATTCAACATTTGTAAATCTTATTTATGATACATCGCTTGTTTATAAAATATGGAAAGAGGATTATTTACGTGACGAAAATGGCGACCCATACCGGATCAATCCATTCACGTGGCAAGCATCCACGCCGCCCATTTCAATGAGCTGGCTCTTTTTCAATTATTACGGTCTGCATCTAATCATTGTTGAAACGACTGACGATGCTTATTATAACTATTTCAAGGGTGATCCTGTGGGTCAAAATCAATATCTTCTGCCGGAGTCAAACATTGAAAATGGATATGGGTTATTTTCATCCACAAATGCCAAAGCATTTTTGGTGAATATTATTAGAGATGAATAAAAAACTACAGGAGCGAAAGACTAATTGGATGATTAGTATGCAGAACTTTCTTTAAGATACGCATAATAATATTAACGTATCAAATCAGCTGCTTTTCGAGCGAGGGATAAAAAGGTGGTCATTTTCCCACCAAAAACATGGAGTAGTTTAGTCCCATTTATTTTATGGAGGTCTAGTTCATACTCTCGAGATAAATCTGTCGGATTTTCTTTATGGGAAATCAACGGTCGAATGCCAATAAATGTGTGACGAATATCGGATGCGTGAATTTGATGGTCCGTGTTTAAATACTCATTAATATTTTTCAAAACATATTTTACATCTTCCGGATTGACGATAACGTCATCGGGTGAAATAACTTCTTCTCGCTCTGTCGTTCCGATCAATGTTTGATTTAGTTCCGGCTCGGGAATGATGAAAAAAATTCGCTTTCCTTTTGTCTGCATAAATAAGAGATCGTTTGCCACAAGACCGTGTATCACTATATGTATCCCGCTGATTTTTCTGATTTGATATTTAGCAGATAAATGGTATTGATGGTTGACTTCATCAATCCAGGGACCCGTCGCATTAATCAATACCGGTGCTTGAAAATTCCCATGGTTTGAGGAAATGGTAAAATGAGATTGATTATTTTTGATTTGTTTAACGCTTGTGTTTTCAACAATAGTACATCCGAGATTTTCTGCATCTTTTGCCACTTGCCGGGTTAATTTTAAATCATTGGTTTTGGCATCATAATATTTAAAAACAGCGCGGAGATTCTCTTGTTTTAAGCAGGGGGCATGGAGTGAAAATTCTTTTCTGGGAATGATTTTAGATTGATGATCTGTATATTTGTCAGATAGAAAATCATATAACTTAAGACCCGTCCAAATGATTAATGCATTTCTGGGACTGGATTTATATACCGGAAGGTAAAAAGGACGAAATCGAACCAAGTCCGGGTATAATTCTGTCAATTCTTTTCGATCCAAAAGTGATTCTTTGACTAAGTTAAATTGGAAGGACTCCAAGTATCGCAATCCGCCATGGATCAATCTTGAGGATTTTGAAGATGTTCCGCCGCCAATAATAGATTTATCAATAACCAGTACTTTTTTACTGCGAAGCGAGAGTTCCCGAGCGATGCCACATCCATTAATACCGGCCCCAAGAACGATGACATCGTAAGTATAATAAGTCATTGATTCATACAATTAAGGCATACCAACACCATGACCGTGAGATAAAAGTCCTCCCAAATACCCGGTAAAAATTACGAACCCTGTCAGCAAACCTAAAAAGGCAAGCGCCAAGCGATCTATTCTATCATCATGGGGATTATTTAAAAAGAAATAAACCCAAGCCAGCACTGTAATCAAGCTCCCCCACGTCGCTAAATTTGCCATTAATTCATGAAGTTGGATTGTTTCTAATACAATCGTTTCTAATCCGAATTGGCCTACATATACAGCCTCCTCCTGCCCGGATACTGTCGCAGGTATGCTTAATAGTGCGCCTAATCCCAAAAGCCACATACTCATTGTTCGGCAAATTAATGGGAGTTTCCATACATACAGTGCTTGAAAGAAAAATGCAGAAGTAATTAATGCTATTGGAAAATGAACCAGTATCGGGTGTATGGGTATATCCATTGGTAAAATTAACGAAAAATGTTTAATCAATCACAATTGTAATCGCATATAAATAATAGAGTTAACAAATAATAAGAGGTAATAGTCGTAATTATTTAAATTACAATTCGGGATTTTCCTTTAATGAATAAAATTCATAAAATAATATTAACCATAACCACATTTTTGTTGGTAATTATCTCTGCATGGATAATCATAAATATTGGCCCTTACTATTTATCTCCTCTTGCAGAGCGGCCGCATATTAAACTGATACACAAATTGTGGAAACCGGGTGGTACGTTCGGGCATGGCTTGGGTATTGTGGGCGGAGGCATGATGCTGCTGATGTTTATTTATTCCATCAGAAAACGGGTAAAGTTTTTTCGAAAATGGGGCAAATTGCCGACTTGGCTGAATTACCATATTTTTTTAGGGATTGCCGGACCGATTCTGGTTACGTTTCACACAGCCATTAAATTTGGAGGTCTCGTCTCCATATCCTATTGGTCAATGGTGGCGGTTGCATTAAGCGGATTTATTGGAAGGTATATCTATATTAAAATACCCCATCGCGTGAGCGGGAAGGAAATAACCCGGGAAGATTTTAAAGAAAAATTACAAATACGGACAGATCAGTTTAAGAAAGAATTTGATATATCTGATAGTACTGTGGAAAGAATCCGGGAATTGTCCGGCGCGGATAAAATTAAAAAACGGGGTTTACTGGGTATATTCACGATTTTCTTCATGGATATATCTTTCGGGTTCAAATGGCAAAAAATTAAAACAGAAATATCCAAATCGTCATCTATCTCCCGAAAAGAAATGAAACAATTTAAACATTCATTGAAACAGATTGTTAAAATGGATCGCCAAATTGCTTTTTGGCATGCAGCTCAAAGTTTATTTCACTACTGGCATGTGATTCATAAACCGTTCGCCTATACCATGATTGTGATTATGTTTGTTCATATTACAGTTGCTGTTTCACTGGGTTATACCTGGGTTTTCTGATGGGCAATGAACAATTAATCAGCTGGGGGATCGGTCTTTTAATCATTCTTTTGTTTCTGGTGCCCTATATTCGAAATATGAAGAAAAAAGAAGTTCAAACCAAAAAACGGTTGGAAGAAACGAGGGCAAAAAGACAAGATAAAGCATTATTACAACACCCCATTATTAATCGCTCATTATGTATTGGATGCGGAATCTGTGTGGATTCTTGCCCAGAAGGGGTCGTGTTGGGGCTCATTGAAGGAAAAGCAACAATTATACATGGAAGTCATTGTGTGGGGCACGCAAAATGTGCGGAAAATTGTCCGGTGGGAGCCATCGAAGTCGGGTTGGGAGACATTAGTCAAAGAGAGGATATCCCGCAGTTGTCAAAGCATTTTGAAACCAATATATCCGGCCTATATATCATTGGGGAATTGAGCGGTTTAGCATTGATTAAAAATGCGATTAGCCATGGTGTCACTGCCATGGACCATATTCATAAAAATAAATCAACAAGTTCAAAAGCTGAATTTGATGTTGTGATTATCGGAGCCGGCCCTGCAGGTTTATCTGCCGGTCTTAGAGCAAAAGAATTGGGTTTAAATTATTTAATATTGGATCAGGACCAGCCTGGCGGAACCATCCTCCAGTATCCCCGAAGAAAATTGGTGCTGGTACAACCGGTGGAATTGCCCTTATTTGGTTCTTTAAAAAAAGGAGAATATCAAAAGGAAGAATTGTTAGAAATTTGGGAAAAAGTAATAAGCGAGCAAAAAATCAGATTATTAACCGGGCATAAGCTATTGGGTGTAACCGGTGAGTTTGGAAATTTCACTGTTAATACTTCATCTGATCCAGTTTCTGCATCAAACGTCATATTGGCTCTGGGGAGGAGAGGTACCCCCAGAAAATTGGGAGTACCGGGTGAAAATATGAGTAAAGTGATGTATAAATTATTGGATGCTGAAACCTACAAGAATAGGAAATTAATGGTGATTGGCGGAGGAGATAGTGCCATTGAAGCTGCGATTGGTTTGGCCCATCAGGAAGGCAATGAAGTAACCATTTCCTATCGAAAGGAAAATTTCTTCAGGTTAAAAGCTCGGAATGAGGCTCAAATTGAAAAAGCGATTTCAGAAAAATTATTAAGAGTAGTATTCAACTCCAACCCTGTAAAAATTGAACAAGATTCCGTCACACTGAAGACACGTGATTCCGAAATAGATATTGAAAATAATTATGTTTTTATTTTTGCCGGTGGAGAATTACCATTCCCGCTGTTGAATTCAATCGGAATTGAATTTGGGAAAAAAATAGAATCTAAAGCATAGAACAACACATGAATGATATTCGCAAAAAAATAAAACAACTTGAAGTGATGGTGGCCGAAGTGATTATCAATACGGATGAAACAACCACCTTAATTCTATTTACAGGCAATGATTTACTGGCATATGAACCAGGGCATTTTTTAACCATTGATCCACATCAATTTGAAGCCTTGGAACGATGGACAAAATATTTAGAAGATAAGAAAGGGAAAAGGGAAAAACCACGGGCCTACTCACTTTCGAGCGCACCGGACGAGAAATATTTGGCAGTTACGATAAAAGAAGAGCGTTATATTTCGGGAAAAACAAAGTATCCTCCACTACTGTCTCCCATTTTAGCCAAAAGGACTCCCCGGGGAACCAGAATGGTCATTACCGGGTTCACAGGTCCTTATGTTTTAAAAGAACCGGTGGAGGAAACATTGGTCCATATTTGCGCCGGAAGTGGAATTGTGCCCAATTACAGTATTATTAAATATGCGCTTCGCAATTATCCCGATATAAAACATAAATTGCTTTATAGTAATCGAAATTGGTCAGACACCATTTTCGGAAATGAGCTTCTCCAACTGCAAAAGGACTTTCCTGATCATTTGGATATTGTATTTGCCTTTACAAGAAAACCGAAGTCAGGGTTACCGGTAAAATGTTACAATAGACGAGTAGATTTAGAGATGATTAATGAGATTCTTCCGGAAGAAAATAGAACCATTTATGTTTGTGGACCCGGAAATTCTATTTATGAAAAAAGAGCAGCAAAAGAAAAAGAATTAACTCCTCCCCCCAGATTTTTAGAATCTGTATTAACAGATTTAATTACATTAGGCATAGATAAGGAAGATATAAAAAACGAAAGCTATGGGTAGAAAAGTTTCTTATAATATTCTCTTTTGGGTCTTCATTAATACTGGATTGATTTTTGCCCAATTTTCCCCGGGACCGCTCTCTAAATACCATGCTCATCTTGAAGGAAACACCAACTGCACTCAATGCCATGAATTAAGAAAAAAGGAATTGTCAACCGGGTGTGTAG
The DNA here is from genome assembly GCA_046861385.1 of Fidelibacterota bacterium. Classification (GTDB taxonomy): domain Bacteria; phylum Fidelibacterota; class Marinisomatia; order Marinisomatales; family TCS55; genus JADFRD01. The sequence continues at coordinate 3,231 of JBHHTW010000022.1, read as the reverse complement.
ATTGTCATTCACCGTTAAAAGAAAGACTCGATGCCAAGAAAGGTTACCATAGAGATAAACTAAACGAGTGCGGTGAGTGTCACTCTGACCATAATGGTAAAGACTTTGAATTGGTCTATTGGCCAAAGGATATCAAACAATTCGATCATGAAGAAACAGGATATGTTTTAACAGGCAAACATCAGGAACTAGAGTGCAATAAATGCCATACGAGTGAAAATATTAAAGGACACTCTATTATTAATTGGGCCAGTGACCGACCTCAGCATAATGTATTGGGCAGAACATTTCTCGGGTTGGAAGAGACATGTCATAGCTGTCATGAGAATATCCATCAGAATCAGGTCTCTAATAATTGTGTATCCTGCCATAACACTTCAGATTGGAACCTTGCTATCAATGATTTCGATCATACCCGGGCAAAGTTTCTCTTAACCGGTGCTCATCAGAAAGTTGATTGTATTAAATGTCACCCAGCTCAAGAAGATCGCCCGAATCAGGTGTGGCAGTTAACGGGTCTCGCTTTTGAAAACTGCACTAGTTGTCACGAAGATTTTCATAAAGGAACTTTTGGAGCCACATGTGAAACATGTCATACAACTGTAGACTGGAAAGAAGATCTAAAACCCTTTGATCATGGTCAAACAAAGTATCCTTTAAATGGGAAACATTCCAATGTGAAATGCAATGAATGCCACCAGAAAACTGAAGTAAGCCGGTTGCCAGAATATGATCGCTGTGATCGATGCCACGAGGACAAACATTATAACCAATTTACGAGACGGGAAGATGGCGGTGATTGCACACCATGTCATAATGTGAATGGTTTTATTCCATCATCTTTTACCACATCAATGCATCAATTGGCCCGGTTACAATTAGATGGTTCGCATCTGGCCGTCCCTTGCAATAAATGCCACGAACCTTACCAACCCAAACCAGGGATTACAACAACACGCTTTACGTGGACGAGGTATTCATGTAATGTCTGTCATGAGGATGTGCATCGAAATCAATTTATGAAAAATTTTGATAACGCCTGTGAATCCTGTCATACAAATGATTTGTTTACCCTTACAAAATTTGATCATCAAAAATCCTCTTTTCCACTGGATGGCCGACATCAAGATGTGAAGTGCAATGAATGCCATAAATCAGAAAAAGATATAAACGGACTATTTACCAGATATATTCCAACACCCCGTCAGTGTAGTGACTGCCATACATTTACTGAAGAAATCAGGTAGATGAAACTCATCGATTACAAATATAGTAATATGAAAATTATATGAATCAAAAGTATTCATCAGTAATTCTAAATATGTCATCACGAGGAGCTTGCGACAAAGTGATCTCCTTGGATTTGCTTATAGAAGAAGATTGCCCGCCTGCCACCTTTTTAATAAGTGATAAGAGGCGGGCAGGCAATGACAATAATATTTTAAAACTAACTACCGTTGGAATAATATTTACAATAATGTTACTAACACTACTACATGGGCAGGAGTTGGCCGTCCCAGGTTATGAGTGCAGCGATTGCCACGGAACAGGCGGATGGGATAAGCTTGAGTTAAGCAATTTCGATCATAGTAAAACGGCATTTAAACTGGAAGGTGTCCATACGATTGCCAATTGTTCTAATTGTCATAAAGGGGCTACCCTTGGCGAAAAACATAGATTTAGTCATATTTCGGCTTCCTGTAATTCGTGCCATCTGGATATTCACAAAAGCCAATTAGGAGATCAATGCAGTGGGTGCCATACATCAAATACCTGGATAGTAGAACAGAGAATATATGATCATGAAGAAACACGTTTTTCCCTCATGGGCGCTCATCGTTCTGTAGATTGCCGTTTCTGCCATGATGATTTGACACGTTTTGATGTAACGCCATCTGATTGTTATAGCTGTCATATAAATGTGTATAACAATGCAGAAAACCCATCTCATTTTCAGGCAAGGATCAGCACGGACTGCCAGGAATGCCACGAACTCAACCGCTCCTCCTGGTTTCCATCTACATTTGATCACAATATACGAACACAATGGCCTTTGACGGGTGCTCACTTCGGCGCGGAATGCTCTGGGTGTCATTCCGGGGTATTCCAGGGAACTCAGGACGATTGTTGGTCATGCCACCAACAGGATTACGAAGCGACCGGATTAAGTCAATTCCCCAACGCACCAAATCATAATGAGAAAAACTTTAATCAAGATTGTGAGATTTGCCATACAACCATAGAGTGGCTTGGAGCCGAAGTTAATCATGATTTGACTGCATTCCCATTAACCGGAAGCCATATCACTACGGATTGCGAACAATGCCATGGAACGGCTGGAAATTATGATTTACCCTTGACATGTGCCGGGTGCCATATATCTACTGGATTAGCTCAGACAAATTACACTATATCTTCTTATGACCATGGTTCTCATAATATCGCTGATTTCTGTGAGGCATGTCATACTACAGTTTCCTGGCAGCAATCTATTTTTTCCCATACATCATTCAGCAGTGAATCGTGCATTCAATGCCATTCTCCGGAGTATGAAACATCTGCATATCCTCCTCACGGGAATAATAATATTAGCTCCGATTGCCAAGTCTGCCATTCCACTGAAGATTGGAAGGACAATTCCTTTACACATTCAGTTACCCAAACCGGTTTTGTTCTTCATGGTCTACATGTGCCAGTTGATTGTCAACTTTGCCATGTAGACAATGTGTATAATGGTTTATCAGTCAATTGTGAGAGTTCCGGGTGTCATTTATCTTCCTACGAGAGCACCACAGATCCGAACCATACTGATTATGGATATCCTTTGGAATATTGTGATAAATGCCACAATGAATCTGGATGGATACCAATTATATTCAGCCATCAATTATCCTTGGCATGTGCAACATGCCATTTGACGAACTATCACGACGCATTGAACCCGGTTCATGATGAAACACTGGGGTTTACGACCACTTGCGAAAATTGTCACTCCTCCACAACGACTTGGGTAGGAGCCACATTTGCTCACACGGGAATCACGACGGGATGCAATAGCTGCCATATGGATGATTACAACAATACAACTGATCCCAATCATATTGATTTAAATTTTGCAACAACTTGTGAAGATTGTCATAGCTCATTTGTTACTTGGGAAGGTGCTGTTTTTTCCCATGAGGGTATTACGACGGGATGCAATAGCTGCCATTTGGATGATTATAATAATAC
>JBHHTW010000021.1:0-39001 GCA_046861385.1 Fidelibacterota bacterium | reverse complement strand
TTCCGCCATGACCCATGAGGACTTTTGATCCTGTTTCCATATAAGTGGTTCCACTGGTTCCGACGGAAATTGCTTTTGCGGTTACAGTCACAGTACCCGAAACAGGGATCCATACATCATTCACGTCCAAGTATTTGCAGTCAGTCGTATTTGTCAGGGTGACAATGGCAGGTGTTTCAAAATGTACACCGGAGTTGCTATACAGAGTAGCTCCATAGAGATCTGAATAGACCTGGTCAGTCCAGGAACCGTCGGGTAACAATTCACCGCCCTGGGCCAAATAGACATTATTCGGATCAGTTTCATGTCCATATACAGTCCCATAAGGTGGATCCGTTTGTATTTTTGAATTGGGACCTTCACCTTTTAACATGATTCCACTGGGAATGAGAAACGATGGCGTTGTTTCTAAAACTTCTTTCCCATGATAGGTAAGAGGTTCTTGATTGATTGTATCTTCACAGCCAAAGAACATTCCAAAAACGATTAATAGTAATACAAAATATTTCTGGTTCATTTTATTTCTCCCATTTGATTACATTTTCCATAACAATTGTTGATAGGATAATAAATGTACTATAGTAATTATGCAAGTACAATATTATAAAAATCAAAAATTATACGATATAATAATAAAAAAATATCGTAAATATATTATTATATGCAAATAATGACGACTAATTCAATGATTATAGATCAATTCATCAGTGATGTTAATTATTTTAATTAATCAAATTCCAATAGAAAACAGTCTTTCATTATGGAACTATTCAATCACGACCACCCCTAATAATTTCTTTGATTTAACCAAAGTATTATCAAGTCACTCTGATATAATGGAGCGGAGTGGAGCAATCAACAGGATATTATACATTTCTATAGTTGGGGAGATGTTCAATTAATGACTATTTTATGGGAATTTTCTTGTCAGCGCTCCGTTCCGAACCTGTAATCTTTATCCTGAATTCCTGCCCGTCGTTGTTTTTTCCGTAGGAGGGGCTTCCCGCTGAAAGTAAAATGCAGGCGAGTAATCCAAATTTCCGTAATTTCCGCCCCATGTCCACAGACCATTTACGCAATTTTTGTATTATCGCCCATATTGACCATGGCAAATCCACCCTGGCTGACCGCCTGTTAGAGGAAACACATACTCTTTCCAAAAAACAGATGAAAGACCAGGTGCTGGACAGCATGGACCTGGAGCGGGAGCGGGGGATTACCATCAAAAGCCATCCCATTCAAATGCACTATATTCACACCGACGGACAGGAATATATTTTTAATTTAATCGATACACCGGGGCACGTGGATTTTTCTTATGAAGTGAGCCGGTCTTTGGCTGCGTGTGAAGGCGTTCTGCTGTTAGTGGATGCGGCGCAGGGTGTGGAAGCTCAAACGGTGAGCAATACGTATTTGGCCATTGAAAGTGATCTGACGATTATTCCTGTTATCAATAAAATTGATTTACCCAGCGCCCGGATAGAAGAAGTGACGGATCAATTGGTGGAGCTTATCGGCTGCGATAGTGACGAAATCGTTCAAGTCAGCGCTAAGAGCGGTGCCGGAATTCCTGACATATTCAATGCCATTATTCATCGGATCCCACCGCCGAAGAATAATGATGATGCGCCCCTCCGCGCCATGATTTTCGATTCTATGTATGATAATTATAAAGGCGCCATACCCTATGTTCGAGTCATGGACGGTGTGCTCAAACCAGGGACACGGGCTGTGTTTTTTGCCCATGATAAAAAATATGACATCACAGAAGTGGGACACTTCGTTTTGAAACAAATGAAAGCAGACGAATTGCACTCCGGTGACGTGGGATATATATTGGCCAGTATTCGCGATGTGGATGATGTCCGGCCCGGGGATACATTGACAACCAAAGAAAATCTTGCATCTGAACCGCTCCCCGGATATAAACAAATGCAGCCGATGGTTTTCTCCGGTTTATACCCATCCGATAGTGATGATTATGAACAGCTCCGTTCTGCCTTGAATAAGTTAAGATTAAATGATGCCTCCCTGATTTTTGAGCCGGAAACGAGTGAAGCGCTGGGATTTGGTTTTCGCTGCGGGTTTTTAGGATTACTCCACATGGAGATTGTTCAGGAAAGATTGGAGAGAGAATTCAATTTGGGGCTGGTAACCACATCTCCCAATGTCAGTTATCAGATCATATTGAAAGACGGGGCAGAATTAGAAGTGCATACTCCTGCAGATATGCCTGAAAGCGGAAGGATTTTGGATATCAAAGAACCGTTCGTATCGGCAGAAATCATTACACCAAAAGAATATATCGGAAACCTCATGAAGCTATGCCAAAGAAAACGGGGTATTTACAAGAATACAGACTATTTAACGAAAGATAAAGCTCAGCTTCACTATGAATTGCCATTGGCGGAAATCATATTTGATTTTTACGATAAATTAAAATCTGTATCGAAAGGGTATGCATCCCTGGACTATAGGTTCACCGATTTTAGAATCGGAGACTTGAAAAAATTGGATATTCTTCTTAACGGCGAATTGGTGGATGCCTTATCGATAATCACCCATGCAGGGAATGCCTTTCACCGGGGGCAGGCGTTATGCTCCAAATTGAAAGAACTCATTCCCCGGCAGATGTTTGAAGTTCCCATACAGGCGTCACTGGGTTCGAAAATTATTTCCCGCGCTACGGTGAAAGCATTACGGAAAAATGTAACCGCAAAATGTTACGGCGGTGATATTACACGCAAACGGAAACTGTGGGAAAAGCAAAAGGAAGGGAAGAAGCGTATGAAAAAAGTAGGTAAAGTAGACATCCCCCAGGAAGCGCTACTGGCCGTTCTGCAAATTAATTCGGACTGAAAAAAGTGTTAGTGCCAACGTATTTCATTGCCAGAGTGCTAAAGAAAAGTTCAATCATCCAACCAATCCATCCATGAAATTATAAATGTCCAGAGACGTATCAACTTATTGGTCAGAAACGCACTCTCCGTTGTATAGTTTTATTTTTACAATGCCTCTTTTTGTGTTGTACGAAATAGGCACTATTTTTCTGTCTGCTGAAGATATCGTTGTTTTGAGGAATGGGGCAGATGTGTTAATGAAACAAGTATTGGGGTTATTTGGAATTTTTGGTGTGTATGGGTTCAGCGCTTCATTCATGGTCGGATTTACGATTGCTTTTTTACGTCAAAAAAAGTCTCTCAAGACATTGGTCGTAAAAGGTGAATATTTACTTACAATGTTTTTTGAATGCATCATTTACAGCGCTATTTTATTTGTTCTCTTGGGCTTTTTTCAAACCTTATTAATGTCGCCGCCGTCAAAAGGAATTTTGCAGCAGGTCGTATTATCTCTCGGAGCAGGGATTTATGAAGAATTTGTTTTCAGGGTGATTCTAATCACCGGGATTGCATCCATATTGGGATTCATTTTTCAATGGCATCGGCAGGCTCGATATACGGGTGCGGTTGTATTGGCAGCGGCTGTTTTTTCTCTGTTTCATTTTGTCGGTAATTTTGGAGATTTATTTTCAATTGAGTTATTTTTTATCCGTTTTATTGCCGGAATCATATTGGGAATTATTTATGCAGCTCGTGGATTTGGCATCGCAGCTTACAGTCATGCCTTCTACGATTTAATTGTCCTGACTATACTTTCAACTCAATAAAACATTTTATGAACAATTTATTAGGAGCGACTTTATGGTAAATCAATGGATCATACCCGTTTTTCTTTTTTCATTTTATTTACAGGCTGAACCAGTTATGGATCCGGTGAATATCAACATTTACTCGGAATACTACTATAACGGCGTTATGGTAGAAATTGAAACTATTGTGGAATTTGATCAGGATACGGCTGATATTTCATTTACGATTCCTGCAGGAACAGACTCTGTTTTTTTAATTAAGGGAATTCCCAGTCAGGACAGCAAAATTATTCCCATCGATTTAGATCATCTAGATCGTTCCAATATGATTAAGTTTCCATTATCAGAACCACAATTCAGACTGTTTATATTTTTTAATCCATTTGACGAAGGGCATGAAAAATCATTCACTTATCCTATTGGGTCAAATATACAAATGAAAAATGTGCATATCGCTATCCAGGAACCGGTAATGGCTGAAGATTTTTCGATTTCCCGGGAGATTTCTTCAGAATCCAATGACCAGCATGGAATTAAATTTGCTTCAGTTAATATGGGGGATATCAATGTAAATACTGTCGAGACAGTATCAGTAAAATATCTAAATCATACCGGTAAAACTACCATTGAGACATTGAAGGACCAGTTAAGGGGAGAAGCGGCTCCAAAAACAGATCCACACACCATCGTAGAAGAGAAACCAAAAAGACATACATTGCTCTTATGGGAACCGATGGCCATTCTCGGTGTTTTATCATTAATTATTGGCATAATGTTCTATTCTAAAAATAAGAAAACAACTTTAATCGATGGAAAGAGGAATTACTGTCATTCTTGCGGTAGTAAATTGAATCTGGAAGATAAATTCTGTTCAAATTGTGGAGAAAAATTATCATGATACCTGTTTTGTTTGAACTGGGCCCCATTAAAATATATTCGTTTGGATTTATGCTCGTGGTGGCTTTTTATACCACTTACTATTTATTACAGAAAGATATGAAACGACTTGGATACGATATAAAAATCGCATCTGATATTGTATTTGCAGCAGCCGTGGGTGGAATTTTGGGTTCAAAATTGTATTATTTAATTGAAAACATTGGCAGAGTGATTGATGATCCATTCGGTATGATTTTCAGCGGTGCCGGATTGGTCTTCCTTGGCGGACTCATGGGGGGCACCCTCGGGGTAACCATCGTACTGCAAAAGAATAAATTACCCTGGATTAAGTTTGCCGATATTGTTGCTCCTCTACTGATTTTGGGTTATGCGATTGGTAGAGTTGGTTGTTTTCTCGTAGGCGACGATTATGGTATCCCGACTCACGTACCCTGGGGAATATCTTTCGAGAATGGATTACCTCCAACCACGTACTGGGTATTCCAGTCATACTATCCCTGGATAGATCTAGCTGATTTCGAGCCGGGTCTCCTCACTGTTCACCCCACTCAATTATACGAAGTGATTATGGGTTTCATCATCTTTGCATTTCTCTGGAACCGCAGAACCAAAATAGTGAGGGCCGGCAGCTTGTTTTTTACCTATTTCATTTTAGCGGGAATTGAACGGTTCTCTATTGAATTCATCCGCACGAATAATCATTATATGTTTAATTTAACCGGAGCTCAAATCATATCGGTTGTCATGGTCATTATCGGAACGATTGGATTATTGCGACCGGTCTCAAAACCGATAACAAAGCAATAAATTCTTTGATTAAGGGATCGTGAAATAATAACCTTTACAAAATGGACGAAGTTAATTTGCGTATTTTCAAGGTATAAAAGTTGCAAATAGCCACGGTTTATTTAATGCTTTTATAACATAGAAAATATGGAAAAGAGCAAGTCAAGATGTATAAATTATTGTACAACAGTCCTTAAACGACTGCTGGTTTTCATGGGGCTTTGGGTATTTTCCACTGCTCAGGAACCATTATCCACCATTTCAGAATTGTCTTTGTCTGATTTAGACTCGACCATTTCTCCAACACATATTTCTGCATTGGGAGAAAATAAATTCGTCATTCTGGATCCTGAATCCCGAGAAATAATATTAATTGATAAACACAAGATTATCAACCGTATCGGTGGCTTTGGACAGGGAATAGAATCGTTTTCAGAACCGTCGGATATGACGGTCCAAAATTTAAAGGTATGGATAAGTGACAGAGCTGAACATTTCGTTCAGCAATATGACTATTCATTGAATTATGTGGGGTTGGAATTGATTGATCAAACGGTCACTGATCCATTCTATACTGATATTCTTATTGAAAACCCCTTGGGGAAACCCTACATATTTTCAAAAACATATGGAGAACTATGGTCATTGGACGAACCAAAATGGCCCTTGATCGATTTGAACCAATTTGAATCGGAGGGAACAAGTGTTTTGGATATTTCATCTGATAACTATGGAAATCTGGCTGTCTTGACACGATCCAATGCCGTCATGCTGTTTAATCGATTTGGTCATAGGATAAAAGTCCTCAGGATCGATATGAAAAACCCGGCAAATATCTTCAATTTTAATCATCAATGGCTTGTGATAAATAAGAGAGGGATGGTAACCAGGGTTGACGGTGAACATTTGGAAAATATCCATTTAATGCAACACGAAGTCATTCAGGATGTGGACACCATTTTTGAAGGAATAGCCATTTTAACGAATCAACGAATCCTGATCTTTAAATGAAGAGTACCATTGGCATAATACCTGAATTCATATTTGAACGGAAGGCATTTTTGTTGGTCCACATTACATCTTGAAAAATCCTCCATGAACTCAATGAATTATAGACGACCAATAGTTTTGATGTTTTTATCATCCCTGATATGGGCCCAACCCGATCCGAGCCTTGATTCGCTGAATGCGGTGGTTAAACAGAATAGTGAAGAAAATGGTCTGATTCAATTAAGAATCCCCCAAGCGGTTGGCCCCATGTTCATGTATTTACCCCCGTTAGATTCCCTTCATGAGGAAATGAATAGAGAAAATGATGGAGATATAATTGCCAAAATAGATTCACCAAAGAATTCCTCCAATGATGTGCTTTCAACGGGTACCATTTACCGGTCTATCTCTCTGTCTCCCCTCGCCGGGACGGATATGACGGGCGGAATCAGGATGCAGATACAGGGACGACTGAGTGAGAATATGCAAATCAACGGTGTATTATCGGATGAACAATCTCCAATTCAGCCGGAAGGAAATACCCAGTCATTGGAAGAAATCGACCAAATCTATATTGATGTTACCCATCCGCAATTCCAAATGACAGCTGGCGATATTACTCTGGATTTTAATAGTGGTAAATATAATAATATTAGCAAAAGACTTATTGGTATAAAGAATAACTTTAATGTTAGTAAATGGTCTGGCTCTGCGGTGTTTGCCGGTTCTAAAGGACATTATCGGCAAAAAGAATTTAAAGGGTCTGAAGGAAAACAGGGACCGTACTTCCTTGACTCTGAATCCGGGAACCGAAATATTGTTGTACAAGCTGGAACCGAACGATTGTGGCTATTCGGTAAACGTCTTGTCAGAGGGGAGAACCGGGATTATACGATAGATTATTCAACGGCTGAACTATATTTTACTCCAAAACACCTGATCCATTCCGATTCTGAGATTCTCATTGAATATCAATATACGGATTTTCAATATTCTGAAAATATCGCCGGCGGTACAATGAGAAGAGACATGAACGAAAGGGGTTCAGTTACATTCTCATGGTTACGAGAAAAAGATCAATTTAAGGGCGCTTCAATAAATCTCTCTCAAGAAGAGGCTGATTTATTAAAGTCAGCAGGGGATAAAAGCGTTACTCAATCGGGTATCGTCCCGGACTCAACTGGGGATTATATTTTTGTTCATAAGGAATATTATGAATACAGTCCCAATGATCCAACTTCGGCAGATCGATTTCAAATTACATTTTCTAATGATAACGAAAAGGGTCAATATCGACGTTTAATATCACCAACAGGAGAAATATACTATGAGTTTGTACCTGTCAATATGAGAAATGTTGGAGATGACCTTTATAGTACAGAAAAAACAATTGTCAGTCCGGTTGAAACGCAATTACTGGAAATCTCCGGTGAGTATAGTATCTGGGATAATACGGAAGTGAAATTATCGACTGCCATTTCTGATTTTGATCAAAATTTAATTTCACCAAAAGATGATAGCGACAACACCGGTTTGGCTTATGCATTGGCTCTATCCAATAATGCCATCCAGTTAACAGATAAGATGACTATGCGATTGTCGTTGAATACCTGGCAGGAGAATGATCGATTTCACCAGCTCCAGCGGGTAAGATCAGCTACATTTTACCGGGACTGGAATATTCAACCATCACCAAATATAAACGAAAAATATTATGAAATGGAAACCGGATTAAAGCTTGGAGAAGTGGGAAGCGGATCTGTTTCAGCCGCTTCTTATCAATATGGGCGGAGTTCATTCAATCGGCTTTATTCATCCTTTAACGGAGGAATTCGTACCATTCCCCAACTAAGTTTCTATTTGAATGATATTAACGGAGAAACCGGTTTTTTCAGACAGCGGAGGAGTACGATTGAAATATTACCGGGAAATTGGCATCCCTTCTATAATTTTATGTATGAAGAGGCAGAATATTTTAATCGTTTCGATCATCATACATTTGGAATAAAATATTCGAAGAATCAGGTGGAAACTTCATTGGGAATTGGTGAACGGTTAGATTATATCGAATCGGATTCCACAAGCGATGGTTTGGAATTCTGGTCGAAGGGACTCTTCGGCAGTTTTGATTTTTTAGCGAAAAATGTTAATGGCTGGACGCAGGAAATCGTTATCCGGCGACGAATCAAAAATGATAAGTTAACGAATAAGCATTATAATTTTACGTTGGGAAGAATCCAGACAACCTTCAGGAAACCCAGACATCCGGTTCGATGGGATTTAAAAGCCTCCCTGGAAGAAACATTCACAGAATCCCGGTCGCTGGTCTATGATTCTGTCGGTGTTGGATTGGGTGATTATCGTTATGATTCTGATTTTAATGAATACGTAAGCGATCCAAATGGCGATTATGTTGCGTATACGATTTTTACAGGGGACCGATATCCAACCACTAAGCTGGACGGACTGCAAATATTCGATTTTGACTTTGGAAAATCAAGAATAAAAAAACTGGAAGATTTCACATTCAGATCGGAGATGCGGTCAATCATCGAGGGAAATATTTCAACGGGACAGTCTTTTTTATATCCCGAATTAGGTGATACATCCTTTTCCAGATCCAAATGGAGCATGAGAAATGAAATAGCGTATCAATCCCCCAAAACGAATCAGCTGCTGAAGGTATGGCATCAAACCCTCAGAAATTTTGATGGATTAGATCACCGAGGTCAAGATCTTCGAGTGGGCGAGGAACAGGGAATTGAATACAGACAACGGATTATAAAAGGGTTGACGAGTGAAGTTTTAATGACCTTCCATAACGACCGAGCTGAATCAACCGTCTCTGCCCTTCGGCAGCGAAATAGTAAAGGATTTTGGTTGGATGGTGTAGCGAAATGGAGAAACGAACCCTGGTCGTTTGAAGGTGCGGTTCAATATGGAAATGACCAGGGAACCCATCGTGCAACTGATTTTTCCGGACAAGCATTAGGGTTCCGGCTCGATATATTAAGATTCATCGGAGCGAAAGGGCGGGTCCAATCGAGATTTGAGTGGTTTCAAACCAAGACGGATACTCATATTTCATCGTTGCCGCCGGAAGCGTTAAATGGACTGGCATTGGGACAAACCATTCGAACAAATCTTCAAGCGCAATTTGTCGTGGGGAGGGGCGTATCGCTCAATGTCTCTATGAATTATATTTCAGATCAAAGATACGATCAATTCATCACAGTGAACGGAGAGGTTCGTGCGTATTTTTAAAAGTAGAATAGAGGTTGCATCCAAAAGGTCTAATTGGGCGACCTGTCCGACCCCTTCATTTTATTCGAATTGGGACCATGATCAGGAAAAATATCGATTCTATAGGAGACTGAAAAAAATCGGTTATACTTACGTTTCGCAAAATCGCCCGAACTGGTTCATTCGACCACTGTGGCTAATCTCCGCAGGAGTAATACTATTTTCTTCAATATCCTACGGACAGACCGTTTCACTCGTCGTTGATGGAATACCATTTCCCAATGAGCCGATCGATTCAGTGGAACATGTTTTAACTGAACAATTAATCCATCGAGGTTTTTTTGGTGGAAATATGGTTTTGGTGGAAAATGATCATCATCGTTTAATATATGATTTCTCATATGATTCAAAAATGATCGACAGTATATTATTCGATTCATCTATTCCCATCAATGATGACATTTTAGAAAAAATATTTTCACCGTTGTATCGAATAGACCAATCGAATTCAATTCAGCCATTTGGACAGCAGCTCCAGGCAGGATTTTCATTTATCCCCAAGGATTTGAATATTATGATTGGTCGAACTGAGATCGATCAACTTGGTGCATTCGTTGATTTTACCCCCGACTTCAACAGCCATTTTTCCGGTATAATAGGCGCAGTACAAAATGATAATAAGAAGTGGACCTACTCAGGTGAAATCGAAATGAGACTTGAAAATACATGGAGGACAGCCAGTGCGACAGACATCATCTGGAAACGACAGAATGAAAAATCGCAATACACTAGAGTCATGCACGAAGAACCCTATCCGTTCAGATTACCATTTGGTGTAAAAATTGAATATATACAAGACTTTCGTGACGGGAATTATGTGTTAAACAAAATGTATGGGGCATTTTCTGTGGTAAATATTGCAGGTAAATGGTATTTAGGGGGGAATGCGGAAACATTATCACCCACCCAAAAAGGGAAATCTATCGGAATTAATTCATTTCGTTCTGAATCTTTCACCATTGCATTAACTTCTGACAATCGCAATAATCGCTGGCTTCCTACGCAAGGGACCTATTTGGATGTGAGTACTGAAGTCGGGAAAATATATAAAAAAGGATCAACATTTAGATTCGAGATGCTGTTTGAAAAATTGGTTTCATTATCGAATCATTTATCAATCCAAATGAAAATCCGGAATAATGCAGTACATAATTCCGGCGGGATCGAAAACGTTCATGATGGACAAATGTTCAAATATGGCGGACATAATTCCCTTAGAGGTTATCAGGAAGATATATTCAAAGATGATTTAGTCTCCATATTCAATGGGAATATTTTATTTATACCTAATCATAATATACAGTTGTATCCATTTGTGGATTTGGCGTTTAATTACCAGTCACCTTTTAAATATTCCAGGGGATTTGGATTTCGCCAGCGAACAAATAATTCCATATTAGAAATCAGTTTCGGCTGGCCCAGGGATGAGGCTTTCGCTGCCGGAAAAGTTCATGTTAAATTCATCAGCTTATTAGATTAGCATTATGAAAAATATATTACCGATCATAATCATTACTACTTCATTATTTATGAGTGGATGCGGCAAACCGGTTTCAAAGGGAGCCGACGATGAGCTGATTGTCCTGGCTGCTCTGGAAGATAGAGATGCAGCCATATCGATTCTTGGCCATATTTTCAGGGATACATTGTTTACGCCGGCCCGCGAACCGTATTATAAATCAAAATTCGTTCGACCAAGTGAAATTGGAAAAGTAAGAAATCATCCAAATCTCGTTGTTATTTCCGTAAATAATGATATGACTAATCCCGGAACCCGATTGGTCAAAGAGTTGTTGCCGGAGAATACTTACAATAATTCCAAAAGCGGCCAATCGTCGTTTATAGTGTCACAAGATGTGTATGCTGACAGACAAACAATGCTAGTGATCAGCGGTTCATCAACGCAAGAATTGATTGATAAAACCGAAGATGTCGGTCAAAAAATATATGAAATATTTGAACAACAATTTATCGACCGCCAGAGCAGATTCCTTTTTAAACGTGTCCGCAAAGAAAAATTGGAAGAAGATTTGTTTAACCGGCACGGTTTTGCCATAAAAATTCCCTGGGGATTCTCGGTAGTCATCGATAGTGCAGAAGCAAATTTATTCTGGATTGGGAGAGAACAACCATTTCGCTGGGTGATTATCCATTGGGAAGAAGGAATGGTTATTCATGATGAAATGGAAGCGGAGGTTTTTGCAAAAAATATTCCTGGAAGGTTTTTTAATCATATTCGTTATATCGATTATCAGTTTAGAGTAAAACCAATATTATTTAATGAATGGTCCGGATGGCGGTTGACTGGCTTATGGGAATCGATTGATGAACCCCTAGGCGGACCTTTTATTGCTTATACTTTTTATGATGGAATTACGGATCGCACTTATTATATCCATACACTGATTTTTAGTCCCGGTGAAGATAAATATTTATTTCTGCGCCAGTTAGATATTATTGCCCGGTCATTTTATGTGGAACAAAATAAATAATGCGTTCCATGATTGACCGATTATACTTTCTTTTAACAAATAGCCTGAAATGACTGATATTTATCAGTTAGAGGAAAAAATAATAATCGAACTATCAAAAGCCTGATTAAAAGAAAATAGTATACATGGAAAAAGTATTAATAACAGGCGCTGCTGGACAATTGGGAGAATCCCTGCAGTTGAATAGATATATTCAGATAAAAACAGACCTCATTCAAGCTGGAACAGATGAGAATATTTTACTACTGGATATTTCGGATAAAGAACAGGTAAAACTTTTATTAGAGAATGAGCAGCCGGATATTATTGTCCACTTGGCTGCCATGACGAATGTCGACGGATGTGAACAAAATCCTGATCAGGCTCAACTCATTAATGTACAGGGTACCGTAAATCTATTAAATCATTTTGATGGTAAATTTATAATGATTTCATCTGATTATGTATTTGATGGTAAAAATGGACCTTACAGTGAAGAAGATGAAGTGGATCCAATCAATGTATATGGACAAACAAAATTGGACGCTGAAGAAAAAGTCCGGGAATGTTCCAATGATTGGATCATTCTACGAACGAATGTTGTCTGGAACATCGGTGGAAATTTTAAGGCGAGTTTCGCTGATTGGGTGGTGGAGGAATTAAAAAATAATAGAAAAATTCGAATAGTAAAGGATCAATGGAATAATCCTGCCTGGACAGTAGATTTGAGCAGAGTGATTGACCAGTTATTACATTTTGATGCAAGAGGAATTTATCATTATGGCAGTGCAGATCAATTAAATCGTTATGAATTTGCCTGTCTTATTGCTAATGTATATGAATTGAACGATAGCCTGATTGAACCAATTACAACAAAAGAATTGAACCAACCGGCAAAACGACCGTTAAAATGCGGACTGAAAACAACCAAAATTGAAAATCATTTTAGTATTTTACCCCCTAACACTCTCACGAATATTAGAAATGCCAAGTTACTCGCACTGAAATGAAAACCTTAATTATTTCACCTACTTATAACGAAAGTAAAAACATTGCCGATTTAATTGAGCATGTATTCTCCCTGAATGAAGATTATTACTTGCTCATTATAGATGATAATTCACCGGACGGAACCGCTGGTCTTGTTGAACGGTTTCAAACCCGGTATCATAATCTTCATTTGGAAAAACGTCCGGGAAAGGCCGGTCTGGGTACTGCATACTGCCACGGATTTAAATGGGCATTGGAGCGCGATTATGATACAATTGTCCAAATGGATGCCGATGGTTCACACGATGCCAATGAAATTCCGGAAATGATTCGTCTATTAGAGAAAAATGATGTGGTAATTGGCAGTCGATATGTTCATGGTGTTAGTGTGGTGAATTGGCCCATTCGAAGATTGATTTTGAGTTACGGTGCAAATCTATATTCAAGGATAGTTACCGGATTGCCTGTGAACGATGCTACCGGCGGATTTAAAGTTTGGCGACGGGAAGTATTAGAGAGCATCGATTTGCCTTCGGTTAAATCCCAAGGTTATTCTTTCCAGATTGAAATGAATTTTCGAGCCTGGCAAAAAGGGTATAAAATTGGTGAACATCCCATTATATTCATCGATCGCACAATTGGTGACTCGAAGATGTCCAGAGCCATAATGATTGAGGCAGTTTTTATGGTTTGGCGTTTGAGGATTTGGAAAATCTTTGGTTGGCATAAGTGAAGCATGGAAGATGGAGGATGTGAAATGGAAAATGGCAGATGGTAGATGTAAAATGGTGAGTAGTGGAGTTGTAACTGGTGGAGTGCCTGCCCGCCGGAGACGGAGCGAAAGCGGGGTAAAATGTGGAGCGGTTACCTGTGAAAGATGGAACATAGTATATGGGAAATGGAATATTGAGATGAATGGATTGTTGGACTTTGCGAAAGTTCCAAACTTCCCAAAAGTTTATTTTCAAAATAAATCCAGTAAATCCTGAACGAGGGTCTGGAATTGGAAAATGAATTGGAGCCGGCTTTTGAAATAATATGGTTAACATGAATAAAAAAGTTTCTGTACTGATTGTCAGTTACAACGTAAAAAATTATATGGATCATGCCATTGATTCATTGATGCGATCAGATTATAACCATGTCGAAATTATTGTTGTTGACAATCAATCATTTGATGGGACAGTTGACTACATAAAAAATAGGTTTACCGACGTAAAATTAATAGCCAATGATCAAAATGTCGGATTTGGAAAAGCAGTTAATCAAGCGGCAAAAATCGCCGAGGGAGACTATTTATTCATCATAAATCCCGATACGGTTGTACAGGAAAATACAATTTCAACATTTGTTCACTACCTCAATGAACATGAAAGGGTTGGGATGGTGGGTCCTAAAATCCTCAATGCGGATGGAACACTTCAACCTGCCTGTAAGCGATCGTTTCCAACTTTAAATGTTGCCATACCCAAAATATTAGGCTTGGATAGTTTATTCCCGAATTCGAAGTGGGCGGGAAAATATAATTTGTCCTACCTGGATCCGGATCAAACCCATGTCGTTGATGCCATTAGTGGTTCTTGTATGTTCCTGAGGAAGACACTTTATGAGGAATTGGATGGTTTTGATGAACAATTTTTTATGTTTGGTGAAGATTTAGATTTATGTTATCGAATCTGGCAAAAGGGATTTGAAATTCACTACCTTCCAGCGACACAAATTGTCCACTATCAAGGTGAGTCGGTGAAATCTGCACCCTTTGACAGTATCAATGCATTTTATAAAGCAATGATACTCTTCGCAGGAAAGCATTTTTCAACCAGTACTGGTGTATTAACAACCCTTGCCATCAGAACGGGCATTCTTTTACGCAAAGCAATCACATTATTAATGGAGATGCGTTCACAAATATTATCTATATTCTTCGATGGGGTTGTGGTCACGGCTGCATTTCTGATAGCCATTCCATTTCGATTTGATCATTTTGAACCGGTAGTATTAAGTCGCGGGTTAGTGCCGGTTGTTTATATCCTTTTCTGGATCGCGGTCGGTTCATTATTTCAACTTTACTCCCGCTATATTTTATCGTATACCCGCGCTGTTCTGTCTTCATTAACGGGATTTTTTATTGCTGTCGCATTCACATATTTTTTCAAACAGTACGCTTTTTCACGTTTAGTCATCATTTTTGCTACCATCATTATTACGATTTTTATCCCCGGCTGGAGAATCTTAGTTCATTATCTCATGTCACGAGGATTATTACGACCCATTAAGGATAAACACAATATTCTTTTCACGCGAAAAACATTAGTTGTTGGTTCTGAAAGTGATGGCATACGCATTGCGAACCACATGTTAAAACGATTTGATACAGGACTGGATGTTATCGGATTTGTAGATAAACAACTTCGAAACGACGATTTACCTTTACCATTTTTAGGTAGAATTCAGGATTTGAAAGGAATCGTTCAAACTTATGCGGTCCGGGAACTTATATTTTCAAATGCGGCATTTACCAATGAAGAGATCCTAAATATTATGGATGAAACGAAAGAAATGCGCCTGACCTATAGAATGGTCCCGAGACACCAGGATATTTTGCTCGGGAAAGCCTCTATTGAGGAAATAGGAGAATATTCATTTGTTAATATTGAATACACTCTTTTTCACCGGCTGCACGCTATTACAAAGCGTCTTTTTGATACGATTGTTTCTTCCATCTTATTTGTTATATTTCTCCCGATCCTGTTAATCAGATTATTTTGGGGATCTCCTAAAAAAGTTGAATTATGGGGTCAAGACAGTACCTCATTTCATGGATATATATTTGACAGTAAACATAGTTTTATCAGAGATTTGCCCTTGTTACCTGCTGTAATTCTTGGGAAAATGAGTTTGGTGGGTTCGCCATTAATTCCAACAACTGAAAAAGATCCGCAACTCATTTGTTCTCCTGGCATCACAGGACTTGAGCAGTTAAGAAATGTTAAATTTTCAGATCAGGACAGACGGTTACTTAATCATTATTATGTTCAAAATCAAAGTTTAACTTTTGATATTGAAATATTAGTAAAAACAGTATTTAACGGATAATGGCAGACTATTACTTAGAATTCGAAAGACCCTTGAAAGGACTCGATGAACAAATTCTCGAAATGGAAACGGGTGAAAATCCAAATGCCAATAGGACACAAATTTTAAATCTGAAGAAGAAACGAGACAAAGAAATGGAAAGAATATATTCCGGTATGTCTCGTTGGCAAAAAGTCCAATTGGCTCGACATCCGAAAAGACCCTTCACGATGGATTATATTCAATCGATGGCTCCGAATTTCGTCGAGCTTCACGGAGACAGATATTTTTCGGATGATTCTGCAATGATTGGGGGCTTGGGGAAAATTGACGGACAGAGTGTCATGTTTATCGGTCAGCAAAAGGGTAGAAATACCAATGAAAATATTTATCGAAATTTTGGTATGATGCGACCGGAGGGGTATCGAAAAGCATTGCGTTTGATGAAAATGGCTGAAAAATTCAACATTCCTGTGATTTCATTTATTGATACACCAGGCGCTTATCCGGGAATCGGAGCAGAAGAAAGGGGACAAGGGGAAGCCATTGCCAAAAACCTATTGGAAATGTCACGACTGAAAGTGCCTATTTTAGCAATCGTAATCGGAGAGGGTGCCAGTGGCGGCGCCTTGGGAATTGGTGTTTGTGACAGAATGCTTATGCTGGAAAACACATGGTATTCCGTCATCAGCCCCGAAGGATGTGCCTCTATTTTGTGGAGAGATGCATCCTTAGCGCCTAAAGCAGCTGATGCCATGAAAGTAGTTCCTAACGATCTGCTTGAATTGGGGATTTGTGATGAAGTGATTAAAGAGCCGTTGGGCGGCGCTCATCGGAATCCTGATGAAATGGCCGATATTCTCAAAAATGTTATATTGAAGCATTTAAAGGATTTGAAAACAATCGAGCCGGATGGTTTTCTTGAAAATCGAATTCAGAGATACGATCAAATGGGTGTTTTTAAAGATCCATCGTGATTTCTTTCGATTACAATTTAACTGTCTATTATAAAGATGTCGATCAAATGGGTATTGTTTATTACGCCCGTTATTTAGAGTATTTTGAAGCGGCAAGAACTGAGATGTTGAGATCCATTGGCGTAATGGTAACTGAAATAGAAAAAGAAGGATATTATCTCCCGGTTGTTTCTGCCCATTGCGATTACAAAAAAGGTGCCCATTTTGAAGACAAACTCATCGTGAAGACTTCGATTCACACGCTGCCGGCAGCGCGAATGAAAATTGATTATTTGATTACCAGAGATGCGGAATTATTGGTGGAAGGATATACAATTCACGGATTTACCAATCATGATGGAAAACCAAAACGTCCGCCCAAATCATTTATCAATACACTTACTCCGTTCTTCAAATAAAATGTATTTAGCTTCTCAATTCACCAGTGACGCTACGAGGCACATATTTGTAAAATTATGTACTGGACAGAAAATATTTTTAAGTATTATCGTCCATAAAACGCCCGCCTGCCCCGATTGGAATGAATAAAGGTGGGCGGGTAGGTAAATATATAAAACGTAAAATATGAACCTTTACATAATTACGTTTAAATAATTATTAAACAACATGATTTCTTTATGCTCATTTTTTACAGCACCACAAACCCGTTTTGTTTATAATGAATTATCCAAGTTAGTCTATAGGTTCCCTTTGGGCATGTCTCCTGTTAATTAAATAGACTGCTGACATTGCAAAAATTCCTCCAATTGCTGTTGATGCCTCTAGTGATTCTTTTAATATTAACATACTAAAGAGAATGGCTGTAACCGGAACTGTAAAAATAAAAGCGCTGGCTTTTTCTGAACCTAATCTTGTTGTTCCAATAAAATAGACCGTCGTTCCAAAAACCATTGCCCCAATTGAGACTGAGATCATATGGAACCAAAATATCCAATCCATATTGAAAACACCCATCCAATCATTTTGTATAACAAATGGAAAATAAAATATAGCAGACAAAAAATATACCCAAAAACTGAACGTTAACGTTTGGATAAATGCATGAGATCGTGAGGAGATTAATGTCATCCCTGCCCAGCAAAATGAAGCAAGCACAAAATATGTATTACCGCTGTTTGTAATTTGATCAAAGCTGAAATCCCATACCCTTAGAACGATGCCTCCACCAATTAGTCCAAGTAAAAGTCCATAAATATCTTTTTGTAATAACACTTGACGAAAAATGATCACGGAACCAACAAATGTAAAAATCGGATTCAAAGCGGGAACGATGACACCGCCAATCCCAGCTGAACCAATATTGGTTCCGACGAAGAATAAAAAATTGTATAAAGAAATAAAAATAGCTCCCCCTGCAGCGAAATTGAATCCTTTTTTAGAAATAGACAGATTTTGTCCATTAAGAAATAAGACTGGAGCCATGGCAATGCTTGATAATAAAAACCGCCAGAACACAAGAACCGTTGCAGGAGCATAATCACCCAGGACTTTCGCATTGGACCATGAGAGACCCCATAAAGCCATGGCAAGAATCATTAAAATGTATAATATAAAAGGTTTTTGGCGCGAATTCATATATCAAATCTTGGATTACTTTGACTAAATCAATGCAGGAATCGACATGATCGATCCAATTCGAAAGTATAATAGCGTATATTCAATTATTTTATAGAGTATAGAGGCTCATTTCTAAACCCACCAGAACATACCAATTTTTCTGCTGGTTTTTATATAATATATCCAGAATGCTGCCAGGAGAATCAAATTCAACCATCCGTTAACAGAAATAAGCACAGAAAGAGTAAAACCCCAGAGATCTTGAAGATCTCCCCACCAATTGAAATATAATCCGGTGAATGAATGCATTAGCCAGATTATTAAAAAAGTATACGTTAGAACCCGTCCTTTATAAATGTCTATTCTCCACATGCGGCAATGGGGGCAACGCAAAGCGGACGCAGCTACTTCCGATGTACACCAATAACACGGATTGGACGCATTATCCAAACGTAAATCCCTCTGGTAATTCGGATTCATTCGTTCCTTCCGGTACCCACGACAGGTCCAGAATAGTGTAAGTGGGATTGCTGGTGTTAAAAATGGGAATAACTTTCATTCCAATTTTAGGTTCTCCAATGACCAGATTCCCCATTAGTATTGTGGGAACTCCTTCAAACTCTACATTCACAAAGCGTATGGGTTTTGGTAAGGTATTAAAAGCACCTGTCCGTTCAGTAATCATGAACGTATGAACGGTAGCCCCTTTTTGTGCTGTTTCTGTCATATCTACAATTATGTTTTTACTCAAACAGTCTGGACAATGGATGCGAAAAGGGATGAAGATTGAGCCATTCGCTTCACAATCAGGATTTTCACAGCGTGTCCCCAGTAGTTTTCCTTTTCCCAATCCTTCAAAGAAAGGCGCTTCACCGCCATACATATGAACATGGGTTACATCCCGCGGATTGGTGACGCCCATCAGTTCACCCTCTTCATTCCGAATCGGATCATTTGGATATCCATAATGGAATTTTCCGTTAAAACGATAACGTCCGTTTTCTACTCTTACAGTTCCACGATTTTCGATTTTCATAATTTTCTCCATATTTTGCCGCAGATTTACACTGAAACCACGGATTTTATTAATTGTTTTTTGCGTGAGTTATCAAATATCATTCTTTTGAATTGAGGTTTTAGTCCACAATTTAATAATAAGCCAATTTCAACATTTGTAGCTCGAAGATAGTTTAGCAATTGTGCTTCATATTCTTTTACAAGGGTTTTAGCAGCTTTCAATTCGAGAATGATAATATTATTTACCCACAAATCAGCACGATAATCTCCGATCACCTTTCCTTGGAAGTAAACTTTAATCTGTTTTTCTTCTTCAACTTTTAATCCATAATCACGGAATACAATTGCCATGGCTTTTTGGTACACAGATTCCAAGAATCCAAAACCTAATTCGTTATAGACTTCATAGAAAGCCTTAATGATTTTTTCAGTTAATTCTTTGTGTTTTAAACCAGTTTTATTTTTTTTCATTATTGTTGACAGAAAAAATATTTTTCTATGTCTATCTGTGTTAATCAGCGGCTACTTCAATTGATGATCCGGGTGAACAAGAATGGTTGCTGTTACATGGGAACCAACCCCGGCATGACTAATAGCCAATCCACGGTTAGCGTTTTCCACTTGCAGGTTTGTCCAGTCATCTGGTTTGGTGCGGCCAAAACGATCCCATTTTGACTGATCCTTATGCATTTCTGACCAACGACCCCAAATGTGTTGACCTACTTCAATGGCTTGCATAATGCCTGTTGCGCCAACAGCATGCATATTGCCTATCAAACCTCCTGAAAGATTTGCAGGTAGTTTTCCGGGCTGGTTTGTAAAGGGGTTTGTGTGATAGCAATCTCCAGATTCCACGTATGACCTTCCTTCTCCATAAGGACGTATTCCAATATCTTCATACGTTTGGATATCACTAATAGTAAAAGCATCGTGCAATTCCACAAGGTCGAAATCTTCTGTGGGATCAACAACACCGGCCATTCCATAAGCATAGTAAGCAGCCATTCGAGCAGCTAAAAATCCGGTGAAGCCAGGGTAACGATCTCCACCGGGGAATCGTTCTCCTAAATCTTTGTATTGATCGGCCGATTCATTGGGTAATAAAGGTATTTCCATGTCCCGACGATCAGCGACGCGCAATGTATGACTGCCGGCGGAGACATAAATCAAAAGCGGATCGTCGCATAATTCAAAAGCTGTTTTTTCATCACAAAGAATTGCACAGGCTGCTCCTACACTCATAAGACAACAGTCAAGCGCTCGTAAAGGATAAGCTACAACTGGTGAATTTAACACATCCTCAACTGTGATCTTCAGGGGACCCTGGGCGTGAGGATTCATTCGGGCGTATCCTCGATTTTTTACAGCAATTTCAGCTAATGTCCGGCGAAACGAATCTTCTTCTTTGCCGAATACCTGCCAGTATTTTTGAGCCATGACGGCATAGTAACCGGTATATATATGTCCTAATGGTGTTTCCCAATCTTTGTCTGCCGCCGATGCAATGTAATGGTTCCCTTCATCGGTAGGTACTTCATCCATCCGTTCCCAGCCCATGGCTAGAACACAATCAGAATACCCTGATGCGACTGCTTTGTATGCTTCCCACAGAGTTGAACCGCCGGTTGCTCCGCCTGTTTTTATTCCCACATTACCTAATGGATCTAGACCCAGACGATCGTGAATGACCGCTTCTCCTAAAAGCTGATCACCGAAATGGTCGGCGAAATGGCCATAATAACATGAATGAATGTATTTTTTGAGTTCTGCAGGAGATTTATCGATGAATTCAGATGCTTCCACGAAGGAATCAATGACCAGTTCCTCTGTACGTTTTTCCGGAAAGGAGCGGGCAAACTTGGACATTCCTCCCGTCACGAGGTACACGGGTTGCTGCATTTGTGGTATTTTTAGCTGATGCTTGCTGAACTTTATCATCTTATAACTCTTTCGTTAATTGGTGTGTGTTTGAGTGAATTAACTGATTGTTTTTCATATAATGTAGGTAAAAAAATTAACTTAAGGAAATAACACAGATAAATAAAAAAGTAGTGAAAAGAGGGACAAAATAATTATTTATCCACGGAATATTGAATGAGTCGATTTATTTTTTATTTCCCGTATTTTCCCATGACGGAGGGCGCTTTTCAATGAAAGCGGTTAGACCTTCTCGACCTTCATCTGATGCACGCAATTCTGCGAGTAACTCTGCAGAATTGATAACGTCAAAATTATTACAATAATTCTTGAAGTGTGATATGGCTTGGGGACTGGCTTTTAATAGTTGCTTCACCACTGAGTCTGTCGTTCTATCCAACTCACTGTTTTTTACGCTATAATGGACTAATCCAATTTGTTCGGCAAATTTTCCATCAAATCGTTCGCCTGAAATTCCTAACGACCGGAAATACGAGTAACCTATTTTTTTTACTGAATATGGTCCAATGATGGCTGGAATGATACCAATGAGTACTTCACTAAGAGAAAAGAGGGTTTTTTCATCTGAAATGACAATATCACATACCGTGCAAAGTCCAAATCCGCCTCCATAGGCATGCCCGTGGATCTTTCCGATCACTGGTTTCGGACAGGAATCGATCACATGATACATTTCCTCTAATTTTGTGCCGAATTCAACATTTTCTTTTTTATCTGCTGTGTCGAGATGTCTCATCAATTTCAAGTCAGCGCCGGCACAAAAGGAAATTCCATTACCGGATAAAATAATTAAACGAACATTTGAATCATTTTGAAATGTTGAAAATGCGCTCGCAATTTCTTGAATCATACGTCCGTTTAGTGCATTTCGTGTTTCCGGACGATTTAACGTTATATTTGCGATATGATCTGTATAATGAACTGATATAGTCTGATAGGACATGATTTCTCCTGTAAAATAAATCGGTATTTACCCAAAGTGAATATCACTCAGTTTTACTCTAAATACCAATAAAAAAAAGGGCGCGTGTGGCACCCCTTTTTAAACAATTATTCCTATTTTAATAATAATATTTTCTGTTATCAACTATTTCCACATTTTCTTCTAGCTCACTCAGCCAATTATCAAACGCATTTTGTTGTGCTTCATCGTTTAATTTTGTATATATATCTGCTGACTTATTTTGGAAATCCAGTGAATCAAAAGATGCGACTGATAATAATGTTACGACTGCATATCCTCGAGCAGTTTTGACTGGCCCGATAGTTTCACCCACTTGGCTTTCAAGTAATGATCCAACAAGTGGGTAGCTTCGACCGATAGAATTAAACCCTCGGGATAAGGTTTTTTTGTCCGAAGCGACGAGTTCCAATCTATTATCCTCAGACACAATATCCACTACTGACACTCCGTTATCCATTTTTTTTCTCACGTCCTCTGCGACTGCTTTTGCAGATAATTTTTGTTTCTCAGATAAGATAATTCTACTAATATTGTTTTTTACAAAATCAAAAGGTTGCGTTTTTTCTGGTAAAATGCTGTCTAATACGGCAATGACGAAAAAATGATCATTTTCCATTCGATCTGAAATGGATCCAATCTTGGTTAAGTCGCTAAATGCAAATTGGACCACTTCGCGCATGAAGCCAATCCCGGGGACAGTCGTACTCATCGAAGATAAATTTTCTGCTTTTTGTGCCACAACCGAATGGGTATCCAGTGCTGCATCAAAACCATAATCTTGGGCATCATAACTAAATCGCGTTGCTTGCCTGCGCAATACTTCACGCGTTTCTGAGCCCATAGTAATATTTAGTAAAATATGAGATGCACTAATTTCTTCTTTGTCACTATTGGTTCGTTTATCATTTATTTTGATAATATGGTATCCAAAACGGGTTAATACTGGACCGACAATATCGCCTTTATTCGCAGAAAAGGCAGCTTCTTCAAATGGAGGAACCATTTGACCTTTTCCAAACCAGCCCAGTAAACCACCCCGACCAGAATCCGGAGTTACTTGATTGGATGGATCCTCAGTGTACTGATCAGCTAATTTATTAAAATCATAACCGCTGTTGATTTTTTCGATCAACCCCATGGCTTCCTCGAAAACTCGAATGCTATCTCGCTCTGCTGGTCCTTTGGACCATTTGACATAGCGAATATTTCGTGTTTCATCTTTAGAAAAATCATCCAGGTGATTTATAAAATATTTCTCCATTTCTTCCTCAGTTGGAGTAAAAGAATCATCCTGTTGTTTTCTTGCGACTACATGGATACCTTCGATAGTATATTCAACATTATCTTTAATATATTTTTCTTTTACATCTTCGTTGGTCACAATCACACCTGAAGCAATATATTGTTGTAATTTGTAATTGGGAATGAAAGTATTTTTCATAAAATTTTCAATTTCAATCCATTCATTTCCGACGGGATTGTTAACTGCCTGAGAATATTTTTCTGGGTCAAATACACCATCTGTTTGAAATGTTGGATCCTGCAGTAAAAAGGACGGAGGATTATTCTTTAAATGATATACAACTTCCTCATCGGAGACATTTAAATTCAGTTCATCAATTTTTTTATATATGAGAATGTCTTGAATATAATTGTCCCAAACTTCGTTGCGGATATTAAACATCAACCGCTCATCCGTTTCTTGACCATTATTTCTATATTGTTCAGCAC
The DNA here is from genome assembly GCA_046861385.1 of Fidelibacterota bacterium. Lineage (GTDB taxonomy): Bacteria > Fidelibacterota > Marinisomatia > Marinisomatales > TCS55 > JADFRD01. The sequence continues at coordinate 14,653 of JBHHTW010000021.1, read as the reverse complement.
GGAGGTTGACCGCACGAATAAAATCATCCGGTGAAATAATTTCCCCATCGACAATACCGATTGCTTCTGAGGGGCTAACCTTGCCAAATATTTTATCTATAATGTTTGCACCCCCAACCATTCCGCCTATGGTCATACTTAAAAGGAACAGAATCAGTAGCGCCCAAAGGACAATGTGCATCCGTTCTCTCATTGATGTCATTAAAGCCATAATTAACCTATTTTAATTTTCGTGTAATCGTAAAAAAACGTCTGAAACACTTCAGACGAGGGGGCGAATTTAAATTTCTTATCACATGAAACAAAGCACTACCGACAGGATATTATTCACGTTAAACTTATCGCCTTCGAAAGCAGAAATAATTAAGCTCATCAACACATAATGAACTCCAAACATCCAACGGTTGAGTCCCATCCTCTTTTGCAGAAAACAGGATTGCTATCCTCTCTATACATGGAAGTAATAGAATGTATTGATTGCCCCAGAATTGTTGAATTTCGTTCCAGGATAGCCAGGGAGAAGAGAAAACAATTTATGGACTGGACGTATTGGGGGCGCGGCGTTTCAGGTTATGGTGACCCGAAAGCACAATTACTTTTGGTGGGTCTGGCTCCGGCTGCACACGGAGGGAATCGAACAGCAAGGGTTTTTACTGGTGATAAATCAGCAGATTTTCTCATCATGTGTCTCCACGAAGTCGGTTTAGCCAATCAACCCAATTCAGACTCACTTGATGATGGATTAGAATTATATAATACATTTATGACTCCCGTCCTGAAATGTGTACCTCCGCAAGATAAACCGACAGCAGAAGAATTGCGGAATTGTTCGAAGTACTTCAATCGAGAATTAGATTTACTAAAGAATGTGAATGTAATTTTAGCCTTAGGTAAAATTGGATTTGACGGTTGTTTGAGATATTTTAGACAATTTTATGATTTTAAGATGAAAGACTACACATTTGGTCACAATGTTTCATATACGATGCCGAATGGAATTATTCTCAAAGGATCTTATCATCCAAGTCCAAGGAATGTAAATACAGGAAGACTGAATAAAAAAATGATGACGGATTTATTAATGGAGTTACCGGTTTATGGATAGGAAATTTCAGATTATCGTTTGGGGGGCTACTGGATTTACCGGTCAATTGGTGGCTGAGTACCTTCAAAATCATTATGGAGATAAAATCCGATGGGCGATTGCCGGTCGTAACCGTGAAAAACTTCAATCGGTAAAAGAAAATCTTCGGTTAAATGAATCAGTTGAATGTCTGATTGGGGATAGCCTTAATGAGGAATCATTAAAAACCATATCCTCTAAAACAGGTGTGATTATCTCCACCGTTGGTCCTTATATGATCTATGGAAAGTCTTTGGTTAGTGCCTGCGTGGAAACGAAAACTGATTATTGCGATTTGACCGGAGAAATTCCATTTGTAAAAAACAGTATTGATCTATTTTATGAAAAAGCGAAAAAAAATAAGGTTAAAATTGTTCATTCATGCGGCTATGACGCTATCCCATCTGATATAGGTTGCTGGTTGTTGGAAGATACGGCGATTCACTTGTATAAGGAACCAATGCAAAATGTGAAATTATTTGTTCTGGGAACGAAAGGGAAATTTAGCGGCGGAACAATCGCAAGTATGGTAAATCTACTAAAAGAATCCGATAAGGAAATACGCCGGATTCAGTTGGATCCTTATGTCCTGTGTGAAAAAGTCAATGAGAGAATGCCGCATCAACGAATCCAAAATTTTACATGGTACGATCCAAGGGTAGAAAGCTTTACGGCACCTTTTGTCATGTCTGCATTTAATACCCGTGTTGTATTTCGTACAAATGACTTATTGGATTATCGATATGGCAGAAATTTTATGTATGACGAAGGAATGGTTGTCGGAAAGGGAATGAAAGGTAAAATATTAGGATCAATGGTGACGTTCGGTTTAGGTATGTTTATTAAATTGATGTCCATAGGCGTGACCCGATTTATTTTAATGAATACACTCTTGCCAAAACCGGGTGAAGGACCCACGCGGGAAGAGCGTGAAAATGGATACTTCAAAATGAAGTTAATCAGTGAGGACGAAGAAAAAAATCGAAGAATTGCTGTAACCATCAGTGATTCAAACGATCCCGGTTATGGGAGCACAGCTAAAATGCTGGCAGAATCCGCATTATGTTTAGCGCTTGATAAAAAAGTACTTCCACCACATTTTGGAGTGATAACACCTGCAGTTGCATTCGGGAAGGAAATCATCGATCGATTAAAAAATGCCGGTATGAATATTTCTGTAAATACTTAGATTCCTCCTGCAATTATAAGAAAATAATGGGGCCATAGCTCAGTTGGGAGAGCGCTTGAATGGCATTCAAGAGGTCGTCGGTTCGATCCCGTCTGGCTCCACTCGACTTCACTCGTTAGAGTGTAGTCGAACGCGCCGTAGTTCCGATGAATCGGAACGAAGGCGGAAATATTCATTAGATATAGCAGAGCTACGTCGCAGCAGGCTCGGAGAAAATTCTTTTTGTGATATTATCATTGTGGCCGATTTAAAACAGGATATACTGAGAATATTTACATCTGAAATTTCGGAGTATGAAAAATCAAAATAGTCGGTTCCCCGCCTACGGCGGACAGGCCCGCCTACAGCCGGCAGGGATCCCGTCTGGCTCCACTCGACTTCGCTCGTTAGAGTGTAGTCGAACGCGCCGTAGTTCCGATGAATCGGAACGAAGGCGGAAATATTCATTAGATATAGCAGAGCTACGTCGCAGCAGGCTCGGAGAAAATTCTTTTTGTGATATTATCATTGTGGCCGATTTAAAACAGGATATACTGAGAATATCGAGAAACTCATTTGTAAACTAATAATATTCAATGACTATAATTTTATAATTATTTTCCTGGAGGCCTCATACTTTCGTTAAAAATCCTTATATTCATTGCAGAGATTTATGTGTTTACAGTATGACTAAGATGCTGTTATAGAGTTTGGTTCTTGATGCTGTTGATTGATGGTGTGATTCTTTTCTGATATCCATTGCTTTGATTTTCATAGGAGTTTGTATGAAATACAAAAAGTTATTCGTAATTCTAATTATTAGCATTTCTTTTACTTTGGGACCAAAAGCTACTTTTGCTCAAGACTCCTTCAACTCAGATGAATTCTACCAATTCTTGAGAGACCACGAGAATATGGAGAGTCAAGAGTTCCTAAACATGTATTCACCAAAAACAACTTACTGGTCAAAGACCGGTACCCCTGCCCACCTAAATTCATTTGAGTATTTAGACTCTATCCGGATCAAATATGAACTAACTGACGATGAATTGACAGCACTGGAAGATCGACATTTCGTTGTAACGGAGCGTCTGAGTTTTCCATCGATGGGCGATGCTTTCATCGACATTTTTCGCAAGGACTTACCTGTTTTTGTATCTACTGATGCAATATTACAAGCCTTTCATCTTTCTTATGATAAAATATTAAAGAGTCTGGAGTATGCATTCCTGATACCCGACCTCCATAAGATTCTCGATGGCATGGTTGCAGCTTATCCCAAGTTATTGAATCAGTATCAATCCAATGAGGAAATGGAAAATGCACTCATGGATGTGGATCTCTACATCACAATGGCAAAATCCCTTTTGGATGGCTATCTGGTGGCTCCTCAATTAATGGCAAGTGAAACTTTTCAGCAGTACTGGAGCGCCGTTGAAGCTGAAGAATATGTAGTTATGCCCTTATTCACAGAGACGTCTCGAAAGCTTGACTTTTCACAGTTTACCGTGAGAGGGCATTATACGGATTCACAAGAGCTCTCCAGATATTTCCGATCGATGATGTGGCTGGGCAGAATGGATTTTCTTCTGACCCAATCACCAGACTCACTTCCTGAAACGGATATACGAAGGATGAATTTGGGTACGGTGCTGCTGAATGAGTTATTAATTCTCTCTGTCGAAAGAAGTACATTAGACGAAATGGATGAAATTATCACTTTTATGGTGGGTGAGAGTGATAACCTGACATCATCTGAACTGCAGGAAATTATCACAGATGAGGGAATCGAAAGGGCTGACGATCTTCTGAATGAAACGGTCTACACATCGTTTCAAAGCGCCATAAAACAGTCACCTTTTTCAGAACAGAAAATCTTATCAAATATTTTTATATACGATGGTTTTGATGAACCACAATCTCTTCCCGTATCATTCAAATTATTGGGTCAGCGTTTCATCATTGATTCGTATATATTCTCAAAGGTAGTGTTTCCTTGGATACGATATCAGAACTCCAATATCTGGCGTCCTATGCCGAACCCATTAGATGCTATGTTTGCCATCGGTAATGATGATGCACTACAGCTGATCAAGGATGAGCTGGATACGTATAAGTACTCATCATCTCTTGCAGGCGTCAGGTACCTTGTGGATGCTTATGATGAAGATTTCTGGTCCAAGTCCCTTTATAATACCTGGCTGAATACCTTGCGGTCCCTTAATCCGTCTGGGAATAATCACAATCTGCCTTTTTTCATGAAGACGACGGGTTGGCACCAGCAGAAACTAAATACACAATTGGCTTCCTGGTCGCAATTGAGGCATGATAATCTATTATATGCCAAACAATCTTATACTGGGGGAGCTGCATGCTGGTATCCTCATGGATATGTAGAGCCATACCCTGAATTTTACAAACAAATTGGATTGTTTGCCGAAAAGGCAGGTAGTTATTTTGCCACCCTGAGCGCCGATGATAGTATTACGGTTGAAAGTATCGTGAATTACTATGAAGAACTGGGGTCGATTGTTGATACGCTCGAAACACTTGCATTGAAAGAACTTGATGGAACACCGTTTAACGAAATTGAGATTGATTTTCTTCGACGGGTGCTTACCAGCGAATGGCAGCCAAATAGCAGCGGCCCTGCTATACCGCCTGACGGCTGGTATATCAAATTATTTTATTTATACAAATATGATGAATGGGGTGGCGCTTATGAGGACGATTATATTGTAGCAGATGTTCATACCCAACCGACGGACGCAAGCGGTTCAATGGTTGGGCGGGTATTGCACGTGGGCGTTGGACAGGTGAACTTAGGTATTTACTTGGTTGACCAGACTCCCAGTGGTGATTCCTCTCTTGCATACGTTGGACCTGCAATGTCGTACTATGAACACATTACGGAAAATTTTGATCGGCTAACAGATGAAAGATGGTACGAAATAGTCGATGCCGGTCATGTTCCTCCCCGTCCCGATTGGGTCAATATTTATCTTATGGACAGTACGGGTTCAGGATATTCACAAGGACGAGAGCTCGCAGGGGAAATATTTATGGGCCTTGAAAAACCAGACCCTATGCAACCGGCCTATTTTCGTTTGCACCAGAACTATCCAAATCCATTTAATCCAATCACAACGATCCATTATGAAATACCAAAGCAATCCACCGTTACGATAAAAATCTATAATCTGCTTGGTAAAGAAGTGAAAACACTGGTAAATACTGAACAAGTGAAGGGTAATCATCAAGCTATTTGGGATGGAACTAATGATCGCGGAAAATCAGTCAGCGCTGGAGTCTATATCTACCAGATCAGGATGGATGGATTCACAAAAAACCGGAAGATGGTTCTATTGCGATAGAGCTGGGCAGGATACAAACCAAGATTAATATTTATAGTCATCGATACATATCAAAATTTACTAAATTGGCTCTCTTGTAGGAATACAAGGCTCAATAGACTTATGATGAAAAGACTCACCATACTGTTTTTAATTTTTGTCACATATGATACAAAAGGGCAGACAATGGTTAATATCCAAAACAATTTCGGGTACACAATAGTCAATGTTTCAGAAGCTATGGATATTCCAGAGTACTCAGAAATAACCGATGAAGGTTTGGTGGAATGGAATCAGTTTAATTATAAAGGACTGGTTCAAATATTTTTTCTAAAAAATGATCCTATTTCAATTGGTTCTGAATTGGGGATTAATCGATTGTATTATTGGGAGAAGAAGTTTATTCCACCTTTAAGCAGTCCAAGATGGAATTGGGGTACAATTTGGACAGCTCATCTGGGTGGATTAATAAAACGAACCATAGCAGATCAATATTATATCACGACCGGAGCCAGTATATATTTTTTCTTAAACGGGACCGGAACTACAGTAGGATTTCCGTTTGCAATTGGTCATGAAATATCCTTGTCGGATAAAATTAAAATTCCAATTGAATTTCGGGTAGATGTAATATTGGGTGATGCAACACCGGTTGCTTTGGGTGGAGGAGTTGGATTTCTACACACGATAAAAGAATAAGTTGACCGAAACACTTTGAAAGCAATTTTTACATTAATTTTCCCCTGTTTTATTGGAAGCTGTTAAATTTTAATTTATTGTCTAATCCTTTCAATTAACCTTATAAAAAATGATCTTGGATACAATATCAAGTATAGCGGGCCTCATTTCATTTTACAATCATAAAGGCAGTTAAGTAGTGGGATTAAAAGCTTACGTTTAGCTAATGATTATTATCTTATTGAGTTTTACATTTCAATGTGAGGAATAATAAAATAATTATCGTTTTATCATTAATTTTAATCTTTAGAGGGTATAAAATTTTATGAGTACTAATTCTGAAATAACCATAAAATACAAGTTTAATTTTAATAAGGACAGGACTATAGAATATGAAATTAAACTAGACTCAGAAACTTGTGAATTAATACCACCGGAGAGTACTGATATTCCCATTTGGTGCAGGTTGGATTATATGAAATGCCCGGACTGCATAAAAGAATCTGAAGGATTAGATCATTGTCCACTGGCAGTCAAGTCGATTGACCTTATTAATCTTTTTAACAATGCTCTATCTCACGATATTGTTGACGTGGTTGTTGAAACCAAAGATCGAAGCTATTTTAAGAACAAAATGCCTGTTCAACGTGCATTAGGTTCGTTGTTAGGAATTATCATGGTAACGAGTGGATGTGAAGACCTTGACAAACTCCGACCCATGGTTCGTTTCCATCTTCCTTTTGCGTCCATAGAAGAAACCATTTATAGAGCAACTTCGATGTATCAATTAGCACAATATTTAAGGTCCAAACACGGGTTAGAACCTGATTTGAATATGGATGGACTCATTAAAACCTATAAAAAGATACACCGGATCAATGTTAATTTTGTAAAACGGCTACAAAAAGCAACTGAACAGGATGCCAACTTAAATGCTGTGGTGATTCTGGATTCTTTTTCACAAATGGTTCCTTTAGAAATACAGGATTCTTTGGATGATTTCGAAAAACTTTTTTCACCCTACCTGAAATAAACTGAGAATATTTTACATTAAAAAAACAGGAATTAATCTCCCATTAACTTTCATTTTACTGAATCATTAAGGAATTGGATGAAACAGTCATTTATTCATTCCATACAATAGCCGTATCTCCAGTAATCATATGGATTGTAATCAGTTATAATTCGTCATTTCAATCAATACGCATTCCGTATTAGGTTTTTATGGCATAATTACTGCAACATTCATTAAAAGGGATCATAAATGCATCGGTTACCACTACTCATTTTCATTTCAATGTTTTCGTTGAATTGTTCCCATTTCATGTTTCCTAAAAAATTAAATTATTCAAATGGGCATCCTGCCCCCACATTAAGTAATCCTGAAAAATCTGACCCTTATCCTATATTAACAGAACGAAACCGACTAATAGGCACTCTATCACCCGAAAGATTGTGCTACGACGTGAGTTATTATGATCTGAATTTGGATATAGATTTGGAGAATAAAGCAATCCACGGTTATAATATAATCACCGCATTAGCGGTCAATGATTTTTCGAAATTGCAACTAGACTTTCGAAAAGAAATGGCCATTGATAGTATTTTGTTTAAAGGTTCCCAATTAATTTATACACGAATAGAGGATGCAGTATTTGTGGAATTTCCAATGTTAAAAGAAGGAATCCGATTCTCATTTACTGTATACTATCATGGAACACCAAGAGTGGCGCCTCGCCCGCCCTGGGATGATGGCTTTGTATGGGAAATAGATAAAGCAGGTAGACCATTTGTTGCGGTTACCAGTGAAGGATTGGGAGCCAGCCATTGGTGGCCTTGTAAGGATCATATTTCTGACGAGCCGGACAGTATGTCCATCAATATTACGGTTCCTTCAGAATTGATATGCATTACAAATGGAAGATTGATCGATACAATTAATAAAAAATATGGTCGAACGGAATATCAATGGGTTGTGAGCAATCCCATAAATACTTATAATGTTACAGTGAACATCGGAAATTACATTGGTATTCAGGATACGATCCAATCTCTTGGAGAAATCAGAGATGCCACATATTATGTTTTAGATTATAATGAAGAAGTTGCCAGGGAATTTTTCAAGGAAGCGCGGTCGGTCATCAGAGTATTGGAGCATTATTATGGTCCATATCCATGGTGGGATGACGGTTTCAAACTGGTTCAAACTCCATATTTAGGTATGGAACACCAGACAGCAGTGGCCTATGGTAATAATTTCAGAATTTATGATAAATCGAAATCACGTTCTCTTTATGGCTTTATCGATTATATCACACTTCATGAAACAGCTCATGAATGGTGGGGAAATAGTATTACCGCTTGCGATCCTGCCGATGTATGGATCCACGAAGGATTTGGGACATATTCTGAGGTACTGTATATCGAATATTTGTTCGGGTACGAAATGAGTATTAACTATTTAAATCAAAAGAAAAAATATATTGGAAATAAAAGAGCAATTGTGGGACCCCAAAACCAGAATTATTGGGGATTTGCCGATGCATATGTTAAAGGAGCCTGGATTATTCATACCCTGCGAAATATCATCGATGACGATAAACGATTCTTTAACACATTAAAAGAATTTGCAGTTGACAATGCAAAAAGTATTGTATGTACGGACGATGTTCGTGATTATTTCTCTGAAAAGACGGACATTGAATTGGAATCCTTTTTTAATCAATATTTGTACAATAGAATGGTCCCCACGCTAGAGTATACACAAAAGAATGGTCAATTTTATTATCGGTGGACTGATGTCGTTGAGGAATTTGATATGCCTGTAAATATACTGGTAAATAAAAAAGAGACTAGAATTAATCCCACAACATCAACTCAAAGTTTGGTGATACCAAAATATGCAACCGTGGAAATAAAGGATTGGGAATATCTCATAATAAAAAAAGAAAACATAAATTTGATCCATGTTGGAATTACGGGTAGCTAGTAATGATGGATGATCGTAATTTTTCCTCTGTTTGAGGAGATAAAATGAACGGACAAAATTTTTCAGCACTGTTCCATGTATTAGACAGTGAACAGCAGATCATACAACGTACGGACCAAAAAGCATTCACATTGCTTTCCATTTTGGGTGTTTTTATGGTTTTTTTTATCATACATTTTTTAAAAATACAGATGGACTGGCTCAGGTTTATTTTGGTTGTGGTCTACTTTATCGCAGCATTTTTAGCCATTGTAAATTTGATGCTTGTAATCGTACCGAGAATTCGGAAAGATGCAGCAAAAGATAATACTCCCGAAATCAATGCAACTTTCTTTGGCGGTATTAGCACATTCGGATCTTCAGAAGAATATGCTGATTATCTCTCAAGTATATCGGCAGATGATAATAAAATGTATAATATGTTTGCAAATCAGGTTTTTGCTTTAGGGAATATTAACTCATATAAAAACAAATCTCTAAAGAGAGCGATAATGTTTTTCGCTGTCGCTATTATGTCTGAATTGTTAATTATTATGTCAATGGCATGGGGAAGGGCATTGCCTTTCTTATTCCCTGGATAATGAGATATCTCCTTCTTTTTATCGGATTGTTATGGATTGGATGTTCAATCCCCGGTACCCAAGGTCCTCCTGGTCCCCAAGGCGTGCAAGGTCCTCCTGGAGAAAAGGGACCTCCAGGTGAGAAAGGAGAACCGGGTAAACCAGGACCTCCAGGTGAGAAAGGAGAACCGGGGATAGTTGATCCGTTATTAATTGAGAAATTAGAAGAATCACTGGAGACTTTCCAAAAATATCAGGAAAAAGAAGTTATCACAGCTTCGGTTCATTTTTCATTTGGCATTGCACCGCCAGTTATGGGATTTGCTGTTATGACGAATTACGGTAATATTTATCAAATTAAGAATAAAAATCCAGTTACTTTGGGTGATAATTTTGAGTTTCTTGTAAGAATTGCTGATTATAATGATTTTATTTCGCTTTCTTTCTTATCAGGTGGAGAAGGTCAAAGCCATTTTTATATGGCCATTACAGAAAGTGGACATACCTTTGCATCTGAAAATTTGAAACAGTGGACAGCAAAGGGTACAATCGCATTAGAGTAATAATTAAACCCGCATTTTTAGCGGTCATTTTTATTATTTCATTTTTATTAGCCGGTCACCCCATAACCATTGATGGTCTTTTTGATGATTGGGACTCTGTTCCATTATCATATGAAGACCTGCCGGGGGACGGCATGAGCATTGATTTTGCTGACTTGAAAATCACGTACGATAATGATTTCCTCTTTATTTATTTCTCTATTCATTTTGGGGAAATGCTCATTCAAAACGAGAATGCTATTCATGTGTATATTGATGCAGATAATGATTCATTAACAGGTTTTTCAACCGGAGGAATTGGAGCAGAGTTGGATTGGACATTTGGTGATAGGAACGGTCTCCATTATTTTATGGATGGAATCACGACAATTTATCAAAATGATTTAACCTTACGAATGGCTCCAACCATTACATCTCATGAATTTGAAATCGCCATGAGCCGATCAAGCAAAGCGTTCATATCTGAAAAATCCAGTGAATTAGTTCAAGGGAAAATAATAATCGCTGAAGCGCCACCTAATTCGGATCAAATGCCTAATGAATACGGTGGTGTTAGTTTTTTTATCGGTGAGGATTATATAATGCCACCGACATCCATATCTTTTGAAAAAAACGATCCCAATGATATTCGCATAATAACGCAGAATGTATTGAGTTCTCATTTAGTGAACCCTGTTTTTCAGGAGTATTTCAAAAGAATCTATCAGACATTGGATCCTGATATCATTATCCTCCAAGAGATGTATGAAAATACTAATCAACTTCACAGTCTAATCAGTGCATGGTTTCCAGAGGATCAATGGTATGTCAGTGGTCAGTTCAGGGATAACATCATCATTTCCCAATATCCAATATTGGCACAGAGCTTTATGACAACCTCTGAACGGACAATGGTTTCATTACTGGGTACAGAGAAGGCATTGGGCAGCGATTTGATCGTATTTAGCTCACATCTGGCTTGTTGCGATAATAATGAAAGCAGACAATATGATTCGGACGAATTTGTATCCCGTTGGAGAGATTGGCGTGAAAATGAAACCGGTCCATTTGAATTAACTGAAAATACTCCATTTGTGTATGTGGGTGATTTAAATTTAGTTGGTGATAGCCAGCAAATTACTACGCTCACGGAAGGGGATATATTCGATGAAACCACATTCGGGTCTGATTATGCTTTGGATTGGGACGGGACATCGATTGCGGATCTATTCTCAAGACAAACCCATAAACGGATGGGGTACACGTGGAGAAGGGACAATAGCTCTTTTAGCCCCGGGAAATTGGACTATATATTATATTCTGACAGTGTTATTGACACTGGGAAGCATTTTGTATTCAATTCAATGACCATGGATTCAGCTACCTTAGTTGAATATGATCTTGATTCACTGGATAGTTATTATTCATCGGACCATTTACCCAGAATATTGGATATCGCAGTAGAAGATCAAATCAATGTTGAGTCTGAACAATTGATTCCAACTCATTTTAAAATATCAAACCCGTATCCAAATCCTTTTAATCCTATAACACGAATTCAATTTGAATTGTTGACACCAGAATTTATCCGTATTGATTTATTTGATTTAAAAGGGAAAATAGTAAAAAATATATCTCAATTCCCATACTCGTCTGGTCAATATGAGATAATAGTAGATGGAAATGAACTGTCAAGTGGAATCTATTTTGTTAGGATAAATGGTCAGCATTATTCCCGATCATTCAAAATAGTATTAATGAAATAATGGGGCAAAATACAAAAATAGTATACTCTACAACAGGAGTAATAACAAAAGATAGAAGCGATAGTGAATCTGACACATTAAAACCAAATGATCAGCATTTACGTGTCTGGAGACAACGATTAGGTGGCGGAAGAATGGTAACGATTATTAGAGGATTTATTGGGAATAAAAGCGATATGAAAGAATTAGGTAAATTGATGAAATCATCATGTAACTCTGGAGGCTCTGTTAAAAATGGTGAAATTATGATTCAAGGTGATCATCGAGAAAAAATAGTGAACCTTTTAAAAACAAATGGATATAATGCCAAAGCCAGCGGTGGCTAATTGGCGTTTTCTTTGAACCTTAAAAAACGATAAATTCAAATGATGAAAATGATTAGATACTTATTATTGATATTTTTCTCACTAAACTTTGTTACCTGCAGTAAACCGGCAAAAAGCGGAAAAGTAACTATGATGGTCACTGCAAATGTTCGGGGTCAGTTAGACCCCTGCGGCTGAAAAAAGAATCCCCTGGGCGGTCTGTCCAGAAAGTCAGTGATTGTTAATAATTTCCGTGAGGAAAAAGGGTTTGAACCCATAATTATTGATGCAGGAGATGCATTTTTTGCTTCATTCGTTTTAGCAGCCAATAATATGGAAGCGGATAAACTGCAAGCAAAAGCACTTATGCAGGGGTATGAAAAAATTGGGTGTGACGCTCTCAATATTGGTGGGTTTGATCTTGCAGCAGGTGTCGATTTCATTCACACATTGAAAGAAGAAGTAAGTTTTCCCTTCATTTCAGCAAATTTAACTGATACAACAGATCAATTGCTATTCCCTCCCTATACTATCATTGAAAAATACGGATTCAAATTCGGTATCGTAGGGGTGACAAATCAAATCCCTAGTCAAATCGGTTATGTAAAAAAACGCCCATATAAAGAGGCTGGAAATTCAATGATTGCTGAGCTGAGACAGAAAGTAGATTACGTTGTTTTATTAGCAAATATTCAAAACATTCAGACGAAGACTATCGCTGCAGATTTTCCGGATGCGAATTATATTTTCTTGAGTCATGATACAAAAAAAACCCGGCCTACATCAAAACAAGCTGAAAACGGTCCTTATGTTTACGGCAGCGGTACACAAGGAAAATATCTCACGATTGTTGAATTGAATATTCATAACACTGTGGATCCTATTATTGACATCTCTGCACCCAAAGAGAAATTGTTATCGATTAATCGACGATTGGACAAATTTCAGAAAAAGGACCCCACGAAATCTCCGGAAGAAATATATGCTGGTAAACCGAATGTGTTGAAATTAATTAAAGATTATCGGGAGCAATCAGTGAAATATGAAACAATTTTGGCAAATGCAGTTAACACGACTGAGTTTAGAACCATACCGCTGTCTAAAAAGGTTGGTGAAGATCCGGAACTTTTAGCATTTGTAAACAAGACACTGGCAACGTGTAAATCTATGCGTAGAAAGCCCATGAAAGTTTCAAAGAATCTTATTAAGCCTAAATCGGGTCCTTTTAAGAAAAAAGCCATAATAAACTGACCTCATGTTCCGGGTTCCAATAAACCAGATGCTGGTGTTGATTTTGGTGTCATTCGTCGTTGGTATCATTTCTAATTCAATACGATCTGAAGGAATATCTTATTTTGCAAAGGATATAGAGGTTTCTGAGGATATAAATGATGTTTTCGGCGAACCCGTTGCCATTACACTCTCCCAAGCGAAAGGGCTGTTTGATCAGGGTGTTATTTTTGTTGATGCTCGCGATGACGAATATTTTATTGATGGCCACATCAGAAACGCATGGAATAGTGGCTTTTTTATGGAATTAATGTTCAGGCTGGATACATTGCAATCTAGAAATGATCCGATTGTTTTGTATTGCAGTGACGATGAGTGTGGTTCCAGTGAAGAACTGGCTTTTGATTTATACAATGAAGGATTTAATAAATTAATGGTTTTCCAAGGTGGCTGGATCGAATGGACAGCGGCAGGATATCCCATCGAATGAATTCAAACTTGAAAAATAATATTGTTTTATTATTTCGCCTAATACTGGGTGTTATGTTCATTTACGCCAGTTTGGATAAAATCGCCCACCCGGAGGAATTTGCTAAACAAATTGGGTATTATAAGGCATTACCATTTGGATTAGAAAACACCGTTGCTATTATACTCCCTTGGACAGAATTAATTATCGGGTTATGTTTTCTGATTGGAATATTTGTGGATGGCGCTACACTTTTGAGCATTATCATGATGATTGTATTTATTCTTATGATTTCTCAAGCAATGTTACGGGGCATTGACATTTCCTGTGGATGTTTTAAAGTTAGCGCGGATGGTGAAAATATTGGATTAAACACCATTATACGTGATATTATCTTTCTCGTCATGAGTTTTGTGGTATTGAACCGCCAGGAAAGAAAGTTTGAATTAATACCAAAATACGATTGATAG
>JBHHTW010000020.1:0-39127 GCA_046861385.1 Fidelibacterota bacterium | reverse complement strand
GTTTCAAAATGAAAATTGACTGAATTATTGACCTAATTAATTTGGTAAAATTAAGGGTTTTACTTGTAATAATTTCTTTTTAAAATAATTATGTATGTATTAAGAGCGAAATATCTTAATCTTAACAATGGAATGATTAGTACAAATAATAATCATTTTATCAATCAATCTATAATCAATAAAAACAATAAAAGGAGACTTTATGAAGAAAATTGTTACAATATTCATGTTTCTCATATTAATCAGTGGATTTGTGCTTGCACAAGATTCATATGGTGAGGGCTGGTCATCCAGTTTCACTGTTACTACTCATGAAGGGTCACCCTATGACGTGGTTGTGTCTGATGAAATTTCATCTGGTTGGGATATTGATCAGGATGGAAATCTGGAATTCCTCGTTTTAACAGATCACTCTAACCCAAATGGAGGCGGACCTGAATATCCAACAGGTATGTCCCTTTGGTTATATGAAGCAAATGCTTCAGGTGGCTATGATTTAGCATGGTCATTTTGGGATACAACACTATATACTGGTGGCGCAAGTTTTCCAACGCATACAGTCGCTGATTTAGATGGAGATGGCAATCTTGAAATTATAGTAGGTATACCTTATGGAAGCGGTAATCCACCGGATGGATCAAACCCTGCTCGTTTCATGGTTTTTGAAGGGCCAACTCTTCCTTCTACTCCAACAGCAACTTGGAATTTTGGTGTATCCGTAGGATCAAATACAAGACCATCTGGTATGTCTGTAGGTGATTTTGATGGTGATTCAGAAACCGAAGTCGCTGTTGCCTTCAGAGCGTTCAGTGATGCCGGAGCAAATGATGCCATGATGATTTTCTCATTAAATGGTGCCTTTGCCGGTGGTTTTACACAATGGACTGAAGAATTAATTGATACGACAACAAATGTTAATAGCATTTACACAGTAGCAACATCAGATCTTGATGGTGATGGATTAGATGAAGCATTCTTTTCATCGTTCAGTAGAGATAAAGCTTACATCTTCGAAGGAGATGGCACTGCTGATTCATATAATATGAACACTGTTGTAGGTTCCCCCTACTGGTTAGGTGGATTGCATTCAGTATCTGCTTGGGATGCTGATGGCGATGGTTCTGATGAAGTATTCATTGGTAATGGTCA
Source organism: Fidelibacterota bacterium (assembly GCA_046861385.1). Classification (GTDB taxonomy): domain Bacteria; phylum Fidelibacterota; class Marinisomatia; order Marinisomatales; family TCS55; genus JADFRD01. Next base: position 37,978 of record JBHHTW010000020.1, on the reverse strand, counting down.
GAAGAAATTTGTTATCATTGATGGTGTGACGGATGCGATGACTTTTGATAGCAGTTATGTTTATCAAATTGATGGACCCGGAACGAGTTTTCGTGGTCTTGCCGCAGGTGATTTTGATGATGATGGATTAGTTGATGTCTTTAGTGGTGATAATTATCTCTCCAGTGTACATCGTTGGGAATGGGATGGTGTCAATGCTTTAACTGATTCCGCAAGCTGGGTAAAATCTGACGTCTATCAGCAAGATACAACTGGTGCAAGTCGTACTTATTATGTATCCTTTGGTGGGGCCGCAAATAATGGTGGTTCAACAGCTGATTTGAATGGTGATGGTCATCCTGACTTGTGCATTGCTTTTGAAGATGGTGATTCTACTGCTTCAGATTATGTAACGATTCTATCCAATGATGCTGTATTAGCAATTACTGGTTTTGGAGCACAGATTCTTGATAAATATAAGTTATCCCAGAATTACCCGAACCCATTCAACCCAACGACGAATATTGATTTTGAAATGAGTCGAGCCGGCGAAGTTGATATCACAATCTATGATTTAAATGGTAGAATGGTGAATACGATTGCCTCAGGTTATATGGAAATTGGTAGTCATACAGTTAAATGGAATGGATTAGACTCTCATGGTAATACTGTTGCTAGTGGTGTATATTTCTACACTATGAAAGCAAACGGTATCACTCTGTCCAAACAAATGACATTCCTTAAATAGTTCTTATGATGAATACGCCCCTGCCAGAAAAGCAGGGGCGTATTATTTCCTTTCGAAAACTTCAATTTTCATTCAGTGAGATAAATCTATGAAGTTATTAAAACTCATAATAACAACAACATTAATTGTTACATATATTATAGCTGGCACAACAGGTAAAATTAAAGGTCGTGTAACCGACGAAGAAGGAACCCCCTTGCCAGGTGCAAATATTATCATTGAAAACACCGTGTTAGGTGCCGCAACTGATGGTGATGGAAACTATTATATTTTGAATGTTCCTCCAGGTGACTATACAGTGAGAGTCATGATGATTGGTTACAGCACGATGATAATTGAGCAGGTCATAATTCAATCTGACCTTTCAACAGAAATCAATGCACGATTATCTATAAAAGTATTGGAATCTGAAGAAGAAGTAACTGTAATAGCATCGCGTTCCATGATACAAAAAGATGCAACAGCAAGCGCAGCGATCATTGGCGCTGATGTGATAGAGAATTCTCCTATCGAATCTTTCCAGGCAATCGTGCAGACCAAAGCAGGTGTAACTGTTGATGCTGGAGGGGAATTACATTTTAGAGGTGGACGTTCCAGCGAAGTTTCATATCTCATTGATGGTATACCCAATGTAAATCCTTTTCACCAGGGATTAGGAGTGGATATCAGTACAAATGCTATCCAGGAACTATCTGTAATAACTGGCTCATTTAGCGCAGAGTATGGACAAGCGATGTCTGGAGTAGTAAATATTGTCACAAAAGATCCCAGTAATATGTATAGAGGATCACTTTCCATCATGGGTGGTGACATGTACACTAATTATTCAATAGAAGAAAATAAGACGATTAAAAAAGAAATTGCTCCTTATGATCCAGAGAATATTCGTGAAGTGGAGGCATCTTTATCAGGTCCAATCCCCATATTTAATAATATTAAATTTTTTACTTCTTTAAGAGGTTTTAACCGGGGTGGGACTCTTTTTGGAGTTACTAAATATAACTCAATTGAACAAAGACGTAACGCAATGGAACTTGGAGACACATTGAGTCTGGTACAAACTAAGGACCAACAGAGAGTTTTTTCATTAAATCCAAATGATAAATTGAACTTTCAAAGTAAGCTGACATATTATCTGAATAAAACAATCAAGTTCCAATACACGTTATTACACGAGAATAACTATTGGAAGAGTTACAGCCATTCAAGGCGATTTATTAAAGATGGGCACCTTCAAAATAATAAGGTTGCAAGTAATCACATTTTCATATTCAATCATCAATTAGGAATAAAAACATTTTATTCTATTGGATTTTCACACGCAATAAATAGATATCAATATTATGCATATAAAAAAATAGATGATTTAAGGTATGTTTCGTCCGATTATTATAGACAGGATGATAATTATGAATTCTATACTGGCGGGACCAATAATACAAGATATGATCGATTAACAACAACGAATTTGATTCAAGGGCATTTAACAACACAGATCGGTGACAGCCATGAATTCAAAACAGGAATCGAGGTTAGGCAACATGATTTTCAATTAGAGAAAAATTCTTTAACAGTCGACTTACGTGATGAACCATGGGATGATATTAATAGAAATGGCAATTATGATGAAGGTGAACCATTTAATGATATTAACGGCAATGGAGTTTGGAATAATGCTACAAATACAAATGGTGATGAGATACCAGGAAATGCAGCATTCGAAGATGACAATCTATATGCCAATTCATTCCACAATAAACCGGTTGAAATATCTGCATTTATTCAGGATAAAATTGAATTACCAGACATGGTTCTAAATGTGGGTCTTCGTTACGACTATTATAATCCGGATGGTAAAGTTGCTCTTGATTGGAATAATCCACAAAAAGACGAAGTAAAAGATGCCACTCCAAAAACACAAATAAGTCCACGATTTTCTCTGGCATTTCCCATTACAACTGAAGGCAAATTATTCTTTTCCTACGGTCATTTCTTTCAAATGCCATCTTATAAGTATTTATTTGAAAATGCAGAATTCAATATTTTGAAAGGTGTCATTAAAACAGATGTTGGTAATGCTGATTTAAAGCCACAGAAAACGATTAGCTACGAAGTGGGAGTTGAACAAGCTTTGACTTTGAATTCTGCAATTTATTTGAAATTGTTTTATCGGGATATGAGAAACCTATTAGGTCAAAAAATTTATGTTCTCCCGGGTGGCTCTGATTCCTATGCTTTATTTATTAATAGGGACTGGGGAAATACAAAAGGTGTAACTGTATCATTTGATCAGCGATTTACCCATTTTATATCAGGATCTATTGATTATACATATATGGTGGCTGTAGGAAATGAATCGGATCCAACTTCTACTAGAACAGATTATCGATTATCTACCGAACCGCTTCGGAAAGTTGTTCCATTAAGTTGGGACCAGACGCATGCGTTTAGATTTGTTTTGAATATTGGAAAACCTGGAAATTGGAAAATCAGTTCTATCGGTAAAATTGAAAGTGGTTATCCTTATACTCCATCGGATGTAAACGCGACGGTTCAGGTTGCAGAGGAAAATTCCGGTAGAAAACCGACACGTCAAAATTTAGATATCACTGCCTACAAGTCTTTAAAGTTTAATGACTATCATTTCCAGCTATTTATAAAAATTTATAATGTCTTTGATTATCAAAATCAAAATTATGTCTGGGATAGCTCCGGAAGCGCTGATTATTCATTGGGACGTTTTGGTGATGAATCCACTCCACAATGGATAAATAGACCCAACTGGTACTCAACCCCAAGAAGAGTTTATCTTGGCATTAAATATGAATTTTAGGGATTTGATAATGCAAATAATTAATAGTAATACAGGCAGTTCTCGAAATATTATTTTTTCTATAATTGCGATCTCTTTTCTATTCTCGCAACCACTTAAAAGACCCGATGGTTCAATGAAAACTTGGTCAAAACAGGATTTTGATACATATATGGCTGCAAAAAAGAATCAAAGGATGACAAAAACGATGGCTCATGATGATCGCAAATTTGGCATGCATGAAGGGAATAGCATCCGAACTCTTTTCTACAATTATGGCTCTATCGGCAGGCCTAATACTGAGCCTTCACTTGAATGGCCCTCATATTCTGGTCATGGTTATGCATATGAATTTGGTGCAGTAGTCGGAGCAGAGGTTGTTGATATTGATGGAGACACAATTGTAATATTTTCAGACGGGATGCTTGACGGGGGTGAAGCGAGCCCTGGAGCACAAGTAGTCGGATGGGAACCATTACCCGGTTATGCTTATGCCGGTGATGAAGACATTGCAGTATCCAATAAGTCTGAAACATGGGGAGACCTATTTCCTTCTGATGAAGATGGCTTTTTACAATGGCCCGGTCAATTTGGAAATGATGTAATCGTTGCTGATATGGAAAGCTATTATAAAATGGATGATCGGTATAACGATGAATTCGAATATTATCCGGTACCGTCAGATTCTTCAATTCGGGGATTAGGTGTAGAAGTAACCGTACGGGGTTATCAGTACGCCGCCACAGTCGCTGAGGATATTATCTTTTTTCAATATGAAGTAAAAAATATATCTGAAAAGCGGTTGGAAAAAGTCGTCGTCGGAATGATAGGTGACCCTCATATCGGCGGTGGTGGAGATTTTGCAGATGATTATGCCGGGTTTGTTGATAACACCGGTTTAGACAGTTACACCGGTGAGACTGTGGACGTGAGTGGTATGGTTTATGCGTGGGATAAGGAAGGATCCGGAAATGACTATAATATTCCTTGGGAAGAATTAGGATGGTTGGGTTTTAAATTCCTTGAAAGTCCTGGTATAGATAACGATGATATCGATAATGATCTTGATGGTTTTATTGATGAGAGTCAGTATAATGATTTTGATGATGACGGAGATTGGGATGCCACTGATGAGGAAGCATTAGCAGATGTAGCGGAAGCGAAAGATTACTGGGATTCAAAAATGTGGAATGGAATCGATGATGATGGTGATGGGCGTATTGATGATTGGGGTGATTTAGATGGAAAAAGTGACGATCTGAATGGCAATGGAATTCCTGATGACGGAGAACCGGATTATGAATTAACAGATGGAGATGAGTCGGATATGCTTGGTATTACCAGTTTCTGGGCTCCCATCTATGGTCAGGAAGAAGCTCAACAAGACGCTAGAATGTGGTTACGAATGAAACCCGGTACATTCGCAACAGGCGACGATATTGCCCAAGAAGCCGATAACATTTTTATTTTTGGGTCTGGATATTTCTCTTTAGATCCTGAGGAAATCAAACGGTTTTCGATAGCGTTAATTATGGGACAAGGGAAAGACGATTTGATTGGAAATGCTCAGGTAGCTGATTGGATATATAAACTGAACTTTAATTTTACAAAACCACCCGATAAGCCAAACGTCGTTGCCATACCCGGTAATAATAAAGTTACATTAATCTGGGATGATTTATCCGAACGATCAGTGGATGCAGTCAATGGTGTTGACTTCGAGGGATATAAGGTATATCGTAGTTTAGTTAAGGGCGAATGGGGCGACGAGATTACAAATAATCAAGGTATTGTGGTGGGATATATTCCCATTGCACAATATGATTATGATAATGAATATGAAGGACCTCACCCCGTTCCTTCTGCAGAGGGTTATCATTTTGATATGGGGAAAAATACAGGACTATATCGGGCACTTGTTGATACGCCTGTTGTAAATGGTTTGACATATTATTATGCAGTTACTGCTTATGATAGGGGAAGTATTGATGGAAATCTTGCACCACTAGAGTGTTCCAGAACCATTGGGGAGACAAATGTGGTTGAGGTTGTTCCAAACGGACCGGTAGCGGGATATCAGAAAGCTGAATATAACATTGACCATTTTGAAGGATTTTCAGATGCAAAATTTGAAGTGTCAATGTTGGATTATATCAACCTTGATTCAGATATAACATATAATGTCTCTATATATCCTCTGGGTAATGATAATTATATTCATGCGGAAATGATTTCGCTGAATGATACAAGCAATGATACAACAGTTGTATGGGATGCGCTCTCATTAAATGAGCTGTACAAAGGGTGGAATAAAATTCTTCCCCTAGGTCCATACGAGGTTTATATCCTTGATCTAGATGTACCTTCGCTAGATTCAATTAAATGGATAGATTCGAATGGACAAGTTAATGCAACTAAATATTTTGATTTTTCATATGCATTGAGCACTTTTGGAGGAATGCTTTATCCAAGAGATATGATAATCGAATTTTCAGATGTTATTTTGGACACATCCGTTTTTATCAATCCACAACCTGTTCGCTTCAAAGCAATAAATATTGATGATGATCTGCAATTGGATGTCTTGTTTGAGGATAATGATAGCGACGGTGAAGTAAGTATTGGTGATAAAATCACTCCAGTGTTTTCATTTAATGGAACACCAACTCCCAGTTGGGCCGTTACGATAGATTCTCCATTTGTAACACCACCAGATGGTGCCAGATTAAAATTTTATACTTCAAAACCATTCTGTACTTTGGAGTCAACGGATAGTTATAAAATTACGTTTTTAAACCCTGTGGTTAATGTGGATAATGTGGGTGATGAAATGGATAGAATCAAAGTAGTGCCAAATCCATATGTTGCTTCATCCAGTTTTGAAGTAGCGCCACCTGCAGTATTTTCGATGGGAAGAGGTGAGAGAAGAGTTGATTTTATCCATCTTCCTCAAAAATGTGAAATAAATATCTATACAATTGCCGGAGACCATGTGAAAACTATTAATCATTCAGGAACATTGTTTGATGGTACTGAGTCCTGGAATCTCTTAAATAGCGAAGATCAGGACATCGCCGCAGGATATTATGTGTATCATGTTAAATCTGATGGTGGAGCTGAACATATTGGAAGATTGGCGGTGATAAAATGAAGAATATTATTTACAATGTTATTTTTGTTTTACTCATTGGATTATCCTTTGGAAATTCACAAACAATTACCAAATCTGGTACTACAACTGCTCAATTTTTAAAAATCGGTATGGGTGCACGTGGAACAGGTATGGGAGATGCAGCCACCGCAATTGTTGATGATGCATCATCAGTTTATTGGAATCCTGCTGGTTTGGCATTTATTTCTCAGGGCGAAATATCAGCAAGCCATATTAATTGGATTGCAGGGATCAATTGCAGCAACTTCACATTTTCAATTCCTTTACCCGGTGTTGGAGCTGTGGGTTTATATGCAACATCAGTGACGATTCCGAAAGATGAAGTAACAACAGTAACCCAACCTGAAGGAACCGGAGAATTCTTTGATGGAGGTGATTTTTCTGTGGGTTTGGCTTTTGGAAAAAGTGTTACCGATAGATTCGCATTTGGTGTTGTTGGAAAATATATTCATGAACGAATTTGGTCAATGTCTGCTTCATCTTTGGCGATTAATGTGGGCTCAATTTATCATTCTGAATGGCGAAATTTTCGAATTGGTTTTATTCTCAGCAATTATGGAACTTCCATGAAGTTCTCAGGACGAGCTAATCTGGTTACGACTGATCCAGATCCAGTTGTTAAAGGAAACAATGAGTTCATCCGAGCCGAATTAGAACTGGAGGAATGGGATATACCCATGAGTTTAACCACCAGTTTTGCTTTAGATATTTACACAAATGAAAAAATAAAATCTTTGTTGGCTATTGATATAGTCCATCCGAATGATAATGTTGAATTTTTCAATGTGGGAATGGAATTGACTATCTTGAATATGATTTCAATTCGCGCAGGAAGTCGACATATTGGTCAAGTAAAAGCTGTTGGTACAGCTGCATTTGGCGGTGGAATTAAAATTCCCGTAGGAACAAATAAACTAAATATCGATTACTCTCTAACGGATTTTGGCCATCTCAAAAATGTAAATCAGTTATCTTTATCATTTGGGTTTTAGCAATTACAGGGTAATTACAATATCAACAATAGTATATTATATTTCACAAGTCCGAAAGATATCTTCTATAGTCTCCCTTTTTCTGATTAGCCGGGATTGATTGCCTTCCAGCAAAACTTCAGCTGCTCGAGGTCTTGTATTAAAATTATGAGACATTGAAAATCCGTATGCCCCTGCATCCATAATCGCAATTAAATCACCTTCCTGAACTGATGGGAATTTTCGATCGACAGCCAATCTATCAGTATTCTCACAAATTTGACCGGTAAAATCAGCCGTTAGTTTAATGGGGGCATCCGGCTCACCCACTTTATAAATACGATGATATGCTCCGTATAATACGGGTCGCATGAATTTTTCCATACCGGCGTCCAATCCGATAAATGTTTGATAACTATTCTTTACGCCCGTGACTGTTGTTAACAAAAAACATGTATCGCCGATAATGGATTTTCCAGGCTCAATCCATAATTCCGGAGAGACAATATTCTCTTTTTCAAAATGATTATTATATATTTGTGAAACCCCCGAAAAAATCCGGTTAAAATCAAGGGGTGATTCTTCATCATTATAGGGAATGCCTAAACCTCCACCCATACTGATAAAACTCATTTGGATGTCCAATTCCTTATGTATAGCTTTAACAGTCTTTAGAATGGCTGTGATCAATTCACTAAAATAAGCTGGGTCCAATATACCGGATCCGGTCATGCATTGGATACCGAATTTTGTAATGCCATTTTCTTTTGCAATTCTGTACGCATTAATAATATCGTAATGGGGAACGCCGAATTTTGCTTTTTTTCCTCCCGTAATAATTTGAGAAAAGGAGCCTTTTCCAAATCCGGGATTTAATCTAAACGAAATCTCTTCTGGGACACCTATTTTCATTAATCGATAAAAGGAATTAATATCATCAAGGTTCAAATGAACACCTGCATTCAAGGCAGCTTTCAAATCGTCAGGAGATTCATAATTCCCTGTATAAATACATTCATTTGGTAGCATACCGCCGAGTTTTGAAGCATGAATTTCTCCGGGACTTGAGCAATCAGCTCCTAATCTGGGTAAATGTGATTTCATTAATTGAAGAAGATGTGGATTACTATTGGCTTTTACGGCGTAACAAATATGATATTTTTGGAAATGTTGATTTAATGCAGAGTCCAATTTATCCAGGTTTTTCTTTATTTGTTCTCCGGAATAAATATAGACAGGACTACCGTATTGTTCTATCACGCTCAACAATGGCTGTTTATTATTTACTGTGTTAATTAATGGGTGCATTTATTTCAGTAGTTTATTTTAATATTTGAATTTACTTGATAGTATTTATTCCATTACTTATAAAGTAGATTTAATGGTGCCATCGTGATTGTAAATCGTGCGACTGACCAGATTCCCCTTTTCGTAATTTGATTCAAAAAACAGTCTTCCGTCCATGTACCATCCTTTTTGTAAGCCATCCATTTCTCCGTTGCTGTAATTCTTTTCAAACTTAAGTTGCCCATTTTTATGCCATTCCAGCCAAGCGCCGTTTGGATAACCATTCTTTAGAGTTCGCTCTCGCTCTTGAACGCTATTGAAATAATAATTGGATTCCAAAATTTCATCCGTTTTCTCATAATACACTCGAATTAATTTGGGTGTACCATCAGGATAGGTTGCTACAATAACCTTTTTACCAGAGTCTGATGTACTGCATCCTATAAGGAGTAAGAGGAAACATATTTGAATTTTACCGATGTTCATCATTTTCTGTCTTTTGAATAAATTATCAAGAATAAATTACACCAATATGCAGCAATCAAAAAATTAGAAAATCTGGACCACAGGATTACTTCACACCATTCTAAAACGAATATCTGAAAACAGAGTTCCTAATAAAAGATCCGCGTTCATGTCAATTCTTTCCAATGCCGTATCTTAGAATAAGAAATACGTAAAAGAAACTATTGATGAGGAAAAACAGCATGTTATCGATCGAGGAATTAACTTTTTAATTTTTCGTTTAAAGTCCACTTGTAATGTTAAACTCAAATAATTATCTTTGTTGAAATATTTCACTGTCATTATCGAGAATAGACTTTTCCAAATTCAAAAAAACCAAATGAAATTATCAAATGACCAATAAAATTAATCAACGATTTTTTATTATTTTCATCGTCAGTTCGTTTATTTTTGCAGGTACTTCTGGCAAAATTGCCGGCAGAGTAACCGATCAGAAAACAAATGAAGGATTGGCCGGTGTAAATATTGTCGTTTCCAATACATATTATGGAGCAGCTACTGATCTGGATGGCTATTACACGATTCTAAATATTCCTCCCGGTTTATACGATATCAATATATCAATGATAGGCTATAAGCAGACGACTGTTCGTGATGTAAGAGTTGAAATAGATTTAACAACAACGATCGATCTTAAATTGGAAGCAGACATATTGGAAGGTGAAAGCGTTGAAGTTATTGCAGGAAATAGAATTTTAAAAGTTGATGTTGCCGCCAGTCAATTAAGTATGACTGGAGATGAAATTGATCAACTTCCTGTTTCCACCTTGGGTGATGTTGTCGGGTTAAAGGCGGGAATAACATCTTCATTTGGTATCCGGGGAAGTGGTTCCGACCAGACGATGTTATTATTGGATGGGGTCGCGCTTCGTGACGCAAGGAACGATGCTCCTGTTACGGGAATACCCCTCAGTTCAATTCAGGAAGTATCTATCCAAACAGGGGGGTTTAATGCTGAGTATAATAATGTTCGCGGAGGAATTATTAATGTTGTGTCTAAAGAAGGAGACCCGAAAAAATATTCCGCTACCATTTCCACAAAATATAGCCCTCCGGCTTCCAAACACTTTGGTGAAACGGTTTATAGTGAAAATTCTTTTTGGTTATATCCCTATTTAAATGATTCAACCGCGTGGTACGGTACCGACCCTGCAGTTGCACCATGGGATGAATATGATGAGCGGCAATATGCTTCGTTTGATGGTTGGGTTGCTATATCACAAGCCACGTTATCGGACGATGATCCAACAAATGATTTAACACCCTCTGCTGCTAAAAGAATATTTGAATGGCAATATCGCAAAGATGGCAATATACATAAGCCGGATTATGTTGTTGACTTTGGTTTTGGTGGACCTGTTCCAATCATAAGTCCCTTGCTGGGTGGTTTGAGGTTTTTCTACTCTCGCGTAGAGGAAAATAATATGTATTTGTTTTCCCTCGCAACCGAGGGTACTCACTCAGTAGGTAATGTGCTAAAATTGACATCAGACTTATCGAACAATATGAAATTATCTGTTTCAGCTCTTTGGAATGAAATAACTGGAACCAGCGCATCAAGAGTGGGAGGTACATCCTATTATTCCTCAGTTGTAGGAGTTTCAAATATCGTCGATCGGACAGGATTTACGATTCCATGGAGAATATTCACCAACGATTATTTTTCAGAAACAGAACGATTTAATGCAACTTATGGTATCACGTTATCGCACATATTGTCATCAAAATCATATTATGAATTACGTCTACAACAATCTAAAAATACCTATAAAACTGGACCCGGAAGGCGCCGGAATACGACTGAATTAACTGAAATATTTCCGAATTATTTTATTGATGAACAACCATTTGGTTTTGAACAGGAGTTTTTATCAAGTATTGAAGGTGGAATTACACTGGGTGGACCGATTTCCACATCAAGGGACTCAACTGAAGTTTCTTCAATTTCAATTGCCGGCGACTATACAAATCAATTTAATCAAAATAACCAAATAAGAACCGGATTCAATTTGACATCATATAAATTGGAAATGAAATATGGGTCTATCAACAAGGTACTTGAAGAAGGAAACCGGTGGACTGAGTTTAATACATCCCCATTTCGACTAAATGCATACTTTCAGGACAAAATTGAATTTCGTGGTCTGGTTGCTATCCTGGGTCTTAACGGTGAATATTACGATCCAAATGGAAACTGGTTCAAGTTTGATCAATTTGATTCAGATTTTTATTATACCAGTGAAGAAGAAATATGGGATTCTGAATACGCCAAAGATGCGAAGCCAGTTATCACATTGAATCCAAGGCTTGCAATCTCTCATCCTCTTACGGATAATTCAAAGCTATATTTCAATTACGGTCATTATAATCAATCTGCCACATCGGAAGCATTGTATAGAATCCAGAGAAGAAGCACCGGAGCTATTAAGTATTTAGGTGACCCAAGTCTGGAACCGGCGATGACAATATCCTATGAATTGGGGTTCGACCGATCAATGCTGGATATGTACCTATTGCATATTGCCGCTTATTACAAAGATGTAACAAACGAGCAGGACTGGACGCAGATATTTACATCGGATGATAAAATCACTTCTTATATTATGACAAACAATCTATATGAAGATATCAGGGGAATTGAAATTGAGTTAAGTAAGAATTTTGGAGAATGGTATACGGGCATGATCAACTATGAGTATCGGGTATCCACAAAGGGTTACTTTGACTTAAACAAAAGATATGAAAATCCAAGTGATCAATCGGATTATGAAAAGAAAAATCGTTACCAGAAAAAACCATTGCCAAGACCTCGGGCAAAAGGGTATTTAAATTTATTTACACCTCTTGATTTTGGGCCAAAAATCGTTTCCTTCAGGCCTCTGGCAGCATGGAATATGAATTTCATTGGAAGGTATACAAGCGGAGAATGGTTTAAGTGGAATCCGGGTATTATTACAGGTATTGATAATAATGTACAATGGAAAGATACGTATGGTTTAGATTTGAAAATATCACGTACCCTCATATTTAATAATATTAGTATTAAAGTGTTCGCCGATGTCAATAATGTCCTTAATCTGAAGGATTTTTCTGCTAATTCTTTCGAGAATAAGGATGATTATGAATACTACATGAAATCACTTCACCTTCCTGCCTCAATTGGAGACAAACTTCGATATGGCAATATCCCCGGGGATGATAGACCCGGTGAAGTGCGACCGGATGACGTAGCTTTTGTACCCATTGAATCATACCCAAGATTAGATAATGTAACCGGAAACGACCGTGCTTTGTATTGGGATCAATCCCAGGAAGAATATTTCCAATATCAGGATGGAGTTTGGGTAGAAGCAGATCGTTCATTTGTGAAACAAGTCCTGAAGGATAAAGCTTACATTGATATGCCAAACCAGACCTATTACACATTCCTCAACCCCCGGGATATTTTTATTGGCTTGAACATTTCATACAACTTTTAAAGGGCTTTGAAAAACCGATGTGCGAAGAAAAAAGAAGTAAAAATTTTCTGATTCAGGCAGGTTTAGGTAAAGATAATTTCATCGTCCTTTTTTAATCATATTATGAGATACAATAGATGAAAAACATAGTTCGAAACTGTCTACTAATATTTGGAATCATTTCCTCCTTAATTGCCGATGAAACTCGTTGGATTTCTGTTGGTCAGCTTCATGATTGGTTCAGTAGTGGCGGGTGTGAAGTTGAAGTGGGACGTCGTCATTTAATTCCTGACCAACAGGACGGCCTCATATGGCCTGCGCAATACCGTTATCAGGATGTTAAAGCAGCCAAAGGGCTTTGGATTGGGGCTGTAAACTACGATGATCCAAGTACGGGTCAAACTTACCCCTATAAAGTCGTACACGTGGGACCACGTGTCATGGATGAATTAGCAGAATTTATTCCTGTGGATTTTCGTTTATTAGCTCGGTATGCCCGTCCCCAAGTTTATGTCGATGGACTGCCAGCGTCCGAATTAGATTTTACAGATCTGGTAGACGATGTTGATAATACGATTCCAGGCGATAGAATGATTATCAATACCTTGAATACCAGTCTGGGTATCACAATGACGAGAAGGGTGCATGCATTTAGCCAGCCTTACCACGATAATTATTTTATTGTTGAATATGTATTTAAAAATACTGGTATATACAATGCAGCAGGGAATACACATAACCTAAATTTAGATGATGTTTATTTCTTTTGGCAGGAACGTTATGCCATGACAAAAGAGTCCTGTTCCTATGGGTATAATTGGATGCCACAAAATGCAACCTGGGGCCGAAACACCATGAATGAGGTCTTGGGTGAAAATGGGAATTACTTGTCCAGCGATCCGGACAATCCTTTTCGTGTATCTTATGCCTGGCAAGGGCTGCATGGAGGATGGGGCGGCTCCGGGGATAATATCGGCGCCCCAAACTATCGTGGAGATGGACGATTAGGTTCATCTCAATTTGCCGGTGTAATGACAATACACGCTGATATTTCTACGTCGGACCCATCCAATGATCCCAATCAGCCTTCCTCCACACCATACCCCGATTCAGATGGACCCTACAATTCCGGTAATAATCATTTTAATACGGCTAAGATGACCACAGAATATTTACTCATGAGCTCTGGTCATCCAAATAAAAGTCACGCAGAAGAAGTGGGAACTAAAAATGCTGACGAGTTTGGATCTACTGGTGGTGGATACTCACTTGGCCGCGGATATGGCCCCTATGATATCGCAAATGGTGACAGTATTGTTATTGTGACAGTTGAAGCAGTCGCTGGTTTATCCAGAGATAAGCATTATTCTATCGGAGCAGACTGGCTGAGTGGCGCCATTAGTAATTCGGAAAAAAATACTCTCGTGATGTCAGGCAAAGATTCTTTATTTCAAACATTTACCCGTGCTCAATCTGTTTGGGATAATGGACTGGTCGTGAATCATGAACCTCCTCCGCCGGATTTATTTCAAGTCACTTCAGGCGGCGATCGTATTATTTTGGAATGGAGCAATTCAGTAGAAAGCTGGTCAAATTTCTCCGGTTATAAAATTTACCGGGCCATTCATGTTCCGGATACCACTTATGAGGTTATCGCTGAATTGGGTCCCGGTGAGACAAAATATGAAGACAGAACCGCTGTAAGAGGTTTTGATTATTATTATTATTTAACGACAGTGAGCGATGGCTCCAATAATGATATTGCTCCTGGAGTCCCCATGGAAAGCAGTTTATTTTATACTCGCACCAATCAACCCGCATCCTTAAAGCGCCAACCGGGGACGTTGGATCGCATTCGAGTTGTTCCAAACCCTTATAATATTAAGGCACGAGATATGCAATATGGTGTTGGCGGACCTGATAGAATCATGTTCTTAGATATTCCTCCAACATGCAGGATTAAAATCTTTACTGAACGGGGAGACCTCATATATTCCATTGATCATTTGGACGGCAGCGGTGATGAATCATGGAATTCCATTACATCTTCCAGGCAGGTGATTGTATCCGGAATATATATTGCGCATTTTGAAGTCCTGGATGATTATACAGATTGGAAAACCGGTGAATTCGTTAAAAAAGGAAGTGCCGGGATTGAAAAATTCATAGTGATCCGATGAAGGGAAAAAAGATGAAACAAATATTATACCTCTTAGGTGTGTTAATGATAGTTATTTCTTGTGATAACTATTCTGATGAATCTTATACCATATCTGATATTGATGGTAAAGCGTGCCAAGTGTTTAGTGCAGATACTGTCTTTAAAACAGTAACGTCCTACACGCTGGATGATTCATTAGATTCTGTGGATGAGCAAATAGATTCACTTATTGCATGGGATTCAGAAATATTTTTTAATCCGGACACACTGCAAAAAATATCGAAAAGCGAAGATACCACCTATTCTGTACTGCAAATAACCACATCAGGTGATTATGTTATATATACTAATAAATTTGTAAAAATGAGTTTATGGGATACTAGTGATAATCTTTCTGATGTGACAAATCTATCCATTGATTTGGAAACAGTTGCCGAATGTAATGATGAAATTGCTCTTCGAAATGAATACTCTTTTACATCCGGATCATATTTAGTACAATTTTTGATGGAGGAAGCGTCCGGATTTAATTTGGTTATACGCAATAAGGAATAAGCCATGATCAATCATACCATTTTACGAAAAGTAGTTTTAATCATCGGCATCGTTACCCTTGGATATTGTGAAGACATTAAGCTCGCCCAGACCGGTTTTCAATTTTTAAGTGTTGCGTCTGATGCAAGAGCGACAGCCATGGGAGAAGCCATGACCACCATGCAAGGTCAATCCAATGCTGTTTTCTTTAATCCAGCGGGAATGGCGAGATCCACTCAACTCATATCCGCAAATTTTAGTCGAAATCAATGGATTGCTGATATTAATCATTTAACAGCAAGTGTCGGATTTGCTCCAATGAATGGATATTATGGCGTTTTTGCTTTCAGTATTCAGTCCGTCGAATATGGTGATGTCCAGGGAACCATGGTATGGGAAAATGAATCCGGGTATGTAGATACCGAAATTATCAAACCAACAGCTCTTGCAATGGGCGCCGGATATGCAAAGTCACTTTCTGATAAATTTTCTGTTGGGGGACATGTAAAATCAACCTATCAATACTTGGGTAGAAGTATCATACCTGATTCAGATACAACAAATACCACCGTGAAAAATTGGGTGTCAACACTCGCATACGATTTTGGAACCCTTTATGAAACAGGTTGGAAAGATTTTTCTTTTGGAATGATGGTTCGGAATTTTTCAAAAGAGATAAAATATCAAACTGAAGGATTTCAACTCCCGCTTACATTTACGATTGGAGGATCCATCGATCTGGCTCAATTCGGTTTTTTGGGATTCTTAAAATCTCCGCTCAACCCAGACGGAAAATTTATGTTGTCGATAGATGCTCTACACCCACGATCTTACTCAGAAAGAACCAATATCGGAATTGAGTATAATCCACTGAAAATTCTATATTTGCGTACTGGGTATTATGGGAATTATGATGAACGGGGAATTACATTTGGGATCGGATTTCTATTTGCTTTAAAAAATAAAGGAATAAGTATCGACTATGCTTATACACCATTTGGTATTTTTGACAGTGTAAACCAACTATCGTTCCAAATCACATTATAGAGGTCATCTTATGAATCGTTTTAGTACTATTTTATTATTAATTCTGGTGGGATGTTTCTTTTCTTGTGAGGAACCGAATTACCCTGACAATATTTATGAAGAAAACCCAGAAGTACTGCCAAACCCAACTATTACTTCAATTTCTCCTCCTGATTCAGCTTTTTCAGGTATAGGAATTATCACCATAACAGGAACGAATTTTTCCAGCGAAATTGGCAAAAATCTGGTTTATTTTAATGGAAATGCCGGAACGGTTCAATCTGCCTCACCCACGGAGATAGTTGTTAAAGCAGCAAAAATTGTATCAGATAGTGTGAAAATTCAAGTTGCAGTTATTGGTGCGTATGAATTTGCTGAATGGGATAATTACGGTCTCTATTCATCCGTTGTGCCCTGGGGCGGATTCGATCCTATAGGAACAAGTTTATGGGCAATTGCGATGGATCCAAATGAAAACCTCTATGTGTCCGAATCGGGTGATAGAGAAATTTTACGTGTATTTGCCAATGGCACAGCAGATTCAGTTGTATTTGCTGAACATTCCAAAAAAATAAAGGCGATTGGAATGAGATTTAGTACAACTGATACTATTGTTATGGCAATGGTTGATAAGAAAATTTATTCTACTGGTAGTCACGACGATGCGACCGAATTAGCAAGGCTGCCCAGCAATACGAGAGCTTATACCTTGGATTATGATTCAGATGGAAATATGTATGCGGGTGGGCGCAGCAATATATTATATAGAATCAACCTTGGAGCAGGTGAAACGGAATTTTCCGAGGAAACAACCTTGCCGGAAGATGTACACATGAATACAATTCGTGTGTATGAAAATTATGTTTATATATTAGGGGAATATATTGGTTCTGATACAGTGGTAGACGCTGTAAACGGAATATACAGAGCAGCGATCATAAGCGCAGATTCGCTCGGTCCGTCAGAACTCGTCCTGGACTGGGATGATGCACTTGGGGAAAAGGCAACCAAGCCATTAGACTTCACTTTTGCAGCAGATGGTGGAATGATTGTTGGTGTTGATTATGACGACCCTTCCAGTTATGAAACATTAGGCGCTGGGTTATATGAAGTTTCCCCACCCTATTCCGGTGTCGTTCCGGTACCCGTCTACGAAGATGTTTTTAAGGCGCCCGGAACGAAATTAGTATGGGGGAATGACAAGTATTTATATGTAAATAATCGCAATACTGCCTCACCACCTGACGGAGTATCGTGGGATTATAAGCCAATTGATGAGTTGGGACTTTACCGCATTGACATGGCACGATTGGGAGCCCCTTACTATGGAAGATCCCTGTAGAGTTACCGTGTGAAAAGATACGAAACCAAACTAATATTTGTATTGGTTTCAATTTTCTCTTTTTGTTTCGCAGGAATATCGGGAAAAATTGGCGGAGTCATTTCTGAATTTGAGACAGGAGACCCGCTACCGGGTGTAAATATATTTTTACCTGAATTGCAATTGGGTGCTGTAACGGACCAGAATGGTCACTATGTCATATTAAATGTTCCTCCGGGCGATTACACACTTAACATTCAAATTATTGGCTATGCACGTCTGTCCATCCAACATGTGACTGTTCGAATCGATCAGACAACTCATATAAATAGCAGAATGCAATTGGAAACCTTGGATTTTGATGAAATTACCGTCACAGCTGAAAGGGAATGGGTAGAGTCCGATGTGACTTCCAGCAAAATAAATATAACAGACGAGGTGATTGAAAAGATGCCCCTGTCAAACATTGATGATGTCATTGGTTTACAAGCGGGTGTTAGCGGTTTATCCATTCGAGGCAGCTCGTCAACACAAACCGGTGTCTATATCGACGGTTTTCTTCAAAATGATGCTCGAAGTTTTTCTCCAGTTACTACCACGTCTTTATTGGGTGTTTCCAATATACAGGTTCAATCCGGCGGTTTTAACGCTGAGTACGGAAACATAAGATCCGGAATTGTAAATATTGTGAACAAAGAAGGGCAATCAGACCGATTTCATGGATCAGTGGCAGTTTATTATCGACCCCCGGCACCAAAGCATTTTGGTTTATCAACGTTTGATCCGAACTCATATTTCTTGCGGCCTTACATGGATACAACTGTTTGTTGGACGGGAACAAATAACGGAGCATGGGATGATTATACTGAAGGGCAATATCCGTCTTTTGAGGGTTGGAATGCCGTATCCGCAGCGACCTTAACCGATATGAATCCTAATAATGATATATCGCCGGAACAAGCCCGGCGCCTATTCTCTTGGGAACATCGCCGTAATGGTGATATTACGAACCCGGACAGAACGATCGATGTTGCGATTGGCGGACCAATATCAGGTGTATTCAAATATGGGAATCCTCGATTTTACCTGACCCACTATAGTGAAGAATCAATGTTTATTTTCCCACTGTCAAGGGATCGATACACTGGAACGAATACCCGGTTGAAAATTAATGTTGATATTGGAGATAAAACCGATATCACTGTCGTAACAAAATATGGTGAAACACAGTCTGTTTCCCCTTATAACTGGACAACCACTCCAACAGGATATGTTCTAAAATCCGACCAATCCGTAGCTAATCTATTAAATAGTTCCAGTGGAAACAGCGTCCTATATATGCCTGGATATTACTCTCCCACCACCATTTATCGATCCGGATTTGGGGTTAAAGTAAATCATATGCTCGATCCCAAACGTTTTTATGAAATATTGATACAATACTCGAACCAGTTTTATAAAACATATCAAACCATGTTAAGAGATACAACCAAAACAAATGAAATATTTGAGGATTATTTTGTAGATGAAGCACCATATGGATATTGGGGATACGGTGTGACAGGTATTGATGGTATGAATATTGGAGGTTGGATGAACATTGGTCGTGACAGGTCAAGTATCTCAACCTTCATAGGGAAATTTGATTATTCTTCCCAGATAAATCCAAACAATCAAATTAAAACCGGATTTGAATTGGTTTCAAATAAGATGGATATTTATTCCTTTGCCAGCAATCCGGGAATGTCTACATGGAATAGGGACCTTGTGTATAATGTTAATCCTTTTCGGTTGTCGTTTTATGCCCAGGATAAACTGGAATTTGAAGGATTTATAGCTAATATTGGTTTGAGGAGTGAATATTCCAATTCAAATACTATTGTATATAATTTAAATTCATACGACGAGAATTTGAGTCAGGGCTTGGGAGATGAAATAGAAGATTCCGTTGCAACGAGAGGTTCAAAACCACAGTATTCTTTACATCCGAGACTCGGTGTTTCCTTTCCCATTACTGAATCTTCAAAATTGTATTTTAATTATGGTCATTTTTATTCTGAACCGGGATCGCAATATCGATTCGGAATTCAAAGAGAATCAAACGGATTGGTCACAAACTTAGGCAATCCAAATTTGCTCTATGAAAAAACCATTGCTTATGAATTGGGGTATTCACAATTATTTTTTGACTCATATTTAATGAACTTGACTGCATACTATAAAGATGTAACAAACCAGATTGGAACTATTTCTTATCAGAGCTTAAATCGATCTGTCCAATACAAACAGGCTGCTAACAATAATTACGAGGATATACGCGGTTTTGAATTCGTTGTTGAAAAAGTAAGGGGTGAGTATATTACCGGATTCATCAACTATACTTATTTGATCAAATCCTCCGGATATTTCGGATTAACTAAATATTATGAAGATCCAAATTTGCAAAGAGAATCCGATATTGTTAATCCTCAGCAATTCAAACCTCACGCACAACCTTATGTAAACTCAGTCATTAATTTTACTACACCATCAAGGTTCGGACCCAGTATTATTGGTATTCGTCCCTTGAGCCAGTGGGTACTGAGTGTGTTGTTTAATTATGAATCGGGAGAGTACGCCACATATAACCCCAGCAATAAACCTGGTATCATTGATAATGTTCAGTGGAAGGATCAATGGTTTTTGGATTTGAGAATAGCGAAATCATTTCGTTTAAACAATATTCAAATGCGGATGTTTGTGGATATTTCTAATCTAACCAATAATAAATACTTAAACTCCGCAGGAACACCTCGAGGTTCAGCAGAATCATCCGTTTTTTCAGATAAACATGACTATATTGATTATATGGAATCCTTGCATTTCTCTTGGGAAGAAGGTTCGGAAAAAGGACACGATCGCGTAGGGGATTACCGTGAGAGTGGTGTTAAATATCAGCCATTTAATCCTGTTGATCCGGATCATCTCACTTCTGAGGAACAAAAGATTTTGGATACGAAAGCCTATATAAATATGCCAAACCTGAAATCTGTTTCGTTTTTAGATCCAAGAGATATTGTGTTTGGAATAACTATGGAATTTTAGTGGTTAAAAAACTCACAATATTATTTGTCATATTATTTACGGTGATTTATTCGCAGGTAGGTGAAACAGAAAAACGGTATATACGAATCGGATCATTACAAAGTCATTTTTCAGCGTGGGGATCTGAACGGGCTTGGAATAATTCGTATTATGAAGGATTACGGTGGCCAGCAGATTACCAATTTCAGGATAATGCAGTCATTAAACGAACCTGGCTAGCATGTGAAAATTTTACGGATGATAAAAACCAGTCATGGGAGCATTACGGTATTTATTTTTCTTTGAGCTATGTAGAAACCAGTATTTTCCCTATGGAGTTGAAACAGATAGCGCAATTTGAACCGCCGTCTGTCTATGTTGATGGGATCAATACCACCGGGATATATCTGAGCGACATTGATGAGTATGACAGCACCATTCCTTCCGACAGAAAAATTATTAATATAGTGAATACATCCATGGGACTAACCATGAATCGAACCATTTATGCATTCTCTCAGCAATATCATGATAATTATTTTATTAAGGTATTTACGTTTACAAATACAGGAAATACCGATTGGGATGAAGAGATAGAACTCAACGATACCTTGCATGGTGTTAGAATTGGATGGGGAACTCGTTACAGCGGCAGCCGAGAAGCATCATGGAATGCTGGAGGACCTGCATCCTGGGGGAAGCATATGTGGGTCACAAAGCGTGGTGAAGATTATCCGCTTCATCAGAATGATGTTATCACAGAAGCATCCGGAATTGTTGATTGGCTGCGCTGTGGTTTTAGCTGGCTAGGGCAAAATGCTTCAAATTCATTTGATAATGTGGGCGCACCAAAACAAACCGGCAGTGGACGTTTAACATCACCGCACCACGTGGGTTCAGTCGTAATTCATGTGGATACCAGTCCTAGTGATACAAGTGATGATGCGAATCAACCCGTATTCCTGGGTTGGCATGCCGGTGACACTTATCCGTCTATTGGACGGTACCAGCCAGACGATGATGCTGTGAAAATGACCCGGTTATACACAATGTTGAGCGGAAATCCATACGGTGGTTCAGATAAAGGAGGCAATAACCGCATGGATGAGGAATATGGTGCGTATGATTCCTATCCGGGAGAGGATCCATCGACGGTACATAATGATCCGGGTGGAACAAATGTAATGATCGCCTATGGCCCTTATACTCTTGCGCCCGGGGAAAGTATTACCATCGTTGAAGCAGAAGGAATTAACGGAATTTCCAGACAATTATGTGAATGGGTAGGACAAGAATATTTAAATGGAATAGCACCGTACGATTTACCCGGCAGCGGGACGACATCAGATAAGGATGAATTTAAGAATGCATGGGTTTACACTGGAAAAGATTCTATTCTACAGACATTTAGCAGGGCAAAAAGAAATTATGAATCAGGTTTATCGATACCCGAACCTCCAATGCCTCCACCTGTCTTTAATGTTGAATCTGGCGGAGACAGGATTTTTCTAAGTTGGTTAGCCAGCGAATCAGAATCGGATCCGAACTTCGACGGATATGAGATTTATCGCGCTGTCGCTAAACCGGATACTGTTTTTGGCCCGGACCCAATATATTCCGGTCCTGCCGGTACTTACCAATTTGATGATGTAACGGCGATCAGAGGATTTTCTTACTATTATTATATTGTTTCCAAGAGTAATGGTTCTTTGAATTCAGAAGGAATTACTAACCCAACTGGTTCGCTGAGAAGTTCACATTTTTACACGAAAACAAGTAAACCGGCTTTTTTAAAACGGAAACAAGGAACAACATTGGATCAAATTCGGGTCGTGCCAAATCCTTACCATATTTCGAACAATGCGTTGCAGTTTCCGGGGCAGTCGGATAAAGTCATGTTTTATAATATTCCGGGGAAATGCAAAATAAAAATATTTACGGAACGGGGAGATTTAATTGAAGTCATTGATCATAACGATGGCAGCGGAGACCAGGAATGGAATTCATTAACACAGTACAGACAAGTTGTTGTGTCTGGATTATATATTGCCTATTTCGAGGTAACAGAAGATATTACCGACCAGGATACTCAAGCACTCATTTTTCAGAAAGGCGAATCAGTCTTTAAAAAGTTTATCGTAATACGATAAAAATGAGAATTATGTTTTGGATCATTAGGAAGAAACACCTATTATCAGAACGTATTTTCTAATGAAAATAATCAAACCAAAAATAAGAGGAGTACAAATGAAGAGAATGTTAATAGTTGCATTGATCATCATCGCAGGCACATTTCTCCATTCTGAGTGGGTCTACGACAGTGATTTTGCAGTAGGGAAGCAGGCGCATTCGGCAGTTGTGGATGGTAATGGCCGCGTGTGGGTTGGATATTATGCATATTCAGACACATTGGGATTGCCCACAGATACGATACCGATTAAGCCAATTTATGTTTATGAAGCAGACGGAACCCAAGCCTCATTTTCACCGATTCGGACAATTAGTTGGTCTGATGGACGCGTAGATACCATGTGGAATGGTTGTCGTGGTGTGTCTTTAGACATGAACGGTAATATTCTTTATTCAGCCTACAATGACGTATGGCAGATTAATGCTCAAACCGGAGAAGGTTTAGGTGCGTATTATAATTTTCCTGGATCGATTACAGAAACATCAATGACCGGAGACGGTTACCTGTTTGTTACACAAGTTGTACCAGGTGGAAATCCCATATGGGTATTTGATGCTTCTTTGGGATTACCGGATGATTATACAGGAGACGCAGTAGATTCTCCTGATTTAGTGAATTCCATTGAAGACGGTACAAACACAGCTATATCACGTAATGTTCTGGTAGATGCGACGGGTAACAATTTATACCATGCTCGTATTTATGGTGGAACCCATAACAATGGTGTATTCCACTATTACAGTGCAGATGGACCGGAAGGTACTTTTGTTCTACAAGACATTCTGTATAATGAAGTCATGTGGGGTCAATGCCTGGATTGGGGTAAAGACAGCACATTATGGGTAGGAACTTACTGGAATGTGAATGAAGGAGATTTCACCGGTTGGTATGAATTAGATCCAGGAGCAAACCATCAGATTGTTGGTTCAATTGGAACAGGTCAACCCTATGGTGTATCTTTTGATGCCAATGCAGTCGCAGGTGGAGACACTATTCGTGCACCGCGCGGTATTTCTTTCAACAGTGACTACACGGTAGCTTATGTGGCTGACTTCGATGGCGGAAGAGTCTCTAAGTTTATAGATGATGGTACAGGGTTTACGGCACCTGCGCTGCAAGAAGCTCCTTCATTCGATGATTGGACTTACGACAGTGATTTTGCAGTAGGGAAGCAGGCGCATTCGGCAGTTGTGGATGGTAATGGCCGCGTGTGGGTTGGATATTATGCATATTCAGACACATTGGGATTGCCCACAGATACGATACCGATTAAGCCAATTTATGTTTATGAAGCAGACGGAACCCAAGCCTCATTTTCACCGATTCGGACAATTAGTTGGTCTGATGGACGCGTAGATACCATGTGGAATGGTTGTCGTGGTGTGTCTTTAGACATGAACGGTAATATTCTTTATTCAGCCTACAATGACGTATGGCAGATTAATGCTCAAACCGGAGAAGGTTTAGGTGCGTATTATAATTTTCCTGGATCGATTACAGAAACATCAATGACCGGAGACGGTTACCTGTTTGTTACACAAGTTGTACCAGGTGGAAATCCCATATGGGTATTTGATGCTTCTTTGGGATTACCGGATGATTATACAGGAGACGCAGTAGATTCTCCTGATTTAGTGAATTCCATTGAAGACGGTACAAACACAGCTATATCACGTAATGTTCTGGTAGATGCGACGGGTAACAATTTATACCATGCTCGTATTTATGGTGGAACCCATAACAATGGTGTATTCCACTATTACAGTGCAGATGGACCGGAAGGTACTTTTGTTCTACAAGACATTCTGTATAATGAAGTCATGTGGGGTCAATGCCTGGATTGGGGTAAAGACAGCACATTATGGGTAGGAACTTACTGGAATGTGAATGAAGGAGATTTCACCGGTTGGTATGAATTAGATCCAGGAGCAAACCATCAGATTGTTGGTTCAATTGGAACAGGTCAACCCTATGGTGTATCTTTTGATGCCAATGCAGTCGCAGGTGGAGACACTATTCGTGCACCGCGCGGTATTTCTTTCAACAGTGACTACACGGTAGCTTATGTGGCTGACTTCGATGGCGGAAGAGTCTCTAAGTTTGTTAGCGGTGATGTCGGTATAGATGATGATGTTGTGAGATTGCCTCGTGCTTTCAGTTTACATCAGAACTATCCTAACCCATTCAATCCATCCACGAATATTGAGTTTGAATTGTTCAACGATAGTCGTGTGAAATTGACTGTTTATGATGTTACAGGGCGCGAAGTTGCTGTTCTTGTAAATGATTACATGATGATGGGTCACCATACCGTATCCTTCGATGCGAGTCACCTTGCCACCGGAATGTATCTATATACAATCACGGATGGTCAGCAGATGATGAGTAAAAGAATGCTGTTGGTTAAATAATCCAAATCATATTGCACTATGATAGAGAGCCTCGAATTTTTCGAGGCTCTCTTTTTTTATATAACAATACCCTGTAACTTTTTCCCCTTATTAAAGGCTAAAAATCATGATTAAAATTTTCTTCCGAACCCATCTCGTTTTTTCCATAGCAATATTGTTTGCGCAGAAACCATTCGATCACCAAATGATCTATCAATCTGAATCGGGTGTCATTAACCCGCAAATTTCATCTGACGGAAAATATCTTTCATTTACATTACCGAATTATATTGGACTATATCTGCTAAACATGAGTGATAAATCAGTACTTGAGATTACAAATGAAACCGCTGCCGGATTTGGATATAGCTGGTCGACCTCAGGAGATGCCATTGCATATAAACCTGCTTTCTTCCTTGAAAAAAGACGATATAATTCTTTAGTTGTTTATGAACTTGAGAGTGGCCTGAAAAATGTTATCATTTCAGATAAAATGAGTCTGCCAGGGAAAATTATATGGATTGACAGAAATAATATCTATTTAGCTGGAAACACCAAAATAAAGGGAAATTATTATTTAACCTTTAAAAGTTCGACACGATCAGAATATTATAATTTTGAGAAAAACACTATCTACTTAGTTTCAAAAGACAATAAAAAGAGAAGACCGTTTCTTAAGAATATTAAAGAAATCCACGATATGGCGGTTTCACCAAATGGAGAAAAAATATTATATGAAGAGTATGGCGGCAATTTGATTATGATCAATATTGAAGATCAATCCACAATAAACCTGGGTATTGGGCACGAAGCAGAATGGTCTCCTGACGGAAGCAAAATAGTCTTTATGCGTACTGATGATGACGGCTACAATATTACACAATCAGATATTTATGTTGTTAAATCCGACGGGACGGATCTGATCAATGTTACTCATGGGACCGATCTAATCGCCATGAGACCAACTTGGGTTGACAACACTCATATTATTTATGATACTGATATTAATAATGAGCTGTATATGGCAGAGGTACAACGATGAAGAGTATCATTGTGTTATTAACAATATCCAGTTTGTACAGCCAGGTATCTGGGTTATCGGGCTGGGATATCTTTATTGATCCGGGACACAGCCAAAGAGAAAACATGGGAGTTAACGGTTATTCTGAAGCTGAAGAAGCATTAAAAGTTGGGCTTCATTTACAAGATATATTATTAAATCAAACAGATATTGATACGGCCTATATTTCAAGGAAAAATAACCAAGAACAGGTAACACTCTATCAAAGAACGCATCATGCAAATTCTCTTGGAGCGTCCTGGTATCACTCAATACACAGCAATGCCGGGGCATCGGATCATAATAACACATTACTGCTATGGGGAGAGTTGTATAATGGCCAGCCTGATCCTCCTTCCGGTGGTGAGGAAATGAGTGGTTATATGATCGATTTGCTAACCCGGGGAATGAGGATTTCTACCATAGGCTCCAGAGGAGACTGCAGCTTTTACAGTTATACAGGCGCTTGTTCCAATAGTTGGCAGGGACCCTATCTCTATGTGAATCGGAATACAAATATGCCTTCGGAACTGAGCGAAGAGGGACATCACACTCATCCTGTTCAAAATCAATTAACGATGAATGAAGAATATAAACGATTATTGGCTTATACATTTTATTGGTCCATTCTTGAGTATCATAATATTGTCAGACCGTTTGTGGGAATCTGCGCAGGAATAATACGGGATCTGGAAAACGCAGTTCCGATTAATGGTGCCACAGTATCTTTAAATGAGCAAACATATACAACAGACACTTATACTTCATTGTTTAATCATTATACCAATGATCCAAATGCTTTGCATAATGGGTTTTTCTTTTTCGAAAATCTTCCCGATTCAACCATACCGCTTGTTGTGGCTGCTGATGGCTATTATCCCGATACAATGTTTGTTGAAATAAATAATTCATTTATTACTTTCCGGGATATTGAATTGTTATCTTCGACACCACCAACTGTAATATTGACAAATCCTGTAGAAGGGGAACAAGGTTATCCGGCTTGGGATCCTGTCAAAATCACTTTCTCCCGGGCTATGAATCGGGATAGCACAGAACAAGCAATAGAGTTTCTGCCATCTGTTCCATTATCTTATCAATGGATAAATGATTCAAAAACGGTATTGATTTACCCTGACAGTTCCTTATATGAGACTGACTTTACGATAACAATAACAGAAAGGGCCCGGGACATTTACGGACATGTTTTTGACGGAGATATTGATGGAAATCCCGGCGGGACATTTACTCTGCATTATCAGAGCAGTGCCAGTGATATAGAAGCACCGATTCTTGTTAATTTATATCCCCCCATGACATCATCCAATATCGAGCAACATCCGCTGGTCAATCTCACATTCAACGAAATTATTGGCCACACGGATACACTACTCCATCTCATAAGACTGGAACGATTTCAGACCGGTGAAGATATTCCGATACTTATTGAACATTACAGCGTTAATGAACACAGTGTCGTTAGTCTTTTTCCAGAGAACCCCCTATTTCCAAATGAAGTATTTATTACTAGAATTATCCCGGGTATTAGAGACCTTTTTGGTAATACAGTATCAGGTGCTTATAATATCAGTTTTCAAACTGGAAATACAGACTGGGCAATAAATGAATTGGACAATTTCGAAAATAATTTGATGAGCAACTGGTGGGCGCCAAGCATGAGTGGCAGCACGACTGGAACGGTTGCGGAAGAAACAGGAATGGGTTCAGACTCTAGTATAATAAATCATATTACAGCCAGCCAGGTCGCCATGGCTATAAACTACAGATGGGACGTGAATGCATCCAACTGGCTGATTAGAGAATATTTAGGAGGAGGCGCGCCGCGCAATATTATTTTCAATGATGAGTTCACCATGCAGGCATATATTTTTGGTGATGGAAACGGAACTCTGTTTCGATTTTGTGTCGATGATAATGTTCCACAATCCGGTGCGTCTAACCATGAAGTCAGCCCGTGGTATACGGTCGATTGGTATGGCTGGAAACTAATTTCATGGAATATGATAGAGGATGGAACCGGAAGTTGGATTGGAGATGGGTCGTTGAATGGAAATCTGAGGTTCGACAGTTTTCAACTTTCTTACGTTAATGGTAATATTTCTCAAGGATCCATTATTATCGATGATTTGCGACTGGTTAAAGAAGTAAAATTAAATGTAGTTGATCAAGAAAACATCCCCGATGAATTTGTTCTTAAGCAAAATTATCCAAATCCATTCAATCCGGAAACAATAATCGAATTTTCACTTCCGTCGACGCAAAATGCTGAGGTTAAGATTTTTTCATTAATGGGAAAACATATTCGCACACTGGTACAAAAGCGATTAACACGAGGAACCTACTCCTTAAAATGGAATGGGAAAGATCAGAATGGAATATCGGTACCCAGCGGAGTATATTTTTACACATTAAAAACCAATACAAGGCAACTAACAAATCGGATGGTTTTATTAAAATAAATCTCTGTTATGTATTTGGTCTTCCCTGCCATCGGTAAGGACAATTTATCAGCAACACAGTGGAGACAATCCAAATTGGGAAAACCTATATTACATAGGTAATAATTATTGTCTTTGCGAGCCCGATACAGTGTATCGGGAGAAGTAATCTCCTTACTTTAGTTTAATTTAGGAGATCAATTCGTCGACTTGGGGGTAATGACAGGTTCTTATTTTGTAAATACCATCCTAATCGTTTTTACTTCATTCACTGATTTTAGCTGACAGAAATAAATTCCGGATGCAACCGTTTGTCCATAAGAATCGTTTCCGTCCCAAATGATTGTATGGGATCCGGCATTTTGAATTTCATTAACAAGCGTTTTGACCTGTTGTCCAAGCAAATTGTATACCATTATTGAAACATATCCATATTGGGGTATGGAGTATTGTATTTCTGTAATCGGGTTGAATGGATTTGGATAATTTTGAAAAAGAGTCATTTTTTCTGGTATAATCGCATGCTCATTCCTGGTATTCAAGCTAAATGATTTTTTTGTAATTTTATAATCATCAAAATAAATGGCCCCTTCGCTGATGCCAAATGCATCATTATAAGTCATCTGGAATGAATCAGTACGCAGCGTACCTTCCAATTTTCCATTACCAATCCAAGAACCTACTGAATCTACCCCAAGGTCCCATGTGATCAATTTCCAACCTATCCAGTCGATTTCAAACCATCGACTCACTTCATGGTAATTGCCTGCTGTTGTTGGTAAATGATCATCTAAAGCAAATCTAAAATAATTATGACTCCCATCGCCATAAACATAACATTCGAGAGTATAACTGGTATCGAACTCAACGGCTCTTGGATCACCACCAGATAGATAGGTTCGAATTAAATGGTCAGATACAGATGTGTCCCAGACATAGCTTAATTTTGCCGACTTTCTTGGATATGTACCGGGTATCGATATGGTATTATCTATCTCAAATGACGTTCCGGAAAGAATTCCCACCGTTGAGCCGCTTCCACTGGGAGTCCACCAATTGGCAGTATTATCGAACTCATCAATAAATGCAACCTCGTCATAAACCTGAGGTTCGGAATTGAATGTGAATGTTATGGGCTGCATCGGATTACCATCCAAATCTGTTATTCCATCTGTAAACTGTATTTGGTATTCTGTATTTGCACTGAAATGTCCTTCGATTGGTCTGATGGTGTATGATGAAAATTCCTCGTTAAATACTGAATATGCATTGTTGTAAGAAATAGTGTTATTGTTCGCAGTTAATAGTACTGAGTTAGTATTCAGGGATGTCGAGTTTATTTCTTCGTTAAATGTAACGGTGAGTAACTGTCCAATATCAACCGGATTATCGACGCTGAAGGAAGTTTCGGTAATCATGGGTCCTAAAACATCCTGAGCAAAAGTACGAAATTGAAAAGAATAATCATCTCCTGCAATTCCATCACCATTACCATCTAAAGCGACATTATTTACATCTGCTAAATCAGAAGAAACGACGATACTATATGTTGTATCATATTCAAGATTGTACCAGACATTAATCGTTACTGATTTGTTTGAATTAGTCCACACAAGGTTATGCCCCGGATCAGGTGTTATTGTAATGAAATTGTATGAATCCTGTATCGTCATTGTTTTTGAAAAATTGATCACAGGAGACGTGGTTACGTCAACAGAGTCCAAGTCTTCGGGGTAAATGCTTACGATGACGGGAGCAAAAGAAGGGATTGAGTCCGATACGAAAATATTCGAGGGGAGTGATTCTTTCCAAAACCGGTTGGCTTGAGTCGCATAATAATGATACTGTCCATTAAAATCCTGGGTGCCATCAAATGAATCTAAAAAAGAAAATGCTGAATCAGCAAAACGGATCTCAATCATTTCATTTTCTTCTGGATTTGTACTATCTGTCTCCGATCGGTAAAGGACGAACCAGTTAAGGTGACTTGTGTCCGATGGCGTCACATTCAATTGGTAATGAAGACTGTCTATTTTATTTATATTTAAAGATGGTGTATTTGGTTGAATACTTTCTGTGGAAAAACTCTCGGGTATTTTTGTCTTTTTTGCAAAAAATGTATTTCCAGCATCTGCCCATTTTCCAAAATAATCCCACGAACCGGAACTAAAAAATTGAAAACCGTCTACCCAGTCCACTGTTCTGCAATCGTTTACAATATTTTTATGATTTTTCCAGGGCATAGAATAGGAGGGAGGACCTACAGAAAAAATACGGTGATCTGCAATACCGTCCTGGATATAGTCGGACCAACAGTTGGGACAATCGTTTATAAGCATACCCAGAAATCCCGTTCCTGTTTCCCAATGGTAATGCATGGGCGTTAATTGGTCTATAAAGCCTTCATTATACCATA
This sequence comes from Fidelibacterota bacterium, assembly GCA_046861385.1. Classification (GTDB taxonomy): domain Bacteria; phylum Fidelibacterota; class Marinisomatia; order Marinisomatales; family TCS55; genus JADFRD01. The sequence continues at coordinate 6,405 of JBHHTW010000020.1, read as the reverse complement.
GCGCTGCATCCTGATAAACAGTCCCGTATCCTTGCCAACCACCCCAATTATATTTACCCAAGGCTGCCACTGATAGTCGCACGTAAGGTTTCACAATCTGGATAGAATCATGTAGAGCACTCACAAATTCGGTTACAGATGATCGCCACCATTCTTCCCAAGATGAAAAACCGGCAGGAATGCCGCCGCTGTATGGGTGATCAATATCATACAGATACCTTCCGGATTGATTTTGATTGATTTCTTGAATTTGAGCCTCAGTGATCCAACCATCCATCATGTGTATTTCTTCAGGTTGCTCTCTAAAATTCATTTGGTTCATTGTATTCGTATATTCGTTCCACCTGACGTAGTCAAGGTGCAACCCGTCAATATTGTAATTATTCACCACTTCCATGGCTACACCCAGTAAATAATCCCTGACCGCCTCTAATCCAGGAGAAATTGAACGATAAGATTCCATGGGATATCCATCCTGGTCACGGCAAACCCACTCGGGGTGTTCTTCTGCCGGAGTTCCGGCATAAGTACTTGAAACCTGGAATGTGTTAAACCAGGCATGTAATTCCAAACCTCGTTTGTGGGCTTCCTTTACAGCAAACTCCAGGGGGTCAAACCCGGGATCACTGTAGCCGGCATAATATCCCCAAGGTTCGAAGGAAGAATGATAGTATGCAGTTCCGCTTTGACGTATTTGAAAAAGAACGGATGTCATGTGAGCATCCACATGATTATCAAGTATCTCTCGAATATGATCCTGAATCTCTACTGCAGATTTTTCAGGACTTATCCAATCCCATGTAATAATCCATGTGGCACGAAATTCACTATTATTGGTTTGGGCGCATAATATAGTGGATAATCCAAAAATTAGAAGTATGTTTCTCATAGTAAAAATTACATCGCATTGTATCATAATGCACGATTCATCCGTATATTTCACTCCATTTTTATTCATTCAAAACTAAACAACTTAACTTATGGATTCAGGAAAACTACAAAAATTTATCAACTCTTTTTGGGACGATAATATATTACCAGCTTTAGTTGAGTATATAAAAATTCCCAATAAATCACCCATGTTTGATCCGGATTGGCAAAGCAGTGGACATATGGAAAAAGTAGTTGATTTGGTTATAGGTTGGATTAATAAACATAAACCGAAGACCAGTACTCTCCATCGATTCTTTGAAAATGATCGAACGCCTCTAATAATATTGGATATTCCCGGTTCAGTTGATGGGACTGTTTTAATGTATGGGCACTTGGACAAGCAGCCGGAAATGGAAGGGTGGACTGAAGGAATGGGGCCTTGGAAGCCGGTTCTGAAAGACGAAAAATTATATGGACGAGGAGGAGCAGACGATGGTTATGCAATATTTTCCTCAGTATGTGCCATAAATGCATTATTACAACAGGGGATTGACCTCCCCAGAATAGTTATCTTGATAGAATGTTCAGAAGAAAGCGGGTCAGTGGATCTTCCTTTTTACATGGAACATTGCAGCGATATTATCGGATCACCTGACTTGGTAATCTGTTTAGATTCCGGTGCCGGGAATTATGATCAATTCTGGACCACTACATCGTTGCGGGGCATGATCGGCTGCACGCTGAGGGTAGATATTTTAAAAGAGGGTATTCATTCAGGCGGAAGTGGAATTGTTCCTTCGTCTTTCCGAATTATGAGACAACTATTATCCCGGATTGAAGATGAAAAAAACGGACGAATTTTAGTTAAAGATTTTTTTGTAAATATCCCTGATTACAGAGTTGAGGATGTGAAAACCATGGTGAACGTTCTCGGTGATGAAGTGTTCGACGCGTTTCCATGGGTTGAAGGCGCTGAGCCCATGACCGATGATAAGGTTGAGATGGTTTTAAATCGCACGTGGCGCCCGATGTTATCTATTGTAGGTGCAGATGGCATCCCTGCGGCAAAGGATGGTGGTAATGTACTCAGACCCTATACTGCCGTAAAACTGTCCTTACGATTACCACCGACTCTTAACGCCAATATTGTACGAGATAATCTAGAAAAGATTTTATTAAATGACCCCCCTTACCGAGCAAAAATAACACTCAAATTTGATGAACCTGCCTCTGGCTGGGATGCCCCAAAAAAATCTGCCTGGCTTGAGAAAGGAATTCAATCTGCATCAGAAAATATTTTTGGAAAGCCAGCATTAAACATGGGTGAAGGAGGGTCAATTCCATTTATGTCCATGCTGGGGAAGCGATTCCCTGATGCACAATTTGTCATAACCGGTGTGCTCGGTCCCCGATCAAATGCTCATGGTCCCAATGAGTTTCTTCACATACCATATGCAAAAAAGCTGACTGCCTGTATCGGAATTATTTTGGAGTCATTTGAAGCCGATAACTCGTAAAATCTCTCAATTACAACACAGTTAATGAGTCTCTTTCCTCCATAACTGAATCCAGTACATTAATAGATGGTAAACATTTTTTTAATTGGATAAGAAAAAAATGAATTATTCGAAAACTTCAATCGATTTTGATAATTTACCTGAATGGATTACCTTTTTAAAAGATGATTTGAACCTGAAAGCTGTCGGTGTCGGGTTAATCCATTTAAAAGCCGGTAAAGGATATAAATTTCTCCATCAACACAAGGAACAGGAAGAAATATATTTTATTTTCGATGGTGAAGGGGCTATCCATATTGATGGTAAAGAAATTAAAATACAAAAAGGTGATATTATAAAAATTGATCCTAAAGGTAAGCGTGCATTAAAAGCCAGTGATGAAAGCAATCTAATTGCAATTTGTGTTGGAGGAGTTCCAGTGAAAGGTTATCCTAAATATTTAGATTCAAAAACTCTGATTGATGATGGAATACCGGATTACGACGAACCACCAGTGTGGTATAAAAATGATAAAGAGGTAAAAAGCCTGCTAAAACATTTGAAGGAAAAACGGGAAGCAAGAACAGGTGGTAAATAAATTGACTAAACAAGTTTATTTAGACAATAACGCAACGACACCCCTGGATCCACAAGTATTTTCGGCCATGGAGCCGTATTTTATTGAAAAATTTGGGAATGCTTCCAGCAGGCATCCCCATGGCTGGGAAGCGAAAGAAGCTGTAGAAAAATCCAGAAAGATAATCGGCGCTGAATTAAAAGCAAAAACCAGAGAAATAATATTTACAAGCGGGGCGACCGAATCAATCAATTTGGTCATTAAAGGAATCTGTCAATCTCAAAAAAGCCAAGGAAAGCATATCGTCACACAAGTGACGGAACATAAAGCTGTTTTAGATACATGTGCAGCAATGGAAAAGAGTGGGTTTAACATCACGTATGTTGAGGTTGAGAAAGATGGCAGGGTTGATCCGGAAAAGGTGTTTGATGCAATTCGTGATGATACGATTCTGATAGCAATTATGCATGCCAATAACGAGATTGGTGTTATCCATCACATTGGAGAGATTGGGAATATTTGCCGGGAAAATAATATTCCATTTCTGGTTGACGCGGCTCAGACATTTGGAAAAATCCCAATCGATGTGAATGAATTAAACATAAGTTTTTTAACGGGAACGGCTCATAAAATATACGGTCCCAAAGGAGTCGGTTTTTTATACATAAATCATAAGAACCGGAATGATTTATTTCCGCAAATTCATGGCGGAGGACAAGAAGGAGGATTACGATCAGGGACGCTGCCTGTTCCCCAAATAGTCGGTTTTGGAAAGGCCGTTGAATTGTGCAGTATGAACCGCAACACTGATAATCTTAAACAAATCAAACTACGAGATATCTTAATGAACAAAATAATTGAATCGCTACCGAATACGTTGATAAATGGGAGCTTGGATCACCGATTACCAAATAATATAAATTTTTCTTTTCCAAATACGGATGGTGATCGTTTATTAATGAATTTGAATCGACTATCTGTATCTTCAGGATCAGCCTGCTCCAGTGCGACCCTGGATTCCAGCTATGTTTTGAGGGCCATGGGTCATAATGATGCCTTAGCAAAAGCATCCATTCGCATCGGATTGGGACGATTTACAACAGAAGATGACATTCACTTTGCTGCAGAGGAAATTATCAAAGCAGTCAAAAAATATTAGCGCTTGATGAACTTTATTAATTCTCCCCCAAAATTTTCCGTTCCCATATCAGAATCGAATGATTCATTTCTTGTTTACAGAATTTTCTGTGTTGGAAGGAATTATAAAAAACACATTCAGGAAATGGGTTATAAGGATAAGGATATTCCTTTTATTTATTTCTTAAAATCACCGGATGCCGTTGCTCTGAATGGAGCTGAAATACCAATTCCGTCATTTACGAATAATTTTCAACATGAAGTTGAACTGGTGGTGGTAATTGGAAAAAAAGGAAGGAATATTTCTATGAAAGATGCCGGAAAACATATATTGGGTTATTCCGTCGGAATTGATTTAACATGCAGAGATATTCAAAACGAAGCCAAACAGTACGGGAGGCCTTGGACATTGGCAAAAAGCATTCCGTTTTCAGCTCCAATTTCTACGATTACTACAGCAAAAGTGTGTGGGAATATCCGTACAGGTTCAATACAATTAACCGTCAATAACCAGACCAGACAGATCAGTGATATTATTAATATGATTCGTTCTCCCGAAGAAATCATAAGTATTTTATCGGGTTATACCACATTGTTTCCAGGTGATATTATTTTTACTGGTACACCTGAAGGCGTAGGAAAATTACAAAAGGGAGATACAATATCTGCCAGGATTGAGGGGTTGCAGCCATTGACCGTGTCATTGGTCTAATATTTGCGAACCAATAGATTAAGTATGAAGACATTTCACAAAGAACTCTGGTTTCATATCCCTGAACGAATGGGGTTTGTCAATATTACATCTGATGTAGATGATGCCGTGAAAGAAAGTGAAATTCAGAATGGATTATGTTTGGTCAACGCAATGCATATTACTGCATCTGTTTTTATAAATGATGATGAAGCGGGTCTGCACGAAGATTATAAACGCTGGCTGGAAGACCTGGCGCCCTTCGATGCCAGTCCTGATCGATATCACCATAACCGAACAGGGGAAGATAATGGAGATGCCCATCATAAACGTCAAATAATGGGAAGAGAAGTCGTCGTAGCTATAACGGATGGGCAATTGCATTTTGGTACCTGGGAGCAAATATTTTATGGAGAATTCGACGGCAGACGAAACAAGCGTGTATTGGTGAAAATAATCGGAGAATAGAATGCTCTTCAGAAAAAAACTCATCTTTTCAACAGATCGCAGAGAGGATCTCCTTGATATGACCGGAGAAATAAATACGGTTATTTCTGACTCTGGTTTGGATGAAGGAGTGTGCAATATTTATATCCCACACGCAACAGCTGGTGTATTAGTAAATGAGAATGATGATCCGAATATTATTCTTGATGTGTTGGGTGTTTTACGAAAACTGGCGCCCAGAGGGTCTTTTCTCCATGATCGGATTGATGGAAATGGCGATGCCCACATTAAGGCTGCTTTAGTTGGGCCAAGTGAATCCATCCCTTTTGAAAATGGGCGGCTCATGTTGGGGATGTGGCAAAGTGTTATGTTATGTGAATTTGATGGACCTAAACAAATACGGAAAGTATTCGTCACACTGTTAAAGGGTTAAAATAGAAAGGTTTTATTGAATGGCTTCTTTTAGCGAATTAAATATTTCCGGTCTTTCAGATTCAGATGAACTGAATCGGGAGCGGTGTCTTTTGCCAGATGAATTTATGGATTTCCATCATCCGGATATCCAGTCTAAAGTTCAGGAATTAACCGATGGATTATGGGATTCGTGGGATAAAGCAGCAGCAATATTTCAATTCATCAGAGATGAAATAGTATATGATTTTGCTCCGAAAATTTCCGGTCCTGAAAATTGGAAAGCATCGGTCATTTTAGATGAGGGACGGGGATTTTGTCATCAAAAATCTATTTTGCAATCTGCCTTATATCGCGCTGCCGGTATCCCTTCAGCATTATATTATCAGGATGTTATTGACTATCCCTTATTGGAAACTCGTTATAAAACAATAATTTCTGATGGTGCATTACCTTATCATGGACTATCGGTTATATTATTAGATCATATTTGGGTAAAACAAGATGCAACATTAGATTCAGCATTATGCATTCGAAGAGGCTATAGAATTTCTCAAATAAAAAGAGGTAATGACGCTCTGTTGCCCAAAACAACAGTAAATGGTAAACCTCATTTCAAAATTCTAAAAGAACACGGCTATTTTGAGTCATTTAATCCCCGGTTTCGTGATGGAATAATATTGAATTTTCACGCATGGAATGAATGGCGGTCATTTGTAAAAAAAGAGCATTTGTCTATGTAATCTGTTCATTGAAAATCACAAAAAATTTGA
>JBHHTW010000083.1:0-2701 GCA_046861385.1 Fidelibacterota bacterium | reverse complement strand
TGAATGTGTTAGCCGCAGATTATGAGGATCATGATATTTATTTTTTCATCGAAGGGATGAGCTACATTGATGATGATGATTATTACGATATAAGTGAAGCACCCGGGAGTGTTTGGGGGGTAAATCCTCACACTGATGCTATCGATATATATCTCTACCCGTATAATCGTGTGAATCAAGGGGGTAGTAGTATAGCAAGTACGAATCTTTACCTTGGAGGAAGTGTGCAAAATACCAATATTGTTGGCACCTCAGTGTTATCACATGAAGTGGGACACTGTTTGGGACTAATTCATACGCATGGACATGAGAAAACTTGCACAGAATTCGTAGAATATAATATCGAAGAATGTGACTGGTGTGGAGATCGATGTTGCGATACTCCTGCAGATCCAAATTTATGGGAATTAATTGGGACGGATTGTGTGTACAATGAAAGCAGGGAAGATGCTTATGGTGATCTATATGATCCCGATACAGACAATATAATGTCGTATACACATCCTACGTGCATGTGGAAAATAACACCGGACCAGATCGACCGTATTTTTTGTCACCTTGAGGAAGAATCTATTTTGGATCCGATTATTATTAATACTTATCCGTTTTGGGATACTCCTCCTAAGCCGGCAGGTCTGGCATGGAGCAAAGTAGGCAGTCATCCGAAACTCACTTGGAATGCCAGTAGTAATGAGGATGTAGCAGGTTATAAAATTTATAGAAATCTGGGTGGTTCTTACCGCTATATTGGGTATACACCAGGACGGGATGCTACCGTTTATATTGATTATTCACTTGATGTACAGTTGAAACGTCCAATGAATTCCGCCTCCTATTATGTGAAAGCTTTTATGCCATATAGAGATATCGTTTCACCACCGTCCGATCCAGTCTCGGTACCTACAAATATGGCGGAGAAACGTCTGGTGGACAATTTTATTGTATCAGAATTTGCCTTACACAATAATCGCCCAAATCCTTTTAATCCAATTACTCTTCTCCAGGTTGACCTTCCAGATGAAAGCTTTGTTGAACTAACGATATATGATTTTCTAGGCAGTAAGATCAATACGCTACTAAAGGGTACTGAATCGGCCGGCTCAACACAGGTGTTATGGGACGGAACCAACCAACGCGGACAACGGGTTGCATCCGGAGTCTATATCTATACACTTAGTGCTGTATCGCGTGAAAGCAAAAAACGGTTCACGGATAGCAGAAAGATGATTCTATTAAAATAAAAGGCCGTAACTTGAAAAATTCATTACCCATTCAGCCTATGTTTTGGACGCTTTTACTGGCGTTAATGTTGTTTAATGCCTGTGATGATAACAATACAGATAATGTACCTGACGAATTACAAAAAGGGAAAGGGCTGATACCTGCTGTCATCGGCAACCGTTGGATATACTCAGATTCTCTTTGGATCACCAATTCTCTCTCTCAGTCGAAATTTGATACGGTTGAAATAATTGACACCGTAATGAGAGGCAATCAGATTTGGTGGCAGACAAAAGGCTATATACCTGATTTATATAATAATGCCCCTCCATCTAATCCAAACCAAGTTGATGGAGAATTTTACATCCGTAACGATAGTGTTTTTGGAGTTAATTATAGTTGGGGAAATCGACAAACATCCTTACGTTTTTTCCCACCACCTGTAACACCCATTAGTTATTATGTAGGTTATGAAGATACTTATATATTAAGGACGGCGGTGATGCAGCCGGAGCCGATTACTGTTCCGGCTGGAACATTTGATAGTTGCGGTGTTTATATTGAAGATTTTGATGTAGAAACCGTCATTGCTCCTGGCGTTGGAGTTATTAGGGAAACAATTATTTATCCGGGTGTTAGATGGATACATACTTTGGTTGATTATGAATTAGTGCTCGACTGAATTTAGTTTATAACTTATAAAATGCATTCTAATAACCAAAACCAAGGAGAAAGCCATAGCATGCCGAGTAGGAATGACAACTGACCTGGAATCAAGAAAAAAGTTCTAGGAGGGCAAGCATCCCTCATTAAAGAACTGGCAAGTGCTAGGCGGTCCATTAATGACCAAGGAAGAAGCTCAAGTTATGGAGTCAATAGAAGCACAGCGCCGGGGATGTGAATCGCACGCCGGCGGAGACGATCCTGATAACCCCTATGCACCATGGTATGTATATTATTTTGAATATTAATATTTCGTGTCCGGAATAACCTGTGTGTGAATATGTACCAATATGCATACTCATTAAGTGCGCTTCACCATCTTTTACAATCACATATGATTCTTTAAGATTCGCTTTTCCTTCGCGTAGGCTTTTCACCTCACTGCCAACTAGTTCGATGCCGGCTTCAAAACGATCAAGAATGTGGTAATCGTGAAAAGCCTTTTTATTCCGTGCAACAACTTTAATATCCATACGAAGAAAATCGACGGTTAAAATAGGAAATTACGGTACGGGTATACAAGTTTAAACCTTGCAAAGATTCGACGATAAACGTTAATATCGCGCGCTATTTTATTGCCCGGGTGGCGGAATTGGTAGACGCGCTAGGTTCAGGGTCTAGTGTCCGCAAGGATGTGCTGGTTCGACTCCAGTCCCGGGCACAAACTCATGTATTATGTTTATGTCCTGCGAAATAAAGTAAATCATCACCGATATATTGGACATTGTAAAAATATTCCTGAACGGCTAAAAGATCA
>JBHHTW010000082.1:0-2765 GCA_046861385.1 Fidelibacterota bacterium | reverse complement strand
GGCGAACCTTTGAAAGGTTTTTAGTTCAAACCATCAAATCAATTACAATCGCATCTGCAAAAATAAATCCCTCTTCACAAAGTTTTAGCCTTCCATTTTCTGTTTTAAGATATGATGCCCATTTTTAAGGGATGTGTATTTTATTTTAGTGCGTTTTTTATCTCAACAACACCATCTTTTTGGTTTCATGAAATTGTTTATCACTCTCTGTTGAAACAGCATCTAACTTGTAGAAATACATTCCTGAAGAAACAGGTCTTCCATTTTTATCCTTGCTATCCCACATCACATTATTAAATCCTGCGTTTTCAATTCCATTGATTAACGTTTTTATTTCTCTTCCCATTAGATCATAGATTATTAGAACAATCTTTGATTCTTCCGGCAAACCATATTCGATAGTTGTTGTTGGGTTAAAGGGATTGGGATTATTTCCATGTAGCGAAAAAGATAAAGGAATTTTTTCAATAAGTTGTTTCCATAACCCTTCGCCACGGTATTTAACTGTATTAGTAAAACCTGATTCCTGATTAGAAACATCAACTGATTTCAATTTATATATAATTACTGTACGGTTGAATCTATCAATGACGACTGTATTATCTGTAAATTGGGTAGAGGTTGCTGGTAGTGTAAAGACTGTGTTACCGCCACCTTGCCCACTGACGGTTCTGTGTATTTCAAGATGGTCAACATCGGGTTCCAACACAGGATTCCAGTGTAATGTCGGACTTTGTCCTTGATTTCCTGTGCCATAAAAATTGGTAGGCGTTGAAGGAGGAGCAACAGCATAAAAGGCGTTGATTCTTCCATAACCCATATATTGATTCCACCCGTTGGTATATGAAAATTGCCCAACCTTTTCCGCGGATTTTTCAATAATTGTTTCAACTTCCTTTGGTGTTAATGTGTTGTCAACACTTAATATCAATCCTGCTAATGCAGCCACATGAGGAGCTGCAAGTGAAGTTCCTCCAGTTAGTGCTACATAAAACGTATAACCCCAACTATTTACATGCAAAACAGGAAACCCCCTCCCAGGTGCTGCCACATCAACGGAATCGCCATAATTCCAGTTAGTTTTTGCAGAATCTAAACTATCGGTAGCTGTAACGCCTATAACATTGGGATAAATAGCTGGATATTCGGGATAAGGGGGAGGGTCGAAACATTGAGGATTGTTGGTATTGCCATATGAGGCAACAAGTACAATCCCCAATGAATCTGCATCGGCTATTGCTTCACGAACACTTGGGTAATCGTATGGACAATTATCAAGCTCTTGATTTATTTTCATTAACCTAAAACTAAAATTGATTACATCAGCGCCTTGGTCAATAGCAATATCAATCGCTCTTGGTAGAGTAATACTAATACTATCTTCATCGTTATTAAATCTCAATCCAATTAAACTAAGGTTCCATCCCAGGCTCGCTAACATAGTATCATTGTTTGTAGTTGCTGCAACAATTCCAGAAACTCCAGTAACATGAGATGAAGAATCTGCGGATACATAATTGTCCCAGTAAAAAAGATTCTGTTTTAACTCGGGATGTCTAAAATTAACTCCCTTTGTTTCGATAACAGCAACCTTGATAGAAGAACTTCCCTGAGTAATATTCCAAGCTGCTTCAGCATCTATTTTTGTAAGATTCCACTGATCACCAGTGCCATATAATGAATCGTTTGGTGTTACTAAGTCCATGGCTTGAATTGGTTGATGTGCGTATTCAACAAAGGGGTAACTTTCGAATAAATCAATTAAACTATCAATGGGTACCAAATTATCAAATTTCAGAGTAAAAACCTGTGACCATTCGTTTATAATTACAGTCTCACCGGTACGTTTATTAGTCCTGAGTATATCTCCCCAGGTCGCAGATGGAATCACTTTCCTTAACTCATATTGACCATAGGTAGAATTAAGATTGTTCATTGTAGCCACAAGCCCTGTAAAACCTTGGTTTACCTAGTCTATTGAGACTGTTCTATCTCCACTTGAGGAATTAAATATATAGTCCGAGAATTTAATGGTTATACGATCTGAATAGAGTACTCCATTAATATTACTGATGGGAGATTCGGATACTATATCTTGTGCTGAAATGATCACATTGACACAAACTATTGTTATTATTATGTATTTTACTTTCATTATCTTCCTCCCATTCATTTATTGGACCGTTATCATTAAATAGCCAAGTCGACCAAGGTTTATATGTGGATTATATACGATCTCATCATAGAATATGAAAAAATGATTATCCTTTAAAAATTGACGTAGATCTGTAGGAATATCAGGAGCATAGGGATGTCCTGTTACAGGGTATATCATGGGGATGAAGTAATATTCACCAGGAATTGTTAATTCACCAGTATAACATCCTGTTGTACATATAGGCATTACGAAGAATACACTTGACTCATCTCCGGGTGCAAGTGTTTCCCAATATCGTTCCATCATGTTAGGTTCCTTATATGTTACAGAATAGTCATCGCCGAGAACATTAAAAAACACCCAATCTCGGGGTACCGATTCGTACTCCTTCATTCCGATTTCAATAGTATCATGGTATACATTTTTTACAGTGAACGTTCCTCGAAGGTAATCTCCATGCATTAGGACAGTCTTGTCTACTGTTTGTGAAACTTCAAATACTTGTTCCAATTGTTTTGTTGGTAAATATTTATCTTCGTCAACATCCCCCATATTAGATGTGATACTATTACCCTCTACATGAATTTCCAGTTGACCCAGATCATAG
>JBHHTW010000004.1:0-117755 GCA_046861385.1 Fidelibacterota bacterium | reverse complement strand
GAGCAGACTCATTGATGTAACGGATTAAAAGGAATAATCTAAATTTGCTCTCGCGATGAATGATTGATTTGTTTCATCACCAATAAATTTGGATCTGAATTCTCCATGGGTACTAAAACTCAGTCGTTCAATAATGTTTATTTTGATACCACCGCTCACTCCAATCCATGATACATCTGAAAGACCAGACCCTTTTGCAAAATTTGTACCTGCTTTGATAATATATTTTCCGTTGCTTAGCATATACTCAGTCCCAATATTTCCCGATTGAAAATCTTGGTTGACCTTGTCATCGGGGCCAATGCTAAATTCACTGGAGTTGGACGAGTAGGATACCATCGTTTTTAGAGGAATGTTGTATTGATTTGTTGTCAAAGTAACGTTTATAACGTTTGATGTGAGACCAGGATCAATATATTGAGGGTCATTGTTTATTCGATCAGCTACATTATCTACTTTATCTAATAGCATCAAAGTAGCATTAATATTATGGGACCATACCCAGTTGAAACGATGATTCAAATTGACCATGATATGGTTGGTGCGGGTATTTTTTCGGTTATCGGTAAACGTAGACTCAGTTTGGCGAATAATGTCCTTTACACCATTATCGCGGTCGATGGTTTTGAACGACAGGTTGGCATTAGGTAAACCAGGTCCGGGTATAATATTTAAACCGAGGATCAATGTTTTTTGAGACTCTATATTGTCCATATTGGTCATAATATCATCATCTTGATGTTTATAACCTATATTAACCATTAAACGGTTTTTAAAGAGTTTTAATTTATCAGATATGAATAATTCTCTTTTATTATTTTCCAAATATGGATTTCCAAAAGACATAAATTCGGGGCCAACTTGTGAGTATTCTATGCTGAAATAATTTCCCCAATAATTCATTACCGCTCTTCCTCGATAAGCCAACGACGGCATGGACATGATGGCATCAATTATGTTAACATCAGAACTATCACCAAATGCACTCGGATCGATGGGGGATAGGGGGACCATATTTTCATTAATAATGAACAAGTCGGTTATATCGATGGGATCGAATGGAATATTTCCTAATTCAAATGAAGAAAGTTTGTCGTCGATCTCATCATCAAGTAATGTATCCATTTCCGCTTTCGACATTGCGCCTCCCCAAATATTATTATTGGTAAGGCTGAATGCAATTTCGCCCTCAAGAACCATTCGTTTACTATTGCTGCTAATTGTTAGATCTGTCCCAACCACAAAATTATCTTTAGGAGTCGGCCCTTTCCAATCTTCTCCCGAATCAAAAAATGGATTACTCAATTCGGAAATAGTATATACATTCCCTGAATCCAACCCCGCAAGTGCTCCATCAGATTCACTATATGTAATGATTGCATCGTTCACTTTATGCTTGACACTCAACGTATCATCCCTTGCTTTAAGAAAATGAATTCCCCACTGGAAGTTTTCCCCTCGCCCCAAAGCCAATCGCCCGGCAAGAACATCCTGTTTAAATGTGTATCCTTGTCGTGACAACGCTAGAAATTTGTTTCCATCTTCATCATCTTTAACTGTATAGCTGTATGAATTTTCCAAAGCGCCTTGAACACTCCGGTTTATCTCTCCTTTGACAACATGAAGATTAAACCATCCCCATGTCAAAGCAGCATCCAACCCCCGAATGCGTTTTCCAGTCAAAGTATAATGGGATAGTTGAGGATTGGTATCTCCTAAGTTCAAGGCCAATACGTCTCCAAGATTGATTTTCAATCCAAATACATTTCTGGGTTGATATAAACTATTTTCCTGGTTTGTTAATTTAATTTTGGTGTCAAATTTTAATATCTCGTAAGCTGTCCCCTTAAAATCGAAGAATAGCTGGCTGACACTTAAACTTTCCTTGTCCACCTGGTCAATGCTGGTATTGGTTCTCACATTTCCGGAATATGTCAATGGTTCTACTTTCTGCTTCGTTTCACCAAGGGCACTAAACGTCCAATGAATTGGATCTCCATCACCGGTAATGAGTTCAATTTTATGTTCACCCGGTTCGATAATTGATAAATAATAACTGATCATATCATTATCAACAAAGGCAGAGGATGTTATATTTTTATCATCCAAAATCAGTTGAATATTATCTGGACTGATATTTTCCAAATTATAGAACGATGCAGCAATCAAAATATTATCAGCCAAGACCTCTTCATCTGGCTCAGGACTGATAATTAGTACACTTGGCTGTGACCATAATGTGGAAAAAAGAATCAATATTATTCTAACATATTTCATAGTAATTCTTCGCTAATTAATTTGAATGATTATTTGTTTAGTATTTCCATTTTTGTCTTGAATCTCAAATCGAAGTTCCTGAGGGCCTTCTTCAATCGCTTCTTCTTCTTGGAAGCCTTCCAGATCATTTGCAGTTGTTTCTGAAACATTTAGAGAGCCGTCAGGAGTGGATTTCGCTGTTTCACCTTTTTTAACTTGAGTCGTTTCACCAGTGATGGAATTGGTGACTTCTAGCAGTCCTTCAATAAGGACAAATGAGTCACCGTCGGATGGATTGGAAGATATCAAAAGATTCGTTCCTTTTACCGATGCCACAGAAGTGGGCGTCGAAATTCGGAATTCATTTCCTTTTTGTTTTGAAACCATTGCTGATAATTTGCCATGGGATATATCCACTTCTTTATTAATTCCAGAAGCTCCCCGAGTACCCCGTATTATTAATTCAGAGTTTTCCATCACCTTCACCAGTGTTTTATCATCGAGGTACATTACTGCAGTAAATGAGCGATCACCCGTAGTAATTCTATCATCATTATTAAGCGGTTTTCCGGGATTTAAGCGAGTTTCATCATTTGTTTCTGAAGAAATTAAATTGACTTCACCTGCTACCTTGATTGCAATACCCACTTTCGAGGATCCAAATAGAATTTGAAGAAATATTATTCCGTAAATAAATAGTAATCTCATTGTGATACCTCCACAGATAAAATTTCTACCGGACGATAGGTTTGATTCCCAAGGGAATCCATCACCCCTATTCCATTTGCAATGAGAGATTGAACAAAATCAAGTTCAACCGTTTCATTATTTAATGTGATTTTATTGGTTAGAGTAAAGCATTCAGCTTCTCCGCCACTTTTGAAAATTCCATCAAAAATATCTTCTCCAATCAATGAGATCAGAGCCATATTGGTCGGAGTTAAATTATCTGAAGATTCGCTGACGCAATCATCGCCAGCAATTTTAAAAGCTAATATTTCGCTCAGTAATTCTTCATCTCCCATTGTAGTCGGTAATACTTTTTTGATTTGCCACACATAGATCTTTCCTTCCTCAAGATCGCCGGCACTGATAGCCGGGTATTGAAAAGATAATGCATCAAAACCAACGGATTCAAAACCGACGCTTTGATCAAGTGGAAGCCGTGTGGTTGCTTCGATTGCTTGGTCTACCGAACTGAATTCACTTGGATTAAATTCAGCAACTCGAATGAAGTACTCGCAACCTCCCGGAATATTACATGGATCAGATTCCCATTGAAAAACAGGAAAAGAAGTATAAACTACATTTCCTGCGATATCAGATAATGCTCCACCTGGAGAGATTAACTGTAGGGTAGTCGGATTATAAATATTCAGAATATTTTCCTGTTGGACTGCCTGCCCGTCTTCGGGGGTTGCCATAAGCCGAAATGTATACATACCATCTGGAAGACGACCGGTTTGGGTGATAACACTAAACATTTGTTCAGCTTGTGCTAACTCAATTTTTTCATCAATTCTAAATCGAAGGGAAACCGGGTTCCCATGGGTATCAAAAATTTGAGTCGTGGATAAATTAATATCCATGTTGGAGAGATTAATGGGAGCGGTTAATAAAAGTGGTTCATCCGTTGCAATCCGAATCAGCGTCTGATTATGCACGCCAAGGGCATCTGAATCAATAACGATTTCGTATTCTAAATCAACCAATATGGTATCAGGAAAGTCACTGGTTCGCTGTAGTTCAGCAAAAAAAATGGGTACATTCGATTCACCCGTATTAATATCTACCACACTGAGGTAATATGATACGTATGGAGTGAACTCTACGTCTAAATCAATTTGAGCACTCAATGTGCAAAGACTCATGAGAATGGTATATATAATTTTTTTCATTTATTCTTCCTGTTCAGATTGATGGGATTTGCGACGGCTGGCTGTAAATATAAGATTAAATATACTTGTGTGAAAATATAAAATTCGTTAAAATGTAGATAGTTATGAATAGTATGAAAATCATGAATACTATTATTTTAGTAACTTCTTCATCGAAAAATGCATAAAAAATATTTTACAACAGGTGAAATCGCCAGATATTGTGAAGTCGATATCAATACGGTAAAAAACTGGATTAAAGCAAATGATCTTGAAGGATTTAAAACACCTTCGGGTCATTTCAGAGTCGCCAGGAAAGCATTTATAGACTTTATAAAGAAACAAGGATTCACATTTGATCCAAAATATTTTGGAGATCATTCAAGAGACCTTGATATTCTTTTAGTTGATGATGATCAAACTCATTTAGATCTGATGATGCGTCATCTCGGTAAATTTTATCCGGATAAAAAGATTCGTTCTGCAAAAAATGAATTTGCCGGGTATTCTATTATGTACGAAAAAACCCCAAGATTAGTCCTTTTAGATTTGGTAGAGCCCATCATTGAGGGTATTGAATTTATTAAAATAATGAGGTCAAATAAGAAATTGGATAAGATCGGACTGATTGTTTTTTCCGATCATCTGGATGAATCTGTCTATCAAGATTTAAAAAAGGAGCAAATAGGTGTATGGTTAGAAAAGCCTGTTAAAGAATTGGAGATGAAGGAAGCATGTGATTTGCTGTTGAATTCAAATAAAGTTGGAAGAGATGCCTTCTAATGATTGGATCAACTATTTATTCTCAAAAACTGGAAAATAATAAATTTAATCAAAAAATTATTAAACAACCCAAAATTGCAGCGTAAGAATTTTGAATAAGTCATCAATGGAATATTATGAATTAATCGGCTTAAATAAAGAGCCGTTTTCAATGGCGCCGGAACCGGAGTTTTTCTATCAGTCGAAAAGCCACGGGGAATGTCTCGATCGATTGGAAATATCGCTCCGTCTAAATCGAGGGTTAAATGTGGTTATTGGCGGGATAGGAACGGGCAAAACAATGCTGTCAAGACTTCTGTTAGGGCGCTTTGTTGAATTCGGAGAAAATTACAAATTTCATCTCATTCTTGATCCGACATGGAACTCCAGCAGTGAATTCTTAAGTTATTTATCCAAAATGTTTGGTTTAAAAGGAAACCTATCTCAGCATAGTGAAATGATGGATCAAATAGAGCATTATTTAATTGATTCATCCGTTCACTCAAAACGAAACAATGTCTTGATCATTGATGAAGGACAAAAAATGGGTTCCAGTCAACTTGAGATTATTCGGATGTTATTGAATTTTGAAACGAATGATTCCAAGTTGATTCAAGTGATTATTTTTGCACAACATGAAATAAAAGAATTATTAGATCAACATGAGAATTTTAAGGATCGTATTGCATTTGGATATGAAATAAAACCATTGGATTTGAACGATACAATCGGGTTTATACACCACCGTGTGGAAATTGCAGGCTTATTAAAAGGGGAAGAAATCTTCGATGATAAAGCGATTGCAGTTATTCATGAAGAAACAAAAGGGTTCCCAAGAAAAATTGTTAGAATATGCCATCAGTTAATTATTGAGATGATACTTAATAAAAGAGAAACAATTTCAAGTGATGATGTATTCGAATACAAAAAATCATCAAGTCCATTCAATGTCTGAACCCAAAGAAAAAGAGAAAAAGTTAGCAACAAATCGTCTTCTGGATATTCTCCGTTCGCAGGGTACCACCATGACTGATGAGGAAAAAGTCGCGACAGATGAAACATCCCAAACCATCTCCGAGGAGCAGGATAAAGAAGAAAAAACGGGTAACCAAGAACCCCAGGCAGAGACCATAAAGGAAGAGCCCGAACCCCTTTCTGACAGTCTATCCACCCTTACTGAAGAAAATGATCTGACGGAAGAGAAAGTTACTCAAATAGAGGAAGAAGAAAAAATTGCCCATAAAGCTACCAAAGAATCGTTGGATGAAACTGATAGAAGTGAGCCGGATGAAGTACCGGATGAGGCAGCACCCGATTCTTCTCCAAAAGTAAAAGAATTATCTTCCCAGGACTTATTGAAAGCCCTCAATAAAGTACGATCTAAACCACCGCCATCAGAAGAGAAACGTGATAAAGAGATTGATGAGAGCACGGAAGCACCAAAAATAGAGCCTAAAAAGGCGGACGCCGGAAAAAAAGAGCATGAGAAACTTGATGAAACAAAAAAAACGGATCGAACGGGTCCTGCGTCACTCTTGGAACAGATTCAGACTCCAAAACCAAAACCAAAGCCAAAAGATCATGAGCAAATTCCACCGGTGGAATTCGATTCAACATTATTATCAACCTTATCAGTAAAACAAGAAAAGAGAACTGTTCAGGATTACGCTCAATCTTTATTTCATCTCTTCAATGAATCTAGCAGGAGGATTACAATACAAGCCGGAGAAAATTATGTCAGATTACTTCAGATTAAGACCGGTTTTACAAAAACAGAAATTGAACTGGTAAAAGAATTCGCTCTTCCGTATTCAACTGATAATGGACAGATCGAAAAAAGTGCTGATTTGGTCCAGCATATTATTAATAATGAGTTAGACAGTAAGAAAATTAAATACTCTTATGGTGCATTTTATTCACCAAAAATCGAAACCAAAACCCATATGCTGCTTGCTCCGTCATTAAACAAAAAAGAATTAAAAGATTTAGTGGACTGGAATGCGAAGAAAAATATTCCCTTTAGTCCTGATCAAGCTATTATTGATTATGAAGTGAGTCAAAAGGCCGTTGATGGTGAAAAACACAATATTGTTATAGGTATTTCTGATGAGACGAATATTGAAACACCTATCAGTTATTTTACTCAATCAAAACTTAAACCAAGATTAATATCTACCTTACCGGTATTAATGTGGAAATTATTTTTAAGAAATTATCCTGATTATAAAAATGGATGTTATTGTTTAATTCATCTTGGTGAACATAATACCACTCTATCTCTTGTTAAAAATCGGCAGCTCCTGTTATCAAGAGAAATTCTTTTTGGGGCAGAAGATTTTTATAAAGCAGTAATGCAAAAAGTTGTTGGAGAAGATCGCACGTTTAAAATTGATTATCAGATGGCAAAACAATTATTGGTCGACTACGGCATACCTGAAAATACAGATGGTGTAACCCTTGAATCACATATTAGCTTATATAAGTTATCCATTTTTGTGCGCCCCGCCCTTGAACGCCTCACAAGTGAAATTAATCGATCGATGAAATATTTTACAAAGCAGGTATCTGATATAGAATGGACAGAAATGCTGTTTGATGGAATTTGTGCAACATTCCCCAATTTATTAAAGACGTTAGAAACTAATTTGAACGTGAAAATAGGCTTATTAAATCCCATGCGGAAAGGCCCTTATCATGTAAGTGATAGTGGTGTGCTTAGGAATAGACAATTGCCCTTATTTACAACCAATTTTGCTCTTGCATCTGAAGAAGTTGAGAGAATAAATGTTCTTCCCCAAAAAATAAAGACAAATTATAAATATTTATTCCTGTATAAGGTTGCGGCTGTTCTTGTAGCTTTTTTACTTCCAATTTATGTCGTCTCAACAATCATATCGACATTTCAAATTAATCATTTGGAAGAGAATTTAAAAAAGCGCGGTAATCAGTGGGAAAAACTATCCGTACAGGCAAAGGAATATCTTGGCTTAATGACTGATATCGATATCTTGAATGGATATTCTACATTTCTTGAAAACGATCGAAAACATTCATATAACATATTAAAAACATTGAAAATGTTTTCCTCTGTTATACCGAAGGATATTAAAATAACGAAATTACATTTTAAAAAAATTGCAAAAGACTCCGATCAAGATAATGAAAATATAGGGAATAAGAAATTTATTGATGGATTGACTCTCAGTGGTTTTGTACAGGCAGATGCTTCAGTTTCTGATATACATTTAACTAATTTTATGATGAAATTAGAACAGTTAAATATATTCACAAAAATAGATCTGAAAATGGATGAAACCACTAAAAATACAGAAGGAAAATTATTTTTTACCTTGAATGTGAGGTATTAGCTCTATGCATGATCGAATTATATTTTTTATTTTAGTTGCAGTGTTATTCGTTTCGACTGGTTTATGGACTTATTTTGACGTAATTGAAAATGGGGATGAAATGGAAAAGTTAGAGAAAGAATACAATGCGATTGAAAATAATTTTATCATGTTATCTCAAATTGAAGAAGGATATGATGAAGTCAAGGAAAGACATGTTTCAAAAATAATTGAATTTGATTCGTTGAAAACAACCATACCCGATTTTGATACATATGCGAATGTAATTGAAAAAATACGCGAAATTGCCGAAAAACAATCTATTACGATTGAGTCATTCCATCCGAAAATGGAGGATTCTTTCCCGGCATTGAAAACGAAATTGAATTATACCCAGAAACATATTGAAAGACGCCCTATTCAATTGCGTATTTATGGAAATTATCTGACGATTGGTTCCTTTGTAGAAGAAATATTAAAAATTGAAAAAATAGTAAATGTTTATACAATGAATCTGGAAACAGAATTGAATAACAGTGAGATTTTATCCTGTGATATAGTTCTTTTTGCATACATAATTTTCGATGAGCTGAGAAAAACATGAAGCAAATAGAAAATAAACGGCAACTAATCCTGGGGGGAATTTTGGCTGTTGTAGTGGCTTACTACTTCATCGACAAAAACAGTTCACCAATAGATATCATCAAAACTCCCGCCACAATTCTTTCCAGAGCTGTCTCGGGTAATGAAGGAGCTTCTGAACTTGATGAGATTCACAGAATAATTGATTTAGCTTCGGTAGTTGAGGTAGATTGGGAAAAAGGTTGGGATAGGGATCCATTTTTTTATGTTTCACCCGAATCCCTCACAGTAAAATCAAAAAGTGGTCTAATTGATAATATCTTTGGACAAGTCAGCGAAGTTGCGAATGTAAGCAATTTTTCGCTCACAGGAATATCCTGGCATGGCAATTCAGGATTTGCCATCATCAATGGACAAATAGTGAAATTAGAGGATGTCGTCGGCGGCTACCGGGTTGATAAAATTGCTAAGGATCATGTTTTATTAAAGCAGGGCTCAAAAACATTAAGGTTAGCATTAAATGAGTAAAATTATTTTTTATAAAAAAATAATATCGGCTTTGTTTTTTATTTGGCCAATAATGTTACTGGGAAACAAGCAGGTTGAATTAATCACAACTTTTGAAACAGAAACTGAAATGGGTGTAACAATCAAAACATCCCATCCAATTGAATTTGAGGAAAACGTCACCCATTCACCACCGATGTTGACATTGCTTTTTCCTTATATGGAATTTACCCAGGATAGGTATGCCAAACAGATCAGTTTACCCCCGATGTATAAAATAGAAGCAAAAAATGTTGGCACCAATAAATTTTCTACGGAAGTTACTTTATTTTTTACAAATTTGCCGGAGTATCATATCGAAACGGAAGGTGGACTCCTTACCAGAATTACCTGGACGCCCAAAAAAGACGAAATGGAGCAAAGGCGAATTGCCCGACGACTGACCACTTTTGATACAACAGTTTCCCTGCATTTTAAGGAAGCTGAAATCATTGATATACTGCGACTATTACAAACGCAAAATGGTATAAATATTATTGCAGGGGAAGATGTGGAGGGAAAAGTAACTGTTTCCCTTGATGATGTTAATCTAGGAACGGCACTGGACGCTATTCTAAAAGTGAACGGCTACGATTGGTTTATGCAGGAAAATATTGTTGTAATAAAGCCAATTGATACGGATATGGCAGGAGAGTTGGAAACAAGATTGTATAAATTAGAATACATCGATGCAGTGGCTTTATCGTCCGCATTAACAGATGTATTAACTGATAAAGGAAAAGTCCAGGTGTTTTCTCCCGTTGCGAAAGGAGGCGGTACCGGGATCGGCGGGGGAGGAGCCACTCAAGGAGCGACTGGTGGTGGAGGTTTATTAGGTGCCTTAGGCGGAGGAGTTACACCGACAACAGGCGCCAGTCAGTCCAGTACCAGCACCGGCACAGGCGGTGCCGGGGGTGCGGGGGGTGCGGGGGGCACCAGCGGATCATCAATAGATAATTTGGTTGTAACGGATACCCATTATAATTTCGATCGTATCGAAGAATTAATACATAAATTGGATAAACCCATTGCTCAGATCAATATTGCTGTAAAATTTATCGAAACTACCTTGTCCCTCGATGAACAATTGGGAATTAATTGGGATATGAGAGCTTCATTATCAGGGCCGACTCCCTCAAGCGGGACTGATGCTTCCTCCGGAATCGATATTGGTTGGATAACAAAAGATATTAGAATTGCTACTCTCAATCTCCCGACGTTTTCAGCTCTATTGAATATTTTATCAACGGATAATAAGACAAGAATTGTGCAGGAACCTCAAACAACTACTCAGGATAACACACTGGCAACATTGACTTCCGGAACAACTTATCCCATCCTAGTCCCCCAAGCTAGTGGAGGAGCTTTAGGGGGTCAAACAACTTCTTTTCAAGAAGAGGAAGTCAGCGTATCTTTAAATATTCTACCCCGTATTAATGAAAAACGTTTTGTAACAATGAATATTCAGGCCAATGTAGATGCATTGGTCAATTTTGTTGGCCCGAATAATGACCGACCTGTTATCTCCAGTCGATCCACAAAAACCACGGTGACCGTTCCCAATGGGGAAACGCTGCTCATTGGTGGTTTAATTTTTGATCAAAGAATTGATACTGAAACATCGGTTCCAATTCTAGGGAAAATACCCATTTTGAAAAAATTATTCACCAATAAAACAACAAAAAACGAACAACGGGAATTGTTGATCTTCATTACACCTAACATTGTTAATTTGAAATAAAGTGAAAACGATATGGAAATTTATGAACTACTAAATTTTATGAGGGATGCTGGAGCGTCAGATTTGCATCTTAGTCCTTATTCTTCACCCATTGTACGAATTGATGGTGAAATGCGGAAAACAAAACTCAAACCCATGTTGCCTGAAGAAGTCCATGTTCTTATTTACGATATAATGAATGACAATCAGCGGAAAAAGTACGAAGAAGAATTAGAATTGGATTTTTCTTGCGATTTTCAAACAATGGGCCGTTTTCGGGTCAATGTATTCAAAAGTATGCACGGTGATACAGCCGTTCTAAGGTCAGTCATCGAGAAAGTATATACTTTTGAAGATTTGAATCTACCGGATGTAATGAAAGATGTCATAAGCAAAAGAAAAGGATTAATCCTCATTACTGGACCAACAGGTAGTGGTAAAACAACGACGTTAAATACATTAATTGACTATATTAATAGCCATTTCAAAAAACATATCATTACCATAGAAGATCCTATTGAATTTGTTCACCAGAGTAAAAAATCACTGGTAAATCACAGAGAAATCGGAACCAGTACCCATTCGTACGCAAAAGCTCTTCGAAGCGCCCTCAGGGAGGACCCGGATGTTATCGTTGTAGGAGAAATGAGGGATTTGGAAACAACTGCCCTCGCCATAACAGCCGCAGAAACGGGTCATCTGGTTTTTGGGACACTCCATACAATCAATGCGACCAAAACACTGGATAGAATCATGGATCAATTTCCATCTGAACAACAGGATCAAATTCGAACTCAGTTAAGTGAGTCCATTTTAGCTGTTGTTTCTCAAGTCTTGCTATTGAAGAAAGGTGGCGGTCGTACCGCCGCATTCGAAATAATGGTCGGTACACCGGCAGTTGCGAACCTAATTCGTGAAAAGAAGACCTTCCAGCTGCCGTCTGTTCTTCAAACAAGTGGAAAACAAGGTATGATTACCATGGAGCAGTCTCTTAATAAGTTGATATCTTCCGGAAGTATTAATGAAAAGCAAATACAAGAAATCATCCCGGATTTTACCAACACAGCAGAAAAGAATTAAGCTATGTATTCAATTAAAGATTTGTTAAACGTAATGAAAGAAACAGAAGCTTCCGATCTATATGTTGCCCTTGGGACGTACCCCATGCTAAAAATACAGGGAAAAGCAATTCCATTGGAAAAAGAAATTGTTATTCCTGAAATAATGAATGCACTCAAGTCAGAAATATTGGATGACAAGAATCGGATGTTATATACTGAAAAAAGGGAATTGGACTTTACCTATAGCTTACCGGGAGAAGGCCGGTTCAGGGTCAACTTTTTCAGACAAAGAAATTCTGACTCTTTTGTTATCAGACGAATAATATCCGAAATCCAATCTTTGGAAGCGTTAAACTTACCTTCATTACTGGGAGATATAGTTGAAAAGGATCGGGGTCTAATTTTAGTAGTTGGCGCTACAGGATCTGGGAAATCAACCACAATGTCAGCTATGGTGGATCATCGAAATGCCAGTGTGCCAGGCCATATATTAACGCTGGAAGACCCGATTGAATTTTTACACAGTCATAAAAAAGCAATTATTACCCAACGGGAAATCGGAATTGATACTGCCTCATTTCAAACAGCATTGAAGAGCGCATTAAGGGAGGCCCCCTCCATGATATTGATTGGGGAAATCAGGGACCAGGAAACCTTAGGCGCCGCTCTAAATTTTGCTGAAACAGGCCACTTAGTGGTCAGCACGCTCCACGCCAGTAATGCTTATCAAACCATCGAAAGGGTTTGCAGTTTTTATGATGCAGATCAGAAGGAAATGATCCAATTGCAGTTAAGCCAAAATCTTTTGGCCATCATTGCCCAAAGGTTGGTACCGACGATTGATGGCGGAAGAACCGCTGCAATGGAAATCATGTTATCAACAGCTCGAATAAGGGACTTAGTCCGAAAAGGGGAATTTCAACTCTTAAGACATACCATTCAATCGTCAACCAGCGAAGGTATGATGCTATTCGACCAGGCTTTATATAAATTTTATAAAGAAGGAATAATTTCTGAGGATACTGCTATTGAAAATTCAGATAGACCTCACGACCTTAAACTCAAGATTAGATCAAAAGAAGAACAAATGTTTAGCCAAAGAATAGAATTACTAGAAGATGATGACTAACAGTCTGAACAGGAACCATTATGGAAAATAAAAAAATATTGTTTATTGATGATGAAGAATTTTTTATTAAACCGATACAAATGTATCTTGAATCAAAAGGATTAACAGTGGTAATAGCAGAAGATGGTATTTCTGGGTTGAACCTTGCCAGGTCTGAATCACCGGATGCCATCATTCTTGATCTCATGTTACCAGTGATCGATGGCTATCACGTTTGCAGATTACTCAAATTTGATAATCAATACAGACATATTCCCATCGTGATTGTATCGGCAAAGGATACCGACCGCGAGAGGGATTTGGGAAAGCAAAGCGGAGCAGATTTATACGTAACAAAACCTGTTGACCCTGAAAATCTTTATGAACAACTAAAAGCATATTTATAATTTAGGTCCCTGATTATGGAATTATTCTTCATTGGTTTATTTGGGCTCATGGTTGGAAGTTTTTTAAATGTTTGCATTTATAGAATTCCCCGGGAAGAATCTATCGTTTTTCCAAGATCCCATTGTCCGAATTGTGAATACCAAATTAAATCTTGGGAGAATATTCCGATTTTGAGTTACTTAATGCTTCGAGGAAAGTGTTCAAACTGTAACACTTCAATTTCAATTCGTTATCCTTTGGTTGAATTAATGACCTCATTATTATTCATCCTTCTATATTTTCGATTTGGGTTATCTTTCGATTTTGTAATGTCCGTTTTATTTTCCAGCATTATTCTCATCATCACGGTCATTGATATTGATCACCTTATTATTCCAAACAGGTTATTATTAATAGGCATTATTCCTGCAATCTATACCATCGTCAATAATGGAATTCAGAATTCATTACCCAATTTTATTGGCGCAATAAGCCTTGGGTCCGGGATTCTTTTAATTAGTCTATTGGGAAAACTCATTTTTAAAAAAGATAGCATGGGGATGGGGGATGTGAAATATGCAGCATTGATCGGATTGTTATTAGGATGGGATAACGGGTTACTGGCAATATTTTTATCTTTTATATTTGCATCGATTCTCATTTTAATATTGATGCCGTTTGGAAAAATATCCTTTGGACAGAGAATTCCATTCGGGCCATTTTTAAGTTTGGGAACAATCGTAGCTTTACTGTGGGGACAGGATATCATTAATATGTATTTAAATCTGATGTTTTAGGTACGGGAATATGTATTTGAATATTATAGGTACCCGGAATTGGAAATTTGATAATTTAATAGATGACTATATTCTGGTCATCAAAAATCCTTATATTTACCATTGTCATTACCAAACGATCAATTGGTCTCAAAAAGGGAGATTTCATGGCCATTCAGCGTAAAAAACAAATAGGTCAAATTCTTATTGATGCGGGGAAGATTGATGAAAATCAATTGGAAGAAGCTTTATCATATAAAAAAAGCAGAAATATTTACCTAGGGAAGGCCATTTTAGAGCTGGGTCTTCTCACCGAAATAGAATTTGTTAAAACACTTAGTGAACAATTAAAAATTCCATTCCTTCAATTATTGAATTATGAAGTCCAGCCCGAGGCTTTAGAAATTATTGATGAAAAAACGGCATTAAAGCAAAAAATTGTACCGCTATTTATTATTGATCAGACACTGACCGTCGCCATTTCTGACCCACTAAACATTGAGATTATTGATGAAATCAGTGATAAAACCAATATGGATATCAAATTGGTGCTGTCAACAGAATCTGATATTGAACAAAGCATTGATCTTTTTTACAGTGCCGCCAAATATCTTTCAAAAATTGGAGGCAGTACCGATAAAGATGCCCGGGTTGTTTCAAAAGAAATTGAAGAAGAAACTGAAATTGTGGAAGCAGTCAATATGCTGTTTAATGAAGCTATAAAAATGGGAGCCAGTGATATTCATATTGAGCCGCGTGAGAAAGATGTCCGCGTCCGGTATCGGGTGGATGGAGTGCTGCAGCAATATTACACAATACCAAAATCTTCCATGGCGCCGTTGATATCCAGGATAAAAATTTTGGCTGATATGGATATTGCTGAATCCAGAGCTCCTCAGGATGGAAGATTTTCTTACGAAGTCGGTGGTCGAAAAGTGGATGTAAGGTCTTCAACTTTTCCAGCAGTGACCGGTGAAAAAATTGTATTAAGAATTTTGGATGAATCCCGGGGGAGAATTGAATTGCATAAACTCGGTTTTTCTGAAGAAATTTTAAAAACATGGAGAGAAGTTATTCGTAACCCAAACGGTATTATCCTGGTTTCTGGTCCGACAGGTAGTGGGAAAACCACTTCTCTGTACGCCACCATGAATGTGGTAAACACTGTCGAGGTCAATATTATGACCATTGAAGATCCCATTGAGTATCAGCTCGAGAACATTAATCAAGCTCAGGTGAACACAAGGGCAGGGATGACATTTACTGGCGCACTGAGGTCAATGTTACGGCAGGATCCGGATATTATACTGGTAGGAGAGATGAGGGACGTTGAGACAATCGAGCTAGCCATTCGTGCCGCATTGACAGGCCACCTGGTGTTCAGCACGATACATACTAACGATGCTGCCTCAAGTTTTTCGAGAATGTTGGATATGGGTTTGGATGCTTTTTTGATCAGTTCATCCGTCAGGGCAGTATTGGCTCAACGGCTCATTAGACTTTTGTGTCCACGGTGCAAAGTTGTAATGGATTCGCCGGAAACTGCTCTTGAATCACTGGGAATATTAGAGAAGCTCAAAGGCAAAGTTTATAAGGCAACAGGATGCCCCCATTGCAAGAACTCAGGATATCACGGTCGAGCCGCAGTACTGGAATTATTAATTCCTAATGAAGAAATCGCTAATTTAATCAATAAGCATTCCACCGCCGCAGAAATTCAGCGGGCCGCTCAAAAGAACGGAATGAAAATATTGAAAGATTCTGCCTTAGAGTATGTCAATTCCGGGCAAACTTCCATCGAAGAAATGAGCAGGATTATGATCAGTTAATTATGAATAATATAATTCAATGAATCATCTCGTTGCTCTTTCACCCGAAAATAAAGGGCTAAAACAAGAATTTACATCTCTGGTAAAATCGTCCGGCAAAGGGAGAAATAATATCACTTTTGCCAACGATTGGATTTCTTTGTTAGGCTATACCGCAATAAATCCTGAATCCACCGTTTGGATCGATTGGAGCATCGTTCAACATCATTTCAAGGAGTTTAATCAAGAGCTTAACAAAATCAGTCAATGGGTACCGTACGTTTTAATTTTTAACAGTGAGATAATACCCGGAAAGATATTCTCAGAGACCAATCAATTATTTTCATTCATTACCATGAAAAATCTTGAGAATGAATTCGAACATATTCGATCACGGATTTCTGTATACTTCGATTTATTAGAACACATTTCAAAGAATAATAAAAAAGATCTTCGACCCAGCGGTTTCTCCTGTTTTACGGGAAATTCACTTAAAATGAATTCCTTTTATAGCCAAATTCTCAAAATATCAAATACTGATTTTACAGTATTGATAACAGGAAGCAGTGGAAGCGGGAAAGAACTGGTTGCGAAAACAATCCACCGATTAAGTACTAGAAAAAATAATAAATTTCAATCCATTAATTGTGCAGCCATTCCTGAGAATTTGCTGGAAAGTGAGTTATTTGGTTTTGAGAAAGGAGCTTTTACGGATGCGAGTAAATCAAAACCGGGAAAATTTGAATTAGCGAACGGAGGCACTGTCTTTTTAGATGAAATTGGAGATATGCCCCTGCCCATGCAAGGAAAACTTTTGCGGGTATTGGAAGAACGGAAAGTAGAACGGTTAGGCGGGACAACTGAGGAAGATATAGATATTCGATTGCTAGCAGCCACCCATAAAAACCTCCATGATCAAATGGACCAAAAAACATTTCGGGAAGATTTGTATTATCGTTTAAATGTTATCCCTATTCACTTACCTTCGTTGTCAGAGAAAAAATGCGATATACCTTTATTGCTTATTTCAATTTTACATCAATTAATGATGCAGCAAGATGTGTCAGTTAAAAGTATATCAATGGGAATGATTCAAAAACTCCAAACACTTCCATTAAAAGGAAATGTACGTGAATTAGAAAATGTTTTAACCCGCATTATTCTTCATTCGTCACAAGAAAATTTAACCACCGATTCGCTGGATGAAGTCCTTGTTAATGTTGGAAAGAAAAGTACCACTGGGAATTCAGATGCGCCCTTTGAAGAAACGATTAATCCACTATGGAAATTGGAAAAAATGGCCATAAGCCATGCCTTACATAAACTCAACGGAAATATGAGCAAAATAGCTGCCTCATTGGAAATATCCCGGTCGGCTCTATATCGGAAAATGAAAAAATATCACCTGGATAACGCTGAGGATTCATAATGCCTGAATTTAGCTGTAAACTGATTACTGATGACGGAACTATTCTTGAGAGAGTTGTCACAGCAGAAACAAAATTTGAAATATACGAAGCGGCAGAGAGTAGAAATGAATTAGTTCTAGAGGTTAAGAAAAAAAGAAAATCATTAGATATTAATGCATGGTTGGAAAGAAAATCAAAAATTAAACCTCAGGAAATAGAACATTTTACCACCCAGCTCACCATTATGTTAAATGCAGGTGTACCTCTATTGGGTAGTTTGGAAGCTCTTGAAGAGCAAGCTGAAACTTCCCAAATGAAAAACATAATTAAGTCCCTTGTGATAAAATTAAACAGTGGGGAATCATTCTCTCAAGCGTTAAGCGCTTATCCAAAAGCCTTCTCTCCCATTTATATATATATGATTGAAGCGGGGGAAAAAGCAGGCGTACTGGACGCAATTTTAAAACGGCTGGCAAAATTTATTGGACATGAAATACAGGTAGTTGCGAACATAAAAGCTGCACTCCGATATCCAATCATTGTGTTTTCGGCTCTCGTTTTGGCTTTTGTTGGTGCTATTGTGTTTATAATACCTAAATTTTCAAAGCTTTTTGAAGCCCAAAGCATTAAACTACCATTGCCGACTCGTATACTCTTGGGTGTCAGCAATGCATTTACGCAATATGGACTAATCACTTTTATATTAATAGTGGCCATGGTGATAGGCGCTGTTTTATTTTTTAGAACACCCAAAGGCCTTTGGACACTGGACCTGATCAAGTTAAAATTACCCGTTATCAAAAACATCATTATCAAAAGTACCATTGCTAGGTTTTCCCACATGCTGGAAACCCTTAGCCGGGGTGGCATTCTAATCATAGATGCACTTGAAATAACTGAAAAAACAGTCGGAAATATTGTGATAGGCAGTCACATTAAGAAAGCAAAAGAAAAAGTCTCCGAAGGTGTATCTCTCGCTGAGTCCTTGACAGAAAGTAAGTATTTTCCAACCATGGCTGTAAAAATGATCAGCATTGGAGAAAAATCAGGTGCATTGGATGAAATGCTGGCGAATATTGCCAGACAATACGATGAAGAAGTGGATGAACTCATAAAAAAAATGTCCACGATGATTGAACCGCTCATGACTGTCGTGATGGGTGTATTTTTACTATTGATAGCATTAGGCATCTTTTTACCAATGTGGAATATGTACAATACAATGTAATTATCAGGAAAGAGGCAAGATATGAAACAAAAATCAAAAGCAAATAATTGGAAATTCCACTTTTTACATAAAAAATATCCTTCATGGATTTATTTATTAGTGATGTCCATTGCGGCCATCTTAATCTATTACGCCTTTTTTAATTAATATCCCTCAATATCATCCTTATCCATCATAAAGGTTTCTCTCCGAGACCAATCATTTAACGTCACGGTTGTTCCCACGATACTAGTGACCCTTGCATAAAGCCACTTGTCAAAATCGGGGTGCCAGTATTTTACAATATCACCGACCTTTACCTGATCATAATTTGTAAATAAAATATTACCGAAAGTGGGTTGAGTAAATCCTTGAATAGATTCAATACTTTCATGGTCAAATAATTCATGTAAAATAAATGACATTGTAGAAAGGGTTTCGGGACCAATTTTCCCATCCACTCTAATAAAATTCTTTTCTTGAAATTGTTTTACGATATCAGTGTCATCCGATGACCAATAAGAAGTGTCAGTATTGATTTCGTAACCGAAATGGGATAAGATTTCTTTTAAAAGAATATTCTCCTCTTCATTATATTGATCATACCAATGTTCGAGGGGAATGACAGAGACAGCCGGATTCCTCTCGTATGGATACTCATCAATGATCTGATTTAATCTTTCCCCTTGATTAATACTGTCCTGAGCCATTAGAATGGGTAGGAAAATAATAAGACCAACCATTTGGTTTAGGTGCTTCAGTTTTTCCCCTTTTACTGATTTAGATTTCATGATGATTTAATTATCTTTATGGATCATTGAATATAATTTAATCAGGAATCTGTTTATGCTGTTAAATTATTCAGAATATTTATTCTGTTTCACAAAATTGGATATACAAATCCATAAACCATAAATTAATATTTAGTGTTCCATTATGAGACAGTGCTGTTTTCATTTGGGACATATTTATAATTAATAGTATATATTCCCCTCGGTAGAAGTGTTTGGCATGGTATTTGTCCGTATTAGTAGTATGAAAAATCAAAGAATAGGAAATAAAATGAAAATGATGGCAAAAAGACAAGGCTTCACATTGATGGAGTTGGTGGTTACAACCGCCATTGTCGGAACATTAGCTGCATTTGCTGTCCCCAGCTATATTGAAGCGGGTAATAATGCAAAAGGTGCAAAATCTCTGGATAATGTGAACAACATTGGTTCAGCTATTATCCAGGAATATATTAAGCGCGCACCGTACGGAGACGGAACCAATGCTATTGCAACATTTGCAGCAGTGGCTGATGACTCGGTAAAAGCCGAAACACAGGTAATAAAGTATTTAAATAACGGAGTGGAAACATTTGTAACATTTGCTGATATTTTCCCGGGCGGAGTTCCGGAATCTCCTTTTGACAATCGAGAATATCTAATTTCAGCTGTTACGGCAGGTGCAGGAGAATGGACTACGTCCGGCGGTATCGTAACATTAACGGTTACCACCCAGCCTTCGATTACAATTGAAGATCCGTCATTCAGTCAAATCGCTAACACATTTACACCATAAATAAACTAAAAGAACAACGAAAGGAACATAAGATGAAACAACGAATACAAGAACAGGGTTTCACACTCATAGAATTAATCATGGTTATTGTTATCATGGGTATTCTTGCTGCAGTAGTAGTCCCCAAATTTTTTAACCTTGAAGATCGAACCCATGCAAAGGTTCAGGAATCAGTCATAGGTAATATTAAAGCGGGGTTAATGTTGTATTCAGTGAATAATATGGCAGACAACGGGAAAAAAGAATATCCCGATCATGCCAGCAGTACCGTGCTGTCCGACGTACTCGATGAAATACCGGAGGGTTGGAGCTATAATAGCGGCGCAACTACAGGCTCTTTTGAATATAGCGGAAGAGGAGCGACTGACTTACGTTTTTATACGTATACGCGAGGAGGCACAGCGAATGCTCGGACATATACCATTGGGGCTGAACAAGATACTCAAACTGATCCTGCAAACTAAACTTAACCGGATTGGAATATTTGTAAATGAACTGATAGTTTGACCCATGTTTATCTTAAAAAAACAGTCCCGCATTTTAGCGGGACTGTTTTATTTTAAGGGGATGTATAATGGAAGCAGAAAAGGATTTACGCTCATTGAATTGGTGATTTCAGTAGCCATTATGGTTACACTTTCTGCCATTGTGGCTCCCACATATACAAGGTTTAGCACTGAAAGTCGTATCAGATCCACAGAAGCGAATATGATAGCCATCAAACAAGCCTTTATTAATCACTTCTACCTGAGTGTGATGGATCGCTCGACCGAATTCCCACCGGCACCTGCAGATAGCATTATGGATGATGCTTGGGGAAATGACCCTGTTCTCTATAATGGTAAAACACCTGTATCTCTTTTTTCAAAAGGATTTATTCCGAAAAACAGTTATAACGAACCTTTTCTCTATGCATTACTTGCCCCCACGGCTGAAGATCAATATGGTTTTTTCTTAAAGGATGCCAAGAGTGGTTTATCATTTAGTTTCAGGCCTTAAGAGTAAGTCAATGAATTACCCAATCATTGGTCAATATTCTAATCGTAGTCAATTGGATCATAAATCTAAAGATATGGGTTTTACTCTAATTGAATTAATTATGGTGATAGTTATAATGTCCATATTGGCGGCGATATTCGTTCCACGATTCATGGATGCGATTGAAAGCCTTCGGGTTAGAAATGCCATTGAAAAAATAAAAGATGATGTTAGGTATATCCGGGATTATGCGGCTGCCAGGCATGATACAACTTGGTTAGTCGTGGACCCCTCAACAAACAGCTACGGTATTTATTCAGGTCCCTCATCATCAAACAGAACACTTATTGTTGATCCGGCCACCAATACTCAACAAATGTCGGACTTAACTGCCTTATATGTGGATGCCGTAATCACCAGCGTTTCTTTTGGGGGAAACTTGGAAATGTATTTCGATTGGTGGGGCACCCCATCGAATGGTGGTGATATTGTTATTAATAATTACCGTACCATTAAAATTGAACCAAAATCCGGATATGTCTATGAGAACTAATAAAAATGACAGCGGATTTTCCTTAGTAGAAATTATTATTGGAGTAGTAATCGTTGGGATAGGGTTTGTAGGTGCCATGAATGCATTTACATTCATTCGTTCAAAAAGTTTTCAAATTGAAGCCACATTTCGTGCAGTTTCTGTGGCTAATTCCGTGATGCATACTGTCCGCGCTGAAAATTTTGATGAAAGTTCTGCAGAGCCGTGGACGCTCAATTTAGGACCAGAAGAAAGTTTTGTTTCAGATTTTGATGATGCCGATGATTATGCAGGATACGCCTGGGATTTCCAACCAAAAGGATTTCCCGGTTATGACGTGACTACCCGAATCTATTATGTGAATCCGGCTGTTAGCTGGGTGGATAGTGTAGGTACTCAGACAAACTATAAACATATTATCGTCCAAGTGAGTCATCAAGGTTTACCGGTTCCAGTTACATTAACATCATTAATTACACCAAAACAAATCGTAGATATCAGCGACAACAATCCCTGTGGGACCTGCGATCAAGAAGGTACCGGAACCGGAGATGACCATGATGATCATGACGACCACGATGATTGAGATTATCAATACAATTTTCGTAATAAGGTTGGAAAAATAATCAATGATTGAACTGAAACAATTGAAATGGAATTTGAGGAAAAGACTATCCAGCAGGATCTCGCACATGATAGTTTTACCAAAAATCAATTCAAAAGGATTTACATTGGTTGAATTGATCATTGGCGTAATTGTTTATGGGATTATTTCTACCGTGGTTGCGGTTGTGATTAGTAATAGTCTTCGGATGTATAGTGATGTACGTTCTCGAAAAAACTTGAATATTGACGGTCAGTATAGTGTATTTTTATTTACACGGGATTACAGCCATCTTTCACAAGAGACCGGTCTACTGTTTGCCGATAATAATAAAATTCGTTTCAAGACAAACCAAGGTTTTACAGTTGAATATGCATTGGATTCAACCCTATTTACCCGAAAAATAATTAGTGATGGTATTTCAAATACGTTGACAGACCACGTTTATGTAAGTGCGAGCGGATTTCAATATTATGAAAGGGATCACACAGAATTAACCAGTGTTCCGTTATCTATTACTGAAATACAAAACGTTTGGACAGTAGAATTATTGATCAATATGGCCAATGATACTGACACTATATCGTACATAGCCGACGTCTATCCCGAAAACTATAAATTAGCCACTGAAGGATGTACAGGAAATTAAAGGCGTGATTATTAACAATACAAAAAAGATGAATAAACAGATAATTCCAAAAGAGGAAGGATTCGTTTTTGCTGTCACAGCCATGGTGGTTGTCGTCGTACTTAGTTTGATTCTGATTTATTTAAGGTCAACGGTTATGTTGAATATTTCTGAAGCGAGTGAAATAATGTCAACCAGTCAATCCTATTGGAGTGCAGTCTCCGGTATGGAGTACGCCTTCGAAGAATCGGCAAGCAATGCTGATTCCGTTCCGGGTACATATTCTTATTATAATAGTACAATAACATTAGAAAGCTCTTTGGTCGCTAATGGAGGTGGACCTGTAAATAACGGGTCGCTTCGTTTTATCAGTACAGGAACTCATGGGGAGACAAAACGGATCGTAGAAAGTTCATTCAAAGGAATAACTGACTTTAGTCTCTGGCCATCCATATCTGTCATATTGGAAAGTGGAGAATCACCTGGAGGTGAGGAATGTGGTGAATGCGATGGTAAGGTGACTCAACTCACTCTGCAATATAATGGGAGCAGTTCTGCGTCTGTTAAGGTCAAACAAAAAAAAGGAAAAAAATGGAAAAAAATCTTTAAACAAACTGTGTCACCTGGGGGTACATTTACAATAAATGGTGTGGATAGCAAAGGAACTTTAGGTTCTAAAATTAAAATATTTATAAACGGAGACCTTCATGTTGAAATCCATACCAGCTGCTCAGAACCCATTGGTGCGGGTATGGTTGCCGGGTCATTTGAAATTATTTCAGGTTACAGCCGTAATGGGGGTTTATTATGTAATTATGGTGATGATGAATGCAACGATGATGATCACGATGACGATGACGATAATGGGTCAAGCGGATTTGAAATTAATGACAATGCAATTTTAAACTGCTCAATATTTATTGGAGGAGATGTTGATGTAGAATCCAGCGCAATTGTCGGTTCCCCAAGTTATGGTGGGCCAACGACCATTTATGTTCCAACCGGCAATACAGTTACCGGGAATTTTAATTCCACGTTCGATTGGGATATTTACTTAAATCCAACACCCACACTTCCCAATTTTAACCATAGCCCTTACGATAGTCTCATCAATATCGCCGATGCCATTTCAAGCACTGGTGGAAATGAATATGATGGGGATTTAGAGATTGAACTGACAACATTTGATTTGAGTTCTTATACAAACAGAACCTATTTTGTTGATGGTGATATAGATATTAAAGGCAGTACAATTACCGGAGCAGTAAGCGGGGGAGATAGCACTCTATCTTTGCCGGGGATTCTGGTGTCCAGCGGACAAATTACAATAGATGAAGAGGACAACACCCAGAGTTTTATTGACGACAATATTATTCTAATTGCCAAAAAAGATATCAAGATAAAAGATTATTCTCAGATCGGTACTGATTTATCCGGGAATTCACCTTCATGTCGTCCATCAACATTAACTGAAGTCTACTCAAAAGACGATGTTGAAATAAAGGAAAATGTGGTAGTGTGGGCTATAGTGACGGCTCGAGGAGATTTGAAATTAGATGGGACACTTTATGGAATTGCATTCGTTCCGGACGGTCATTTTATTATGGACAATAGTAATGCGTATATGGAAGGAGCGATATTCGTAAATAGGATGGGTAGCAGTAGCAGTGGAGATGATGATGACGACCATGACGATCATGACGATGATGATGACGGGGATTGTTTTACAGATGGGTTCAATAAAGGCCAGATGAAACTAACTCATTGTTTCCCACAACCTTATTTTTCCTCTCGAAAATTTGTGCCAGTGAAATCAACGTTTAAGGAAATTTAATTATTCAAAGCAGGAAAGGTTTTCGGTTATTGAATAATAATGATTACTTTTCACCCGATTAATTAATTAGGAATGGAATATTAATACATGGAATACAAAACATTTTTTATTTTAGCAGCAACGTTGGCTTTATTTTTAAGCATTATGCTGTTAGCTGCGCCCAAAGCGCTGATCAAAACCAGTGAAGTCATGAATAAAAGTATCGACTCCTCACAGTATTATAAAAAAAATAGAGTTCTCTTTGGCATATTAACAATCTTACTCGGTTGTTTAATGTTATATCTGGTTATTTGATACTAATAAGATTAATTGTTTATTAAAGGAAAATAATAATGAACGTAGATTTTGTAACGAATACAATTTTATTGACCATTTCTATTTTGATCATCTTATTTGGAGTTCTTATGTTAATTGCTCCAAACCAATTTGATAAGTTATCCAGTGCATTGGATCGAGTCATTGGTCTATTTGATGTAAAAATACTCTCAAACCGCATTCTTTGGGGCATCATAATGCTGATTTCTGCAGCTTATTTATTCTATACAACTTATTCAATGCCCTAGATAATGTGAGTTGTCAGAATTACACCTTTCGTGTAAAACTGACTCATTGATTAGGAATAAAATAAATGATTGATCAGCTTAAAGAAATTTTATTCACTCAAGAAACACTATTCCTAAGTTTAAAATGGTTTTTTATAATCGGTTCCTGTTTTGGGATAATAGTCGGGGCTTCCCTTATTTTTATTCCAGATTCCTTTCGCGGATGGAATAATAAACTCAATCACTGGTATTCCTCACGGAAATCATTGAAACCATTCGAAATCATGCGCGAAACGGATAGCCATGTTTATAAACACAATAAAATTTGGGGATGGGTCATGCTGGCATGTTCAGGGATATTCCTTTACTACTTTATTTCCTGGCAATTCCCTCAGGGAGCGCTAAAGCACCTTTTTTCCAGTGAGACAGTAGCCATTTTAGCTGAGATGTTTTTTCGAACGATTTGGTTGTTTTTGGCAATATTTATTATTGCTGGAATTCCAGTTTGGATTTTATTAATAATCAACACTGATTTATTGAAAAAGATCAGTCATATTTTCAACCATTGGTTTTCTACCAGAATGGCATTACTTCCTATGGTACAAATGAACTATCGAATTGATACTTGGGTAATGAAAAATGGCCGGATATTTGGAATTATTTTTATTATAGGATCAGCTTTTATTCTATTAAAGTATTTATATTTAAGCTAATAACACTCAATGTGGAATTGATAAAGATTTCTATCTGACCCAATAAGATGGAGATTTTTAAGCAACTTATCCAATGAGTTTCTGAATAAAAATCGCTCCTTATTTAAAACGACTATTCTAAATTCAGGTTTAAACTATCGATATTCATCAACGTATCAATTGTATCCGGATTTTGTTCTAAAGCTTTTTCAAAATAAATAAGAGCTTTTTCCATTTCACCTCTGGCCTTCAGGATTACACCAAGATTATTATATGCACCCCCAATATTTGGATCGTGTTTCAGGCTTAATCGATAATTTTTCTCTGCTTCTTCAAGATTTCCAAGATTATGCCAAGCAAGACCTAAGTTATAATATCCCCTACCATAATCAGGATAAATGACAATTGTATAAGCAAAATGTTTAACGGCTTCCTGATAATTTTTCATTCTGAAATACGCGATTCCCAATTTATGGTGAACCTTTAAAAAGTACGGACTGTAAGTCAAACTGCGCTCAAAATGAGAAATTGACTCAGAGAGATTATTCATTTTTAATAATGTTATTCCGTATAAGTAGGAGGATTTCCAGCTGTTATGCCACATTATTTCTGCTTTATTTAATTCCTGGATGGCTTCCGAATAATTTTCTCTATAATAATATTGAAATGCTTTTTTAAAGTGGTAGTCTGAAAAAATGTGCTTCTTTGCCAGACCAATAGACATGAAGGAAAAAACTAACATACCAATGATTATTGCCTGGTATAGTATATTTCTATTGTTCTTTAATTTTAAAATATCTTTATCCATCGGTGTTTCAAGACCGTGGTGATGTAATTGGGTATATATTGTAGTTATTAGTGACATAATTAGCCAGAAAAACATTGATATAGCGATGTGTTCTTTTGGAAAACTAAAGAAGGAGTGAATCAATATTGCAGTAAAACTGATAAATAAGCTTACTGTTAGCAGAATATTTATAGCATTAGTATCTTGTTTAAGCAATTTTAACATCATTGAGAAAACAGTGAGAAGCAGCCATATGTATATGAAAAATCCAATGACACCTGTCTCTGTCAATATTGAGAGATAATCATTATGCGGATGCCGCGTTATATGTGAAAAATTAATCATATGACCCTGTGCATATGCAGGATAAAGAAATTGCCAATTATTTACACCAACACCCGTTAACCAGTTGGATCCATCAGAAAACATATCCAATGATGCCTTCCACATACCAAATCTACCGGAGTCCCCGCCGTCTCCAATGATTGATGAGACCGTTGAGAATAACTCTGCTTTACTTCCTCTTAAATCTGTTTTTGGGTCAATTGTAGAACATATTACAATGACTCCACAAACAATTAAAGCAATAGTCCTTTTTTGTTTCGATTGAAATTGTTTTTGGAGCTTTTGGGTGACATTTACTTGGTTATTATTTACGATTTTCAATAGGATTGCGGATAAAACCAATGCCCCGGTTAATCCAACCCAGGCTCCGCGAGTTCGTGTATAGATAAGAAAAATTGACAATAATGAAAAAATGATGCCCCAGAATATCATACGAGAATTTCTACGGCATTTGATGAAAAGAAAACCTGTTATGGGTAGCGTCATTATTAAAAACATAGCTGCAATATTCCGATAACCAAAAGTCGAACTGGGATTTCCGGCAGAAGGAATCCAATCAAATCCAAAACCAAGGTACTGGCCTATGCCAACTATAGATATAATTCCCCCGGAAAATGCCCACACTTTAAGAATAAGATCAATTCCATTTTGTGATATATTATTAATAATGATGAAAAAAAGAATACTTAATAAAAATAATTTGGTAAGAGGAAATAAGCTCTCATAAATATTTACGGCTGCGTTCAATGATACAATATTAATAATTAAGAAAAATAAAATCGGCAAGGTCAAGGGTGTTGAAAATAACAGATGATTTTTGTATCTAATAAGTTTTATCATCCATAAAATCATCAGAATGAATACGACAACTGCAAGTACCATGAATTTGGGATAAAGGGTGATTTCGAATAATTTGGAGGAATAAATCAGTGGAACAGCAAAAACAAGCGCCGAGCAACTAATCACCATCATCTGATTTATGGAATTGATTTTGTATTTATGTTGCCACATGCAAAAGTATATTAATATAGCATTAGAGTAAGACTCAACTCAAATTTTAACAATTATGTTGAATTGATTTCATGAATGAACAATCCACTATTTTGATTGAATTTAAGAGTTCAATATCCCTGTCAATTTCACGCAACCCATAATGTGTAATATGTTTTATACTATTATGTAATCTGGTGTTGGAGATTAACATTATTCTTATTATAATTATCGACGAATATTTAATGAACGGAATAAACAAATATGGCAAATAAAAATAAATACACTGGAAGTAAGCCCAAAGTTGAAGCGTTGGTTAAGAAATTAATCAATGATAATATGTATGATCCTAATGATGAAGAACTCTGGCTCATTGATGAGTATGATCGGTTCTCGGCATTTACAAAACCATTATTAGAAGTCTACGAAAAATATTATGGTAAAGTCTGGGATGATCTAAAGAAGCTCAGACGCATGAGAATTGAAATTTTTGAAGAACATTTGGAACATCCAAACTATTATTTATTGGATCTTCTGGTGGCTGATTTCATTAAAAAAACTGTTAAACGGAAAGATTTAAAATCACCCTTAATGCTTCAGAAGCTGCAAATCGTCTATATTGATGATAGAATTATTTTAAATTAATCGAAGCCAACTTTCATTATTTTCACTAATTAATAATAAAAAAAAGCCCCCTCTGCATAAAGAGAGGAGGCTTTCCACTGAATTTTAACAGATGTGAAATAGACTAGTCTATAATCTCAACGTTTTCAGCTTTCGGTCCTTTTTCGCCTTCAACGACTTCAAAAGATACTTTGTCACCATCCTTGATATAAATCCCTGGGGCTATACCACTGGAATGAACAAAATAGTCTTTACCATCGTCACCGGAAATAAAACCGTAGTTCTTATTTCTATTAAAGAACTTTACTGTACCGTCTTGCATGATTTCCTCATAGTTGTTAATAACATAACTTATAACTTATTTACAAGTTATAAACGTTGAAATTTATAATATTAAATGTATAGATGACCAATAAAAGTTTAAATGTTTATAACCCCTTTATTTGATAAAAATTATGGTTCCAGCCTTTATTAACTAGATTCTTTTTCAATGTGAAATTCAGACGAGCTGAAGATCCAAGACTTAGATGAACATCGAAGTCAGTTTCTGTTTTATAACCTATGAACAATATTGTTATAGTGTATAGCCCTCCAACAACGCATATTGGGAATATTAAAAATAACACCTTTACGAAAAGTGGTTCTATAGGTTATACCACTGGGTTCGTGCTTATCTGAATTCCGTTTTCCAAAGACATGTAATTCTTACCTGTCCGAAGGGCGGGCAGGTAGGAGTTGAATACTCTTATGTCTAATTCAGTAAGTTTGTAGAACATAGCTATTAAAAACTATATTTAATTCCTAATGTCAAATTGGAAAAATCTTTTATCTCATTAAATGTTGTATTTTTGGCTCCCATTAGTTGAGTAACAGAACATTCCATTTCCCAATTTTCGATGGGTGAATACAGTACACTGCTCCCGACCATAGATTGTTCGTCTTTCAAATCCAGAAATGTATTAACTCTAATCTCTAAGGAATTATCCCATAAATTTACGGATGTGGATAAAAATAACCCCAAATCAGTAAACATGGCAAATGGTGTACCCATACCGGTTTGGAAGTCATTTTTTGTTGCATCCCTGGACGAAAACGTCCCCTCGCTTTGTTCGTAAATCTTTCCTGTTAAGGAATATACATGATTGCCAATCAATTGGGTTGATAGTGTAAAATCGTAGGGAGTCACATATTCCAGTTGTATGGCAAATTGCAGATAAGATGCTTCCAATTTATTTTTCATATAAAACCAATAATCATTTTTAGTCTTAAAATATCCGCCTTCTCCCCGGAGTGTAAAATCACCAACAAAAGTCACAATATCGAGACCGGTTGAAGTTGTTTTTCGATAACAAAATGCAGGAACCGGTTGAACGATTATTTCTCCTGATGGAATTGTCATGTCTACTAAGTTGTATCCACCGAGCGAAAAACCCCTGTCTCTTCCGGAAAAATACGAAAGCCCCATATCACTACTTCCTATAGTAGTTTGTAATCGAAAACCAACTTCGTTACCTTCTTTTGCTTTCCGTATAAAATCACTTGGGTCTTCAGTTGTAATGGGGAAATCTTTTTCACCAAATGGATATCGATTGGGTTCATGCTCCGGGAT
Source organism: Fidelibacterota bacterium (assembly GCA_046861385.1). Classification (GTDB taxonomy): domain Bacteria; phylum Fidelibacterota; class Marinisomatia; order Marinisomatales; family TCS55; genus JADFRD01. The sequence continues at coordinate 87,178 of JBHHTW010000004.1, read as the reverse complement.
GATAACTGCTTCTAATTGTAATTCGTTTCTGTAATATTTCACTGATCCGGATACAGTTCCAATTTTTCGTTCTGTTCCCGGTAAAAACATAAAATAATAATCGTAAGGATTCAGGTTGTCGGTGGGATTGTTGCCATCCACTGCTCCCCAGGCATGAATTTGCTTCCCAACGGTAAGTTCACCCCAACTCGGATACCAAATAAGGTATGCTTCCCGAAGGTCAAAATTGGCTTCTCCTTCTTTCCATCTGTATTCAAGGGTGGAGTTGGTCTTGAAATCAAAATTTCCTTTTGTTAAACCAACTTCCAATTCTGCAATTCGAAAAGGTAAATTAATCGCGGAGTAATCCGAGGTTCTGTTCATGGTGACAGGGTGAAGAGAACCGGAATAGCTGACTTGGGCATTTATAAAAAGCGGCAGTAGTAGGAGCCCTGATAGGAGTAGTTTTTTCATTCCCGGATCATCACCAGCATCATTTTAAAAGGAGTCACTGCTTTTATTGCGTGTGGTTCATTGGCTGGCATCACGATCATTTCTCCTTCTGAAATTTCATGATCATTTCCAGAGATTGTTATTGTTGCTGTTCCATCGGTCACAAGAACCAGTGCATCAAATGGTGCCGTATGCTCGCTCAACCCCTCATCTTCCGTAAAAGCAAATAAAGTGACAGTTCCCTGATCTTTCTTAATGAGCGTTTTGCTAACGACAGAACCATCTTGATATTCTGTTAATTTGTTTATTGTGTGTTTTTGACTTAATGGTGACATATCACTTCGGTATCCGTTTCAAATTCTTTTCGTGAAATAAATTTTTGTCGATACCTGTATCTACTGAAATATTTGAAAAAGTCACTTCTGTTGAATGCTTTTTTTGGACATTTTCAACATACACTCTTACAACGATAAAATATTCCTTCATTTTCTGAAACGTAAACTCTTTTTTCTTAAATATCTTTCCACGTTTATCATAAGATTCTTCCTTAACGCCAAACAAACCATCTTGCGCTATCCATGAAATGTGCTTTGAATATGATGACTTTGCCTCTTTTTTTGGTATGATTTCCAATACATAACATTTGACCCCATTTACTATTTGGTCGCCGAGTCTATTATATTCATTCTCATCAATATCCCGATTCGTTAGATCCTCATAGCTCATGTCAGAGCCCATAAATGAATCACTTTTCTTTTTTGAAGAAATTCTACGTACCTTTTTAAATGCCGGCAGCCACATACGCATTTCGTCATCTGAATTATCATGTTCTATTTTTAAAAAGGATACACCCCGATCATCTTTTGGCTCCAGAAACCAAATGATTTGTTTTTTATTGCCATCCAATGATTTAGATATCATCTCATTCATCCGGGTCTTACCCTTAGAGTTGGTTAAGATCATTTTTGTTTTATTCGACATATCCCTGGGCGTGGGTTTTTCATCAACCATCTTGGCAATTTCATAACCGCTCTGGGCAAAAAGCAAACCCGAAAGTATCAGTAATAAAGTTAGTTTTTTCATAATTAATTCCCCATAATTAGTTTTTTGTTAATTTATTCTTCATCAATTCTGCAATAACCGCTAGTATTGTTAACGTTCCCACAGATGTGGATACCATAGCAAAAATGAGCAACCCACCGATGTATTGTACAGGAACAAATATCGAAAATAACAGTGCTCCAAACCCTAGGTTAGATACCGCGTCCAAGATGATGGGATAACCCACATCTTCTACAACTTCACGCGTCAGCTTTTCAGAGGAAACACTACTTTTTGAAATATTGCGATACTGTGCAATGTAGTGTAGGGCAAAGTCGACACCGACACCAATAATGATTGCAGAGAGGATTGCCGTAACATGGGAAAGTTCCATACCAAACAGACCCATCAAACCAAAATTCAAGATAACAGCAGAAATGAGTGGCGTGACAGCAAGTAGGGCAAACAGTCCCTTTTTGAAAAAGATCCATGAAATCAGAAAAATCATGAGAATTGAAACGACTATACTGGTAAACGCCGATCTTATAACCAAATCCACCAGCTCGCGCATGATGACCAGCATCCCTGTTATGGTTGTCTTGATGTTATTCCCAGCCACGGACTGAATCATATTTTCTGTATCTTGGACAAACTTGACAATCATCGACGTAGTAATACCTCCCATGAGCGCCGTCATCAGTCCGGTTTGATATTCATAATCAACAAGCGAACTAAAATCGTCCGGATCTCCAGACATGGAATAAAGTGTGAACAGGTTATTCACTTTATTCCTCGAGTCCGGAATGGTTTCAAAATCCGGATCATCATCCATAACTGCCCTATGCATCTGCTTAACTACATCTACAATGGAGAATGTTGAGTACACATTCGGATGCGAATCAACAAACCCCTGAAGGATCTGTATTTTTTTCAAGGCATCAGGAGACTTTAGGTCTCCCTCGAACCTGATGTCGATATCCATCACTCCGGTCATTTCTTGGTTCATGAATTCGATACTATTCCGGATTTCAGATCCTGGTTTAAAAAACTTTGTAAAATCAACTTCAACTTCCACTAACAGTATCCCAAATGCGGCAATGAGGACTATTCCTGAGCCGATTCCAAGAATTACTTTCCGATAACGGATAATATTTCTTCCATATATGCTTAATATCTTTTCGATGAAACTCTGATGCGTTACCGCTTTTGAGTTCAAGTCCCATTTGTGTTGGACGATCATGGAAGGAAGAAACAGTGATGACAGAAGCCATGCCCAAGTAATCCCAAATGCAATGGTGAAACCATAACCCGTAAACTGTTCGATGGGAGCATAGATTAAAGATAGGAAAGCAACGACGGTAGTCAGGCTCGTCAAGAACACAGGTAACAAGAGTCTGTCCATGGTTACACGAATCGCCTCCTCTACATGTTTTCGCTCCCGCAATTCCCGAAAAAATTTCGCCAGGATGTGAACACCATCTGCTGCAGCGATTGTAAGCATAATAATTGGCATGGAAGAATTCATCATGGTGAAATGAAATTTTTCTGAACCAGTCAAGGTTACAACCCAACCCATGAAACCCATCATCGACAAAAGGGAAAGAACAATCACACTCCAGACTAGTTTGACAGCGGTAGCGCTGCGGAAGTTTACAGCCAAAACAGTGATCAAAATACCGATGCCAAGTATCATTAGGATCAGGACATCTTCCAGCATAAGTGCTGGAATAGTTCCAAATATATAAGGCATACCACCGTAGTGGATTTCGTAATCACCCAGGAATCTATCGGCAATTTCCACCATCTTGTCGTGCAGAACGTTATTCTCTATATCTGTCTGGGGCTTTATCATGATATTCACATAATCATCATGACGACTCACCATACGTTTCTTCAGGCTTGGGAATTTTCCTAGGTATTGCTCAATATCTCGAACCTCATAAATAGTCAGATTTCTGGAAGGCTGGAGGCTACTGATTTCGAGAAAACCTTCGTCACTGTCCATACGATCAGCTGTTGATATAGACATGACTTCGTCAACCTGCGGTACCTCTTCCAAGGCTTTACTTGCATCCCACAACGATGCCAACAGTTTCTCATCGAAAACAGATTTCCCATGCAGCCCAAATGCAATAAAAGCCATATCCGTACTGCCGAATTCTTCTCTCACATTTTCCCAAGTAATTCGTGCTTCGATAGTTTGAGGGAGTAATTTCATCACATCTTCGTCAACGACTATATGGGGTAATTGATCAGCGAAATCATCGTAGGCTGAAGGAAAAATCCTGACGGCTGTCTGCTCTGGAAGTATCCATTCTCCCAGCCATTTCGCTACATACAGTATATTTCCGCTTAATCCTGTGATCAAAATCAGAGATAATAATATCATTATCCGGGTGATTCGTTTGGAATGATTAAGGCTCTGCCGAATAAACCACATTTTGATGAAACGATTCATAGTAACTCCTACATTAACCCGTCGTACATAGGTGTTTCTATTCTCTTAATTGTGCATAGTCTTGTTGTAATCATCCAATCAAATTATTTTTTTTTCAATCAATTTCCTTCTCAATAGCTCGACCATTGCTGACAGTACGGTGAGTGTACCAAAAGCTGTGGAAACCATCGCAAATATCATCAGACCGCCAATGTATTGGATCGGCAGGAATGCCGAAAAGAGCAATGCGCCAAACCCCATATTTGAAAATGCGTCTAAAATGATTGGATAACCCACATCATCCATGACTTCTCTGCTTAACTTCCCTTCGTCAACAGTCCGAGATAGCCGTCTAAACTGAGCAATATAGTGGATGGCAAAATCAACTCCTACACCAATGATTATCGAAGATAAAATGGCTGTAACATGAGAGAGTTCGATGCCAAAATACCCCATAAATCCAAAATCCAGTATGACGGAGGCTGTTAATGGCATTATTGCCAAAACACCCCATAATATTTTCTTAAAAAATATGGATGAAAGAATTCCAATCATAACCAATGAAAACAGGATACTAAAAAAGGTAGACTTGATGATCAGTATTACCAGATCTCTAAAGATAACAATCATACCTGTAAAATTATACGACAATGCGGAATCAATATGTTCATCAATAAATATTTTACATTTATTAACAAATTTGAATATTTCATTTGTTGTCATCGATTGACTAAATGCAGTAATTAATCCCACTTTATAGTCATAATCAACCATTGATGAAAAATCATCCAGATCTCCGGACATTGAATACATAGTATATAAATTATTTATCTTCTCCTTGGAATTTGGGATGGTCTCGAATTCCGGGTTGTCATCCATAACAGTGCGATGCATTTGTTTTACTACATCAGCAATGGAGTAACTGGTAGATACCTTCGGGTCAGATTCCATAAAATCCTGTAATTCAGCCATTAGTGTCATTGTTTTAGGGTTTTTCATTTCCCCCTCAAGGAGAACTCGGATGTCTACAGTTCCCGTCATTTCGTTATCCATGAATTCCATACTTTTTCTTATTTCTGTCCCCGGCTTAAAGAAATTGGCCATATTCACATCTACGGAAACCTTGAAAAGACCCCCGGCTCCTATTAGCACGATAATCAAACCTGTGGCAAAAACATATTTAGGATGTGTCAACACCTTATTAGCTAATTTATGTATTGCCTTCTCAAAAATGCTCGGATGAGTAATAGCTTTGGATTTCAAATTCCATTTTTTTATACTAATCACCGCCGGAAGTAACGTTGAGCTCAAAAACCAAGCCCAAATAATTCCTGAACTAATCGTTAAGCCATAACCAATCAAGGGTTCTAATGGAGATGAGATCATGGTTAAAAAGGCCACAACTGTTGTTAGACTGGTTAAGAATACGGGTATTAGAAGAGAATCCATGGTTGAGGCAACGGCCTGATGTATATGTTGTTTATGACGTAGTTCTTTAAAAAATTTAATAACAATATGAACACCGTCGGAGTTGGCTATTGTTAGTAAAATAATGGGCATGGACGTATTTGCTAATGTAAAAAGGAATTTTCCTGATCCTGTCAATTTATGAATCCACCCCATGAATCCAAGCATGGCAATTAATGATAGTAATATCACCATTAAAACCAGTGCCACTCCCGGTATACTCCTGATATTGATTAATAATATAAAGGATAGAATCAGCATCCCGACCAACATGAGACCTTTCACATCGTTGCGAATTGAAGAGGGCATGATGCCGGTTATATAAGATTGTCCACCATAATATATTTCGTATCCTTCTAAAATAGGATTCGCAACAGATGTCACCTCGTCCACAAAACTGTCCTTACTAATATCTTCATACGGTTGAATAATCGCGATCAAATAATCCTCATTCTTGCTAACAAATCTTTGTTTGATATGATTATTTTTCTCAAGATATTTTTTAATACTTTCGATTGATTCAATTGATAAATCCTTCTCTGGTTGTAAATCGTCAATTTCCATAAAACCGTCAATATTATCCATACGTGTTGATGTAGAAATACAAGTGACTTCCTCAACAGATTTTGATGCTTCCAATTCTTCAGACAAATCCCATAATGTCGACAGTGTTTCAGGAGAATACACTGTTTTTTCCTGGTGACCAAAAGCGATGAAAATTACTTCTGTACTTCCAAATTCTTCCTGAATATTGTCCCATGATACCCGAGACTCTAAATTTTTGGGCATCATTTTCATAATATCGTCATCGATCGTAAAAAATCCTAATCCGGAAGCCATAAATAATGTTAACAGAATAGATATAATGATTGTTCGTTTGGCATGATCAATACTTTGGTGGATAAACCAAGCCCTTACTGGATGATCTGAATATTTAGTGTGTTTATTTTTCATAATATTTTTGGATAACTTCTAATCCTTCTGGTGTAAAAATTCCTCTGGAAATAATTTCTTTGACGCTATTGATTGTTTCACGAATTGATAAATCATTTTGTAGAAAGAATTCGGGTTGAAAGGTATTATTAATCATATTGATAAATATAATGGAGAATTTTCTCATGTTTATGTCTTTTCGCGCAAATCCCTGTTCCTGAGCGGATAATAGAATTTTATAAAAATCCTCCTGACGTCTTAATCTAAATGTTTCAATTTCTTTCCATGCAGTTGGATACGTCGATTTTAATTGTACCAATAAATGAATCGGAGCCCGACTTGCAAATTTTGAAATGTGCTCCATTACTTTAATAAACTGCACCGCCGGATTTTCTTCAGTTTCCCGAATTTTCTTCAATATTTGTTCGACCTTCCCGGTAATGAATACAACAATTTTTCGAATGAGCTTTTCCTTGGTTGGAAAATATTTATAAATGGTTTTTTTACTCATCCCCAACCTGCCTGCCAGAGACTCAACTGTAAAAGATTTTGCACCAGTCTGAGTAATGGCTTCGAATCCTTCTTCCAGGATATGTTTTTCTTGTTGTGTGAATGTGTTAGACAATGGAAACGTTTTTCGTATATATCGTTTCCGAGTTTATTATATTTATAAATAAGACATCAATACTTTTTATTAAAAAATAAAACACTAAAAAATTAGTTCTTCAGAAGTAATATTTTATTACATAGTATCAGTTAATTGTAATTTTGATGCCTATATGGATTCATCTTTTCAACAACCAATCGTCATTTTAGCCAACGGACAGTTTCCCAGACATCTTGTACCGCTGAATATTTTGGATAGCGCCGGAACAGTCATTTGTACAGATGGAAGCGCTGATATTCTTCAGAAATTTAATCGAATACCCCATGTGATTATTGGAGATCTTGACTCCACGCAGTTGAAAAATGAAGCATTCAAGGGATTATGGATTCCAGTGCCCGATCAAAATAAAACAGATCTTCAAAAAACATTGGAATGGTGTTTAATCAACCGTTTGAATGATGTTATTGTACTGGGGGCAACGGGAAAACGAGAAGACCACAGCCTCGGGAATCTTCATATTTTGGCAGAATTTTCTCCGGTGATAAATATTCACTTTGTTTCAGATTATTCAAGCATCTATTGTTTTAAGGGTAAGCAATCATTCCAATCCAAAAAAGGACAGCTGATTTCTATTGTAGCGGTCGAACCTGTGAAGTCGATTTCCACTACAGGATTGAAATATTCATTAAACCAGGAGCCGTTTCCTCCGGCATGCAATGGAATCAGCAATGAAGCAGTAGGGAATAAATTCACAATAGATACAAATGGATCCATTTGGCTGTTTATCAATCATTTGAATAGTTAATAGGATATATTATTAGAGCTTAATATTGTCCATTTAACACCAATTCAGACGTTTAACAAAAAATATGGCATTCAATAATTATTTAAAACGTAATTAGTTAAAAACTTGAATTACGTTTTACGAATTAAGTTTTACCCTTTTCCTGAATCTCTAGATTTCAGTGAATTTTCTCTATTTTACGGTCAGACGTATTTTGAGGTAACCTAAACAATGCATTCTTTAGACTGGTTAGCCATCGGTGGATATTTCGTACTTCTATTATTACTTGGGTTTTATAAATCCTCGAAAAATGACGACGATAAAGATTTCATTCTCGCGGGAAGAAGATTAAGTCTCCCCGGGCTCGTGGCTACCTTAGTCGCCACATGGTATGGAGGGATATTGGGTGTCGGAGAGAACACCTATAATTATGGAATCCAAACCTGGTTTATTTTTGCGCTGCCTTACTATGTCTTTGGCTTTTTGTTTGCAATTTATTTAGCACCGAGGATCAGAAACCTTCCCCATCGTTCCATCCCTGATCATTTTCATAAACATTTCGGTAAAAGTGCCGGAATTGCCAGTGCGCTGCTTATCCTTATTTTAGCATCCCCAGCCCCTTACATTTTAAGTCTGGGAATTTTATTCCAGCACACGCTTCATTGGTCTCTGCAGTCAGCCATTTTGTTCGCAGCCGGTGTGAGTTTGATTTATGTTTGGTTTGGTGGATTTAGATCAGTGATCAGAACAGATATACTTCAATTTATCCTCATGTTTACAGGATTCATTTTACTGTTAATATTTTCCTGGAAAACCAGTGGAGCACCCGTTTCATTATTTTCCAAATTACCGGATCATTATTTTAATCCAACCGGGGGTAATTCGGTCCAATATATTCTGGTCTGGTTTTTTATTGCCATGTGGACCTTTATTGATCCCGGGTTTTATCAACGAACAGCTGCTGCAAATTCTCCAAATACAGCCCGGAAAGGAATTTTGATTTCCATAGGTTTTTGGTTAATATTTGATATCCTCACCATAACGACAGGGCTATATGCGGCAGTGCTGGTACCGAACCAGATGGCAACAATGGCTTATCCGGAATTAGCGTTAAAAATTTTGCCGCCATTCATTTATGGCATTTTTCTGATCGGATTATTTTCCACTATTATGTCTACCATTGATTCCAACGGCCTCATCAGTGCTATCACATTTGGTAGAGATATTATGATGAGACTCTATGAAAAAGAATCTCTTTCAGATTCGAAAGTCCATATTCGAAAAGGATTAATTGTTATGTCGTTTATTGCAGTGTTGCTGGCTGTGAGTATTCCATCCGTGGTACGGCTATGGTACGTGATTGGTTCAATTATCATTCCGGGGATATTGGCTCCATTTTTATTAACATTTACGAAAATTCGGATGAGAAATTCTAAATCAGTATTGGTCATAATCTTGCCGGTGATGATTGCCGTTATATGGTTTATTTATGGTAAACTGTTGGGGTATTATCCAGGGAATATTGAACCATTTTATCCGGGATTAATATCCTCTATTTTATTAATTAGATTATGGAAAATATAAAACTCGAAATTGAACGAAAATTTTTGGTCAAAGAGAACTGGCCAAAGCCAAATGAAGGTAATCGCTGTATTCAGGGTTACATCAGCGCTGATGAACAAAAAGTTGTTCGTGTCCGTATGATGGACCAACAAGCCTGGCTGACCATCAAATCATTAAAAACGGAATTAACCCGTATGGAATTCGAAATAGAAATTTCTGAACCAGACGCTCAAAAGCTTATGAAACTTTGCAATAAGCCATTAATAGAAAAAACTCGCTACAAATATGATTATGATGGTTTCATCTGGGAAATTGATGAATTTCATGGTGCAAACCAAGGATTGGTTATTGCAGAAATTGAATTAGAAAAAGAGGATCAATCATTCAATAAACCCGGCTTTATTGGTGAAGAAGTATCCCACCAACAAAAATACTATAATGCCATGCTCACACGATACCCGTATTCCACATGGAGTAATCATCCATGAGTAATAATTTTAATAAAGTGTTTCAAAAGCCATATTTGCAAATGGCAGCTGTGTGTGCAATCCTGATTTTTCAACCACTCATTGCAGACTCAGCACACCTTTCCAAAGCGATGTCATGGACAAACATATTCATTACCCTCATAGGGGGATTATCTCTCTTTTTATATGGTATGGGAAAAATGAGTGAAGGAATGAAAAAGAGCGCTGGTGACCGTTTGAGCAATATTCTTTCTGCCCTGACCAATAATCGAATTGTCGGGATGACGGTTGGAGCATTCGTAACTATGGTTATCCAGAGCTCCAGCGCAACCACCGTCATGCTCGTCAGTTTTGTTCAGGCTCAATTAATGACTTTTGTCCAGTCGCTGGGCGTAATCCTCGGAGCTGATATTGGAACAACAATCACAGCACAGCTCATTGCTTTCAAAGTAACTGATTATGCCCTTTTGATGGTCGCTGTAGGATTCGCTCTAACTTTGTTTTCCAAAAAAGATTCATCAAAGTATATCGGTGAAGTCGTAATGGGATTTGGAATCTTGTTTTTTGGTATGAAGCTTATGTCCGATGCCATGACTCCGTTGCGAACTCACTTGCCATTTATCGAATTGTTGAAAGGATTAGAGAATCCTTTACTGGGACTCCTGCTTGGAACCATTTTCACGGCACTAATTCAAAGCAGCGGCGCATTTGCCGGTATCATTATTGTTCTGGCTCAACAGGGTTTGCTCACTTTGGAAGCGGGTATTCCTCTTATTTTTGGTGCAAATATAGGAACATGTATTACCGCAGGGTTGGCAAGTATCGGCACGACCCGCGAAGCCAAGCGAGTGGCCATGGCCCACGTTTTGTTTAAAATCGGTGGTGTGTTCCTTTTTATTTTCTGGATACCCGCGTTTGCCGATCTCATCCGTTCAATATCCCCTGCATATGATGGTATTGGAATTCATAAATTGGCAGCCGAAACACCTCGCCAAATTGCCAATGCTCATACCATTTTCAATGTAAGCCTCGCCATTATTTTCCTGCCATTCACTTCCTATTTTGCAAAAATATTTGTCAAAATACTTCCAGAAAAAGAAGAAAAAAAAGATGCTCAAATTGTGACATGGCATTTGGATGATAAAGCCATTTCTACTCCTGCCTTAGCCATTGATTTAGCCCGAAACGAAACGTTTCGAATGATTAAAATTTTCGGTCGAATGCTGGAGGCCATCATAGATCCATTTAAATCAAATGAAACTTTAAGAGATAAAAAATATCCACAATTTTCGCTGGTGGATGGTATTAAGTTTCGGGAACATAAACTGGATTTCCTTGATGAACGAATCGTAATTTATTTAAGAAAAATTGGAAGGCAGGAATTATCTGATCATCAAATAAAAGAAGTGTATGGTTTAATGTTTATTGTGAATGATATTGAAAGCGTTGGGGACATAATTGAAAAAAATATGATTCCTCTAATTGCAAAAAAATCAATATTAAAAACAGATTTTTCTGAAGAAGGAAAAAATGAGTTGGATATTTTTCATACAAAAGTTTGTAAACAGGTCAGCCGATTTAAGGAAGCATTTTCAACGTTCGACCCCGTTAAGGCTTTAAATATTATGGCCAAAGATGAAAAATATTCCGATCTGGAATCGGAATACCGTCTCCGCCATTTAAAACGACTTCAAGACGAAAGAGAGGAGTCTATCGAAACACATGAAATTCATATGGAATTGATGGATTTATTAAAGCAAATAAATGTATATATAGCTAATATCGCCAAAACCATTACCCATATTTATTCGATTTAGACTAAAAGATTATTTATATAAACAACATATAAGAGAAAGAAACGAAATGTTAAAATACCTGACCATCTTATTCCTCCCATTATTATTAATAGCTGAACAACCGGAACTGTGGCAGGCAGCCAAACTTTCAAAACCATTAAACGACACATATTCTCTCTCAATAGAAAGTGATTTTCGATCGTTGAATATGGGCCAACAACTAAAGTATTCCCACGGAGATATTGGAATATCCTTTCATTTGATTAGACCATTTAAATTAAGCCTCAATTTTAGAGAAGTGTTTGAATGGAAAAATAAAGTATGGACACAGGAACATCGTCCCCATGGAACACTATCCACAAAAATGAAATTTGGAATACTGGGGATTACTGCCAGAAGCCGGTTTGAATACCGCATGAAACAGGATAAAGACCCTGTCATCCGTAACCGAGATATGATTACTGCAAAATTCGGCAATGGATTTACTCCGCTTAAACTAATCCCTTATACGGCTGATGAAATTTTTTATGATATGGAAGGAAATGAGTTAAATCGAAACCGTTTTTACGTTGGCTTTGAAATCAAGAGTATATCATTTATGAAAGTAAAAATATACCATTTAATCCAAGATGATTGGAAAAATAATGGTTGGGAACAAACGTATGTTATTGGAATGAAATTTTCATTCTAAAAAAATTTATTATTAAATAATTCCCGAGAAAATAACCGAGGCTTTTAATTGGTTGACTGTTTTTTAAGTTAGCCGGCTTGAGATATTAAATCTGATAATGGCGTTCCTAAATCAAATTTGAATTTTTCCACGTTTATCTTCGGTTCATGCCAGACGCCATAGTTCCCAGCCATAATGAGTTTTTGGATATAGCTTTTGGTTAATCCGTCTGTACCATGATTATCATACCAGCGAATATCAATTTTTGCACTGTTTTCGTTGATGGCTCCTAACAAGGCTGCTAGAAATGTCTGGCGGTTTTCAGTATCTGTATTGATTTTACAGAATCCTGCTTTTATTAATCCTTCAATTTGATCCCAATCTGTTCCAACAAAGTTTCCCCATTTTTGGTGATCAGCCTGTTTACCATCCATTGCTTCCAATTGTTTCATGGCGTATTCAGCTACTTGAGGATACAGGGTGGATGCACCATGAGCCACAAACACGATTTCATCATTAATCTCATTGGCAATTTTTAATAATTCATGTGCCAGCGGAATATTCAATTTCACTTTTTGCCCCGGTTTCCCCTTATTAGGTCCGTGCATAGTTCCAATAGTAGGCGCAAGCATCAAAACGCCTGTTTCTCTCAGGAACTGATCTAATTCATTCGTATTTGTATAGGTGGAAAATTCGGATTTTGTATCTTCATCTTCTTCTCCTGCTAATACACCCAATTCGCCTTCCACCGATAATCCAACCGGGTGAGCCATATTAACTACTTCCCGGGTTAATTCAATATTATCCTTAAGAGGCATGGCAATCTTATTTACGTGGTCTGTGGAATTGTCTGCCATCACGCTGGTTAAACATTGAACAGAAGCCTGGAGAACTTTTCGTCCCGGTTCAGTGATATAATCGCCGTGGTCCAAGTGGGTGGCAATTTTCACGGATGATTTCTTGGCCATTTTTTCAATATATGATGCAGCTACTTCCAGACCAAAGACTTGATTGCCACCTCCAAAATGCTTTAGCGCAGAATTGGAGAATGCCATTAAGCCTGAAGAACCCAGTAATTCGAACGCCTTCATGGCAGCATTAATCCCCTGAAATGTGGTCACATTAAATGCCGGTACAGCATATCCTATTCCGTTCCCATTACCCTTTTCACCCCGCTTTGCTTTGAGTAATAACCCATGAGCAGATGTCATATTATCAGGAAATTTCCTGGAAGTATTTAATACTGGGGGTTGTTTTGACATAATTTTTTTCCTTTATTGTTGTCCGATATTTTTTAATAATTCTTGAAACCATTCTTTTTCTGTATCGAATGGCTTTCCACCTTTTATCCTCTTAAAATCAATTAAACTCATTTGATTTTTGTTTTCTTCATCCAAACCAGCCACACCGCTTTTTCTATCTAACGCAAAATCAGACGCAAACTCTGCCGTGCTTTTTATCAATTCCAGATCAAAGGAGTTCGGGGCAGCTGATCTTGCAAAATACCCGCTTTTTTGTACAAGAACTTTTTCTGCCTTTAATCTCTTTTTAAATTGTTTTGCAAACCATTGCCCGGGATTAATTTCATCAATGCGTACATGACCAAAGGCATCCCGAGGAACTTCTTCACCACTGCTTTTCATTTCATCTACAATGGTTTCAATTCCAGCTCCTTCACTAATGAAAATATTCACACCATCTTTTTGTTCCATCAGCCGATTTAAACGATCACATTCAAACTCAAAATTCATTTCATTTTCAGGAATATATACTGCATCCACATCCCAACGTTCTTTTGAAATCAGCATTTCTTCGACAAATGGTTTTTCGGATAAACGATCCCTGTATTTTTTGGCAGTGGCAGCTGTAAGCCAGCCGCAATTTCTACCCATAACTTCATGAATAATGAGTTGCCGGTTACTTGTGGTATTCTCATTGGCTATATTTTCGAAGAATATTGCTCCCTGTTCGGCAGCGGTATCAGCGCCCAGAGACCGGGCAATAGGATAAACGTCATTATCCACCGTTTTGGGTAATCCAACTACTGTGAGTCCGTAGTCATTTTCAGATAAGTATTCTACCAGAACCGAAGCCATGGTGTTTGTATCATCACCCCCAATCGTGTGGAGAATATCAATTTTATCTTTCCTGAGTTGATTTGCAGCTACTTCAACCGGATTTTCTCCCTCTTTAATGTATCTGTTTTTTAAGCAATTTTCGATGTTGGTCAATTTCACTCGACTATTTCCAATTGGACTTCCGCCGTAAGTCATAAGCACCTCGGCATATTCATGGGCATTTTCCGGGAAGGAAATTGATTTTCCCATTAGTAAACCTTTATACCCGTTTAAATAACCAATTAATTCGGCCTTGGGTGCTTTTGAATGGTAATTCATCATTAAAGCTCCTATGGATGATGAAAGGCAGGGGGCGAGACCGCCGGCGGTTAAGAATGCAATTTTCATATAATAAATCGGTTGGTGATAATGTCCTCAAAGACCCTTATTTTTGGTTATCAATTTAATAGATTTCTAATGGAAAAAATCATGTGGAAACCGTCTGCGACGCAAATCCAGCACTCGCAGATGAACGAATTTAAAAAAACCATCAACACAAATCATGGGCTAAATCTGCAAAATTACTCTGATTTGCACGATTGGTCTGTAGAAAATATTCCAGCGTTTTGGGAAGAACTATGGACATACTTAAATATTTCACATTCAATACCATTCTCTCAGGTTGTAGATGATGAATCCAAAATGCCAGGGGCAAAATGGTTTATGGGAGCACGATTAAATTTCGCTGAAAATCTCTTAAGGAGGAGGGACAGCAAAATAGCCATCATTTTTAAAGGTGAAGGTCAGCCTGCCCGGAAACTTTCTTATAGTGATTTATATCGATCAGTGGCAAAAACAGCCTTTGCTTTAAAAGCGGCCGGCGTTCAAACCGGCGATCGTGTTGCTGGTTTTATTCCCAATATGCCGGAAAGCATCATTATGATGCTGGCGACGGCATCGATCGGCGCCATTTGGTCTTCTTCCTCCCCGGATTTTGGTATTAAAGGCGTGTTGGATCGATTTAGCCAGATTAAACCTAAAATCCTCGTCGCAGCCAATGGTTATTATTATAATGGAAAAAAGCACGATACGACGGATAAATTAAAAAATATATTACGTGAACTTCCCAGCGTGAAAAGGGTGGTTATTATCCCCTATACTGAAAAGGATCCAAATATTAAATCCATTCAAAACAGCATTCTGTTTTCAGATTTTATGGATAACACCGCTCAAGAAATTGCGTTTGAACAGCTGCCATTTGATCATCCACTTTACATCATGTATTCATCCGGAACCACCGGGCTGCCAAAGTCCATCGTCCACGGCGCTGGGGGTACATTACTTCAGCATTTAAAAGAATTACGCCTCCATTGTGACATTACCGAAGAAGATCGAGTTTTTTATTTCACTACCTGCGGTTGGATGATGTGGAATTGGCTTGTTAGTAATTTGGCCATTGGAGCCACATTGGTTTTATATGATGGTTCTCCCTTTTTCCCGGATAGTAATGCTATGTGGGATTTGGCAGAAAATTTTAATATAACAGTTTTTGGCACCAGCGCAAAATTCATTTCAGCCAGTGAAGGTGCCGGAAATAAACCGATTTCATCCCACAACCTCTCAACCGTCCGTCTTATACTCTCAACGGGATCACCCTTAATGGAAGAAAATTTCGACTATATTTATCAGGATGTTAAAAATGATGTTCAACTGGCTTCTATTTCCGGTGGGACAGATATTATTTCCTGTTTCGCTTTAGGTAATCCTATACTGCCTGTTTATCGGGGTGAGCTGCAATGCAGCGGTCTGGCCATGGATGTGGATGCGTTTGATTTTCGTGGACATTCCATTCGATGTGAAAAAGGTGAACTGGTTTGTAAAAAAGCCTTTCCTTCCATGCCCATTTATTTTTGGAACGACGAAAATGGAGAAAAATATCATCAGGCATATTTCAATCAATTTGAGTCAATTTGGTATCATGGTGATTACATCGAAATCAATGATCACGGCGGAATTATAATCTACGGTAGAAGCGATGCAACACTGAATCCTGGCGGCGTTCGTATCGGTACCGCTGAAATATATCGTGTTGTAGAACAAATGCGTGAAATTTCCGACAGTCTGGTTATTGGCGTTCAAACGGACGGAGATGAACAGGTGGCTCTTTTTCTCAAAATGAATGGTCAAGTAGAATTGGATGAAAAATTGGTTGATCAAATTAAAACTAATATAAGAATAAATTGCTCACCGCGTCACGTCCCGGCTATTATTAAAATGGTCGAAGATATACCCTATACTCTCAGTGGAAAAAAAGTTGAATTGGCAGTGAAAAAAATACTCCACGGTGAACCGGTGATCAATAAAGATGCTCTTGCCAACCCCGAAGCATTAGACTGTTTTAAGGACCTCATCTGATTATACCACTCATAACTTTTATCATTTCATTATTTTTGTTTATTGGAGCCATCCGGAATTATAAGCGAATTCTTATCCCAATACAGATTAGCATCAGTTATGCATTGTTTTTCACTACCATATATAATTTTCAGCATAACATCCATTTGATATTTTGGCTCTGCAATATTACAGCTATTTTGGGCTTTATATTATCTTTCAAATTTAATCAAAAGCTCTTTGAAGTATTTTTTTACTTCGCCTGGACAGGTGATTTATTGACATTAGTCATTTGGCCCAACCCGGTATGCCCGCCAATTGACACTTATCCGCTTTCATGGGCGGCTTTTTATCTGAAACATACTGCGCCGCTTGCTTTAACAATATTTATGACCAAACAAGGTCATTTATTAAATAAAAATGCTGTTCTTACCGCTTTAAAATTCATGATGTTTTATGCGGGATTCATCTATATATACAATAATATTTTTGATCAGAATATATTGGATTTTCGTTATCCCACTTTAGACTTTGAGCGATTGTTCGGTGAGTGGCCGGGTTTTGTTTTGGCAAATCTATTCATCACACTCATTTGGTATTATTTAATCCATGTAGTTTCCATCCGCTTCAATTTAGTAAATCGTTCGTAAATTCAATCCCCCATGGCGGCTGCTTTTCCCTTTCTTTGGGAGCTTGCGATCAGAGCGCAGCCGCCTTTTTATTTTGTAAAGTTCCCCTTATCAAAGGGGGTGCAGGGGGATGTATCATAATTGAATTAATATACCTTCCTACATCCCTCTCTTGAAAGAAGGCTTCATAGCTGTGGAACTCAATCATTCATCCCATCGTACAAACCCAAGATCGCAAGCGTAAAACTCAAAGAAAGGAATACGCCATGAAACAAAAAGATAATAGCTCAATGGGAGCACGGATTGTTTCCATACTATTCGGAGTGGTTGTCATCACTGCTCTAATCATTCAACATCAAGCATCCACTACACCGGTAAAAACCGTCATGAGTTCTTTCATTGAAGAAGAATCATTTGATTCCTATGAAGAATCCCCTGAGGATTCAGGCTTTTCAAGAATAGAGACGGTTGAAGTAGAAGCCGCTGTACCTAAACCTCCGGGAATGATTTCTTTTTCGAAAGCATTTGCCGTCGCCAGGGATGCTCTCGGTCCTGATAAGACATTCACTTGGAACGGGAATCAGTATTCAACTAACACAGTTGATGAAGCTGCTCTTAAAGAGGAGAAGCAATCGGAAATAGAACTAACGGATGTACAGGATTCCCTTGACAATGCCCTTACCCAAGCGCTGAGTTCTTCACTGTAAGACCGAACGCCAAAAAACCTTGCGAAGGGATATTCTCTTCGCAAGGTTTTAATTATTTTTACTCTTGATATAATTCAGCTACTCAACTAAGAATTTGAATCCATTCTTGATATATTAAGTTCGATCACTTGAGGATATAGTCGTGTTTGCTTGTCTATTCGATTATCCTGTTTTCCCTTTGGATAACCGTGATCGGTGTACTTATTATTTTGTTCCCAACGCATTATCAATGGCTGTAATCAAATCATCAACAGCTTCAATACCAATAGACATGCGAATCAATTCATCATTTATACCTGAAGCTTCCCTGTCCTCTTTGGACATCCCTGAATGGGATGTCTGCGCTGGTCGAGTAATTAACGATTCCACTCCACCCAGGCTGGGAGCATTAATGAACAATGATAATTTTGATATGAATTTGTCTGCTTCTTCAACATTGCCATCGATTTCAAAACTGACCATTCCTCCAAATCCGTTCAAATATTTCTTTGCCCGAAAATGGCTTGCGTTGCTTTCTAATCCCGGATGATTCACTTTTCTAATTCTTGCATGCTTTTCAAGAAAATTCGCAATGGTTAATGAATTATTATTTTGTCTCTCCATCCGAAGAGATAATGTTTTCAATCCACGATGCATCAGGAAGCATGCATTGGGATCCAATGAGCCGCCTAAGTGATTCAATTTATGTTTCACTTTTGAAACTAAATCACTAGAGCCAATTACTGCTCCGGCAACAATGTCAGTGTGACCATTTAAATATTTAGTAGCGCTGTGAATTGATAGATCAAAGCCGTGTTCAATTGGGCGATAATTAATCGGTGTGGCAAAAGTATTATCGATCAATGATAATAAATTATGTTTTTTAGCAAAAATGATTACCTCATTTAACTCCAATACATCCAAAAGCGGATTGGTGATGGACTCAACATAAATGAGTTTGGTTTCTGGTCGTAGTTTCTCCTTCCAGCCTTTCGGATTAGAAGCATCAATAAAATCACACTCAATGCCTAAATCAAGAAGATCTTTTGTAATAAATGTGTGGGTTCCACCGTACAACGTTTCATGTGCCAGGAAATGATCTCCGGATTTTAAAAACGTCAGCAGCGATGCGGAAATTGCTGCCATACCGCTGGATGTAACTAAAGCATCTTCACCATTCTCCAGAGCTGCTAATTTTTCATGAAGAACAATATGATTCGGTGTATTATTAAGGCGAATATATTTTATTTCATCATAATTGCCTTGTCCACTGTATTCAAAGGTGGAAGATTGAAAAATCGGCATATTCACTGCATTGCCAAACTTTTTTTTAGGCTCACCTGCATGAATGAGCTTTGTTTCAATTTGATACTTTTCTGTCATGATATTCTTCTCAGATTATTAGGAAGAATGTACCTCCTATTAATAAATAAAGACAATGGAGTCAATTGAGTGATCATTTTCACCTGCTGGACAAAAGTACTGCTGTCTGCTGAATTTATTTTGTGAGTTATTTTTCAATGATAATAATTATTCTGATTTTCTCTTCTGCTGAATACTTCAGGCGAGTTTTCCTTCTGATCTCTCAGATTGTTTTTTCGGTATTTGATTTTGGGGTCATTTATCATTATTTCATTCAACGGTAATTTACCCAAAAGTATCACCTTAACTTTTATATCAAAATAGTCCTGCTAATTAAAAAGCCACACAGTTTGTAATCCATATGCTTACATTCGAATATTTCTTGATAATAGAATATTTATATGAAATTAAAAGAGATTAAGTAGAAATTAATTAATAAAAACTGTGAACAAATTATGAACAGTTATTCCTTATAACCAATAGCATCAAATGGATTCACCAGAGTTGATGAAATGTTTTTCAGGTGAGCGCCAATCCGTTTTAAATAACGAGCATATAGGGCGATGGCCGCTGTCCTTGATTCTCCGCCGAAATGAATCTTGTTTCTAAGAACCCCATTTACAATAGCGTCCGATTTGCCGGTGACCTGTTCTTTATATCCTTCAAATAGAGATTTGGCTGCTTCTGTATCCTGAGATTGAATCGTCAGTAATGTTTTTTCGAATCTGGTTTGCACTTCACCTTCAATCATGGCTAAATCTTCTGATATTTCAGATGAATTGATAGATTGATCATGATTGATGGCCAGGTCCAAAATATTTTTACAATAATCGCCGATGCGCTCAATATCCACGACCATGTTGATAAGAACAAGTCCATTGGCTAAATCAGTTGTATCTTGTTTCACTGCATAGTGTGTCAACACCTTTCGCCTAACATCTCTCTGAAACTCATTGATTTCCCGATCACGTTTTTTTAACGCCTTTAGTGTTTCAATATTCTCACCTTTTTTCAGGTAGATTAGCGCTTGCTGGAATATTTCATGGGAAAGATTCAGCATTTTATGGGAATCATCCCAAGCTTGGGATAACAGGTCATCTGCTTTCCATAAATTAATGACATCTTTGAATAGTGACATAGTTTACCTCACAAGAATAATTAGGGTTAATGGAATAATAAAAAACATAACTATTATATATATTAGTGGAAAAATTCTGTTTTGAACTGCTTTTTCTGAAAACCATTTTGCTAATTGAATGGGAATATTTCGAATTTTTTCAACGGGCCAAATGATCAATATTCCGAAAATATTGAACATGAGATGGGAAAAAGCGACAGCCAGTGGAGCAATGGTACCCGATACAAGGCTTGCAAGTAGTGCCGTAACAGTCGTTCCAATATTAGCTCCCAATGTGTATGGGAAAATTTGCTCTAGTCTCAATATTCCAGCACCTGCCAGAGGAACAACAAGGGAAGTTGTGATTGAGCTGCTTTGTACTAATACGGTGATAAAAATTCCAAAAGCCATGGCTCGAATAGCTGTCTTAAAAATGTGAGTATCAAAAAATGCCTCCAACCTTACCATGACCAAACTGCGAATCAATTTTGTTAAATATCGAAGCGAAAAGAATAATAAAAGAAGGGCTGCTATCAACAATAGCCAATTATAATTCATGATATCTTGCTGCTTGAATAATTCTTTGATCCATGCAACAACGGGTTTTGTGATCATTTTTATGGGACTTTTAAAAGTAAAGGATTCGGCTCCCACTAAGAATTCAGCCAGCCAATTTGCACTATTGCTGATCACGCCGAATGCCCTTTCAAACGGAAATAAAATCAAAACCGCAACGATATTAAAAAAATCATGCACGATGGAAGCAGAAAATGCCCGCCGGAACTCATTCTTATTAACAATATGACCCAGTGATACTATTGTATTGGTTATACTGGTTCCGATATTCGCTCCCATAATATAGGGCACGGCAGCTGCAACAGCAATCCGAGGGTCATTGCCAAATGCACCGGCTGCAACCATACTTACGACTAATGAGGTTGTTGTTGAAGAACTTTGGATGATACTGGTAGCCAGAATACCGATAAATAGACCAATAATAGGTCCGGCATTGCTCTGGATTAATTCTTCTGCGAACCCTTTTCCCATACCTTTAAATGCGGTACCAATCATACCAATACTAATAAGAAATAAGTAAAGGACAGCAAAAATAGCTATCGTTTTAAGGATGGTAGTACCGCGTGAGATCGTTTGGGTATTCACTGGTTAAAACTTAATAATTCATCACTAATCAGAAAACAAATTAAGAATAATAAAATATTAGCCTGATAAATTATTTATCATTCTTTGATAATATTTTTCCTGTATAATCCATTTTATTAATTACGCAGTGGTTTCCCCCTTTTCAGCATAAATCGAATACGGTCTTGTGTTAATGATTCCCCAGCAAGGGAGACGAATGCTTCCCGCTCAATATCCAGCATATATTGTTCATCTACTGATTTTGTTAATCCTGCTTTATCTCCACCAGTAATCACAAAGGCTAATTTTTTAGCAATCGTTTCATCATGACTGGAAATTTTCCCTTGAGCCTTGAATCCTTTCAACGCCATAGCCAGTGCCGTTCTACCGCCGCTACCTGGTAATTTTAGGTCATCTCTGAATTGGGGAGGTTCATAATCTTCTGCCAGTTCGAGCGCTTTTTGTTTTGCCGTCCAAATACGGTGATCATTATTCAAAACAATGGTATCCGTTTTAAGTAAATATCCTATGAATTTCGCTTCATCAGCGCTGGTAGCCACCTTTGCGAAACCAATAGTTTCAAATGCTTTTTGTGCAATTTGGAAGGCATTGATTCGACCGCTTCCACTGTTTTCCATCATGTGTAAAATCAGACGGAGGTTTCCACCTGCTCCCGGAATCAATCCAACACCCACTTCAACTAAACCCACATACAATTCAGCTGACGCCACACGATGAGCTGCCGGACCGATTAATTCAAAACCGCCACCTAATGTTAAATGAAATGGCGCTGCAACAACCGGCGCCTGAGAAAAACGAATTCGTTGCGTCAAGTCCTGGAGGTCTTTTACCGCGCTTTCTAATTTATCCCAATCTTTCGCCTCACATACTTCCAAAATTCCAGCCAGATTTGCCCCTGCACAAAAATTCTGACCATTGTGTCCCATCACCATTGCTTTGAATTTTCCTGCTTCCAAAAGATCCAAACCATCGTTAATGGTCATTCCTAATGAGCCGTCAATAGGATTAAGAGTCGGTTGTAGGATAGAATGAAATTCAACATTCAACACACCATCGCCTAAATCAATCAGACTGGCGCTCCAGTTTTTCTTAACGAGGTTTCCCGCGGATTTTTGCAAGTTAAGATTGATTTCCTTATCAGTAGTTGAAACTGGTTTTGACTCACTGGACAGCACATCGTAATATGTTTTCACTCCATTGCTCGTTTCATAAAAACTGGTTCGACCGCTTGCGAGCATTTCCAATACCCACTGAGGAACAGATCTCTTCTCCGCCAACATTTTATCCACAGACTCTTGTACTCCAATGGCATCCCAACTTTCGAAGGGGCCTAATTGCCACCCAAATCCCCATTTAATTGCGTTGTCAATATTGATAATATCATCACTGATTTCTGGAATTCTATTTGCACTGTAAATCAACGCCCTGGCCAATGTTTCCCAGAAAAATTTACCCGCCTTATCATCGCTATATGCCAACGCCTTAATTTTCCCGGCAGTAGACGTATGATCTTTGGCTAAACGGAATCCGTCAAAACGTACTTTTTTCTGAGGTCCGTATTCACCTGTTTTTAGGTCTACTGACAAAATACCTTTATCGGTTTTTTTATAAAATCCGGACTTGGTTTTTTGTCCCAGACGCCCCTCATCCACAAGAAGTTGGAGAATATCCGGAATTTTAAAAATCTCTCTCTCTTCATCATCTAAAACGCTTTCATAAGTCGTGTGGGTGACATGAGCCATCGTATCCAACCCAACCACGTCTGCAGTTCGGAAGGTGGCACTCTTTGGACGACCCACAATTGTTCCGGTTAATTTATCAACTTCCTCGACCGTTAAGCCCTGTTGAATAGCAGTGTGTATGGTAACCCCCATGCTGAAGACGCCAATTCTGTTTCCAATAAAATTGGGTGTATCTTTTGCATGGACGATACCTTTCCCCAAAATATTTTCACCAAATTTAGCCATTGAATCGTAGACATCCTCAGATGTGAAATCGCTTTTTACCAATTCCAATAAATGCATATACCGAGGCGGATTAAAAAAATGTGTAATCATGAAACGGGATTTAACATCATCCGAAAAAACAGTAATCAAATCTGATAATGGGATTCCGGATGTATTCGAGGTAACGATGGCCGACGGTTTTAAATGAGGAGATATTTTGCCGTAGACACTATGTTTAATATCCAATCTTTCTGCCACGGCTTCTAATACCCAATCAGCTTCATGAATCTTTTCCAGGTGATCATCGTAATTACATGGAGTAATTAATGCAATATTCTTTGGTTTAAACAAAGGCGCCGGCTTTAGCTTTGTTAATGTTTCAATTCCATTTTCTGCTAATTCCTGGTTGATGTCGAATAGGAGGGAAGGGATACCGGCATTTGCCAGATGACCGGCAATTTGCGCTCCCATTACACCAGCTCCCAAGATGGCTACCTTTTCAATTTGTTGACTCATATGAACCTCTATTAAGTTTGGTGTTAATATATTTTTTTATCAGATATTAAGATTATCAGTATTCGTAAATATTTAAAACGGTAGAAACACTCTGAGTTTGATTAAATACTTACGCATTACGTTTTATGCCTTGATATTCTATTATCAGTAAGGTATTTCATTTCTTAATGTTAAGTGCTTTGTGATACATAATGGTACATCACCCAAAAATGGCTTAAACTACCTGCCAATACCATCACATGCCATACTTCATGGAATCCGAAACCTTTTCGAGGTGATTCCTGACGATCCAAAGCGAAAAAAATGACACCACCGGAGTAAAAAATTCCACCGATGAGTAACCAGATTAATGCACCGATCTGAAGATTTGAAATAAGAGGCCAGATTGCAATAACCGATAACCATCCCATAAATATGTAATATAGTGTTGAAAACCACTCCGGAATTCTGAATTGAAATAATTTCCATAGAATCCCAAAAATTGCCAATCCCCATATAACACCGAACAAGCTCCAACCCCAAGGCCCTCTCAACGGGATAAGACAAATGGGAGTATATGTGGATGCAATTAATACGTAAATCATGATATGATCAAGCCGCCTCAAGATCGATTCTGCGCGCCCTGTTACAGGAATCCAGTGGTATAATGTGCTGGCTGTGTAGAGCAAAAATAATCCTGAACCGAATACAGAAAAAGATACAATCTTCCAAGGGTCAACAGGATTAAGTGATTTAAAGATTAGCAGAATTAATCCCACCACTGATAGTATAGCGCCAATGACGTGTGTTAATCCACTCATAGGATCTTTTATGCATTTACTCATTGTATCATCGCCGCCGGATAATAGTTGAAATTCCTTGTCCGCTTCCAATACACATGGTAGCCAGGCCGATATGGGTATTCTGTTGTTCCATGACGTTAATGAGGGTACAAATAATCCGTGTTCCCGAGCATCCCAGTGGATGTCCCAAAGCGATAGCTCCCCCATTGAGGTTGATTTTATCCATATTCCATCCACCTTCCCGAATTACATATAGGGATTGAGCGGAAAATGCCTCGTTTAATTCAATGGTTTCAATATCGTCCATGGTGAGACCTGTTTTTTTCAGCACTTTCTCTGTTGCCGGCAGAGGACCAGCGCCCATGCGTGTCCAATCCACTCCGGCCACTGCACGGCCGATAATCTCTGCACGAATATTCAATCCATGTTCTTTGGCATAAGATTCGCTTGAAATCAATATGGCCGAAGCACCAATGGAAAAAGGACTACTGCCAGCTGCTGTGACAGTTCCGCCTTCTACAAATGCCGGTTTAAGACTTTGAATTTTTTCCACATTAGGTTCTCTGGGTCCTTCATCTTTTTCGATGGTTACTTCTCCATAAACATCGATGGGAATGAGCTCATTATCAAATTTACCTTCCCTATATGCCTTGAGTGCCTTTTCGTGAGATTTAATTGAAAATTCATCCTGATCTTCCCGGGAAATATTACCGTCGTTGGCGAGATTCTCTGCCGTTTCTCCCATGCCGATATAGAACTCCTGTTCCGCCAACTCAGGGTGAAAGTCAGGGGCAAATCCTCCCGGTGGGATGGAAAACATATCTTCCACGCCGGCTGCAATACCCACATCAATGTCACCACTTTCAATAGCAGTGCTTAATTGGTGAAGCCCGTCCATGGCTGAACCGCAAAATCGGTTGACCACTTTTCCACCTGCTTCTTTTGGGATACCGGCAAGAATAGCAGCAGACCGGCCGATAATCATTCCCTGGGGACCTTCTGGAAAGGCGCAGCCAACAACAACATCTTCCACATCTTCAGGTTTCACATTTTCATTCCGGGCTAAAAGCCCCTTAATAACTTGCGCTGTAAGATCGTCGGGCCGTATGCCAATCAATTGACCGTTTTTAACTCCGATGGGTGACCGGACTGCATCTATTATGACTGATTTTAAGCTCATATTTAACTCCTAAAATGGGTAAGTGTTTTGGCTATAAATGTATTGTGCTACATTTCGTTTTAGATTAATAATGTCTGTTTGCATCATCATCCTCCCCTGGAAATGACGCAACTGATTTATGACATCCGGAGTAGTATTCCCGCCATAAATAGCATTCAACGCTGTCAAGGACATATTTAATAAACGTAGGACCATTTCCGCAGTAAAGATTTTCGCAATGCTGCAAACTGCCCTGTTTTGACTACTTTTTTCCATCATTTTTTTCGAACGAACCACCGCACTCTCTGCAGCATATAAGTCCATAAATATATCAGCCATCATTTCGGTAATTTGCTGTTCATGTTTCAGATCCTGCCCAAACTTATTGAGCGCTTCATTGAAAACATAAAGGGCGAGACGTTTGCCTGTCTCAATGGTATCATACTCATTTGCCAGGGGTCCGTCATTGTTTTCTAATTGTCCATTGGACATAAATTGATCGATGGCGCTGATTTCTTCCCGAATGGGTAACTCTTCCATCAGTGCTTTTTTCATCATATAACCGGTAATAATTTGGCGATTAATTTCATTGGTTCCTTCCCAAATTTGGTTGATACGGTCATCCCGATAAGCAGAAGCCATAGGATATTCCTCTAAAAAACCATAACCGCCAAATACCTGTAATCCTTCGTTAATGACAAAATGGCTTGTTTCACTGCCGTAAACTTTAGCCATGGATGTTTCAATAGCATATTTTTCCATAGTTTCGGCAGAATGGATATAATAATCTGGGTCTGATTTATCCAGAGTATCGATTTCTTTTTGAAACATTCCAATCGTCCGATAAAGCATACTATCAGCAGCAAAAGTGCGTACAGTCATATCAGCAATTTTTTTAATAATGGCATCAAACTGAGCGATTGGTTTCCCAAAGGCGCGCCGTTCGTTGGCATATTGGGCTGCGGCTTCAATAACGTTTTTGGATCCTCCCACGCTGGAAGCGCCCAATTTATATCTGCCTACATTGAGAACATTAAAGGCGATCGTGGCACCTTTTCCTACTTTATATAAAAGATTTTCCACTGGTACTTTGGCATTCTGAAAAATGAGTGGTGTTGTAGATGATCCCTTCATACCCATTTTTTTTTCTTCTGCTCCAACGGAAAATCCTTCAGTTTCCCGATCAACAATAAATGCGCTAAATAAACTTCCGTCCACTTGGGCGAAAACGACAAATACATCTGCCCAACCACCATTGGTAATAAATATTTTTTCACCATTTAATAAATAATGTTTTCCGTCATCAGAAAGCACAGCAGTTGTTTTTCCGGACAGCGCATCAGACCCGGCGGATGGCTCTGTTAATCCGTAAGCACAAATCATTTCGCCCGTCACAATTTTGGGTAAATATTTTTCCTTCTGTTCATTGGTGCCAAACCAGATTATAGGCAGGGATCCGATTCCGGTTTGCACAGACCATGTTACTGAAAATGAAGGGCTGTACACCAATGCTTCGGCAACAATGGCTGAGGTCACCTTATCTAATTCCATTCCTCCATATTCTTCGGGAATATCAATACCAAGAAGTCCCAACTCTCCCATCTCTCTAATGAGTGACAGAGATAAATCCTTATCATATTTCTCAATTTCACTTTTTTGAGCCAGGATACGTTCTTTGTCAAATTCTTTTACCATTTGATAAATATCCCGATGCTCTTCCGTGAAATCTTCTCTGGAAAAAACAGTGGCTTCGGTGATTGGATTTGTGAGAAAACTCCCACCTGTTTGCCATTTTAATTCTATACTTTTCATATACTTTTCTCCTACTATTTTTTAGCAATTCCTGACTGAATAAAATCAGTAATTGTTCCAATATATTCTCTTACACTAACGCCATGTTCATCAAATAATGTAAACCAGTTGATGGATTCTATATTGACCATAATCGATAAAGCGGTCATTCGAACATTCAATTGTTTAAATTCTCCTGAAGTAACACCCTGTTCAATAATCCCTTCGATTAATTCCAGGAAATTCGTATAAACTTTCTGTAATTTATTTTTAAAATCAATATCCTTTTGGGACATGGACCAAAATTCAGTCAGAGCAAAAAATGGTTGCGGGTCTGATTCGTATTGGTCAATAAAATATTGAAACAAATCCTGTAACTGACGAGAGGGAGGGGCATTTTCTTCCACTATATGATTTAAAGTTACGCTATAGTGGAGAACCCAATAATTTACCAAATCAAGGTACATTTCCTTTTTGGATTTATAATACCAGTAGATGGCTCCTTTGCTCAATTTGGATACATCCACCACATCATCCATACGAGATTGTTCATATCCTTTTTGGATTAGCACCTTAAGAGCGGCGTCTAAAATTTGTTCTTTACGCTGGTTTTGTAATGATTCGTTCATAATATAAACCGACTGGTCAGTCTATATTATATTAATTATGTGATTAATCCTAAATAAATAGTAAAAAGTGTTTGCACTACGACAGTTTTTTCTTTATAATGCTAATGAGACTAATTCTCAATAACGATGTTTTTAGGTAAAATGAATCAATTACAAAGAGCGAAGATGGGAAAAATATATTTAGTAATATCCTTAATAACGATTCTATTTGCAGAAGATGACTTTTTTATACCCGGGTATAGTATCGGTGGATATGGAGAACTTCACTATAATAGAAGCCAATCAGGTGAAAATGCTGCAACGACCAAATTAGACTTTCACCGTTTTATAATTTATTATGGCTACGCTTTTTCGGAAGAATGGTCCTTTAAATCAGAAGTTGAGCTTGAACATAATTTTGTCCATGATGGGGAAGGTGAACTCGAACTGGAGCAGGCTTACATAAATTATTATTCTGGACGTTATGGTTTCCAAGCCGGTGTGATCTTGCCTTCTGTAGGAATCATCAATGAAAGCCATGAACCTCCATTATTTATAAGTGTAGAACGCCCCGAATACAGCACGTATGTTATCCCTACAACCTGGTTTGGCAATGGAGCTGCAGTGTATGGTAAAATCGTTGGAATCAACTGGAGATTTGTCCTTATGGAGGATCTCAATGGTGATAATATCAGGAAAGGATTTCGCAGCGGTCGGGTAAAGGGATATAAATCAACCGCGTATGATTTAGTTAAAAATTTCAGTGGTTATTTTAACGGTGTGACCGGTTTACGCGTTGGAGGATCAATGACGTTTCATAATGCACCAACGTCTGCTTATTTAATTGAAGATGAAAACGGGCACACCATTATCAATGCTGCAGACACGGCAACTGTTGGCATTCAACTCCTGGAAGTCAATGCTAAATACAATGCCAACAATATTTATGCAGTGTTAGAATATGGACAATTATCATATAAAAACAATCCTCTTGGCTATGAAACCAGCGGTGGTTATTATATAGATCTTGGTTACGATGTCGGTTCACTCATTGGATTGAAAGGGAAGCTATTACCCTGGATGCGAGTGTCCGGATATAACCTGGGTAACGATGACAAATTCATTGATTATTCAATCATTCGATACGGATTAACATTTTGGCCAATATCAGAAATCGTTTTCAAATTTGAGTTGGGTAAAAAAGCAGCGTCGTCCCATAAAAATAATCCTGATCTTCAACTTAATGTTGGTGTTGGATATAGCTTCTAAACGTAAAAGTATATTGTTAAAAGAATAATGATTATAAGAACTACAATTATTTTCCTTTTTATGATCTCAGTTTTACTGAGCGGAATTCGTGAGGAAGCTGAATTCATGGTACAAGCTGAGTTTGGTGATGAGGCAACTCTTGTCTTTTCTCGTTATATTATACCGAAAGATATAAAACAAAAAGTGGAGCACAAAGCAAAACAGCGGTTCTATTCTGATTTTGTGTATACTTGGTCCGTTACGATAGACAGTAAAATTGTTGGTTATGCTCTTTTGGATAATGTTAAAGGAAAATCCATGCCCATAACTTTCATATCAATGTACAATAATCATGGAGAAGTCGTTAATGCTGCTGTGGTTAAATACCGTGAACCAATCGGCGGGGAAGTGGAACGAAAACCATGGTTAAAACAATTTTTTGGTAGGAATTCTGCCTCACAGTATGACGATATTGATGGTATCAGTGGTGCAACAATATCTGTGGATTCCATGACAAAGGGTATTCAAAAATTGACACTACTATTGAGTTTAATTCGGGACGATTTATCATAAAATGAATAATATCAAACTTAATAAATTGGACGAAAGTTTACGCTGGTTCTTAATCTCTTTTATCATCGTGATATCCTTGGGTGTCAGCTTGGGGTTAATCTATGTAAATCTCACCACGCACATGAGTGCTGATCAAACATATGAGCGTATTGCCGGTTCGCAAACCGATGAATATGAAATTCCCGAACATTTTCCTAAATCGCTGGAAAATTTGCTTCTGACAACCCACACCCATGTGATTTCTTTTGCCCTGATATTTGTTATGATGGGTGGTCTCTTTTATTTTAATTCCATTCTCTCCGGCGGGTGGAAATTATTCTTGATGATCGAACCTTTGGTCGCAATCTTGACTACTTTTGGTTCCTTTTGGGGGATTCGGTATATCCATCCGGCATTTAGTTACCTGACAATATTTTCTGGTGTTTTGATGTACCTTTCATTTTATATAGTCGCAGGTATATGTTTTGTTGATCTTGTTTTAAAAAAAAAATAGTCTATCCAACAATCCTGTCAATAAATAAAGAACATAAAAGATAACCGGAATCAATCCACCGATTCCCGTCAGCTTTGCTCTTTAGCTGGTGATTCATTTTATTCTTTTGAAGCACTACTGGACTGGTTACTACCAACAGAGTCAATACAATTGCATATAATTTTGTTTGTGATGAATTTGTTATTGTTTAACTTTTATGGGACGTTCAATATGAGGTTTTTAACGACAAAATCTTTATTTTTTATAATACTAACTTTTTATACTGTGGGTATGACGCAAGAATTATATCCACTTGGAGAACTATATCACTGGGATTATGATAATAATGATTCAACACATACTGAGATAATTGAATATCCTTATACAATTACACACAATGGATATGAATATTTCACGGTACATAATTTCCGATATGATGGTAGGATAGTGGGTTTGAGAAATGATGGATTAAAGGTTCATATTCTCACAGGCTTAAATACAACACCAGTTGATTGTGTCCTCTATGATTTTGAAGTAGAAGTTGGAGATTTTTGGACAGTTTATGATGTAGATGAAGGGTTTAGTTATAAAATGCGGTTGGATTCAAAAAACGACACGGTAGTGTGGTATTATCCACCTATATACCCGATTACTTCACCATGTTATGTGTTTTCTACAGATGGAGATGATTGGGGATATATTGAATGGATAAGTTATTATTTTGATCAGATGGGTGAGATTAGTGGTTGGGCTGGTATTGTAAAAAGAATCAATATTAGTTATGGGGGAGATACAGACTGGATTTGTACAGAGTTTTATACACCACTATCAATTGAAAATGATATTGTGTTGGACAGTTATGCGATATTGAATGTTTACCCCAATCCATTCAATCCAACCACCACCATCCGGTTTAATGTAGGGGACGCATATATGCTTCCCCTACGTTTGGATATTTTTAATATAACCGGAAGACTGGTGGAGACGCTGGTAAGCGGTGAACTGGTAGCTGGTGAGCATGAGATTGTTTGGAATGCAGGCAACCTGTCCAGCGGTGTGTACTTTGTGCAGCTGGTTTCAGGTGATTTTTCTCAAACTCAAAAAGTTGTTTTGATGAAATAATTTATGTAAAATCAATGAATAAAACCCAAACTATTAAAACAAAACTTTGCGCTCCGAAGAAATCGAGATGAGCTCCCGCAAAGATAGAAAATAGATAGGTATTATGAAGAAACAATTTATTTTAATTTTATTGCTCAATTTTGCTTTTAGTCAAACTGATTTATTGTGGACTGAGGTATCGGGAGATACTGTAACGATTCATCACGATAATACGGAGCGAAACTGTGGTTCATTGTTTGAATTCAGCATAACATTTTTAGACAGCAATATCATAGAAATCACTGAAGTGGATACGGGAAATATAGCTTTTTGTGGCTGTGAATTTGATCTGGAATTAATGATGGGGGGATTGTCCACCGGAACATGGACAGGGGAAATCTATGGTCAGGATCTGGACAATAATGGAGAGACAGAATATTATGGATCGGTTGATTTTATTATTGAAGATTCATTGGGAACGGAATTTCTTGCAAATGGATACCAAAGTCCATGCAATGCAACATCAGATGCTCTGGCTTTTTTCCCTCTTCATATTGGTGATATGTGGCAGTATCAACAGAGCAATCAAGATACTACATTTTACTTTACAAATCAAATCATAGGAGATACAACCATGCCAAATGGTGAAACTTATTTTGTAAAAACAAAGGATGGTAGTTCTTATTTTCAATATTTACGTATTGATACTTCTATATCTGTTGTTGCTGAATATGATAGCGGATCATGTACAAATAATGAGTTCAGTCTTTATCCTTTATTAACTTATAACGATAGTATCACTCCCTGGACAAATTGTTTAGATTATTACTATAACGTGTCCTTTTTAGATCCAGATCGATTGTTCATTGAATACGATTGGATGCTTTATCAAGAATATACATTTACAAAAGGAATTGGTCTCACGAGTCTATTCGTTGTGGAAGGAACATCAGGTACTACGAATCTGAATGCCGCAATAATCAATGGCGTTACTTATGGAGAGTTTGTTGGAGTTGAAGATGGACATCCAATCCCCGAAAATTTCAAACTTTATCAGCCATATCCCAATCCATTCAATCCAACCACCACCATCCGGTTTAATGTAGGGGACGCATATATGCTTCCCCTACGTTTGGATATTTTTAATATAACCGGAAGACTGGTGGAGACGCTGGTAAGCGGTGAACTGGTAGCTGGTGAGCATGAGATTGTTTGGAATGCAGGCAACCTGTCCAGCGGTGTGTACTTTGTGCAGCTGGTTTCAGGTGATTTTTCACAAACTCAAAAAGTTATTTTGATGAAATAGGAGGAAAAACAAAAATGAGAATACTATTACTCTCTTTATTACTCATATTCGGATGTGAAGATAAAAAAAATACAATACTTGAAGCGAATGCTTTGCTGCGATGGACAGGAGATTATGCTGTAGACGGCTGCGGATTCTTTATCGACATTGATGATCATGAATATAAACCTGAAGATGAAATGACTATAGATGATAGTTTAAAAATAAATAGTGGTGTAGAAGTGATGATACAATATGAATTGTTGAATAAGACAATTGAGTATAATTGCGGTGATTTGCCTCACTTCTTAGAAGTAGACGGGATCAAACTTCACTCTATCAGAAAGATATAGAGCAAGCGAATAAAACCAGGGAGAGGGCTATCCAGATTGTTAGCTGTTAAAAATTCTTTCCTTTCAAATGGGCTTTCACAATTTCGGTTGTTAAGTAGTTGAAAGCATCATCAATTGAATCTGAAAAATGGAATAATTCCATATCTTCTTCAGACACGGTTCCTTTTTCCACCAAATAGTCAAAATTCACCACATTCTTCCAGAAATTGCTGTCATAAATAACCACCGGAACCCGTTTCCGTAATTTTGCAGTTTGGATCAAGGTCAATACTTCCATTAATTCGTCCAAAGTTCCAAAGCCTCCCGGGAACACAACCAATGCCTTTGCTAAATACAAAAACCAGAATTTTCTCATAAAAAAATAATGAAAATAAAAACTCAGGTCTTTGGAAATCCATTTATTTCCCGATTGCTCAAAAGGCAGGGTGATATTTAATCCAACGGCTAATCCTTTTGCCTCTGATGCTCCTCGATTCGCAGCCTCCATGATCCCCGGGCCTCCTCCGGAAGAAATAATAAACCGTCTCTTTTTTTCTTTTAGACCCATGCTCCAATTGGTTAATCTATAAGCCAGTTGGCGGGCATCTTCATAATATCGACTCATGTCCAAATTACGTTGTAAGTCCATCAATTTCTTTTTTGAAATAGTTTTATCTGCTTCTTTTAATGCTTGCCGGGCTTCCTCTTGAGATTGTATTCTAGCTGATCCAAAAAATACAATAGTATCTGCAATCTTATTCCGTCTGAAACGCTGTAGCGGTCCAAAATATTCTGCTAAAATTCTAAGGGTTCGCCCGTCGGGACTTCCAACGAAATCCGAGTCGAAGTAAAATCGTTCTTTACCTTTTTCTTTCATTATTTATCCTATAAATGGGGCGGAAGTTAATACATTTTGTTTCTGAAGAGTAGTATCAGGTTACTCGCTGCATGATACCCCGGTTTGGTTCCGGATGGTGGAATTCAGTCAGTCCACCAGTAACCTCTCACTATTAACGAAAAATTGTTATAATTTCCAGATTATGAATTTCCAAATCCTACCTCGAATTTATTCCTCAAATACACTTATCAGAATTGTTCAACCCAAAAACAGATATGAATCTTAACCTGAAAGGAAAACGAGCCTTAGTCTGCGGCAGCACAGACGGTATTGGAAAAGCAACTGCCCAGTTATTGGCAGAACGAGGAGCTTCGATTATATTGGCTGCGAGAAATCAGGAGAAAATTGTGTCAGTAATGCACAAATTATCCGGGCACGGACATAGTTTTATTTGTGCTGATTTCAACGACCCAGATGACCTTATGAAGAAAGCAGAGAACCATATTAATGATACAGGACCGGTTCATATTTTGATCAATAATACGGGCGGTCCTAAGGGTGGCCCACTTATTGAAGGGAAAGCAGAAGAATTTCAAGCTGCTTTTAATCGCCATGTTATCTCCAATCAATTCTTGGCTCAAGTAGTTGTCCCGGGAATGAAGGAATTGGGTCATGGCAGGATCATTAATATTATATCCATGTCGGTGATGCAAGTGATTCCAGGTTTGGGTATCTCCAACACCATCCGGGGAGCGGTGGCGCAATGGGCAAAAACTTTGGCTTTGGAGTTAGGTGAATATGACATTACAGTAAACAATATTTTACCGGGGTACACAGATACGGATCGATTGAAAGACCTTTTACAAAATCAGGCAAAAGAAAATGGAATTCGTTACGATGAAATGGTAGAGCTGACGGCTAAAAAAGTTTCTTTACGCAGGATCGGTCAACCGGAAGAAACAGCATCAGCGATCGCCTTTTTAGCCTCTGATGCATCAGGATATATTACAGGGGCTGATTTTCCTGTTGACGGAGCACGATTTGGTTTATAAAATTAATTACAATTAAATGGTTTTAACTAATAAAGACATCAATGACTAACCAACCAAAATACAAAAAACATATCTTTATCTGTATCAATGAACGTTCACCGGATAACCCTAAAGGAGACTGTGCCCGTTGCGGAGGGAATGAAATCCGATTAAAATTCATCCAACTTATTAATCAACATGGATTAAAAGGAATAGTGAGAGCCAATAAGAGCGGATGTCTGGATGCCTGTGAAATGGGTGCTGCCTTGGTCATTTATCCTGATAATATTTGGTATACTCACGTGTCATTAAACGATGTAGAAGAAATATTTAATACAACAATAATAAGCGATAGAGTAGTAGAACGATTGGCGGCATCAGAGAAAACTTGGGTTCAGTTAAAAGAGATTAGAGGTTGAAAAAACAATACGTGATTTCATACGATATTTAAGATGTTCAAATTGAATTATGAAGTGACTAAAATTCCCTTATGGTTCAAGCCATTTTACTACCTGTCTTCTTATATGGGCGCTCTACTGATTACGTTTTATCGATGGGGAGTTTTGCATTCCTGCACGATTCATTTTGAAGGACTGGAATTTGTTAAACCATATCCTTCTCGAATCGAATCTATTTGGCATTATAAAGGGCCTATGTATTGGTTAGCGCAGAAAAATGTGGATCATTACGTTCAGTTTAGTCATCCATTGTGGTTTATGTATAAGATCATATTGGCTTTGCGATGGCAAGGTGTGAAAGTTATTTTAGGTTCAGCCGGACATAGCGGTAGAGAGGCGGCTGATAAAATTGTTGAGGAAGTTAAAAAGGGGTACGC
This sequence comes from Fidelibacterota bacterium, assembly GCA_046861385.1. Lineage (GTDB taxonomy): Bacteria > Fidelibacterota > Marinisomatia > Marinisomatales > TCS55 > JADFRD01. The sequence goes on along the minus strand of JBHHTW010000004.1, from coordinate 51,058 downwards.
TTGCTGCATTACACCCGATGGCCCGGAAGGTCCTGTTAAAGTGATTAAAAAAGGTGTTCTGCATATGTCGATGCAGTCCGGAGCCCCCATTATCCCCGTTCGGGTCGAATGCAGTCATTCTTTTCGTATTTGGTATCAATGGGATAAAAAACGAATTCCATTTTTCTTTTCAGATATTACCATTCGTTACCAAGCGCCCATATTTGTTTCTGAAGAAAATTTTTCTGAAAGTTTTGCACAATTGGCTAAATCAATGGGAGATTAATATGAAATTTGAAATGAGCCATCAAATCGCTCTTCAGCATCCGGACTGGAGGGAATCAGAATTGTTTTATAAAAATGTGATGGATTTGGATACAAAAAATGAAGAAAACCATCTTCATATTCAAAGCGGTGATATGAATTTATATATCATGGAAAATGGTAATTTACGGGGAACGGTGATAGAATTCAGCGTTTATGATGTTGAAACCGCCAGAAAATATTTAGTAAATAATGGATGTACAGTTGTTAAATGGGAAGGAAAAGGAAATGACTGTTATATGCGTGATCCATACGATTTAGTATTCAACTTATGGGAAAATAAAAAGGAGTGACTGTGATGATTTACAGAATGAAACAATTAATATATTCCATCATGATCCTTTTATTCTTGAACTCCTGCAAGATCAGTAATAAGGAATTTCATTTCAATTCTTTTGTGGCAGATACCCATAATGATGTATTGCTCCGGTCTATGATTGGCGAGGATATTTTAACCGAACTTCCAGACAGTCAATCGGATTTAGTCAAGTTTCAAAAAGGGGGAATGGATCTGGAAATTTTCTCTGTTTGGGTGAGTCCATATGAATTTAAACCGGAGGACTCTTTTGAACAGGCAAATAAAATGATTACCCATCTGGAAAATTTATGTGATCAAACTGGAGGAAAATGGTCCATTACCAGAAATTATCAGGAAATTATTTATAATGATCAACGGGGGGTTCTTTCATGTATGATTGGTGTGGAAGGAGGCCATGCCATTGAAAATAAATTGATTAATTTGGATTCATTGTATTCCCGAGGAATGAGATATCTCAGTATTACGTGGAATAATTCGACCGATTGGGCCACTTCTGCAAAAGACGAAACACTGAACAAAGATTCCCTGGCATTTATTGGATTAACCGGTTTTGGAAAAGAAGTTATTCGTCGTTGCAATGAATTGGGAATTATGGTGGATGTTTCTCACTCAGGTGAAAAAACGTTTTGGGATATTATTCATACAACCACCAAACCCATTATTGCTTCCCATTCATCTGCCTATTATCTCTGCCCTCATTTCAGAAATTTAAAAGATGACCAATTGATTGCTATTAAAGAAATTGGCGGTGTTGTTTTTGTGAATTATTATCCATCTTATATTGACAGTACTTTCCGGGAAAAAGCGAAAGTGATCCGGGAATCGTTTCAACCTCAAATTGATTCTCTTTCAGCCCTTTATGATCCCGATGGTGACGAATATTGGTATAAAGAAAATCAAATGTTACTACCGGCCTTACAAAAAGTAGCACCTTCCGTAGATATGATCATCGATCATATTGCCTATTTATCCATGGTCATGGGCATAGATCATGTTGGCCTGGGGGCCGACTGGGACGGGGTAGAAGTGATGCCAACCGGTATGGAGGATGTGACCAACCTTCCGGTTATTACTGAAAAGTTATTGGCCAGAGGATTTTCTAAATCGGACGTCCAGAAAATTCTTGGTGGGAATTTTAAGCGCGTATTCAGGGAGATTACGAATTAAAATTCATTTTTATTCATTATTCGGATAATACCCTGAAATAAATTCTGAAATTTCTCCCGGTTTTTCTGCAATAAAATCAGCGCCTGCATTTAATAATATTTCTTTGTTTCTAAACCCCCACTCCGCACCGATTGAAAACATTCCCCCATTTTTGGCTGTCTGAATATCCGTTTCCGTATCACCAATAAATATACACTCTTCATTTTTTCCTCCCAACCGATTGGCAATGTCTAATGCCAGGGCAGCGTTGGGTTTTTTGGGATAATTCTTATGGGATCCACTGATGATTCTGAAAGGCCATTTGGATAAATAGGTTTTGGCAAGTTTTTGAGTCAAATGATCCTGTTTATTGGAAAGAATTGCCATGGGAATTTGTTTTGAAAATAAATCATCCAGCATCTCATGAATTCCTTCATAACAGGTGGTATGATGTTCCATAGATAATTCATATTCTTTAAATAATTCTTCATACAATTCGTCTGCCGACTCCTCCGAATGGGCACTCTGCTGAATAGCTTTTTCAGCCAAAGGCTTTAATCCCTCTCCAACAAAAACTCTGTAATCTTCAACCGGATGGGCGGCATAACCGTGACGTTTCAATACACGATTCATGGATTGGGCGATATCTTCCAATGTATCAAGAAGTGTACCGTCCAAATCAAAAATAATGGCGGATATTTTTTTTGGCTGTTTGGTTGTAGTCATGGGATATGCGTGATAAATTGATTAGAAATATAATGTGCCTTTGGACAGTGGATGGAATAAATTTTATGGTAATTTAAATTCAAAAAAATAATTCATTTAACTTAATAAAGTCTGGAAAATAAATATTGGGATTAATTTTAATATTAAAAGGTGGTTTTGAATGAAACTGGCTCCATCCATTTTATCGGCGAATTTTGCTTACCTGGCAGAGGCAATGGACCAATGCAGGGCAGGAGGGGCTCATTGGATTCATGTAGATGTCATGGACAACCAATTTGTTCCTAATCTCACCATCGGTCCTCCTGTGGTGAAATCCTTACGTCCCTTAACAAAAAAAGTGATTGATGTTCATATGATGGTGGTTCAACCGGAAAAACTAGTGGAATCATTTGCTTTTGCAGGAGCTGATAATATCACGTTTCATATTGAAGCGACCGATCGGCCTGAGGATATCATCCAGTTGATTCGGGATACTGGAAAAAATGTGGGGATTTCTTTGAAACCAAAAACGCCACTGTCCGATATTGAAGCATACATAGACCAAGTGGATCTGGTGCTGATTATGAGTGTTGAGCCCGGATTTGGAGGCCAGGGATTTATTCCGGAATCGTTGGATAAAATTGAAAAATTGAATCAACTTTTGATTGAACACCGTCTGGAAGATCGTGTAAATATTGAAGTGGATGGGGGCATTAAACTCATTAATGCAAAAGAAGTATTGGATGCCGGGGCTGAAATTCTAGTGGTCGGTTCAGAAATTTTTAACGCCGATAATCCAATGAGTATCATGAAAACATTTACATCTCTGGATACCAAATGAAAACGTATAAAGAGGTGAATTCTTTTGAATCCTGGACCATGGAAGAGAAGGACCAATTTACACTTAATGTTATCAAATCGCTAATTTTAGATGGCGTGCGGAATGCCAACTCCGGCCATTCGGGAGGTCCCTTATCTTCTGCTGATTTTGCCTATATTCTGTTTAAGGAATATCTACGGTTTGATCCAGATGACGACCAATGGTTCAATCGGGATCGGTTTATTCTTTCTGCCGGTCATGAGTCCATGCTTCTCTATTCACTTCTTCATTTCATGGGTTGGCTACCTCTGAATGAAATAAAAAATTTCCGTCAGTTTGGAAGCCGGACCCCCGGCCACCCGGAGGTGGATCTCAAAGGAGTGGAAGCCACTTCAGGTCCTCTGGGACAGGGGGTTTGTATGGGAGTTGGAATGGCGGTGGCGGAAACGGTCGTGAAAGAATTATTTATAAAAACATCCGATAAGGCAGAAGAACTTTTTACCCACTTCACTTATGTTTTATGCGGCGATGGAGACCTCCAGGAACCGGTGGCCTTAGGAGCAGCCGCCTTAGCCGGGCATTGGGAATTATCGAATCTGATCCTGTACTACGATGCCAATGATGCCCAAATTTCCGGAAAGGTAAGTCGGTCCGATTCAACGCAAATGTCGATGGTATTTGAAGGTTTCAACTGGCATGTCCAGGAGATTAACGGCCACGATCATGCGGCGATCAGGGACGCCATTGAAAAAGCACAAGTCATTCTTCAGCCCAGTATCATCATTGGTAAAACAGTGATGGCCAGGGGAACCGCCAACATGGAGGGGGATTATCAAACCCATGGTGCACCTCTGCCTCATGAAGAGATTTCAGCCACCAAAGAAAAATGGAATTTACCGGAAAAATCCTTCTATGTACCGGAACAATGTATTGCTCATTTTCAGTCCCGGTTTGAACCATTGAGACTATCCGTTACTGAATGGAAAAATACATTAAAATCTGCTCAGGGGAATGAATCTTTTCATGACAATTGGAAACTGGCTATTGGAGACGAGATACCTTCGTTGGTGTATCCGGAATTTGAAGAAGGAACATCGGTAGCCACCCGGAAAGCCTTTGGTAGTGTCCTGGAGTCCTTTGCCAAACAGCTTCCCCACCTGGTGGGGGGATCTGCCGATCTGGAACCGTCTAATTACACAGGAAATTTTGCAAAAAAATATGGCGATTTTTCGAAAACAAATCCTAGCGGCCGAAATTTTGCTTTTGGGGTTCGGGAATTTCCCGTGGCTGCCATGATAAATGGCATGAGTTTACACGGAGGAGTGATTCCTTTTGGGGGAACGTTTCTTGTTTTTTCCGATTATTCCCGACCTGCCCTCCGATTGGGAGCGTTGCAGAAAGTGCGGGCAATTCATGAATTTACCCACGATTCTTTTTATGTGGGGGAGGACGGTCCGACCCATCAACCGGTAGAACATACCATGGCACTTCGCACTATCCCGAACTTTTATGTATTCCGCCCCGCTGACGCCAAAGAAACAGCCGCCTGTTTTGAAAAAGCATTACAATTAAAAAAAGCACCGTCTGCATTATTGTTAACCCGCCAGGGCGTACCTGTTTCGAATTTACCACTTGAGAAAATAAAGGCAGGGATTCATAGGGGCGGTTATATTTATCAGGATTGCAATGGTCATCCTGAGCTGGTCTTCATTGCCACTGGCTCGGAAGTTTCACTGGCCGTTTCCACCGCTGAAGTCATGAAAGATAAAAGAATCCGGATTGTCAGTCTGCCCTGCTGGGAATTATTTCTGGATCAACCAGAAGATTACCGGGAAACTGTTATTCCATCCAGAGGTTGTATGAAAATATCTATGGAAGCTGGTATCACTCTCGGCTGGGAACGGTTTATAGGTCCGGCCGGACTTTCCATCGGATTGGATCATTATGGCGCTTCTGCTCCGGCCAATGACCTGGAAAAGGAATTCGGGTTTACACCGGATCAGGTAGAAGAAAAAATCAGGAACCACCTGAAAAAATTACTATGATAAACACGATACTTTCCAAAGATACCCAACTTAAACACTTCAACACCGTAACACATAAAAAATATGAAAATACATTTAGCAACTGACCACGCAGGCCTGGAACTTAAAAATGCCATCAAATCATATTTAACTGAAAAAAGCCATGAGGTGACGGACCATGGCGCATTTGAATTTGATTCCCAGGATGACTACCCTGATTTTATAATTCCCTGCGCAAAAGCAGTGGCGTCTGATCCAGAAAGTAAAGGCATTATTTTAGGCGGATCGGGGCAGGGGGAGGCCATGGCTGCAAACCGGATTAAAGGTGTTCGGACTGCGGTTTTTTATAACGGACCGGATGAAATTGTCAGATTATCCCGCCAACACAATGATGCCAATGTCCTGTCTTTAGGAGCCCGCTTTATGACGGAATCTGACATTTTTCGTATTATTGAATTATGGCTGAAGGAACCCTTTGAAGGGGGGAGGCACCAGCGGCGGATTGAAAAACTGGACAGGTGATGTTCCTATCCATTCATTAAATCGACTATGGCCAGGGAGCCTATATCAGTATCAACACTAATAAACACCTTCAGCTGACATTTCAATTAATTGTTATTATGTTTATCATTAACTGGAAATTACCCAAGTACCAGTCTGTTTCTTCCGGCTGCTTTGCTTTGATAGAGTAAGGTGTCTGCCCGTTTGATGACGCTTTCAATGGTATCGTCTGCTTTTACGAGTGTAGCGCCAATGGAAATAGTGACATTGAGTTTATTATCTCCATGGGATATGTAGGAATGTTCAATCAAAGACCGGACTTTATTCCCAAGGTGTTCAAGGTCCGGGGCTGTAATATTCCGGATAATACCCAAAAATTCTTCTCCGCCCCAGCGTCCGTAAAGATCGTAAGGCCGGGAGTTGGATACGAATGTATTGGCGACGAATTGTAGTACTTTATCTCCCACATCATGACCATAGGTATCATTAAAATTCTTAAAATGGTCAATATCCATGAATAAAATTCCAAAAGGGACATTTAACCGTTTTTTCTCTTCAAACCTCCCATGAATTTCTTTTTCAATATAATTTCTGTTTGCCAGCTGAGTCAGGTTATCGAGCAAGGCTAATTTTTCGAGCTCTTTCACTCTCAGCTGGTTGGCCGACTGGTTACTGATATCGGTAAATAATTCGACTCCTCCCAACACCTTTCCGGCCGCATTGGTCAAAGCACTGACCCGAACAGAAACGGGAATCCGGTGCCCATCCTTGTGATGCATATAAATTTCCGTTTCCCGAGGTTGTTTGTCTAATATGGTTGCTGCCAGGGGACAGATGCCCGTACAGAGATTATTGCCGTCGCTGTCTATATGGGTCAGGATATTATCGGCACAGGACCGGCCCACCACTTCTTCTGAAGAAAAACCGGAAATTTGTTCTGCCGCCCTGTTCCAGTAGGTGATGACTCTGTTTTTATCAACAAAGTATAATCCGTCGTGAAGATTATCAATAATTCTTTCGTAAGAATATTTATCTAAACTCATGTTGAATACCTTAATTCTCTCAAATAATTTTATTTCTCGTCCATAATTTGATTAAATGTATAACGAATATTGTCACCAATTAACTCAAAGAATTCACTCACATAATTTAAGGTGCTTTTAATATTTCCCGGATGGTTTCATAATCTTTTCTGGTGTTCATATTTGTGAATTCAATTTCATAATGATCCATATTGATCCATTGAGTATTAATAGATTCGACTAAGTCTGTTAGGCTGTATTTTTTCTGTGAAATACGATGGGTGACGAAGGATAATATTCTTTTATGATAGAACGCACAGGTTACTTGCGCTCTTTTATTGATTAGGGGAATAATCACATCAGCATGATGATTATTTTTATCATGTAATTCTTGTAAAATAGTTTGGTTGGTTAATGGCAAGTCACAGGAGATAAGAAAAATCCAATCTGTTTTTGAATGGGACAGGGCAGTGTATAATCCATTGATAGGGGCTTGAATCTCCAAAAGATCCTCTAGAAAGGGCTTTTGGCATTCATCCGGCGATTCTTTTCCAATAATGTATCTCGATTGAAATATTTCACATGTCTTCCAAATTATATCTAATACTGATATATCCTTGATTTTCGCCTGCCATTTGGGAGAACCAAACCGCTTGCTGTTACCACCGATAAGGATAAATGCAGAAACGGGAATCATAATAGAATTTCTTAAATAATTTTAGACTAAACACAACATTTTTTATATCCTATATAGCAAAAAATGGGAAGTATAACCATATAATTTGAATAAAATAATCATAAAATATTTACTGAGTTAAAATTGATGAAAAAATGTTTTAAAAAAATAAAAATAAATCTTGATGATCGTATTTTTAATATCTTAATATTGACTATCGGACATTAAGGTCTGATTGTCTTTAGACAGAAAATAATGACAAATTTTTTATCGAAATCATCGCAATATGCAATACAAGCCGTCATGTTTTTAGCGGCACAACCGCAAAATCACGCTGTTTTTCAAAGAGATATTGCCCGTGCATTAAATATCCCCAATCATTTTCTTGGTAAAGTATTGCAAATACTTGTAAAACATGATTTAGTTATCTCTCATAAAGGAATCAATGGTGGGTTTATAATTAATAAGAATGCAGGTAAAGTTACCCTGAATACCATTGTTCGGATTATTGATGGAGACGGTTTTTTGGACGGATGTATGTTGGGATTTCCTTACTGCTCCGATGATCATCCTTGTCCGATTCATAAGGAATGGGTAAGTGCGAAAAATGAAATCATCAATATTTTCCAACAAAAAGATGTCACCATGTTTAGCGATGAACTCCAATCCAAGCTTGAGTATATTTCAAACCAAAGTAGAAACCAAGAGTAGGAAGAATGAAAAAGATATTACAACCTAAATATATTTACTTATTTGTTTTAACTATCTTAATTCATGGAAATATTTTCAGTCAAAATAATGCAGAAGAATTTTTTGCAAACAACTGTGTTAGTTGTCATACAATCGGTGGAGGAAGGCTAGCAGGTCCTGATCTGAAAAACGTGCAGGATAGAAAAAATAGCGATTGGCTAGAAAAATTTATTGTTAATCCCCAGAGCGCCATTAATTCCGGTGATGTCTATGCATTAAAATTGTTAAAAGAGGCACGCGGTGTGGTGATGCCAAAAATAGCCAAGATGGATCCATCCATGGCTCGGGCATTGCTTAAATTTATCAAAGAAGAATCTCAAAAAGAGAAATCCCGGTTTGCCGGTTCAACGATTGCAGACCGTCCATTGACTGACGAAGACTATCAAATTGGACGTGCGTTATTTCTGGGAACAACCCAGCTAAAAAACAGCGGTCCTTCATGTATTAGCTGTCATTTGGCCGCAGGGGAGGGCTTTCTCGGCGGCGGTCATTTGGGGCCGGACTTAACCCAAGCTTATGGGCGACTGGGTGGCAAAACAGCTGCGGCAGCGTGGTTAGCCAATCCAGCTTCTGCAACCATGTCCCCCATTTATAAAAAACATCCTATTGATGAGAATGAAGTTTTACCCCTCGTAGCTTTTCTAAAAAATAAAGCTGAGGGGAATGAAAAGGTGAGCGATGTTCACAATTTTAATTTCATGATATTTGGATTTATCGGTTTGGCACTCATTCTGGTTTTGTTTGACCTTGCATGGGGTGGTCGTTTAAAGGCTGTTCGTAAACCGATGGTTAGAGGAGAATTATAATGAGTAATAAAAAATTGTCCTGGATACAGGATGACGTTTCACCCAAAAACCGAAGCTGGGAAGAATTTTACCGAAATCGCTGGCAGTATGATAAGGTTATTCGCAGCACACATGGTGTTAATTGCACCGGAAGCTGCACGTGGCAAATTCATGTAAAAGACGGAATTGTCACTTGGGAAATGCAGGGACTAGATTATCCAAAACTTGAGCACGGCATTCCACCTTATGAGCCCAGAGGATGCCAACGAGGTATTTCATTTTCGTGGTATTTATATAGCCCGTTGAGAGTGAAATATCCGACCATTCGCGGTATACTATTAGATTTATGGAACGAAGCTAAATCAGAATTTGATGATCCGGTGGAGGCGTGGCAGTCTATGGTGAACGATCCGGAAAAACGCAAACGGTGGCAGCGAGCCCGCGGAAAAGGCGGTTTTCGTCGTGCCAATTGGGATACAGTTCGGGAAATTATTGCTGCTTCCATGGCACATACCATCAAAGAACATGGCCCGGACCGAATCGCCGGGTTTTCTCCCATCCCGGCTATGTCTATGATTAGCTATGCATCCGGCGCACGGCTAATGCAGCTTATCGGAGGTGTATCTCTTTCTTTTTATGACTGGTATTGTGATTTACCAAACGCATCGCCGGAAACCTGGGGAGAGCAAACAGACGTTCAGGAATCGGCTGATTGGTATAATGCCAAGATGTTGGCTGTTATGGGCGCCAACCTAAATATGACCCGAACACCCGACGTCCACTTTGCCGCAGAAGCACGCCACAATGGGACGAAGATGGTTGTTTTTTCTCCTGATTTTTCTCAAGTATCCAAATATGCTGATGAATGGATTTCTATAAACGCCGGACAGGATGGCGCCTGGTGGATGGCAGTTAATCATGTTATCCTAAAAGAATTTCATCACGAAAAGCAGTCGAAATCATTTCTGGATTATTCCAAACAATATACCGATTCACCTTTTCTGGTTGAATTGACAAAAAAGGATGATACTTATCAAGCAGGACAATTGCTCCGAGCCAACAGACTTGCTAATTACAAAGATATTGAGAATGGTGACTGGAAATTCCTTATGTGGGATGAAGGGGATAACAAAACAAAAGTTCCTTTGGGTTCTGTAGGTCATCGATGGGCAAATGAAGATACAGGGAAATGGAACCTCAAATTGGAAGATGCAGTGGATGGATCCAAGATTGAACCAAAGCTTACATTTTTAAACGATTCTGATAATATTATTTCCGTTGAATTGGATGACTTCTGTGAAGGAGATACAATTACGCGGAATGTGCCGGCGAAAAATATCGAAACAGAGAATGGAAAAGTACTTGTTACAACCGTCTATGATTTGCTCATGGCACAATACGGTGTCGGTCGCGGTTTGGACGGATATTCTGATTCTTACGAAGACGATTCGAATTACACACCAGCATGGGCGGAAAAGTATACGGGGATTTCTCCGGATACATTAATTCGATTTGCCAGAGAGTGGGCGAATACAGCCGAAAAAACAGGTGGGAAATGTACAGTGATTATAGGCGCCGGAATCAACCATTGGTACCATGCCAATCTTATGTATCGTGCAGCGATTCATGCACTGATGTTTACCGGATGTATCGGGAAAAACGGCGGCGGCTTGGCGCATTATGTCGGGCAGGAAAAATTAGCACCGGGTGAATCCTGGGCATCGATCGCTTTGGCAAAAGACTGGTTTGGCCCATCGCGTCTTCAAAATACACCCAGTTGGCATTATGTCCATTCGGACCAATGGCGGTATGAGAAATCGTTTACCGATTACCACACCGTCCCGGGAGACCAACCGGAAGATAGTCTGGCCAAAGGTCATACAATTGATGTAAATATTAAAGCTGTACGAAATGGCTGGTTGCCTTTTTATCCCCAGTTTGAAGCCAACCCGTTGGAATTAGCGACCGAAGCTCGTGCCAACGGTGCTAAAGATGAAAAAGATATTATTGATTACGTAGTTGAAAAATTGAAAAAGCGGGAAATGAAATATTCAATTGAAGATCCCGACAATTCAGATAATTGGCCCCGAGTTTGGTTTGTTTGGCGTGGGAACGCCATCGGCGGAAGCGCCAAAGGGCATGAATTCTTTTTAGACCATTATCTGGGTACCCATACGAATCAGGTATCGGATAGTCGATTTGCAGAAGGCTCCACCGAAGAAGTAGTATGGCATGATAAAGTACCCCAGGGGAAAATGGATTTAGTTGTGGACCTGAATTTCCGAATGGATACATCTGCCCTCTATTCAGACATTATTTTGCCGGCTGCAACCTGGTATGAAAAAGCCGATTTAAACTCGACGGATATGCATAGTTTTATTCATCCTTTAGCCGAAGCAGTTCCGCCTGCATGGGAATCCAAAAGTGACTGGGATATTTTTAAGTCGATTGCTGAAACATTCTCGAAAATCTCCGAGAAACATTTTCCTGATCCCATAGAAGACGTCGTTTCGGTTCCCTTACTTCATGATACACCTGCAGAAATTGCCCAAACAGAAATCAAGGAATGGATCAACGGGGAAGTGGAAGCTGTCCCTGGAAAAACAATGCCCGGGATGAAGGTTGTCAAAAGGGATTATCAAAATCTATACAATCGATATATTTCATACGGTCCCAATGTACCGGCTAATGGATTGGGCGCTCATGGAACCCATTACCACGTCAAAGACGAATATGAAAGGTTGAAAGTTGAAACACCCACAGAAACTTGGGATGGGGAAACATATCCATCCTTGAAAGAATCAAAGGAAGTCTGCAATATTGTTCTTCAGTTGGCCAGTGTAACCAACGGAGAATTGGCCTACCGCTCCTATAAAAATATGGAAAAACGAACGGGCTTGGTGTTGGCTGATTTGGCGGAGAAGAATCGAGGAGTCCGAATGAGTTACGATGATTTATGTTCTCAACCGCAACGGTTACATAATACTCCGATGTGGTCAGGTCTTCTGGAAAATGGTCGCGCATATTCTCCATTTACATATAATGTAGAACGGCTGGTTCCTTGGCGGACGCTTACGGGGCGTCAGCACTTTTACCTGGATCATCCCGGATATATACAATTTGGTGAAAATTTACCCACTTATAAACCAAAACCAACGCCTCTGCAGTTTTCTGAATTAGCCGTGAGTGAAAGTGAATTCCCGACAAAAACGTTTAACTATCTTACGCCTCACGGGAAATGGCATATCCACTCCACTTATGGAGATAATCATCGTATGTCCACATTAAGCCGGGGTGTGGAGCCATTCTGGATTAATGATAAAGATGCAGAAGAATTAGGTATCGTAGACAACGATTGGGTAGAGGTTTATAACGATAATGGTGTCGTTGTAACCCGAGCCAATGTCAGTGTTAGAATTCCCCGCGGGATCGTGATTATTTATCACGCTACTGAACGAACATTGTCTGTACCGAAGTCACCCATGCGCGGGAACAAACGGGCAGGGATGAATAATAGTCTGACCCGAGCGCGTCTTAAGCCGAATTTAATGGTTGGCGGTTATGGACAATTTTCTTACCACTTTAATTACTGGGGTCCCACGGGTGCAAACCGGGATACTTTCATCATGGTGCGCAAACTGCCAATTTTGAACTGGTAATATGGAAAGTCATACAATTCACAATAGAAATGATTTAATAAAAACCGTTGCGGGTGGGAAGGCTCTAATCTTGCTTTTTCTATCTTTTGCGGCAAATAATTGGATAAAATAAAATGGATATCAGAAGTCAAATATCAATGGTGTTTCATCTGGACAAATGTATCGGCTGCCATACATGCAGTATTGCCTGTAAAAATATATGGACTGATCGCAAAGGAACCGAATACATGTGGTGGAATAATGTAGAAACCAAACCTGGAACCGGATTTCCCACCCGCTGGGAGGATCAAGATAAATATAAGGGCGGCTGGGAATTGAAAAATGGCGAACTCAAACTGCGTTCTACGAGTAAAACCAAAACAGTCACGAATATTTTCCACAATCCCAATATGCCGACACTGGATGATTACTACGAACCATGGACCTATAAATACAAAGATTTATTTGATTCTCCGGAAATGGATGACCAGCCTACTGCAAAGCCTATTTCAATGGTGACGGGCGAAGAAATGGATATTGAAGCGGGACCTAATTGGGATGACGATTTAGGCGGCTCTCCGATTTATGCTGAAAATGACATTAATCTGGACAGTTTATCCGAAGAACAAAGAGAACAGATGTTTGCCATTGAACGGCTAATGATGTTCTATTTCCCACGTATTTGTAATCATTGTGTTAATCCATCCTGTGTTGCGTCCTGTCCTTCTGGCGCTTTGTATAAAAGGGGAGAAGACGGAATCGTATTGCTGGATCAATCCCGTTGTCGTGCATGGCGATCCTGCATTTCAGCCTGTCCATACAAAAAAACATATTATAATTGGAATACAGGTAAATCTGAAAAATGCATTCTTTGCTTTCCTAGAGTTGAGACGGGACAAGCTCCGGCTTGCTTCCATTCCTGCGTTGGCAGAATTCGGTACCTGGGAGTCCTGCTTTATGATGCAGAAATGATTGAAGCAACAGCCAAGCGGCCTGACAATGAATTGGTGGATGCACAGCGGGACATGATTTTGAATCCGTTTGACGAAACAGTTATTCGAGAAGCGAAAAAGAACGGAATTGCTGATTCTACTATCAAAGCAGCCCAGGAATCACCTGTCTATAAGTTTGTTAAGGATTGGGGAATTGCCCTGCCACCGCACGTTGAATACCGTACATTACCCATGCTGTTCTATGTACCGCCCATGCTGCCGGTCATGTCTGCCCAGGACGGGGACTCGGTCAGGAATATCAACGACGAATTTTTCCCTGATTTCGAAAAAGCGCGTGTTCCCATTAAATATCTGGCCAAAATGTTTGGTGGCGGTAATGAAAGTCATTTACGGTATGTCCTAAAGAAACAGTCCGCAGTCCGGACATATCGCCGGGCGTTAACTGTTGGTGACATTGATCTTCTGGACGCTGAAAAAGCTTTGTTGGAAGCAGACTGTTCTCCGGAAGAAGCGGATGTCATCTATAAACTCACATCCTTGTGTACTTTCGAAGATCGTTTTGTCATCCCGGCGGCACATCGAGAAGAAGCAATCGAAATGATGAAAGATCCGCTTGAACATAAACAAAGTGCCGGGTTTGGATTCCGGGATGCGCCTGATCGGGGATGGTAATGAAAATGAATTCATCCATATACACCGACTTGGTACCCTTAATCTCCTATCCGGAAACAGACATGAGTATTAACCTGGAAAAAATAGAGATATCAGCAGGGGATCATGATATATCGGAATTTCAAATATTTAGCGATTATGTCAGAGAAACCGTCCTATCTAAACTCCAGGAAGACTTCACCCACACTTTTGATCTGAATCCTACAACATGTCTGGATTTGGGTTGGCATTTGCATGGTGAAAATTACGAGCGAGGTATGTTTATGGTTCGTGTACGGGAAATGCTTCGGGGCTTCGAAATTCCGGAAACATCCGAATTGCCGGACCATCTGACACATATTCTATCTATGTTGCCTCATTTGGACGAAGAAAACCGCAAGGTATTTATCAAATCCTACGTTATCCCGGCTACGGAAAAGATTATTGAAGGATTTGGCGACACCGAAAATCCATACAAACATTTAATGCAATTTATCAATGATGTGCTGCTGCATCACACTTATGATGAGGAGGTTCAAGCCTAATGGATATTTTTCAAAATTATCTCGATACATTTTTCTTTGAGTTGTATCCGTATATGACATTATTTACATTTTTTATTGTTACGATTCAGCGTTATCGTTCAAAGGCGTTCACCTATTCAAGTTTATCGTCGCAATTTTTAGAAAACAGACAGCATTTCTGGGGTTTGGTTCCATTTCATTATGGTATCATTTCTGTCCTTACGGCTCATCTTATATGGTTCTTGGTCCCTGAAACAGTTCTCTGGTGGAACAGCGTTCCTGCCCGACTATATGTTATGGAAATAGCCATGTTCATTTTTGGACTCGTGACATTGGTAGGCCTAATTAATATAATCTCCAGAAGGAAAACCAATGCGCGAGCACGATTCGTTACTTCCAAGGCTGATTGGATTGTTTTAGGTATTCTTGCATTCCAGGTGATCACAGGGATTTTGACTGCATATTTTCATCGTTGGGGTTCCAGCTGGTTTGCAGCATCGCTATCACCTTATCTCTGGTCAGTATTAACGCTTAATCCGGATTTATCCTATATCGCATCCATGCCCTTATTGGTCAAATTGCATATCATCGGCGCTTTCTCAATCATTCTTTTATTTCCGTATACGCGCCTGGTGCACATCCTTGTACTCCCCAATCCATATTTATGGCGAAAAACACAAGTGGTTAGATGGTATTGGGATCGGAAAAAAATTAGAACAAATACTAATATTTAACTTAATTAAACATTAGAGGATACAATGATTCACGATAGTACAAAACGGCAGTTACCTGAAATACTGGATTTTAGTAAAGAACGGATACGTGTTCTCCATTATACCTGGATAGCATTTTTTATTACTTTTTATGTTTGGTTTAACATGGCGCCATTGGCAACAACGATGTTAAAAAATGTGAGCTGGTTAACTCGGGAACATTTAAAAGTATTGGCTATCAGCAATGTTGCTTTAACGATCCCGGCCCGAATCATTATTGGCGCACTTATTGACAGATATGGACCTCGAATTGTATTCTCCGGGCTAATGGTCGTGATGGCGATTCCTGCCATGTTTTTTGCGTTTGGAAACACATTCATCCAACTGCTTGTGTCGCGGCTGGTGCTGGGTACTATAGGCGCGGGATTTGTCGTTGGAATTAAAATGGTGGCCAATTGGTTCCCGCCGAAGATGATCGGAAGAGCGGAAGGATTTTACGCCGGATGGGGAAATTTTGGATCTGCTTTTGCAGCCATGACGCTGCCTTGGATTGCGGTGAATTTCTTCAATGAATATCTGGGGCTTGACGGTGATGCCTGGCGGTATGCATTGGCATTTAACGGTGGTGTTTCATTCATCTATGGTTTTATGTACTATTTTTTGGTAAAAGATCATTCAGACGATCGTCCCATTGCAAAAACAAAAAAAACAGAACCTATGATTGTTACGTCATACGGAGATTTAGTCCAATACCTTGCTTGGTCTTTTCCCCTCGTGGGCGCCATGGGTGTTTTGGCATGGCGGATTGGTAATATAAACGTCAATGGCCTGCCATTAATATCATCAAATGTACTTACCATGGTTTACGTTTTACTGGCATTGATCTATATCGGGCATGTGATGAAAACACTTCAAATCAATCTCCCATATTTAAAGGCAGGTGTTCCTGAAGAGGAAAAATATCACTGGTCCAGTGTTGCAGCATTAAACAGTACTTATTTTGCAAATTTTGGTTCAGAGTTGGCAGTTGTTTCCATGCTGCCTATGTTTTTTGAAATGACTTTTTCTAAATTAGTTGGCAGTGAAGGGAATTACATCATGACGGCGACTTTAGCCGGTGTCATTGCCTCATCATTTGCTTTTGTAAATTTGTTTGCACGTCCTCTGGGTGGTCTTTTGTCCGACACAATGAAAAACCGGAAAAAAACCATGCTCATATATATGCTCGGAATCGCCCTTGGTTTTCTGGGTATGGCAAATATTAGTAATTGGGGACCTGTGGTAGATGGTGTCCAAACAGTTGTACCTATGTTTGATGGAACCGGCTGGTTGATTATATCCATTGTTATTACTATTTTAGCCTCCATGTTTGTTCAAGGGGCAGAGGGAGCGACATTTGCTGTCATTCCCATGATTAATAAAAAAATGACAGGACAAATTGCCGGAATGGCCGGTGCATACGGTAATGTAGGTGCAGTGATTTATCTGGTAGTGTATTCGATGGTTGATGCCAGGACTTTCTTTTTCATCATCGCTGGTGGTGCTTTTTTGAGTTTTATTTACTGTTGGATATTTTTGGAAGAACCCAAAGGATCGTTTGCTGACCAATAATTGCAACTTTTAAATGAGGAATAATAAAAATGAGTAATGTTGATTTAAAAAATTGGGATATTGAAAACCAGGAATATTGGGAGTCCACTGGAAAGGCCATCGCCACACGAAATCTTTGGATATCAATTCCAAGTCTCTTGGTGGGTTTCTCTGTGTGGCTTATGTGGGGAATTATTACAGTTCAGATGAAAAACCTTGGTTTTAATTTTACACCGAGTGAACTTTTTACACTTACAGCGATTGCGGGATTGACCGGGGCAACATTGCGGATCCCCAGTTCATTTTTTATTCGGTTAGCCGGCGGCAGAAATACAATTTTCTTTACAACCGCATTGCTAATGATTCCCTCTTTTGGAGCTGGAATTTTTCTCCAGGATCGAAATACGCCTCTCTGGGTATTCCAGATTTTGGCGTTCCTTTCTGGATTTGGCGGTGGAAACTTCGCTTCATCCATGAGCAACATCAGCTTTTTCTTCCCAAAAAGGATGCAGGGTTATGCACTGGGAATGAATGCAGGATTGGGAAATTTTGGTGTAACCACCATGCAAATTCTTGTTCCATTGGTCATGACATTTCCCATGTTGGGTGCATTTAGCGGTGGATCGATGATTTTAAAAAGCAATAGCGGAACCATATTTAAACGGATTATGGCAGGGTCAGAAACATGGCTTGCTAATGCCGGCTGGGTCTGGATGCTGTGGCTCGTTCCACTGGCATATTTTGGTTGGAAACGAATGAATAATATAACAACAGAAGCAGTGACACCCGGTCTAAAAAGTCCTATGGTTTCGTTTGGAAGAATTTCCTGGCTACTGCTTATAGGATTTGTAACAGCCGCCGTTGGCCTCTATTTCATCCTTGCGTTTAAAGCGTTGACCTGGGTTAAATGGGTGGTTCTCCCAATCGTCATTGCTACCACCGTTTTAATGATGAAATCGTTATCTCCGGGAGAAATTAAAAAGAATTTAGAACGACAATTTAAAATTTTTAATAATAAACACACATGGGTCATGACCATCATTTATACTATGACGTTTGGATCATTCATTGGCTTCTCGGCTGCGGTGGGTCTTTCCATCAAATTCATTTTTGGTGTAAAACATATTTTAGGTGCTGATGGGGTATGGCAGCATGTGGCAAATCCCGAAGGTCCGGCTACCTTTATGTTTGCTTGGGTCGGTGCATTTATCGGTGCTCTCATCCGCCCGATAGGTGGAAAAATTGCTGATAAAGTGGGTGGCGCAATTGTGACCCAGATTGTATCCATTGTTATGGTTCTTTCAGCTCTCGGTGTGGGGTATTATGCAAAACTGGCCTACCAGTCTACCACACCACAGGAATTTTTTATCCCTTTCTTTGTTCTTCTTGTCATTTTGTTCACAGCAACAGGAATTGGAAACGGCTCAACCTTCCGGACCATTTCAATGGTTTTCAATGAAGAACAGGCGGGTCCGGTTTTGGGTTGGACATCAGCGGTTGCAGCTTATGGCGCTTTCCTTATTCCCAAAGTGATTGGTGAAAATATGAAATTGGGCACACCGGAAGTTGCGATGTATGGGTTTGCAGCTTTCTATGCGGTCTGCGCTGTGTTGAATTATTGGTATTACCTGGGACCAAAAGCAGACTATAAAAACCCTTAATTCAGAAAAAAAGGATAAATAATGATTGAAAATAAAACCATCGGTCAAATTGTTGCTGATAACATTCGCACTGCGAATGTATTCAAAAAATATGGATTAGATTTTTGCTGCGGGGGTGAGAAATCGATTGAATCTGCTTGCACTGAAAAGGGTGTAAACATCGCTGATTTGATGAAGGATATTGATGCTGTTTTGGTTCAATCGGAAACAGTCGAAGATTTTCAATCTATGGCTTTAGATACCCTCATTGAACATATCTATAATCAGCACCACAAATACATCTATGAACTTGGACCTATTACTGCCGAATTCATTAATAAAGTAGCACGAGTCCATGGGGAAAATCATCCTGAAACGATTGAAATAGCAAAATTGTATAACGGTCTTTTAGCTGAACTTCATCAGCATATGATGAAAGAAGAACAGATACTGTTTCCCGCCATCAAAAGAATGGTTTCTGATCAGGCTGCTTTCAGCTCTTTTGTCAATGGCCCTATTTCTGTAATGAAGATGGAACATGATAATGCCGGTGATATTCTGAAAAGGATGAATCTGTTAAGTAGTGGTTATACTTTGCCTGAAGATGCTTGCAATACCTATCGGGCTGCTTACACCAATTTGAATGAATTAGAAGAAAATATTCATGTACATATTCATTTGGAAAATAATATCTTATTTCCAAAAGCAATATCGCTGGAAGAACAATTATTGAATTCATAGTATAAATGAAAAGTCAATTTAAACTGATTACTATTTTAATTTTTCTCGCAGGTGTTTTAATCATCTTCAGCAATAGCACCTATCATATACCGGGAAATCAGCAGGATTATGAACCCGTTCAGCCTATTAATTTTTCTCATCGGCTTCACGCAGGGGAAATGGAAATATCATGCCAATATTGTCACTACGGAGCCTGGCAAAGTCGTCACGCAGGCATTCCGGCAACGAATGTATGTATGAATTGCCATAAGTATGTCTCCGCCACAAGAGATAATCTGCGATTGGAAGAAAACCAGGCAAAGGAAGAAGGCAGAGAAATCCGACCCCTAACCTCTTTAGAGATTGTGAAAATTTATGGGGCGATGGGATATGACCCCCAGGGGAAACCCATTGAGGGGAAAGAAGGAAAAGCAGTGGAATGGATCAAAGTCCACAATTTGCCTGATTTTGTATTCTTCAGCCACAAACCGCATATTACAGCGGGTGTGGATTGTGCCAGCTGTCATGGTGATGTGGCATCAATGGAGCGGATAAAGCAACAGGAAAGTTTGGCCATGGGCTGGTGTTTGGACTGCCACCGAAAGGGGCATGAATTCGCCGATGCGGCCACAGAAAGAACACAACTTTTATTAGATTGTGCTACATGCCATTATTAGGATTAGTGAATGTCTAAAGAAAAAAAATATTGGATGACAAAAGAAGTTGGAGAATCAGTTGAAAGTCTTGCGGGTCCAGCTGATTTAGAAACTACTTCAATGGAATGGAACCGACGTGATTTTCTGAAAACTGCTGGGTTTTCATTAGCGACCTTCATGGTTGCCTGTTCTAAAACACCTGTGAAAAAAGCCATACCCTTTTTAGTCCAACCGGAGGAAGTTATTCCCGGGAAGGCGTATTGGTATGCATCAACGAGCCATGCTTGCGGCTCTGGCTGTGCGGTTCTGGTTAAAAATCGTGACGGAAGACCGATAAAATTAGAAGGAAATCCTGATCATCCCCAAACACAAGGCGGATTATGTCCTGTCTGCCAGGCCAGTGTTATTGAATTATATGATTCAAAACGGTTGTTCCATCCCATTGTGGGTGGAGAAAAGACAGATTGGAATTCCTTGGATAAATTTGTTGCGATCGGGTTAAGAAAAACCCGTAACGCGGGAAAACAAATTGTATTACTGACAGAAACTGTCACCAGTCCATCTACAAAATTTTATATAAAAAAATTCCTAAAAAAATATCCCAATACGATTCATGTAATATACGACCCTATTTCCTACTCCGCTATATTAGATGCCCATCAAATGAATTATGGAAAACGTATTTTACCCCAGTATAAATTCGATAAAGCAGATATGATAGTCAGTTTGGATGCTGATTTTCTGGGCACTTGGCTTTCTCCTGTACAGTTTACGAAGGGATATAGGCAAAATAGAAATTTGGATTCGAAACACATTTCAAAACATATTCAGGTCGAATCACGGATGTCCATAACCGGTGCAAAAGCCGATGAGCGCCACGTAAAGACACCAGCAGAAATTCTTAAATTGGTCAAAGATATCGAACACGCACTTAACCATAGTGGTAATGATGGTCTGGCGGGGAAAATAGCAAATGATTTGAAACTGTATCATGGCAAAAGTTTAGTGATTTCCGGTCTCAATGATACGGCTGTCCAGGTCCTTGTGAACCGGATTAATCATACACTGGGCAATATCGGCAAAACAGTATTATTAAATACACCCAGTTTTCAAAAATCAGGAAATGACTCCAATGTAGTCAAGTTGTTAAAAGATATGGAAGCAGGAGAAGTTGGCGCAGTATTTATTCATGGCGTCAATCCTGTTTATGATTTGCCGGAAGGTGATAGGTTCCGTGACCTGTTAAAATCAGTACCGCTGACTGTCAGTTTTTCCGGGAAAGATAATGAAACAAGTGATATTTGTCAGGTGCAATGTCCGTCACCTCATTACCTGGAATCATGGTCAGATGATGAATTTATGTCAGGTGTTTTATCCATGACGCAGCCAGCCATTCAAGGATTGGGTGACACTCGGACTTTCCGGAAATCCCTTGCCCAATGGACCGGTAACAAAGATGATGAACGGAATCTGGTCCGGAACTATTGGAAAAAGATTTATAATAAGCGGAAAAAAGGTGGCCAGTCTTTCAACCGATGGTGGGATATACTGGTACACGATGGATTTGTCAGAGTAAAACCAATTGAAGGAAAAACAGCGCAATTTAATAAAGGCATCCTTCCAACATCCAACATAGAGGATGGGCTGTCACTGGTTGCTTACTCGTCTTTGCAAATGATGGATGGTCGTCATTCAGAAAATCCATGGCTCCAGGAATTGCCTGATCCCATGACAAAACTGACTTGGGACAATGCTGTTTGCATGTCGCCCCATAAGGCAGAAGATTTGGGTCTGAAACAGGGTGATGTTATAAAATTGATCTCCAGCGGCCAATCAGTGGAATTACCCGTTTACATTCAGGAAGGACAGCATAAGGATATTCTGGCTGTATCCTTGGGATATGGTCGAAAAGGGACGGAGCGGTTTAAAAATTTAGGTCCCGAATGGATTCAGAAGAAAGCCACTTTGTCCGAAGGAGAAAGGGTCGGAGAACGCATTAACCATTTATTGAGCCGAAATGAACAGAACCTGACATTTTCCGGTGTAGCTGTCAGTATTGAAAAAACAGATAGAACAGCCGGTCTTGCATTGACGCAAACTTATAATACATTATCCAATCCGGAACATATTAAACCTGCCTCAATGGAAGTGCGACCCTTTATACAGGAAACAACCTTTAATGAATATAAAAAAGACCCAACGTCTGGAAGACACCACGGACACCAAGTAGTAAATCTTTGGAAAGAAGACCATCCATACAAGAAACACCACTGGGCTATGGCGATTGATTTAAGCGCCTGCACAGGTTGCTCGGCCTGTGTCATTAGCTGCCAGGTTGAAAATAATGTGCCAGTGGTTGGTAAAGATGAAGTGCTTCGTCGGCGGGACATGGCATGGATGCGGATTGATCGTTATTATTCCGGTGAAGGGGACGACGTGGATGTGGCATTTCAGCCCATGCTTTGTCATCATTGTGATAATTCTCCATGCGAACCTGTTTGCCCGGTCTTGGCGACAGTCCATAGTTCTGAAGGACTCAACCAGCAGATTTATAATAGATGTGTCGGCACTCGGTTTTGTGCCAATAACTGTCCCTACAAAGTTCGTCGATTCAATTGGTTTGATTATGCACATGATGATCAGCTTGAAAATATGGTTTTGAATCCCGACGTGACTGTACGCTCCAGGGGTGTAATGGAAAAATGTTCCTTGTGTATTCAGCGGATTCAGGAAGCCAAAATGGAAGCAAAACAAAGGGGTGTCAAGCTTACTGACGGTGATATTAAACTGGCCTGTCAACAATCCTGTCCGGCAGATGCCATTATTTTTGGCGACTTAAATGATCCGGAGAGTGAAATCGTAAAAAAAGTTCAAGACCCGCGCCATTATCATGTGCTGGAAGACCTGAACATAAAACCGACTGTGGGCTATTTAACCATGGTGAGAAACCGGAAAGATGAAACAGGGGGAAACCATCATGGCTAGTCAGGTGAAATCGATTAGAGAACCACTGATTCATGGCAATAAAAATTTAAAAAATGTCACCAATGATGTTGTCGAAATCATGGAGCGAAAACCAACCGGATTATGGTGGTTTGGTTTTCTACTGGCCGCAAGTGCATTGTCTCTTGGTATCGTGTCCGTCACCTACCAGATTATGACAGGTATCGGAACATGGGGACTGAACAAAACCGTTGGTTGGGCTTTTGATATTACCAATTTTGTATTCTGGGTAGGAATTGGTCACGCCGGTACCCTGATTTCAGCTATTCTATTTTTATTCAGACAAAAATGGCGGACGTCCATTAATCGATCTGCCGAAGCGATGACCATTTTTGCTGTCATTTGCGCTGGCCTGTTCCCCATTATTCATATGGGAAGACCCTGGATGGCTTACTGGATGATGCCCTACCCAAATTTTCGCGGTCCTCTGTGGGTTAATTTTCGTTCACCACTGGTTTGGGATGTTTTTGCCATCAGCACATACTTAATTATTTCGGCTGTTTTTTGGTACATTGGCATGATTCCTGATTTGGCGACAGTTCGCGACAGAGCGAAAAACAAAATGAAAAAATGGATTTTCGGACTAATGAGTTTTGGGTGGTCCGGTTCTTTCAGAACCTGGCATCGATATGAAACTGTTTACGCCTTATTGGCTGGATTGGCAGCGCCTTTGGTTGTATCGGTTCATACCATTGTGAGTTTTGACTTTGCCACATCTTCTATCCCTGGATGGCATACGACAACTTTCCCCCCTTATTTTGTCGCCGGCGCTGTTTTTTCAGGTTTTGCCATGGTGCTTACCTTATTACTAATCGCCCGGAAAACATTACGATTAGAAGAATATATTACCGTAAAGCATATTGAAAATATGACCAAGGTGATTATTGTAACTGGTGGTATTGTAACATTGTCCTACGCGACAGAGTTTTTTATCGCATGGTATTCCGGGAATGGTTATGAACAATTCGTCTTCATGAACCGGGCGTTGGGGCCCTTCTCCTGGGCTTATTGGATTATGGTTGGCTGTAATTTGATTACACCGCAATTCTTTTGGTTCAAGAAAATCCGCACCAATATGATAATGGTTTTTATTCTATCCATTTTTATCAATATCGGTATGTGGTTTGAACGATTCGTGATTATTGTTACGTCCCTGCATCGGGATTATCTGCCGTCGGCGTGGGCCATGTATACACCGTCATTGGTAGAAATCGGTACGCTCATTGGCAGTTTCGGGTTGTTCTTCACGTTATTCATGTTATTCATAAGGTATTTACCCATTATTTCCATTGGTGAAGTTAAAAATGTCCTTCACTATAAAGGCCGAAGCGGGGGTGGGAGATGAAGAAAGTATTTATAGTTTCATTTGATAATGAATTTGATTTAAAAGATGCAACCGTAAAATACATGAATAGAGGTTATAAAATTTTGGATGCATATACGCCTTATGCCGTCCATGGATTGGATAAAGCCATGGGATTGAAGCCGTCCCGCCTATCTAAAGTGTGTTTCATTTTTGCTGCTATCGGATTGGTCTTCGGATTATGGGGTCAGTATTGGATATCGGCAATAAGTTGGCCGATCAATATCGGCGGTAAGCCTTGGAACTCTATGCCGGCATTTTTGCCTATTGCTTTTGAAACGACCGTTCTATTTGCAGGGCTCGGGACTGTTTTTACCTTATTATGGCTGACGGGTGTATTACCCGGACGAAAACCGGTCACATTCGCTCCGGACGTAACAGATGATCGATTTGTCCTTGTCCTCTCGGAAGGAGTTGGAAGCTTCGACAGTGAAAGGGCTGTTAAGATAGCCACGGAATATCACGCTTTTGAATGGAATGAGAGATTGGAATCTGACTGATGAAATTTAAATCAATAATGAAGCTGGGCATTGTTATTCTGCTGCTCATTGGATTGCAGCGTTGCCTGTACATGGACCCGAGAGAAACAAATGTAGAATTTGTTCCGGAAATGGTTCATTCGATTCCATTCGATGCCTTTTCAGAGAATCCGAATTACCCCGATGGGAAAACACTTCAACCACCCGTTAAAGGCACCATCGCTCGAGGATTCTTGCCAGAGTATGCTGATGGTGATCTGACAGAAGAATTAGCCGGTAATGTATTGAGCAATCCAGTTGAACCTACTGAAAAAAATGTAATGCGCGGTGAATGGGTTTATAGAAATTATTGTCAGGTCTGTCATGGACTGACAGGTCTGGGGGATGGTCCGGTGACCAAACGGGGTGTACCGCCGCCACCGTCTCTACTTTCTGACAAAGTGATGAATATGAAAGATGGACAATTGTATTTCATCGTTTCAAACGGTCGAGGGAATATGGCATCTTACCGATCGCAAGTTATAAGAGAAGACCGGTGGAAGGTAATCCACTTTTTGAGGACCATGGGGAATTAATATGATTGAACAAACTAAAATGTTATTGACGTCCAGTCAAAAAATATGGTTAAAGGTCTTCATGGCATTGGGTGTCGCTGCATTTATAATTGGGATAGTTATTAATCCTGTGCGAGCGTGGTCTAATTTACTTCTGTCAGCTTATTTTCTGACGGGTATTGGGTTTTGCGGTATGATGCTGGTAGCGATTCATTTTGTATCCAATTCCGGATGGGATGTTGTTATACGACGGATCCCCGAAGCCATGTTTTCCATTTTGCCTATGGGATTTATCATGATGGCGGTTTTGTATTTTGGTATGAATGATATTTATATTTGGTCCAAGGCAGATGTAATGAAAACAGATGCACTTTTAACCGGAAAATCTGCTTGGTTGAATTCTGCTGGATTCTTTGCAAGGATGGCTTTGTATTTTATTTTTTGGATAGTGGTGGGGAGAAAAATAATTTCAAAATCCAATGCCATAGATATCGATGGAAATACGGCTCATAAGAAATCTGCCATAGGTTGGTCGGCTTTTTGGCTTTACATCGGCGGCATTATGTTTGTTGCATCCAGTTTTGACTGGATTATGTCCCTGGAACCCCATTGGTACAGTACCATTTTCGGGCTGTATAATTTTTCCGGAATGTTCACCAGTGGATTGGCCTTTTTGATAATCGCTCTTATTATTCTCAAGAGAAAAAATGCGTTTGGTGGTACGGCAAAAGTAGACCATCTGCACGAATTGGCAAGGTATTTATTCGGATTCACGACCTTTTGGGTCTATATATGGTTTTCTCAACATATGCTAATCTGGTACGCAAATATACCGGAAGAAACGGTCTACTATATTAAACGCCATGCAGGTGTATTTGGTGCGCTGACGGTTGTGAATATTTTACTTAATTGGCTCATTCCGTTTACGATTTTATTATTTAGAAAAACAAAGCGGAACGAAAAAAGTTTGTTAGTCGCTGCATCGCTGGTTCTGGTGGGTCGGTGGGTCGATTTGTATTTAATGATTTTTCCACCCCATTGGGAAACGCCTATTTTTGGACTCATTGAAGTTGTCATGTTTGCAGGAGCACTTGCTGCCACGATTTGG
The DNA here is from genome assembly GCA_046861385.1 of Fidelibacterota bacterium. Classification (GTDB taxonomy): domain Bacteria; phylum Fidelibacterota; class Marinisomatia; order Marinisomatales; family TCS55; genus JADFRD01. The sequence continues at coordinate 24,415 of JBHHTW010000004.1, read as the reverse complement.
GTATTTATGAAAACATTTTCAGGAAAAAACCCAGTGCCATTAAAAGATCCATATTTGGACGAGAGTTTACAATTGCACACTTAATCAAATCGCTACCATTCGAATTACTCTCCTATTATAGGGTGGATTAACCGAGTCGATCCAAATTTAGAATAATTATTTTTCAATTATTTTTTCCAAAATCAATTAATGAACACAACAATATAAATAACATAAATACTAGGAGTATGAAATGAACTTAAGAACAACACTAATCCTGATTTCGATTATTGGGATATTATTTGCTGAATCAAATCCGTTAAAATTTTCAGGCCAGATTCGTCAGAGATACGAGATGGTGGATAAGGATTTTTCAGATACTACCGGATTTAATAACCAGAACTATTTGCGCACCCGATTTGCTGTATCATATAAAAGCGAAGATGTATTGACTTTTGTGCAACTTCAGGACTCTCGTGTTTTTGGAACAGAAACCAGTACGCTGACCGATGGTACAGCAGATATGCTGGATGTCCATCAGGCATATTTTAAATTGAATAATCTGTTTGGATTGGGATTGAGTGCAAAAGTAGGTCGATTTGAAGCAGTATACGGTCCCCAGCGACTCATCGGAGCCGTGGGTTGGCATAACGTTGGTCGCTCGTTTGATGGTGTTGTATTTAATTATACCAATGGGTTTGCCAATGTGGACGTATTCAACTATAAGCAGGTAGAAGCAGGGATGGTTGATGATGAGGACGATTACAATGTTCGGGGCGCCTATACCAACCTAAAACTTATGGACGGACATACAACGCAGGTTTTTGCCATCCAGGATAATGAAAGAATGACTCTGGGTACTTATGAAAAAGGTACTATTGCAAGTGTGAATTATGAAGCTGAATTTGCCACCCAAAGCGGGGCAAAATCAGATGATGTTGATTTCGGTGGCATGATGTATGCCATTAATGGAGGATTAAAAATCGCTGGAATGACAGTTTCAGCCGGGTTGGATTTTGTTTCCGGAGATGACTCCACCACCTCCGACATTGATGAATCATTCAACACCCTATATGCCACCAATCATAAATATTATGGATTTATGGATTATTTCTTAAATCTGCCTGTTCATACATCAGGTCTGGGCCTTCAGGATATCCATGTGAAAGTTTCCGGTGTAAAAATCGCTGGCCATGTTGTGAATGCAGCATACCATATATTTAACGCAGACCAGAGCAGTGATTCATTTGGAAATGAGCTGGATGTGACCGTCGTCCATAAATTGGCTAAAAATGTAAAACTGGTTGGCGGCTATTCTCTATTCATGCCCGGAAAATTAAAAGCAGAAGATGGCGCCAATGGATCTTTTGCCTACCTCATGACTATTGTCAATTTTTAATTAATGGATCCATTCATTGTCAAATTGAGGATGGAAATCAAATAGATTTGATCAAGAAATAGTTTAACATAATTTATTAGACCATCTCGTAGCCAAAAAACCTAAGTCAACAGGTAGTTGATATGGTTTGAGGCCGGTACGGTGAAGCTGGAAACGGAATCATTTGCTCCCGTGATTGGAAAGAGAATGGAAGTACTAAAACAACAAATCCGACCCTTTAGCGGTGCGTCGATTCATTCGGCGCATTCGCCTATCCATGACCAATTCGGTCGTACATTCAATTATCTTCGCCTTGCCTTAAATGAGCAATGTAATCTTCGCTGTATGTACTGCATGCCGGAGGAAGGTGTCGATTTTCGCACCAAAAATAAACTGCTGACTACCGATGAGATTTATCGTCTTATAGAATTGACCTCCAAGATGGGAGTATCCAAAATTCGCTTTACCGGTGGAGAACCATTGCTGCGAAGAGATTTGTCGGACATTATTCGATTTACCAAAAATACAGATGGTGTAGAGTCTATTCACCTGACAACGAATGGAATATTGCTTGGCAAATATATTGACCAATTAGAGGATGCCGGCTTGACTGGAATCAATATTAGTCTGGATACATTAAATCCTGAAAAATTTAAAACCATTTCCAGACGAGACGGACTGAATCTTGTTTTGGAAGGATTCAAAAAAGCAATTGAGTCGAGTTTACATTCTATAAAGATAAATGTGGTAGTCATGAGGGATTTTAACAATGATGAATTTCTGGATTTTGTTGCTTTTACAAAGGAAAATAACATTACAGTACGCTTTATTGAACTCATGCCATTTGATTCTCATCAGATTTGGAAAACGGGAAAGTTTTATGGTGCAGACCATATAGTAGCGGATTTGAAAAGCATAATACCTGAACTCCAATCCGTTGGCGGTTCTCGGACAGAACATTATATTTTCAGGGTAAAAGGTTATAAGGGGAAAGTAGCCGTCATTCCAGCTTACTCCCGCAGTCTATGTAATGAATGCAACCGCCTCCGTATTACCGCAGATGGAAAACTATTAAACTGTTTGTACAGCCAAAGAGAAACAAACATTCGAGATGCCATGCGTAGTGGAGTGTCTGATGGAGAGATTGGAGAAATGATTAGAAATACAATGCATAAAAAATTCAGGGATGGTTGGGAAGCCCAGCACCACGGAAAAGACCACAGAGAATCCATGACGCAAATAGGAGGATAATATGAATGATTTTTCGCATTTAGATAAAAAAGGAAATGTTAGAATGGTCGATGTGACTGATAAAGTGTCGACAGACCGGACGGCAAGGGCAGAAGGTAAAATCATCATGCTCCCGGAAACGATTACTTCAATTCAAGATGATTCAATTCCCAAAGGCAATGTGTTAACAACTGCGAAAATTGCTGGTATCCAAGCAGCAAAAAAGACTTCCGATCTGATTCCCATGTGTCACCAACTGAACTTGTCTTTTGTGGATATTGAATTTGAAATTCAGAGTGATAGTATTGCGATTAACTCTACAGTCAAAACCCGGGAAGCTACCGGTGTAGAAATGGAAGCACTCACAGCTGTATCCGTAGCTGCGTTGACCATTTATGATATGTGCAAGTCAATCGATAAAACAATGACAATCGGTGAAGTCAAACTAGTTGAAAAAACAGGTGGAAAATCACACTATGCTATAGAATATCGACCAAAAGTTGGGATTATTACCATAAGCGACAGTGTTGCTGCTGGTCAAAACGAAGATAAATCTGGTCCAATATTAATCAATGGATTTTCTGATGCAGGGTGTACAGTTGACCATCAAACAGTGTTGCCCGACGGTTCTGAATATCTTATCCAAACGATTCAATCCTGGATTAACAAAGGAGTAGAACTGATAATCACTACGGGCGGAACGGGACTGGGTCCACGGGATTTGACCATCGAAACTGTGGAAAAAATATTCGATTCCAAACTGCCGGGTGTTGAACAGGCTCTCCATGCATACGGACGTGGAAAAGTCAAGACAGCCATTTTATCCCGTCTCACAGTTGGAGTAGTGAATGGAGCGATTGTTATCTGTCTGCCTGGAAGTACCGGTGCAGTAAAAGATGCTCTGAAAGTGTTAATTCCAACTATTTTTCATTCATTTCATATGATGAAAGGTGAAAAACATTAATAGATGGAATGGTTTAAAAAAGGAACTTTGCGGAAGTTTAAAACTTCCGCAAAGATAATAAAATGACGGAATTCATTTTACCTATCCTGTTTTTTTTCATTGCCCTGATTTACTCATCTGTCGGGTTGGGTGGTGGATCGTCCTATACTGCAATTATGGCCATTTTCGGTATTAGTTATCATATTATTCCGACGACATCATTATCATTAAACTTGATTGTTACCTCCATTGGAGTGATAAACTTTTGGCGCAACGGTCATGGCAAACTTACTTTAATTCTTCCATTCATGGCGACGTCAATCCCGTTGTCGTACTTTGCGGGTACATTAAACTTGTCCAAAGAAATATTTCAAATTCTGTTGTTGATCACTCTCATTTTAGTTACAGTGAGAATATATATGTTAACAGATTATAAATTTAAATTTCAATTATCCGGCGTTCAAAAGTGGATATTCATTTTTTATATGGGTGCTGTTCTCGGATTTGTGTCGGGCGCTGTGGGAATCGGCGGTGGAATATATCTGGTACCATTGATTATCATGTTTGGTTTGGGAAATGAAAAGGAAGCCGCCGCAGCCGGCGCATTATTTATTTGGGTAAATTCATTAGCAGGCGTAATAGCCAGAGCTCAAACTGGCACGATTGACCTGGCATTTATTTTGCCGCTTGCAGGAGCCGTGACTGTTGGTGGAATCGCAGGATCTTATTTTGGTTCTTTTAAATTTGAGACGAAGACCATTCAAAAAATCATGGGGATAGTAGTTGTCATCGCCATCATCTTTTTATTAAGGGAAATTCTATGATATCCGTTCAGGAAGCCAAAGAAATAATTCGAGGATACATTCCATTTTTGAAAACTGAAATTATTTCATTGAATAAAGCAAGTAATCGTGTACTTGCCCAAGATATTGTAGCACCATTTCCATCACCCCGGTTCGACAATTCTGCTATGGATGGCTTTGCAGTTCGCGCAGAAGATACAAAGAATGCAAGTCAGGAAAATCCAGTGACACTTAAAATGGTGAGCGTGAGTTCTGCTGGCACACCTGCCGGCGTTAAGCTCAAACCTGGCGAATGTATTCAATGCATGACAGGAGCAAAAATCCCGGATAGTGCTGATACGATTGTTATGGTTGAAGATACCAGCGGATTTTCTGATACCAATTCTATCGAAATATATTTAGAAACACATTCCGGAAAACACATCCGGAAGCAAGGAGAAGAAATAAAAGAAGGAGATGTCTTAATTCCAAATGGCACTCGCATTACACCCAGCGAAATTGGAACATTAGCCACTTTTGGATATGGGGAGGTCAATGTTTCCAAAAAACCGAGAATTGCCATTTTTGGAACGGGTGATGAATTAGTTGAGCCTGGAAATGAATTATTGCCTGGACAAATCTATAATTCCAATCTTTATGTGCTTGCAGAACTGGTTGAACGAGCCGGAGCGAATATCATCATACGGAAAGTGATAAAAGATGATAGAGAATCGTTACGTTCATTTTTATCCGAAGCTTTGGAAACATGTGATATGGTTATTTCTTCCGGTGGTGTTTCCATGGGACGTTTTGACTATGTCCGTGAAGTCTTTATGGAACTGGGTGTTAAGGAGCATTTTTGGAAAGTGGCACAGAAACCAGGAAAACCTCTTTTTTTTGGGACAAAGAAATCTAACCTAATATTTGGTCTGCCGGGAAATCCTGTATCGGCGTATATTGGTTTTATGGAGTGGGTCTGGCCTGTTTTGGAAAAAATGATGGGGAAACCCGAGAAAAAGTTTTTAACAGGAATATTGAAAGAATCGTTTCCCAGAGATAAAGAAAAATATCGTTTCCTGTTCGGAAAAGCGTGGATAGAAAATGGAAAATTAGTGTGTGAACCTTCAGTTAAAACAGGTTCCCACATGCTTTCATCATCATTGGAAGCCAACTGTATTTTGGGAAGTGAACCAGGAGATAAACCATTAAAAACGGGTGAAAAGATTAGGGTAAACATTCTACCATGGAAAACACTAGGTTAATCACAGAGTCACAAATATTATGAAAAAATACTTTTATAAACTCTCTGTGGTCTCTATAACTCTGTGGCTAATAAAATGATAATTACACCACAAGAATTACAGGAATGGATCGATAAAGGAAAACCATTTTCCATTATTGATATCCGGTCGAAAGAACTCCAATCCGAATTTCCCCTGAAAGGTCTGAACCCGGTTGCAATTAGTGTTGATGCTCTACAAGATTTGAAAGGGATATCAGTCCTCATCTGCCAATTCGGGATTATAACGGAAGAAATGATTATTGAAAAGGATTTGGAGAATGCATTCAGTTTATTGGGCGGCGCACAGTCATGGTGCGCTTTTCAATCTGAACAGAACGACTTAAGCAGATGGGCCAGACAAACAGTTCTTCCTGAAATAGGTATAGAGGGACAAAAGAAATTAATAGAAGCGACTGTTGCAGTCGTCGGGATGGGTGGACTTGGGTGTCCGGCAGCCCAATCTTTAGCCATGGCTGGAGTAGGCAAAATTAAAATAATTGATGGGGATAAAGTTGAATTGTCAAATTTGCAGCGGCAACCATTATTTGGTGTGGATGATGTTGGTCGATTGAAAGTGGAAATTGCCAGGGGAAATTTGAAAAAATATAATTCTGAAACCGATATTGAAATCTTTGGTGAATATTTGAACGGAAATAACGGTTTAAATTGTATGCGCGACTTTGATGTTGTCATCGATGCTACAGACAATATTCAAACGCGACAATTGATCGATAGCTTATCCAAAAGATTAGGAATACCAATGATATATGGTGGATTATATCGATATGAAGGCCAAGTGGCAATTCTAAATAAAGACGGTAGCCCAGGATATAGTGAATTATTTCCAGAGCCGCCTTCCGGGGGGGAGACGTGTGCTGATGCCGGTGTATTGGGAATGCTGCCGGGAATTATTGGAAATATTCAGGCATTAGAAGCAGTAAAATTGATTGTTGGTCTCGAACCAAATCTTATTGGAAAACTACTAATCTATGATGGGATGAGCCATTCTACGCAAACAATACAATTATGATAAAAATAACTATTAAATGTTTCTCTCAAGTGAAATATACCATGGGTGAAAATGAAATTAATTTGGAATTGAAAACTGGAATAACATCATTTGAATTAGAAAAACTGATTCGCGAGAAAGCAGACGGAAAACTGGATGGCGTCAGTTTACGTGTTGCGGTAAATCAAAAATATGTTCCGGAAGAAGTAGTATTGAAAGATGGGGATGAAGTGGCCTTCATTCCACCTGTGCAGGGAGGTTGATAAATGCCGCAAAATCCACAAAAGTCACAAAATTAAAAAAAATACCAATGATCAATGATTGAAATTGTAAAAGGTCCAATTACCTTTTTTCCCTCAGATGACACCCACCGTCAAGACGGGGCAGAATTGATCTTCAATGGTCGCGTCCGCGCTACGGAGAATGATGAAACTATTACCGCACTAGAATATGAACAATATGAAGGTATGGCAGAAACTGAACTAAAGCAGTTGGCAGAAGAGGCTGTGAAAAAATTCCCAATTCATAATTTATTATGTAAACACAGGGTTGGAAGGGTTAATGTAGGGGAGACAAGCCTGCACATTGTTATCTGGTCTAAACATAGGCAGGAGGGGATTGATGCCATGTCTTGGTTTATTGTTGAGCTGAAAAAACGTGTGCCCATCTGGAAGTGGGCGATAATGGAGGATGGAAAAAGAGTTCCAAGCGAATGTATCCACTGATTGATATTAGACACTAAATTATAGCCTTCTATGCTTGGCTTTACACACAAATCTTTGTCAAACTTCCTTTTTTGGGCGACCCAGAAGAAATGGTTTTTAATCACCATGATATTGGGGGCCATTCTCCTCTTTTTTTCTCCCCCGGAAGGTCTTTCGGTTGCGGGATACCGTATTATACTCATTGTGGTCACGACGCTCATGATGATTATTACAGAACCGATTTCTTTACCAGCCATCGCCATTTATATTCTGGTCATGGAAGTGGTCCTCGGTATTGGTGGCCCGGAGGAAATTTCACATTCTTTTATGAATGATGCTGTGTTTTTTATTATGGGATCATTAATGTTGGCAGTGGCCATTATTCAGCAGGGTTGGGATAAACGAATTGCATTGGGAATCATTACCCTTACCGGCCATAAAACAAAGAATATTGTTTTTGGATTCACTGCAATTTCGGCCATTATGGCTTCATTCATTGGCGGTCACACCGTTGCGGCACTCATGCTTCCCATTGGGCTCACTCTTATTAGATATACATCGGAAGATAAAGAAAAAGTCAGGGGGTTAAGTGCCGTCTTGTTATTTGCCATTGCTTATGGTGCCCTGATTGGTTCTGTCGGTACTCCCTCAGGAGGTGGACGGAATGTGATTATGATTTCCTACTTAAAAGGTTACGGTATATCCTTACCTTACTTAAGCTGGATAATTCGATTGTATCCTTTGGTGCTAATACAGATTCCTCTGGTCACCTGGTTGTTATTAAAAAGTTTTACTTCCGAATACTCAAGCCTGGATACTGGTGTCAGGAAATTAATTGTTCAGGTGGCTAAATCACCTGATTTAACAGGCAGGAGTACCGTGGCTGTTTTTATATTTTTTCTGGTATTTTGCGGTTGGGTATTTCTCAGTGATTCGCTGGGTTTAGGAACCATCGCCCTGGCAGGCGTTTTATTATATTTAATTGCCGGGTTTGTAAAATGGGAAGATTTGAGCCGTAATACAAACTGGGGAGTGATCATTCTATTCGGTGCCACTATCTCTCTGGGATCAAATATTAAATCAACAGGAGCGGCATTGTGGATGGCCAATCATGTTGTGAATTATTTTGAATCTATTATGGATATTTTCCCCTCTATTACCGATTCAATTATTGTGCTGATCACCACTTTGTTGGCCAACGTATTATCCAGTTCAGCCACCGTGGCGGTCTTGGGGCCAGTAACTATGAATTTGGGACCGGATACTCTTCACTTGGGTTTGGTTACTGTAGTGGCATCTGCTTTTGGTTATTTTACCGCCGTTGCTGCCCCCGCCTGTACGATTATTTATTCCAGCGGTCTGGTCAGCGCTAAAGATTTTTTAAAAATAGGCTGGAAAGTTGGAATTATGTCTATTATTCTGCTTGTAGCCTACTCAAATACTTATTGGCTGTTTTTCAAGTAAAATCGTGTTAATATAGGACTGCAATGAAGATATTAATCGCTGTCAGCAGCAAAGAATATTCGAAGTCAACTCTTCAGGTTGGTATGAAAATAGCCCAAGCCTTTAATGCGTCCACCACCATTGTAGACGTCGGTGAGAAAATCAGTGAGTTTAGTTCAAAGGTCGTCAGCATGGCCCATGATCGTATGGAATCCTGGGAGTTTGACAGACCAGGGATGGATGTGCTGGAGTGGGCTTTTCATTACCTGGCAGATCATTCATACATCAAGCCCCAATCCATTGAAGCTGGTTTTCCAACAAATACTCTGATCAAAACCAGTGCCAACCGGGCGAATGTGTATTTGAAAGGGACCTTTTGCAAAAATGTCAATCTAATTTTACGAAATGGAGATATTATTTCCGAACTCAGGGATGAAGTCCATAAAGGTGATTATGATGTTACCATTATCGGTGGCAGCAGAAAGCGACGCATGGCGCATGATTTAATTCAGTTTATAGACAGTTCTATCTTTGTTGTTAATCAGATTGATTTAAATCAGTCATATCGAATTCTTTTAGCGGTTGATGATTCCAGAGGAACCAATCGAGCAGTAAAATTCGGCGCAAAAGTCGCCCATTCATACGGAATCGGAGTTGATATCCTTACCGTTAGTAAACGGGAGCATTTCGGTAAAGGATATAAAAATGCAGCAGAGAGAGCCGGAAAGTTTATGAGTCGATCAAGGATTCAATACCAAAACATTTTCCGGGTAGGAGATCCGGTAGAGGTGATTATTAATGAAGCTGGAAATGACCATATTATTGTAATGGGAAGCTCCACCAAAAGTCCGATTACTAAGTTTTTTGCAGGAAGTAAGCCATTAAAAGTCATGGAAACTTGTCAATGTCCTATCTTAATTGTTAAGTGATCAATATGAATGATTTTATTATCACCGGTTTTCTTATACTCGCTATTATTGTTTTGATTGTGCCACCGATTGTTTTTTTCGTCTGGTACATGATTGATAAGCGACAAAGTCAGCATTCAATATTACGTAATTTTCCTTTATTGGGGCGAATTCGTTATGTTTTTGAAATGATGGGACCGGAGCTAAGACAATATATGTTCGATTCTGATAATGAAGGGAAACCATTTAGTCGTATGGATTTTCAGAATATAGTTGTGGCAGGAAAATATATGAAAACTCTCATAGCGTTTGGTTCCAAGCGGGATTTTGATAAACCGGGTTGGTTTCTTAGAAATTCCATGTTTCCCAAGTTGGCAGAAGAGATGCATATTGTGTGTGATCCAAAAATGAAAACCAAGCGATATGTGGGAGTTGAAGGATTATTTTCCCGAAGAGAACATTTGGAAGAAGTTGAAGTTCAACCCTGGTTACTACGGGATGAAGATGCCATAATTATTGGGAAAGATTGTGATATTCCATGGAGACTAAAGGGACCTGTTGGTATGAGTGCTATGAGTTTCGGAGCCTTGGGCGAAAACGCCATTAGTTCTATGAGTATGGGAATCGGTAAAGCACAAGGATCATGGGTTCATACCGGTGAAGGTGGACTGGCTAAATACCATTTGTTGGGTGGTGGGGATGTAATTATGCAAATCGGGCCCGGTTTATTTGGTGTTCGAGAAAATAATGGTGACTTTTCCAAAGAAAAATTTAAAGATATTGCTGAAAATCCTCAACTAGCCATGTTTGAAATTAAAATGGCCCAGGGAGCGAAGATTAGAGGTGGTCATGTGGAGGGGAGTAAGGTGAATGAAGAAATTGCTGCTATCCGCGGAGTAACTCCCTGGCAGAATGTGGATTCACCTAATCGACATCGTCAATTCCATGATGTATCCTCTCTTTTTGATTTTATCGATGAATTAAGGCAATTGGGAGGTAAACCTGTTGGAATAAAGGTAGTTATGGGAAGCCCGGACTCCGCCGACGAATTGTGTAAAGAAATGGCTTTAACCGGTCGGGGTCCCGATGCCATCACGGTGGATGGAGGCGAGGGAGGCTCCGGTGCGACTTACCAGGAAATGGCCGATACAATGGGGTTACCAATTAAATCAGGATTAATTTATCTGGACAATGCATTGAGAAAATATGGTGTTCGTGATCGGGTGAAAGTATTTGCCAGTGGTAAACTCTTCAGCCCGGATAAAATTGCAATTGCCATGGGGATGGGGGCAGATCTCGTTAATATCGCCAGAGGAATGATGGTGTCAGTGGGATGTATCGGTGCCATGAAATGTCATACAAATAAATGTCCCGTTGGAGTAGCGACAACAGATCCAAATCATCAGAAAGCGTTGGTGGTTGAGGAAAAACAATGGCGAGTCCTTAATTATATCATTACACTTCGTAACGGTTTAAATGCCCTTGCTGCTGCATCCGGTTTAAATAATTATACCGAATTCACAAGAATTCATGTCATTCACAAGGATGAATTTGGAAGAATTAAAGCTCTTGAAGATTTATTTCCATTTCCCCAGTTAGTCTAAACCTTTTTGTAATAATTAGTAATCTAAATAGGAATTATTCCTAATTATTATTATATTTCATAAGAAAATTTATTGAATAATTAACAATTAACAGAAAGAACAAGATGCTGCACGAATTACCTGAATTACCCTACAAAAAAAATAAATTAGAACCTTACATTTCAGCTGAAACACTGGATTACCACTATGGTAAGCATCATCAGGCATATGTAACAAATCTTAATAATCTTATTCCCGGAACTGACTTTGAAAATAGCTCACTAGAAGAAATTGTGAAAAATGCGCAAGGTGGGTTATTTAACAATGCTGCTCAAGTATGGAATCACTCGTTTTACTGGAAATCTCTCGATCCTAATGGCGGTGGAAAGCCCAAAAAAGCGGTGGCTGATGCGATAGTTCAGTCCTTCGGATCTTTTGATAATTTCAAAGCACAGTTTTCCAAAAATGCCGTTACGAATTTTGGCAGCGGATGGACCTGGTTAGTGAAAGAAGGTAACGAACTGGCAATTATGAATACAAATAATGCCGATTCTGCTCTTGCACACGGGAAAACTGCCCTCCTTACAATCGATGTTTGGGAGCATGCCTATTACATTGATTATCGTAATGCCAGACCTAAATATGTCGATGCTTACTGGAACCTTGTGAACTGGGATTTTGCAAATAAGAATTTGGAATAATTCCATAATAGAACTCATACAATCCTTCATTTAAATAGAATGTAAGCTTTTGAAGCATTTACATTTCAATTATTGAATCATGAGTTCAAATCTATTTATAATAGAAAATAAATTAATAAATGCGTTTATTACAAAACCTCAAAATAAAGATAGGAGAAATAAATGGAATTAATTCATCCAATATTTAAATGGCTTCATATATTAGCCGGTATTATATGGGTTGGACTTCTCTATTGGTTCAATCTTATAAACCTCCCATTTACTGCGACCATTGATGGGGAAACAAAACAAAAAATTACACCGGAATTATTTCCAAGGGTCCTTTATTGGTTCCGTTGGGGAGCCGCCTGGACTTGGTTCACCGGATTCTTTTTACTGCTTATTGTGTTTTATCATGGCGGATTAACATTCAATGATCCTGATACACAATGGAGTATTAGTTCATTTGTTATGATTGCTGTCACCTTCCTTGGAGTATTTATCTATGACGCTTTATATAAAAGTGGGATAACTTCTAATGTACGTTTAGTAACCATCATTAGTTTTATTTTAATTGGCGTAGTTGTCTTATTAATGAAAGAATGGTCTGACTTTAGTTATCGTTCCTTTAATATCCATCTGGGAGCACTTTTTGGGACGATCATGGCTTTCAACGTCTGGTTTCGTATCTGGCCTGCCCAACAAATAATAATTCCCGCTGTAAAAAAGGGTGAATCATTTGATACAAATCTATTGGCTATGGCAGGAATCCGCTCTAAACATAATACGTATTTGTCAGTTCCCTTGATTTGGACAATGATAAATCAACACACCACAGTTCTTTCGGGGGGTCGGTTTGGTGTCACTGAGTCCACTAATTGGTTAGTATTGATGATTATTGTTGCTCTGGGGTGGCATATAGTGTTTCAATTATATAAAAAATCAGGTAGTGTTAAAGGACTTTAATTGACTTTAAATACCTCCAAAAATCCAAAAAACCCTGCCGAAGCAGGGTTTTTTGTTGGAGGGTGTTTTATAGAGCAAATCTAATTATGATAATTTTTTTCTTCCTGACTGTTTTTAGTTGATATTCCTTACTACTTCTGTACCTAAAATTAAGAATAAAATAGCATAAAACAATTAATTTCATGAACAAAAATTTCAATGAAAGATGGTTCTCTATACTCTCAAAAGACAGAATCGCAGTCCTCGATATATGTAAATTGAAAACAGTTACAATGGCAGACACGAACTCATTGCAGAAAAGAAAGAGCCACCATAATTTCAATAAAACGTGAATCGATATTTGCCGGATTGTCTTGAGAAACTGTGAAACATAGAACAGCAATATTTTACTTACTTCTGATAGGACTTTTATGGAGCACAGGAGGAGTTTTGATTAAGAGTATCCCTTGGCCACCATTGGCTATTGCAGGAGTGCGAAGTGGATTAGCCGGACTAACGATTCTCCTATATTTAAAAAAGCCAACATTTTCCTGGTCAAAATATCAAATTGGAGCAGCAATATCTTATGCATCCACAGTAACATTTTTTGTTATCGCTAATAAACTAACAACTGCAGGGAATGCCATTCTGCTACAATATACTGCTCCGATTTATGTTGCACTATTGAGCTATTTCGTGCTGAAAGAACGTTCATATATCATTGATTGGCTTGCGATTGTTGGTATGCTGATTGGATTAGGTTTGTTTTTTATGGATGATTTGACATTATCCGGTTATTTAGGAAATATTTTTGCTATCGTTGCCGGCATTTCCTTTGCCTTATTTACAATATTATTACGGAAACAAAAGCATGCCTCACCCATAGAATCAGTCCTTTTAGGTAATATATTAACGTTAATTATTTGTCTGCCGATCATTATCAATACAATTAGTTATGATTTCCAATCGTGGGGCTTGGTCGTTCTATTAGGGGTATTTCAACTTGGGATTCCATATATTCTATTTTCCATTGTTATTAAACATGTTTCTGCTTTGGATGCAATCATCTACCCAACAGTTGAGCCTATCATAAATCCAATTTTAGTTTATTTAATAATTGGAGAGACTCTTGGGAAATATGCTATTTGGGGTGGTGTAATGGTTTTAGGCAGTGTCATTATCAGGGCGGTTGTAAAAAAATCTTAAAAAGAACTATAAATAAATAGGAATAATTCCTATTAGTGGGTAACTTTGTTGAGTTATTATGAGATTTTCAAAACAAAGAGAGCTGGTCCTTCAACGGATTACTTCAACCAAAATCCATCCAACTGCTGACTGGATATTTGGTGAAGCAAAAAAAGTAAAACCGAATATTAGTTTTGGAACAGTTTATAGGAACCTTAATCAGTTGATTGATCAAGGGTTAATCAGAATGATTCAACTAAATGGTGTCGCCCATTATGATGGCAATATGAATCCTCATGATCACTTTATATGTAATGAATGCAATGAAATCTATGATATAGAAATTGATAGGGAAGATATTATTTCCGAATTGGAATTAAGAACTCAACATCATGTATCCGGTTACCATATTAAGGTGAGGGGTACATGTAGGAAATGTAAAGTAAACTAATCAAATCAAATATAGGAGTATATTAATGTTAGTAACGAAAACTGCACCGGGCTTTAAGGCCACAGCCATTATGCCGGATAATTCATTTAAAGAAATCAGCTTAGAGGATTACGCAGGAAAGAAAGTCGTCCTGTTTTTCTATCCGCTGGATTTTACATTTGTATGTCCGACAGAAATAATTGCCTTTAATCATCGCTTGGAAGAGTTCAAGAATCGAGGTGTTGAAGTGCTAGGTTGTTCTGTAGATTCACATTATAGTCATTGGGCATGGAAAAACACGGACGTTAATGATGGTGGTATCGGTCAGGTAATGTATCCAATCATTGCAGATCTTGATAAATCCATCGCCAGAGCTTATGATGTTCTGGTGGATGCTGAATTGGCAACAATAATCACAGAAGAAGAAGAATATGATTCAACTGTTGGCGGCAGCGTGGCTTTGCGTGGTTCTTTTTTGATAGATGAAGAAGGAATTATTCGCCATGCAGTCATAAATGATTTGCCGTTGGGACGTAACATTGATGAGATGTTGCGGATGGTGGATGCACTGGATTTCCATACCAAACATGGTGATGTGTGTCCTGCTGGCTGGAGTGAAGGGGATGATGGAATGAAAGATACAGCTGAAGGTGTATCTAGTTATCTCTCGACCCATTCAGACGAATTATAACTTACAATTCAACAGAAAAAAATAGGTCGTTTTTGCGGCCTATTTTTTTTTAAATAGTGTCAATGATTTGTTTAAAGGAACATAATATATTTTTAAATTCAATACCGTGTAATAATCAAAAAAAAAGAGATTTCATTCAAGGTACTAGATATAATATGTCAGGTTGGACAAAAAAAAAGTTTTTAGATCACATGACGGATAACTGCAGTCGTGAAGTAGCGAAAGTAGGTAGATCAATTATTGAGTTCAGTGAAAAAAATGCTGATGAAATAACCTGGGGGCGTGGTAATGATCACGGCACATTAACATTTAGGTGTAATTCTGATTTTGGTATCCTACCATTGTTTCATATGACAAGTCATGGTACACTAAACCTTCAAATTAATTTTTTACGCAGTAAAGGCGTCCCAAAACAAGTAATGCTGGATATGGTAAGAAAATTAGAATCTAATTTTCTTCGGGAATATGACGATGTCATGTATGATGTAGATACATTCGAACCAATGGATGAACTCTTCTTCACATCGACCCAAGTTGATAAATTTCTGAATACTATGGAAGGTTGCTGTTACAGATTAAGACAGTGATTTAGCATTGTCTGTCTATTTAATTGGAGCCCTGTTGGCATTGGTCGGCGGGGCTCTTTCATTTTATTTTTATGGTGTTTATAGACATATTTTCTCTGGAAAAGACCGGTGGATGCCAACCATTTGTCATATAGATGAAAAAACATGTCTTTCTATTATTGAAACTTCCTACGGTCGGATTGGCGGCATTCCAAACGCATTAAGCGGATCTGTATTTTTATTCATTTATTCAGCCGTCTTAACCGGAACCTTTTTCCTGTTTATACCTGTATACATTCCATTATTAATGGGGTTGTTCACAGTTATTATCGGAATCTATTTGATATACGGCCTGACTAAATTACATGCCAGATGTACCATTTGTCTCACGGTACATTTGGTCAACTTTATTATATTTATTCTTCAACTGATTTCAATAAATTAAATCTTCAATTGGAAAAATTGTAAAAAAGTATTGTTATATAAATAAAGTACTTTATAAATTAAAGTACAAATTAGATGAGGAAAAAATGGCACAAGAAACAATTCAGGATGATCTGGCTTATATTAAAAAAATCATCGAAGAAAGTAGAAAAAATGTTTGTTCCAGTGGAATTCACTTAATGGTCTGGGGTATCATTATACCCATTGCCCTGGTGGTCAGCTGGTTTCTGGCTAGGTTTAATATCAATGGTATAACAGAATGGATTCACTGGGTTTTAGTTATCATAGGTGGATGGTTGTTCGAATTAATATATAATCAAAGAGTAGAAAGGAAGAGGTCTGTAAGAACCTATTCTGAAAAGGTGGATGGAATGATGTGGCTTTCTCTTGGAATTACCATGACAATGATTGGCTTTGTCGGCACAGCGGCCGGAGCCTTTAGTACTTTATATTTATCACCTATTTTATGTACCATTCTGGCTGTAGGTTATTTTACTTCGGGGGTGCTCTATGATGCAAAGTGGATACGAAACCTGGCTGTTGGCTGGTGGGCTGGAGCGGTGATTATGTTTATTTTCCCGGGTCTTTATCATCTTTTATTTATGGCTGGAATGATGATATTCTTTCAAACAATTCCTGGATATATCATTCATAAAAATTGGGGTAGTTAATCCATGCTTGATTTCGATTATCAGCAATTAGATGATATTATCCACTCTCGAATACGCTTGGCCATTATGGCTCTGCTGGTGTCAGTTGAATCGGCTCCTTTTGTGTACATCCGAGATAAAATCAACGCCAGCGATGGAAATCTAAGTGTCCATATTCGAAAACTTGAGGAAGTAAATTATGTTTCATTTACTAAGGAATTTGTGGATCGAAAACCGGTAACCACTTTTTCAATCACCGACCTTGGACGAACTGCTTTTGAAGCATATGTAGATCGACTGAGCATATTGTTAAATCAGGAATAAGGAAAATATTTGATGAAAGTATTAATTATAATTACTCTATCATTTATGAACATTTGTTCAATCGATTTACCAAACTATTATGAGCCTTGGCAACCGGGTTATTATAAGCAATTTGAGGATATTCGAATTCAGGTTGCCGCACATGGTTTATTGGCTCCTAATGCGCACAATACCCAACCATGGATTATCAAATTATTCGAACCTTTTGAAGGTTCCAAACCTTCGGAAGGTTTAACATTTGAACTTTACACAGACTCTGAAAGATTGCTACCGGAAACAGATCCTCCTGCTCGGCAAATTACCATTAGTCAGGGAACTTTCCTGGAAGCATCGAAAATTGCAGCCAATCATCTTGGATACGAATTTAATATGGAACTATTTCCAAATGGTGAATATGGTGACATCAATTTTGAGAGTGATATGCAAGATAAACCCGTTGCCCGAGTTTCATTAACTGAAAGCTTTGCGAAAGTTTCAAAAATCCCCAAAGTTGATCCAATGTATAATGAGATCTTCCAGCGCGTCACCAATCGAACTGCATATTACGGCGAATCCTTAAATGGTGAAGAAATGGCAGTTTTGCAAACGCTGAATGATTATCCGAATCTGTCATTGGTATTTTTCAATGATACCGAATCATTAGAGAAAATTCGGCGATTGACCATAAAAGCTGTAGAAGTTGAAGCTACCACTGAATTTAAAGTGATGGAGACTGAAAGACTATTCCGTGATTCCGAAAAAGAGAAAAAAGCGTACCGGGATGGTATTACCATGATGAGTGGCGGTTTGAGTGGATTCAAACTAAAAGCTGTTCAATTTTTTTCAAGTATGTTTCCTTTAGGTTGGGAAAAAATTGGTCAGATCTGGATTAAGTCCGAAACACGGAATATCCAAACGGCGCCGACGTTTGCCATGATTATTTCCGAAGATAATTCACGAACTACTCAAGTAGAAACAGGGATGCTTTATACTCGATTTCAACTCAAAGCTTCATCGATGGGTATTAGCATGCAGCCTTTGAGTCAATCCCTTCAAGAATTCCCGGAAATGTCAGATTTATATAAACAAGTTCATAATGACTTTGCTGATAACGATCAGACAATTCAAATGTTGGTCAGAATGGGAAGGGCTGACGAAGTATTACACAGCCCACGCAGGGATGTAATGGATATAATTATTCAATAGGAAAATAAAAAAATGAAAAAAATATTAATATATATGAGTATAATTGGGTGTGTATTTGGCGCAACCGGTACATTAACTGGACTCATTCGCGATGCATCCACACATCAGCCTTTAATTGGCGCAAACGTCATTATTAAAAATACTGAGTTAGGAACTGCCACAGATTTAGAAGGATATTTTAATATTCCTGGTTTACCTGTGGGCAGTTACACAATTACAGTATCCATGATTGGTTATGGAGCAGTGTCCCGAGCAAATGTTCATATTGTTCCTAGACGAAATACCGTAGTCAATTTTGATCTGCATCCTCAAATGTTAGAAGGGGCGAGTGTTGAAGTGACGGCAACATATTTTGAAAAAACCAAGGATGCCATAACCAGCAGCAGAACCATTGATATTGAGGAGATTCGATCTGATCCTGTTGGATCTTACGATATCATGTCGATGATGCAAAGTTTGCCTTCTGTAATTTCAGGAGCGGATCAAACCAATGAAATCATCGTTCGGGGTGGCGCTCCGGGTGAAAATTTATTTATCATGGATCATATTGAAATTCCGTACCCAAACCATTTTCCCGAACAGGGTAAAGGTGGCGGACCCATCACGATGGTGGACACAGACCTTATCGAACGGGTAGATTTCTATGCAGGATCATTTCCTGCAAGATATGGAGACAAAATTTCATCTGTCATGGATGTAACTCTTCGGGATGGGAATTCTGATAAGCATTTATCTGAATTCAATTTTAATATGGCCGGATTTGGATTCAATTTTGAAGGACCATTTACTCAAAAAGGTTCTTACATATTTTCCCTTAAAAGGTCGTTTCTGGATTTTGTAATTCAAAGTACCGGTTTAATGGCGATCCCAAAATATTGGACGAGCCAAGGGAAAATTTCCTATCATTTGAGTCCAAGGAAAAAATTGTCTATTAACGTGATTGGCGGAATCGACGAAATAAATATTGAAGGGGAAAATGATCCACAACTCCGTAACGCAGAAAATGTTGATTTTCAGTCAAATCAATTAACATTTGGATTGACGTATAAAAACCTTTACTCAACAAAAGGATATGGAATTATTTCATTAAGTACAAGTCGAGTTGGTTTGAATACGAACGTATATCGAATAATGTCTGAAAATTTGAAGGATCAGTATTACGGTCAAAATGATGTTGAATGGGAAACCACATTAAAGGGCGATATGGTACATAGATTTAATTCAAGAATTGAAACCAGTTTCGGATTTAATTTAAAATCGATCAATTTAGACTATGATAATTGGTGGGAGGGTGAGCCTCAGAATATCTACGGATATTCTTTATCTGAAAGCGATCCGATTACAGAAATATCTGCAGAAGAGTTCTGGGAAAATTATTTTGGTCATGATTCGCTGAGCTTTGAATCCATTGCATCCATTGGAAGTTATGATACAGTAGTGACAAACTCGGTTTTGGACTATACAAAAGGCGGTATTTATGCACAGGTAAATATCAAACCCGGGTCCAAATTGGAAATCACACCGGGTTTGCGATATGAAAAGATCAGTTATACCGGGGAAGGTAATTTATCACCGCGATTGGGGTTTTCTTTCCATCTGAACCCCACTTTGAAAATCAATTTTTCAGGCGGTCGATATTTCCAATCACCCTTTAATATTCATTTGAATTCATCTCGGGGGAATACAAAAGAATTGAAGAATTATTTTGCAGACCAATTGGTCGCGGGGTTTGAATATTATTTAAGCAGCGATACAAGAGCAACCGTGGAAGTTTATACGAAAAAATATGAAGATATGGTTGGGTTTGATATTTTGCAGGATACCGATGGAAGAGATAGTTTGGACTGGCGGCATTTAATTAACATAGGTGAAGGTGAATCGAAAGGAATAGAATTTTTTATTCAGAAAAAATATACCAATAATTGGTACGGTTCCGTTGCTTGGTCTCATTCTGTTTCGGAAGGTGTCGATCCGAGAAATAACAAAAAATATTCTTGGGATTATGATTATGGTGACGTTGTGACAGTGGTGGGTGGATATAAAATTCGATTTATTAATTATGATTGGTATCACCAGTATAAAAAGACAATCTTTGCAAAAGCGACTTCATGGTTACCTTTTGCACCAGCGGATGAATATGAGATTGGTGTCAAATTCCGGTATATGGGTGGACGGCCGTATACACCGAAGACATACGATCATCGCCTAAGAGAGTGGTTTGTGAATTCAACTGATTCCTGGAATACCGCGCGCTATGATGATTACATTCGGTTTGATATTTTGCTTCAACAGCGTTTCAATTATGAAAAAGTGAACTTGATTGCTTTTTGGGATATTATAAATGTTTTTAATCGGAATAATCCGTGGGAAACAGTTTATCTGAAGGACGGATCCACTGACATTGCATGGCAATTTAAAACTTTCCCTGTTGGGGGAATTATTTTGGAATTCTGATGAATATATCACTGTTTATCTTAGTATTGATTTTTACTACCCTGATCGGTGTAATTATTTTCATATCAGCTCATAATAAGAAATCAGATACTTATACAAATTTAGAAATTGAGGAATGGGATTGTCCGGAATGCGGATTTCATGTTCAGGTTGGAACTAAGTGTATTTACTGCGATAGTGAAAAACCAGTCTGATATTTCTGTCATTATCCCGACTTATAACCGGGCACATTCACTGCCGCGAGCGCTGGATTCTATTTCAATACAGACGCTAATGCCAAAGGAAATTATTGTTATCAACGATGGTTCTACGGATGATACTCAAGCCGTTTTAGACAATTATCCCGGATTAGTTATTGTTGATCAGGAGAATCGGGGTGTCAGCGCAGCTCGAAATAAGGGAATTGAAAAAGCCGGTGGTAAGTGGATTGCATTTCTGGATTCTGATGATGAATGGCTGCCAAACAAGTTAGAAAAACAATGGTCAGCTATTTGCAACAACAACAAATTGGTTTGCCATACGGAAGAAATTTGGGTTCGAAATGGAAAACGGGTAAACCCCATGAAAAAGCATCAGAAATTTGGTGGATGGATTTACAATAAATGTTTGCCACTTTGTGTGATTTCTCCGTCATCTGTAATGATTCATCAATCTGTTTTTGATACTGTAGGCAATTTTGATGAATCGCTGGATGTGTGCGAAGATTATGATTTATGGCTTCGAATTTGTGCTAAATATCCGGTTTTATTTGTGGATGAACCGTTGATTGTGAAATATGGTGGTCATAAAGATCAGCTTTCCAAAAAACATTGGGGAATGGATCGGTTTCGTGTGAGAGCATTAGAGAAAATGCTGGAATCTGACGAGGTGAATGAAACACAACAAAAAGCCACAAGGAATATACTAGTCGAGAAATGCAAAATAATCATCAATGGAATGAAAAAGAGGCGTAAAATTGGGGAAATAGCCGAATGGGAAGAAATATTAAAAAAATATGGTTGATCTTACTTGGGGAAATGCAAAAACTAATTTTTCGACGGATATTGGAGAGGTTATGGTATCCTAAATCGTTTTAAATTCATATCAATTAAATATCTGATCCCATTACTCGACATGTTTCCACTCATCCGTATTATTATGGAATATTAATGAATCGAAAAATCTTATTACTATTTATCTCTTTATCGATAATAAAAGGGGAACCCAATTGGGAAAGGATCGGTATTGAAACAATCGAACTTTTTCGGCAATATTTACGCATTGATACGAGCAATCCACCGGGTGATGTAAGAAGAGCTGTAAAATGGTTTGGTGATATTTTTAAGGATGAGGGTATTCCATTCGAAACTTTTTCCGTTCCCGAAGATCAGCGACGTATCCATATATTGGCTGAATTAACCGGAATGAATCCGGAATTGAAGCCGTTGCTGCTTCTCAATCACATGGACGTAGTTCCGGTAGATGAAAATTACTGGAGTGAAAAACCATTTGATGGCGAACTAAAAAATGGCTTCATTTATGGACGTGGCGCTTTGGATATGAAAAGTCTGGGTATAATGGAACTTATGGCAATGATTCAACTCCATCGTGAAGGATGGAGACCGGAACGCACCATAAAATTTTTAGGGGTAGCAGACGAAGAAATTTTGGGAGAACTGGGAACGTCCTGGATGATCGAGCATCATTGGAATCAATTGGATCCTGAATGGGTATGGGATGAAGGAGGCATTGGAACAAGAGATACTTTTCCCGGTGTAAGCGCCGTCGCTGTGGCTGTTGCACAGAAAAAGTCCTTTTGGGTCGAAATAGTTGTGGAAGGAAAGTCAGGCCATGGCATGAGGCCTTATAAGGATCATCCCAACGAAATATTAGTCAAAGCGCTGGCAAAAATTGTTCGATGGGATACGCCATTGGAAATTACACCAGTTGTTGACGAAATGTTTAATCGAATGGGAATGAAGGTCGGCGGAGGGCAGGGATTTATCATGAAAAACCTGGATATTGGATTGATTCAGTATGTAGCAGGAGGAGTCGTTGCCAACACCAGTACTTCGGTTAATGCTATGCTAAGAAACACTGTATCCCTCACCATATTGGAATCCGGT
Source organism: Fidelibacterota bacterium (assembly GCA_046861385.1). Classification (GTDB taxonomy): domain Bacteria; phylum Fidelibacterota; class Marinisomatia; order Marinisomatales; family TCS55; genus JADFRD01. The sequence continues at coordinate 1,515 of JBHHTW010000004.1, read as the reverse complement.
TATAAAACAAATATTATACCCGAAAAAGCAACTGCCATATTGGATATACGTCTCCTTCCCCATGTTGATCCGGAAGAATTCTTAAAAGATTTAAAAATGGTGGTCAATGATAACCGTGTCCAATTCATCCCTAAAAGGATACCGGATAATAAGCATGTATCCAGTTGGGAAACGGACTTTTTCAATATTCTATCCGATGAACTTCAGCGGGAAAAGCCGGATGCATTGGTGATGCCCTTTATGACAATCGGTGGTACGGATTCCCAATTTTTCCAGAAAAGAGGTGTGGATACCTATGGTCTGCTTCCTGTTATGGTAACAGAAGCGGATATTCAATCAATCCACGGAGTGGATGAACGGCTCTCCGTGGAAAACCTGATGTTGGGTACACGCATTGTTTATCATACCATAAAACGGACTTGCGGTCCCAATGAATAAACCGCTTATTTATGAACCCATGACAGCATTCACGGATTTGCTGATATTTGCCCTGGGATTATATTTTGCAAGGGAACTTTATGGTATCTATACAACAAAAATGTATGATGTCCATCTTTACTTTATGCTGGTTTTTTTATTCATGGGTTTCGCGGGATTATTCGGTGCATTATCACACGGTATCGGCCCCCATTTTCCGGGCGGAGTTCATTCATTTTTTTGGATGATGGCTCTTTATAGCATCGGACTAACCACGTTTACCATGCTCATGGGCGGACTATTTCATGTCGTATCTCATCAAACAATGGAGTGGTTGAAGTGGTTTCCATTTCTAGCACTCATTCTCTATTTAATATTCATAACGAGACACGATAATTTTGGAACCGTCGTTAAATTTTACATACCTGCTATGATATTGTTACTTATGTTGATGTTGTATTCATTACTTCGTTTTCAGAGTAATGGGACTGGGTGGATTATCGTAAGTATTCTTGTGTCTTTTGCCGGTGCGGCTGTCCAGCAGAGTGGATTTTCAATGCACAGGCATTTTAATCACAATGACATTTATCATGTGATTCAAATGGGTAGTATGTATTTGTTATACAGGGGTGTTTGGGTGTTGAAGGATTTTGGATTGTAAAATAATAATCCTTTCAAAGGTTTCCCACCAAATAATAGGCGGGCAGGCGAACCTTTGAAAGGTTAGTAAAATGATATTTTCATTTGTGGGGAAAGTGTTGTAATTTTTCACAAATGAGGGATTTTGTAATGAAGATAACAGAAATTATTTTCTTAGTACTTACTCTCCATTCTCTTAGTACACCACAACATTATTCCAATTCCAGTACGCTAGACTGTACTTATGAAGGAATACCCTTAAGATATACCATAGAGACAGATAAATTACGGTATTCCACAAACGATTCAATATTTCTAAAATTAGAAGTAAAAAAATATTAGTTTTTTTGATGTTTCTATTTCAATGCCATGTTTAGGTCGAAATTTCGATTTTTATATAGTCAATGAATCTGGTAATCTTGTTTGGGATAGTGGTATGGGTTGTTGGCCAGTATCATG
>JBHHTW010000019.1:0-39516 GCA_046861385.1 Fidelibacterota bacterium | reverse complement strand
GCGGTAGTCTCGGTAAATAAAATGCAGCAACGGTCAACAGGATTGGAGCTGTTTCTCCGGCAGCGCGCCCAACGCCAAGAATCGAACCGGTGAACATTCCCGGAAGTGCATAAGGCAGCACATTCCTGGTTATGGTTTGCCATTTACCGGCGCCCAAAGCCAGACTACCTTCCCGTAAAGCCATAGGTACCACTCTTAAGGCTTCTTCGCTGGAAACGATAATAGTCGGCAGAATCATAAATGCCAGGGTCAAACTACCGGACAGAATGGAAGCGCCGAATCCAAAAAACAAAACGAATAAACCTAATCCGAATAATCCGAAGACTATCGACGGCACGCCGGCCAGGGTACTAATAGCAAGCCGGATCATTCGTGTGAATCGTCCTTGTTTAGCATATTCGGTCAGATAGATGGCGCTGGCCATCCCCAGTGGCAGAGCAACGGCTATGGCGCCGGCCACTATGCAGGCGGTTCCTACAATTGCCGGTAGAATTCCGCCCTCTGCTCCGCTGCGACGGGGAAACCCGCTGATAAATTCCCAACTCAAAGTTGGCAGACCTTGAATCATAATATCAAAAATTATATAGCCAACGATTGCAACTACTATATAGGTCGCTAACCGGATTAAACCCATTACGAAATATTCTGTTACTTTTTTGTTTATCATCCCATTCGGTAGCGTTGCAATACTCTCTGCGCCAGAAAATTTAAACCGAAGGTAATCACCAGCAACACAATTCCCACCCAGAACAGTGCCTGGTAATGCTGACTACCGAATGCCACTTCACCCATTTCGGCGGCGATGGTAGCTGTCATCGTTCGAACGGATGCAACCGGATTAAAAGTAATTTTAGCAGCATTTCCCGTTACCATCAGGACCACCATCGTCTCTCCCACCACACGACCTATCCCCAACATAATGGCGGCAATGATCCCGGGAAGGGCAGCCGGTACAATGACTTTGAAGATGGTTTGGAGCCTTCCGGCTCCTAATGCCAGAGAGGCTTCTTTGTAAGCTCGCGGTACACTACGGATAGCGTCTTCGGAAATTGAGATAACCGTTGGAATCGCCATCAGCGCCAATAATATGGCGCCCGAAAGAGCCGTTAACCCGGTGTTCAGATGGAATATTCCTTTGATGAGCGGACTTAATATCACCAAACCGAAGAAACCAATTATCACCGAAGGTATCCCTGCTAAAATCTCAATGAATGGTTTAAGGAATGCCCGTTCCCACCGGGCTGCAATCTCGGCAATATACACAGCGCCCAATACACCAAAAGGAATCATCAGGATTGTCGCCAAAGCAGTCACCAGAAACGAACCGGTAATCAACGGGATAATACCAAATACTTCCTGCTTGAAAGATACGGGAATCCAACTATTTTTCAGCAAGGTTCCTAATCCCGGTTCGGAGATGAAAGGAAATGCTTCCTTTCCAAGAAACAGGAAGATCAGAAAAACAACAAAAATACTAGTAGAAGCAGAACCTACCAGTATGACTTCAATAGACTTCTCTTTCCAGTTTTTCAAATTAGTTCACCGGAACATATCCCGTTTCCAATACAATCTTCTGTCCTTCACCGGAAAGTACAAAATCCACAAAATTTTTCGCAGTACCGGTAGCTACACCATCGGTATAAAAATGTAATGGCCGGGCAATTGCATAGGCGCCAGACTGAACTGTTTCCACCGCTGGTATTATGGCCTGCGAATCTATCGCCTCCTTCACTGCAAGCATTTTTACTATAGCGCCGGCTCCCAGGGCATAACCAAGACCCACATAACCAATCGCCCATTCATCCTGCGCTACGGACTGAACAATAGCTGATGTTGACGGCATCAGCATGGCATTACGGGTATAATCTTTCTTGTTCATCACCCGCTTTTGGAAAAAGACATAGGTTCCGGAACTTGATTCCCGGGAAAGAACAATAATTGGTTTATCCGGTCCACTCACCTGTGTCCAGTTAGTGTAGGCGCCAGTGTAAATTTTACCAATTTGCTCAATGGTCAGAGATGTTATCGGATTCCCGGGATTGACCACAACCGCAATTCCATCACGGGCGGTGATGATTTCATCAGGTTGCAGACCTTTTTCTTTCGCCAGTTCGAGTTCCTTGCTCTTAATCTTTCGCGAAGCAATGCAAATATCGGTGGTTCCATTCAGTAAAGCGGCAATGCCGGTGCCTGATCCACCGCCGGTAACGGAAATATTTACAGCGGGATGAGTTTTCATATAAGCTTCCGCCCAATTACTGGCCAAATGCACCATGGTATCGGAACCTTTGATAGTAATATAGTTATTGCCTTTATTACCTTTGGAACATCCGTTAAACAACAGTCCACTCAGTAAAAAGACGCTTATCAGTTTTATAGTATTTTTCATCATGATTCTTTGCTCTTATTTTTAATTATGAAAGGTGAGGAAATGATAAAATCCGCTGTTGCCCGATTTAAGGCCATAGGAACGTTTTTTATCACGGATATCCGTACTAAAATTTGGATATCATGTTCATGCCCATGGGGTGTGCAGGCATCAATAAAGAAGATCAATATATCAATATTATCCTCTAAAACCTGATTAGCGATGACCACATCTCCGCCGTCAGGTCCATGCCCCAGCTGGTTAATGGTTAATCCGGTGATATTTTCGATAGCTTGGGCAGTTCCCTGCGTACCGACTAGATTAAATTTTTTCAACTTTGATTTATTTTCACTTGCCCATTCTGCCAGTGCAATCTTTTCTGAGTTATGAGCAACTAAGGCAATTGTCTTTTTATATTTATTCATTTGTTTGAATTTATCATAATAATGTTAGGATTATGTTAGACCACAACGAAAAAAGGAGCGATTCCGCCCCTTTTTTCTATCCAATAGAAGGTCTGACTATTGGACTATGGTAGACGATTCATTTCGCCTAACCAGGACCAACCTTCCAACCAAAGATCATTTCCAAAAGCCCCGATAAAACCAACCGACTCAAAAAATCCATCATTCGGTAATGTTTCACCACCGGTTAAGGCCGGGCTGCCGGATGCCGGCCGCGGATCGATTGTTCCTCCGCTTTCCCGCCCGGACAAGCTGCGCAACTGAGGGGCCACATCCTGTGCCGTGAGGCCATAATCACCCTTGAATTGACCACTGGCACAGTTGTAAATAATATTATTAGCGGAAAAATTTAGTTCCGTTCCTATGAGCGCCAGAGTGGCGTCATCGGAAATCCTTACACCGTACTCTTTTCCGGCAACGATCAGGAGGTTTCTGAAATCTCCGCTGGTACCTTCACGGAGACGAATTACCTGATCATTATCCGCCGCGGCATCAGCCCCTGAACCGACCAGGGTTACATTGTGAAATTGAGGTTTCGAACGTGGCTGGGCATCCATATTGTCATTAGCTTTATTATCCATCTCAAAACCCCGGTTACCTTCCGCGCTCCCGATTAAGGCAAACAGGAATTGACCGCGGCCGCGATAACCTAAGTCCGTATCGAAGGCATCATCACCTACAAAAAGAACGGTACAATATTTCAGATCCACGGTTCCGCCGAACATTTCAAAACCATCATCAAGATTCCAGGCAACTTCACAATGTTCAACTGTGGTGCCCCGACCGACTCCGGCAAAGGTGAAACCATTGATTTCGTTATCCTGACCAATGGATCGTCCACCGTACCATACCCGCACATACCGCAGAACACCGCTATTGTCATTTTCATTATTTCCACCAAACGGTATGCCGACCAGCCCTTCCACAAAAGATTCACCGCCATCAACGTTAATCGGAGCACTCCCCAAAATAATCAAACCACCCCAGGTTCCCCGCTGTGGCAGTTCGCTATCCGGGAGGTTGGCAGTAAAAGTAATGGGCGCTGCTACGGTACCGTCAGCGATGATTTTTGCACCGCGTTCAATTATTAGCGCCGGCGCCAGACCATTACCGTCATCAGCATTGGCCTTGATAGTCGTACCAGCCTCAATGGTCAGAGTCACACCGGATTTCACAAAGGTCTGGCCGGTAAGAATATACTCATTCACCGCCGACCAGGTTGTGTTCTCCGTAAGGTCTCCGGCAATTTCATAGGATTCTCCTTCATCCTGTTCGTTTGAAACCGGGTCTTTGTCACACCCTGCAAACAGAACTAATCCTATAAGAATAGGCCAGAAGAATGTTATCACGTGTTTCATTATTTTCTCCTTATGTTAATTTTTCAGAAATCATATCCGACACCGATTGAGATCGACTGTCCCGGTCGGTACGATCTGGTTAGTTTCAAATTTCCGCCCGGTTCTGACTGTCCGAACCGGATCGATGAATTCAAAATGTTTTTTACTTTTATTGTCACCAAATAGTTTTTCAGTGTTTTACCCACCGTCAGGTTTAACGAAGGAAATGGATATTCATACACATCGGTCACATTTCCGCTACCCAGTGCAACTAATCTTCTTGAAAAAATGTTAAAAGCCGCGGCTATCCGCAAATTGTTGTCAGTTCTGAAGTTCACCTCCGTGTTGGCCAAAAAATTGGACTGTCCCTGTAACGGCCGGTCACCGGAGCGGGCTGAATTGGTGATGGTTTCTCCGTTGAACAAAGTAATCTCTTTATTCTGATCAACCCGTGATTCGGACCAGGTGCTGTTAAAAACAATCATCATCCGGCCCAGGGATTGCAACACCGGCAAGTGTTTACGTATTTCCAGTTCAATTCCATGAGTTTCTGCTTTTGATGTATTCTGATAGGTCTTATAAGTAAGGTCAGCTGTTTCGAACCGGGCAGCTTCAATTGGATTGCTAAACGTTTTAGCAAAGACACTGACAGCGACAAGCTCATTCGTCCGGGGGTACCACTCAAAACGAAAATCGTAGTTGGCAATACCGGTTTTTTTAAGATTCTGGTAACCAACGACGACGTCCCCACCATAAAATTCCTGATATTCCAGGGGCGCCAATTCACGGAATTGGGGTCGGGCTACAGTTTGGGAGTACGAAAAACGAAGTTTGAAATCCCCGACAAAACTCATAATAACATTATAAGAAGGCAAATAATTCACCTCATTTATTTCTCCGCGGGTTTCACCTTCACCCAAAAAGGGATTTTCATATATTTCCCCGGTAACGCCGTTATACGGGATCAATCCCATTGTGTATATTTCCCGGCGGACACCAGTAATAAACCGAATTTCTTCAAACCAATTTATTGCCGGTTCATAGGGTACGCTTACCATTATATATTGAGCTAAAATTGTCTCGTCAGCCCGGTAGGCGCTGCGGCTGGACTCATCGGTATTCTCTACCAGAATCCAACCGTCAGAATCAGAAGAAAGGAAGTTATCATTATCAAAAGCTGAGCCGAAGGTTTGATCCCGAACAATATATGCATCCTGATTATCGGTTCCGTAAAACCAGTGGTAAAAAGTCCTCCGTCGAAAATTTCGACTGCGTCCCTGTATGCGAAAACCGGTCTTCAATTTTATATTTTCCAGAGATCCGATGGCGATACGGCCGCTATAATCCACATCCATGTTACCATTCATATCCCGGCCGGAGGTAAATGAACGCATCCCGGCCTTGGAGGAGGATGTTACCAGCGTGTATACATCATTTCCGGTACCCTGTAAATAGTTATGACTTTTTTCATCCGGTTCATTCAGGTGAGAATCACCCAGATTGATTTTCCACTCCAGAGACCGGTCATTTTTCAATTGATGATCACCGGATAGTGTGAGATTACGAATACTTTTTTCAGAAAATTTCTGTTTAATAAAAACCCCCTGATCAATGTTTGGAGTCATTCCTGTACCATAAATCACATTATCCGACGAGGAATGGGTGTACAGATAATAAAATTTAAGTTTGTGGCTATTCCTCCATTTTATACCGCTGCTGAAGCCCAGAGCTAAATTCGTTTTATAACTCGATTTGGAGTTCTCAATCCGGTGAGTGGGAATATAAGTGTTATCATAGAGAGAGAAAGTCGACAACTCGGTTCCCAGAATGTTATAACTGTTGGAAAACGAGCCATTTACGAAATACCCATATTCCAGATTGTACGTCGGATTGAACCGGTTGCCCAAATTGACACCAACGGAAATGGGTTTTGCTGTCTGTATATTTTTAACACAAAATGACGTCTGAAAATCCCGGCCAAATTGGCTTAATTCCTGTCGCCAGTTAGCATAATTTGTTCCCGCAGGAGGTAACCACATATTGAGCATCCGATCTTCGGGAATATCTTTCGGCACCGCGCGGGTACCATCATCATAACCAAAATAATCCAGTGCGCCGCTATCCGACCGGCGAAAAATATTTCCGCTGTGAATATTGGAATTGTCTTTCACCGCCAGTTTAAACTTTAGCACATAGTTATCCGGATAGGCTTTGGTCTTGATATTTACGAATCCACCGGCAAAGACACCGGGTAAGTCGGGAGTAAACGTTTTTATTACAGAAATACTTTCCAGAAGAGCTGTCGGGAAAAGGGTCAGTGGAATCGACTTCTTATCCGGTTCCGGGCTGGCAATCGGACCACCATTAACCTGGGCGTTGGTATAGCGTCCTCCTAACCCGCGAACGGCGACATATTTCCCTTCCTTTACCGAAGCGCCGGTGATTCGTCGCAGAGCGTCAGCGGCATTGGAATCGCCGCTGCGGGACATTTGCGCCGAACTGATGCCATCTTCAATCCGGAAGGATTTCTTTTGCTTTGCCAGCACCCCTCCATCCCGATTACTTCTTAAATTAGCCATAACGGATACTGCTTCCATTTCCAAAGATTTCTCTTCAAGGCTAATTTGAGTGACCACCGTTCCGCCTGGGACAACAGTAATGAGAATTTCACGGGATGCATAAGCAATGTAGGATGCCGTTATTATTTGTTCTCCGGCAGGAACAGGGTATAGTTCAAATTCACCGTTAACATCTGAACTGGAACCAATTACCGTACCTCTGATCATAATATTCGCTCCGATCAGCGGTTCTCCGGTCTTGGTGTCCATAATTATTCCAGTGACTTTACCGGTCTCCGCGGACCATAATCCGGGAACACAAACAAGTACGAATATGAACCGGGGCGAAATAAATTTTAATAATGAGTTCATTGTCTACCTTTTTCTTTTCATCTACCAAAATGACGGATATTTATTCCAACATTCGGCGGAAAACTATTCAGGTAGTATTAGGCCTGGGTTAGTGCAGGATTTGAAGTTTGTGAGTTTTAATCGCTGAAGTCGATCAGCATTTCACGGCCGAGCTGTCCTATATATTTTAATCCACCTACGCTAACCGTCTTCGCTAAAAGCTACAGCTGACTGGCGGCAAACGGGAATAAAAGAATCAAAAATCAAGACCTATATAAAAATACGGTTAAAACACAAACTGTAGCATGTCATTGCGATAAATCAAAGCCCGTTACACTTACTGACCCAAGGGGATCGCTTCTCCTGCCACTTCGTGTCCGGATCGCGATGACAGATCTAACGGTTATGTATTAACTTCGATTTTCATACGGACGCCTCGATCCTGATAGAAAAAATACTTCCATCACCAATTGTACTGGAGACGGAAACATCTCCGCCGAGGACCTGGGCAATATGTTTCACAATGGCCAGTCCCAGGCCGGTTCCACCTAGTTTTCGGCTGCGGGCTTTATCCACCCGGTAGAACCGCTCAAACAACCGTTCGAAATGTTCCTTTGCGATCCCGATTCCAAAATCTTGGACGGAAATAACGATCTGATTACCTTTTTGTTCGGCATAAACAATAACCTGATCTCCGAAATCGCTGTATTTAATAGCATTATCCAGAAGATTCACAACAGCCTGTTGTAATAACGGAGCATTCATAAGGGCAGTAAGCCGCTCATCACATTGCACCTGCACCGGAATATTCTTTTTATCCGCTATCTTGCGGCAATCCAACACCGCATCTACCAGTACTGTTTTGATAGACCCTGCCTTTAACAAAATTTCAACCGAGCCCTCCTGACGCTCAATACGTGAGAGTTCCAGAAGATCATCGATGATCGCATTCAGGCGATTGCTTTGAGTTTCAAGGATATCCAGAAAATGCTGCCGCTCAACCGAATCGGTCACATCGCGAAGTGTTTCGATGAATCCTTTGATAGCCGTAATGGGAGTTTTCAGTTCATGGGAAACATTTGCTACGAATTCCTTGCGAATGTTTTCCAGTTTGCGGATCCCGGTGATATCATTTAATACAAATACAGCGCCGGTCGAACTACCCGATTCATCCTGTAATACAGCGCTGGTGATGTTCAAAAACCGGTCGGTTGCATTACGGAATGTCAATTCGGTTTCCTGGTATTGTCTACGGGTCAGAACCTGTTCAATAAAAAACAGTAATTCCGAATTACGGATAATAGCGCTAACCGGTTTCCCGACGGCAATATCTCTCTCGGTATGGAATAATTCGGCGGCGGCTTTATTCAGACTTATAATTTTTTCCCTGGTGTCTACCGCTAAAACACCTTCCACCATGCTGGACAGCACTGCTTCCCGTTCGTTCCTCTCTTGAAGGATGGTTTGAATGCGGTCATTTAATTGTTCCGTCATTTGATTCAACGAATTTGCCAAACTGTTTAATTCTGATGTATTTGAGACTGGGAGCTTTGGGGAGAAATCCCCTTCTGCAAATCGTTCCGCACTTTGCTTCATTACTTCCAGCGGTTTGGCAATTCTTTTTGACAGGATAAAACTGACTCCTCCTGCCAGCAGTGAAATTATTATTCCAATAATAAGAACAGTGCGGCGGATGCCAGCAATATTATCCTGCAAGGATGTAATCGGTAGGGATGTTCTAATAATTAGTGATTGTCCTGCAATATTCACAGGAATTGCCAAATACATCATCTCTTGTTCCAGCGTATGACTGTAACGAATGACTTTACCTATTCCTTTTTCACGGGCTATGATAATTTCCGGACGATCGTTGTGATTGTCCATTTTCTGCTGGTCTTCATGAGAATCTCCCATAACATCTCCGGAAGCTGCTATTATGGTTATCCGGGTTGATGTGGCCGCGGCTACATCCTGACATACTTTTGTCAAATAGCTGCTATTATAGACGAATTCATTTGAAATATTCCGACTGACTAGAATCGCACGAGCCTTGAGCTCATTCGTTTTCTCATTGTAATAAAAATCCTCAACGGAGCGTATGATGAACCAGACAAAAGTTAGAATTACTACAATAATGATGGTTAAGGAAGGGATAAACAATTGTGAGAATAGTCGTCGGTTGGCCATTATTTGTTATTCTTCCAAGTAAAATCGATATCCAACACTTCGAACTGTTTTAATATATCCACCCGCTTTACCTAGTTTTTTCCTTAAACCAACAATTTGAAAATCTACCGCACGGTCTGTAACTGGGTAGTTTTCGCCCCTTACTTCATCAATAATCTGATTGCGAGTGAATACCAGGTTCGGATGGCGAGCAAGGAGATGCAGGATTTGGAATTCAGTATAGGTTAATTCAACTTGTCTTCCTTCTATTTTTACTTCTCGTTTTCCGGGATGAATGGTCAGTTCCTGAATTGTAATCACACCCTTTTTATCAGCAACATCCTCAGAATAACGACGCAGCAAGGCATTCATTCTGGCAACAAGGACTTGTGGACTAAAAGGTTTAGTAACATAATCATCGGCCCCAATTTCCAAACCCTTCACAATGTCGGTTTCTTCTCCACGGGCGGTCAGCATTAAGACGGGGATGGATTTGGTTTGGAGGTCCTGCTTTAGAATCCGACAGACATCCAGACCTCCGATATTAGGAAGCATAAGATCTAAAATAATTAAGTCAGGATAAAGTCGGCGTGTTTTTTTTAAAGCTTCTTCACCATTATTTACACACGTGGTTTGGAATCCGTTTATTTCCAAATTATACCGGATCAACTCTAGAATATCTTCTTCATCATCAACAATGAGAATGTGTTTTTGAGGTGTTATCTTCATAACCATTAATTTAAAAGTAAATTGTTAGAGTTTTATTAGCATTTTAATTATAGTTAAGATATAAACTTCGATTTCAGAATAGGAAACTATATTATAGCATTAGTCTTGAATAATCAATTTGACTTTCAGTGTACATCATTTTTTTGAATTTTTTTTAAATAATGAATCTGAGGTATTTCAATAAAATCCATGTCGAAATAACTAACTCAAATAGATTTAAATCGAAAACTTAAAGCGTAGTTTACCCCGGTGAGTTGACTTCCTTCAACAGCCTGCCAAAGTGGAAAACCAATTGTAAAAACAAGTGAACTTTGCTCACTAACCTCATAAATCAGTTGTCCGGAAAAATCCAAAAATGCGGCACCGCTATTCGGGGCTGCTTTACCTTCCCACTCATCCGGCCATTCACGACGATATTTCAATTGCATGTATGGAAAAACGGATTTGATAATTGACGCTTGCCGAATTGCATGAAAAGTTAAACTGACGGTTGAACCAGGCTTAAAACCAACATTACTCTCCGTAACAGCCTGCTTGAATATAGAAGAAACTCCGATTATAAACGGGAATTCAGACCTCCTCCACCATTCTGACCCGAGAGAATAGGAGACTTGTCCTGTTCCTAACGCAAAATGGGAGTGATTAACGGAATCTGCGTCTGTACCGAAAGGATTTAATTCATAATGTTTCCCCGTGGGCAATGTTAGCGACCCGTCAAAGAACAAGCGCTGACCGGGTCCAAATGATTCATTAATTACTATTTTTCTTAACCCAAGGGTCATATCTCCAATTCCCTTTTGCTTGTCATTCCGGTGATGGGCATCCTCGTGTTCAACCTCAAATTGTCTCCAATATTTGTATGGAAAACTTATTGACAGATTTAAATTATTTGTGAGCCCGTATAAGCCGTAAAAGTTTGTCACTAGTAAGTCTATTTCTCCGACATGGCCCTCTTCTGACCCATCATTAATATCATGAATGGGTGAAAAATTAGTAAAGGAAACAGCTGTTCCCGTCATCCAGGAATCCTCGACTACACCAATACCTTCTGTCGTGCTCCCGACCGGGAGTGAAGGATTACTTCAAAGAGGTCATTGACCAAAAAGGAAAATAGGAAATAAACTGATTAATAAAATCAAATACGCTTTTTTCTTCACAGTATTCATTTTTGTGTTTCAAGGTCACCAATGAATAGTGACTCGATAAAATCACAGGCTTTTCGACAGTTTTCATCTAATGACAATCGATAATATATTGTTAATCCATCACGTCGTTTATTTACGAAACCTCGATCTTTGAGTTTACGTAATTGATGAGAAATAGCCGATACGTCCATTTCTAAGATATCAGCTAGATCACAAACACATAATTCATCTGATTTAGATAAACAATCTATGATTTTTATACGCGTTGGATTACTTAAGATAGCGAGTGTTTCTCCTAATTTATCATAATCTTTCAGAACTAAATCCATTTGCAATTCTTGTATTTTATCATGATCCACGTATGATCTTACACACGATCGTTTCACACTATTAGCCATGCTCTTCCACTCCCTTTATCACAGTTCGAATATCTCCTAAACAACACTTCCCCTTTGGATTACTCACCTCACATGTACACAATTTTTCTTTTACTTTCTTACGAACATCCATTTCTATATTTGATTCATTATTTATTAAATAATCGTCTATAATTTCCTGTTTTGTGTGACGAAAACAATAACAGATAGTTTTCGTATTTGAATTGGTTTTAAAACCAATATCTGTTACAACATCGCTTTGACTGATGGTGAAACCTAAATTCGAAAAATAATAGACGGTTGAATCATCGGGATTTAAACAGAGAAATCCTTTTGTAAGTTCACCATAATGAGGGAAATCTCTACGGGTCATAGACCTGATTGTGAGCAACTCCACTTGCTTTCCTTCCTGATCACACGTAGGACATTTCGTATCGGTTGATATTTTTTCTACTTGAGGTACAGAACAACAACTTGCCATAACGATCATCCGCCACTTATTGTTGATTTTTCTGTATTAGGTATCGCCTTATAACCGTTACTGGCTACTAATCCCGGAATATTGTCTATCGGTAGCTTTGTGTCATCTGTATAGCAAAGCATGGTTCCCTTTTCATAACTTACTTTACAAAAGTTCATTCCATCGGTAGCGGCTAATGACCCTTCCATCCCTGCAGCACATCCGCTGCAAGTCATCCCTTCGACTAACCACTCCGATTTTATTCCTGTATGGTCATTGGAATTGCTTAAATGTGTATTTCCTATTAAATATGGAAAAGCCAACAAAACAAAAACAAAAGGAGTAATTCCCATGAGAATACGTTTTTGTTTTCGCAAAGATTGTCTTGAATCTTCAGTATTACAACAGGCTGCTCTTTCTTTTCTAAATAGTTTAAAGTAAGCAAACACTAATATCAGGATGGAAAGAACGGCGAAAATGGGTCGAATTGGTTCAAAAATAGCGAATAATCCTATAGAGGTTGAACCAAGTACCAGCATTAGTATTGGGCCAATACAACAAATCGATGCTAAAAATGCTGCGCCCATTGTTGAAAATATTGTTTTATCCATATTAAACTCCCATGTCTATTTGAATATATGTTCAAATAGTATAATTACCAATAAGCAAATTGTTCCACATTTAAAATGTTGACTAAAAGAATAGAAATACTATTTATCAGATATTCGAGATTCAGAACCTTCCAAGATACAAATTAATCATTTGATTTTCTCCTCTGTTCAGCCATCCATACTACCCAGGCAGCTAATAACAGACAGATTATGAATACGATATTGAAAGTTAGTTTTATTGACATGGAATTAGAAGTGTGAATCGGATCAAGCGGATGAAGAACCCGAGTAACTTTACCCGCCAACACAATTAGGAATCCGGAGGGAGCAATACTTAACAACCCTCTGACAACATGTGATCGTATTATATGTTCATATATTTGTACAATTAGTAAAGAAATCAAAATCATCAGTGCAACACTCATAAGGGGTTCCGACCAAGAAATTGAACCCCATGCAATCTTTGCTGCGAATGCGCTGATTAAAATACTAATGCCCCAAGCAAAAATAGTCACCCACCCAATTATTTTTCGATAAAAATCCAAAATATCGCTCCTACGGAATAAGGTTCCAACTCCCATAGCGGCCATTAGAGCTATTCCAACCATACCGCACCAAGTCAATGCTACGTGAAGATACACGTATTTTATCGTGCTGCCGAGGGTTCTTTCCAATGGAGCAAACCAAAGTACGATTATGAGGATTAGCACCAATAAAATTGGACCGGACCAATATACTTTATTCCTAATCAAATGAGACTCCCATACTCTTTTCCTTCAGAATCTTCCAAATTGTTTCCAGCATTTCCTCTTGTTTCTTCCGTTTACCATGCTCGGTCTCAATGGTGACGTACAACGCACCCTTATTCTCACAGTAATCGATTAGCATTCCCCGATCAGGCGGATATGTTGCCTTGAGGGCCACATTGTAACCTGATGAATAAAGTGCACTATATAATTCAGCTTGAGTGACAACGAAAAAATTATCGGGATCTTCTTGAGGATTAATGGAAACCTCCTCGGTGTCATCTCCATACCATTCGCCCACCCTAAAATCTTTGATTGTCATTTTGCTTGGAGTATTGTTGTGAAGAGCAATTACGAGCATCCCTTTTCGGACATCAAACAAGCGTATCACGCTGTCCCTGAAAGCGGCAGCGATGGCAAAAACTTCGTCATTGTTGTTTTGAAAATATTCCAGGGACTTCCGCAACCCCACATCGGTAAACATTCGGTTCGGATCAAATCGATTTAGCACACCATCCAGCCGTACCACCACTTCCCGGCCACGGCCATGCCGTAGTTCGATCAGCCTACCGCCGTACTTTTCTATGAATGCCAGACCCGCTTCAACAGAGGTATTCTCATTGTCATGTAAGTTCAGAAGCGTAATGTCTGACCCGGTTCGCTCGTATATATCTACCCAGACCTTTTCTTCGCCTAGAAATAAAGTGTATGTCGTTTTCGATATGGTCTGCATAAAACCAGGCTCTGCTGCAAAAAGAAGCAGATTAACCAGGACAATGATATTTCGTGGTTTCATATTTGAACAACTTATTGTTTAATCGATGAAGAATTCCAGATCAGGTGAGAAATTATTAAGACAGAGAGACAGGGCTGAAAAATGAACATGAATTATTTAAATATTGAATTCATCATAATGATTTCACCTGCTACTTTACAAATATTATCAATGTTTATCCATGATTGAATGTATTCACAAGAGGCTTATAATCAAGAAAATACTATTCTCAACAATCCGCCGAATGACAATCTTCGTCGCCCCGTTCGATTTCCACCGTTATATGATGTATACCAACATCTTTGCAGCATTCTTTAACACTGTTTTTAACGTGCAGGTATTCACTATGCGGTAAACTATCAGAGACCACGATATGGGTCGACATCACAGTATACTCCCCATCCATTGACCAAACATGTGTGTCATGTGTTGAAATGACTTTGTCCAGATCAGATATACACGCTTCAAGCTTATCAACTTCAATTCCAGGGGGAATGGCCTGTAAAAATATAACTGCTGTTTCTTTCAATCGTTTAGCGACGTTCCATAGGATAAAGACAGTAATCAGAATGGAAAGAATCGGGTCTAAAATGGGAATGTCCCATTTCAACATGACTAAACTAATGATTAAAATAGCTATCCATCCAAATACATCTTCCAAAAAATGCCAGGTGATAACCCTTTCATTCATGGATTTTCCACTATTCACACGCCAGGCAGCCAAGCTATTTACTAGTATTCCAAATATTGACAATGCAAACATACCTTTGATATGCACCGTTTCAGGATTGAACACACGGGGAATTGCTTCAGATATGATAATGAATGACCCCACGATCAAAACAATACTATTGATCAATGCCGCCAATAGTGAAAACCGACGATACCCGAAGGAAAAACGATTATCACGTTTCCGCTGAGATACTTTTTCCAGGTATAAAGACAATCCTAATGAAAGACTATCCCCTAAGTCATGAAGAGCATCAGATAGGATTGCAATACTATTTGTCAAAATTCCTCCGATAATCTCTAAAATAGTAAAAGAGATATTTAACAGGAACGCAGTTTTGATATTTTTCATACCTGAACGGTTGTCGTGGGAATGATTATTCATAATTAATATTACTGAACTCCTGTCCTCTATCCAACAGTCGGTGGATGGTCGTTACGAATTTCAATACAGATTTAAACAGCTTCTTTACCATATTCGCCCGTGCTGATACGAACAGCTTCATCAACATCAGTCACATAGATTTTACCATCCCCTCTTAATCCTGTATGAGCGGCTTTTTGGATTTTAGCAATGATTTGATCAACTATTTCGTCCAGACAGAATATTTCCAGTTTTATATGGTGAATGAAATCGATTAATTCATCTTTAATCCTATGAGGTGAGTTTTTAGCTTTCCCGCGTCCAAATCCTTTTATTTCTATCACACTCATCCCTGTTAAGCGATCTACATTATGAAGAGATAATGTAACGTCAACCAATTTGTGCGGTTTGATATATGCTTGAATGAATTTCATTAGCTTCTCCTTTTTTTAGTTTTCTGTATCGACATCGATGGCAAACCATTTATACAAAGCCGGAATCACCAGCAGTGTTAGAATTGTGGAAGTAACCAAACCACCTATGACTACTGTTGCCAGCGGTCTCTGAACTTCACTGCCAATACCTTGCGAAAAAAGCAGCGGTATCATTCCAAGCCCGGCAGCGAGCGCTGTCATCAATACGGGTCGTAATCTTAAACAAGCACCTTTAATAGAAACGTCATCAATGGATAAGCCCTCTTGATAGAGTTGGTTTAAATAAGAGACAAGGACGATTCCATTTAATAAGGCGATACCAAAAAGGGCTATAAATCCAACTGAGGCAGGAACCGACATATTTTGTCCACTAAGCCAGAGACTCACAACACCACCTACAAGTGCTAACGGAATATTCAACAGTATTAATAGCGAATTCTTTAACGAGTTGAAATTTGAAAATAGTAAAAAGAAAATAATCAGCAACGTAATTGGAATCACGACTGAAAGCCTTTTGTTTGCTTCTTGCTGTAATTTGAATTGTCCACCCCAAGTGCTGAGATATCCTGTAGGTAGTACAACCTGAGATTCGAGTGCCTGTTGTCCTTCCGTCACAAAGGAACTGATATCCCGTCCGGTTACATTACACTGAACAGTAATAAAACGTTGGTTATTTTCCCGTGTAATCTGTCTGGGACCAACCACTTCATCGATATCCGCCAGTTCTGATAATGGAATGTTTGTTCCATCAGGAGATTGGACGAGAATCTTTCCAATGGCATCAGGTGTGTTTCGGTATTCCGGTGTAAAACGAACAAGAATATCAAACCGCCGAATACCTTCAAATATCTGCCCGGCAGTTTCTCCTCCAACTGCAGCACGTATCACTTCCTGAACATCTGCAATATTAATTCCGTACCTGGCAATTGCGTGTCTGTCAACTTTTATTAACAACTGTGGTGTACCAGAGACCTGATCCACCTGCACATCTTCCGCTCCCTGGATTTTACGAATTACACCTGCGATTTCATCTGCTTTACTTTTTAAGATTTCGAGGTCATCACCAAATAACTTGATAGCCAGTTCTGCTCTGATGCCTTCCAGTAGTTCGTCGACTGTCATTGCAATGGGTTGAGTAAAATTAGTTAGCACACCTGGAATATTACCCAATTCTTTTCGAATCGTTGCTTCAAGTTCAACCTGATTTTCCGCCATCCGCCATTCTTCTTTTGGTTTCAATAGAACATACATTTCGGCACTGTTAATTGGATCTGTATGTGCTCCCACTTCTCCGCGTCCTATTCGTGTAACCACACCGGTAACTTCTGGAATTTTCACCAATCTACGTTCCACAATCATCGTGATCCGCCTGCTTTCATTGAGTGAAATTGATGGTGCCATGGTCAAACGTACGACGATCGTACCTTCTTGTAGAGTTGGTGTAAATTCTGATCCAAGACGTGGAAATACCATTACCCCGATTGCAACAAGAAGCAAAACCATCGAAACAGCCATATGTCTACGCTTAACAAAAAATGTAACAACAGGGCGATATAACTTTAGCATATGACGTAGTATCCAAACATCTTCATGCTCTGAACCGGATGGTGTACTTTTTGGTTTTCTCATAAAAAATGAAGATAAAACAGGTGCAAGAAATACTGTAAAAATAAGGGAGCCAAACATTGCCAGGGCGATAGTATATGCCAGCGGTCTGAAGGTTTTCCCTTCAACGCCTTGTAAAGTAAACAATGGTAAAAACACAAGGATAATGATAATTATTGCAAATAAAACTGGACGAATAACTTCTCTACAAGCCCGGGAAATAATATGAATCTGTGGTTCATGATTGTTTGCAGACCTTAACATTCGATCGACATTTTCAACAATAACGACACTTCCATCTACCAACATTCCGATAGCGATTGCTAATCCACCAAATGACATGAGATTTGCAGAGATTCCAAATAATTTCATACCGATAATTGCAAATAAGACTGAAAATGGAATAGCTGTAGCCACAACAATACTGGGTCTGAATGCACCAAGAAACACCATCAGAATAATCATTACAAGAATGATCCCTTCAAACAAAGCGTCTGTGACCGTCTTAACACAGGCTTCAACTAACGTTTTTTGTTCGTAATATGGAATCAGTTTAATCCCGTCAGGTAAAATTGTATTTATTTCCTCCATTTTGGATTCCACCTGACCTATCACGGTAGAAGAGTTTGTTCCATACAATTTCACGACCATCCCAGCAACCACTTCTCCAACACCGTTACGCGTTTGAATTCCCCTCCGGATAGCACCTCCGATTTCTACATCTGCTAGTTGTTTAAGAAAAATCGGCGTTCCGGAATCAGATTTAATCACAATATTCTCGATGTCTTCAATATGTGAAGCTAACCCGACAGACCGAACAATAAATTCCTCGGCATTTTTTTCAATAAACTGAGCACCAACATTCAGATTATTTGCTTTTATTTTTTCAATCACATCCTGGACGGAAATGTCGTATCGCAACAAAGCGTATGGATCCAGTACAATCTGGAACTGTTTTTCGAATCCACCAATCCCCAGGACCTCAGTAACACCCGGTACTGTTTGAAGATGAAATTTTACTAACCAATCTTGGATAGTACGCAATTCCTCAAGAGTGTATTCACCCGTTTCATCCTCGAGATAATAAAAAAGAATCAAACCCATTCCCGTTGAAATTGGACCCATGACCGGTTCGCCAAAGCCCTCTGGTATTTGTTCCCGTGCTTCCTGAATTCTTTCGTTGACCAGTTGCCGTGCGAAATATATATCAGTACCGTCATGAAAATATATATTGACTACGGATAATCCAAAGTTTGATACAGAACGAATTTTCTTTAGATCAGGAAGTCCATTCATGGCGACCTCCACAGGGTAGGTTACATATTTTTCTACCTCTTCCGGAGCCAGTCCTTCTGTTTCCGTAAAAACTTGTACCAATACTGGTGAAACATCTGGGAATGCGTCAATTGGCAATTGCTTATAACTGTAAATCCCCATTCCCATTACCAGTGCAGCAACTGCCACCATTAGTAAACGATTACGTAGAATGGATTGAATTAATTTTTCCATTGTAAATTTTTCCTTTTTAAAAATTTATGTGTACAAGAACCTTATTTTGGATCTAAATATTCACTAATGACTATGTCCATCACCGAATGAACTTTTTGCCAATTGAGCTTTAAGAGTAAATCCTCCTTTTGAGACGTACTTCTGCCCCGAGTCAAGCCCTGAGAGGATTTCTACACTTTTTTCATTAGCCCTTCCCACATGCACAAGTTGTGGTTCAAAACCATGCTCATCCTTAACAAATACAACTGTCTGATTATTAATGGTCTGGAGAGCAGTTTTTGGAACTAATAATGAAATGGTTTCTTCTTCTGTAACAACCCGCCCAGTTACGAACTGTCCTGGAAGAAAATATCCATCTTCATTTTGAATAATGACTCGTGCATTAGCCGTTCGTGTGTGTTCATCCAGAATTGGACTTATATAAGAGATAGTTCCGGAAACTTCCGGTAATTCTGAACTGACAATAATCGTGGTTTTTTGTCCCATTCGAATAAAGGGAAGATCTTTTTGGTAAACGCTTAAATTCGCCCATACTTCACTAAGATCAGCAACAATAAAACCATGGTCAGAATCGCTGATTGTCTCTCCCGTCGTGAGATGCATTTCGATCACAGTACCTGCAATCTCCGATCGAACTTCATAGGCAGTAAGACTTTCGTTACTTTCAATTATCGCCAGCAATTCATCCTTTTCCACCCTTTCGCCAATTTGTTTAAAAACTTTCTTTACTACACCTTCGAATCGTGGTGTAATGTGTGCCAAACGGTCCGGGTCTATCTGAATTTCACCTGGTAATTCAACGATTCTTTCCAAAACACCATCCGAAACAGTTCCCAGGACAATACCAAATTCTTTTAGTACTTCCGGTGTTAAATCCAGTTCTAATCCAGATTCGCCTTCATGATCATCCAGCTCCTCGTTATGGCCCACCTCATCATGATGGGTGTCTTTCTGGGGTAAAATAAAATATTTGGTTATAGTGAATGTTATTATTGCAGTAATAATTACTGTACTGATAATTGTTTTTTTCATGATTCGTTTTTCTCCTAAAAATTGAATGTTGGGTATTTTCCCGTTATCCGGTCTAATTCAAAAATGTTTTGATGGTATTCCTTCAATGCTCCTAAATATTGTTCTCTGGATTGAAACCACATTTCCCGTGAATCAACAACATCTAAATATGTAAATCGACCGTTCAAATAGCCTTCGGTTATTGTAGTATATGCATTTTGAGCTTCAGGAATAATATCATTATTCAAGATTTCTATTTCTGAAACCAATATTTCCAACTCAGATTGAAGGTTAGAGACGTTGGTTTTTATCTCTAATTCTGTTGCCTTTAATTCCAGTTGTGCTTTCTCCACTTCAGAAAGCGCACTTTTAATATTCCCTTTGTTCCTGTCGAAAATTGGAAGGGGAATTGATAACCCAACCTGATAGGTATTACCGGGAGTTTCACCCAGTTTTAATCCCGCACCCAAGTCAATATCTGGTATCACATTTGCTTTTTCGGAAAGAACTTTCGTTTGTTGTATTTCCAATGATAATTTGGAAATCTGGACCTCCGGCACATTGGCTAATGAAATAGATGTAGAAAATGCTCCCATCTGTGATAAACTGCCTGAGGCATAATTATATGATATTTCTCCCTTTCCCCATAGTGCAGAAATTGAATTCCACGAATTTTTCAATGATTTTTCAATTGATCGTAATTTTATTTGCTCTTGAATTAGTTGTATCCGCGCACGAGATTTTTCCGCTGGTGATAGTTTCCCGGCTTCTACTTTTCTACTCACAGCATCCAGTAGATCTCTTGCAACAGCAATGCGGTCTTTTTGGAGTATTTTATTCTCCTGTAAATATAGAATGACAACAAATTCACTGAATGCTTTTGTCAGTATTGATCTTCTAAAAACTTCGTATTCTAATCTTGCCTTGTTCAATTCAAGACTGGTTAATTTGATTCTCTGTTTTCTTTTTCCTCCAAGGAGAATCGTTTGAGAAAGCATACCAACAGTTTCAGGTTCAACACCCTTTCCAGATTCAAACTCCATTACAGGATTTGGCAACCTCTTGGTTTGCTCTAACTGACTAACATTAACATCAATCTGTTTCTCACTTGCCAAGAGATCTGGGTTTCCTTCAACCACTAATTTCTTAAGCAAGGTTATATCTAATTGCTGGCTAAACGCCAGAGATGAAAGTATGGTACAGATTATGTACCGGAAGATAATTTGCATTATTACCCTTTCTAATAATTGTTTGAAAAATATCGGTTTCTTTTAAAACCGATGGCTAATCAGAATTCAGAAAGGGTATCTAAATCAATAATGCAGTATTCTTTAAAAAGGACGGGAAATGGTTGTGGGGGTTTTCCGATGGCTGAAAAACGTAGGGTAGAGCAAGAACAAGTTCCTGGGAAAATAATTCTTGATTGCTTTCATACATATCATAATCAAAAATTATTGACCTTACAAGAAAAGATAAATCTGGATTGTAATTCCAAAATGAAATATCAACACAATTTCTACAATCATCTATATGTTCATCATTGTTCTGTGTCGGTTCTATACACGTATGATCACAGTCAGATTCTAAATTAATATGGCCATCTGATTCAAAGCATAGGACTGGCGACTCAACTACGTTTTGACTTATCAATGCTAAGCAGAAGAGCCATCCAATATGCCGGTGAATCGTTTTTGTAATTCGGTTACTCATCATGAATTATTTTCTGATTACTAATATAACCCAAATAGTATAAATTGTTTCCAAATTTTATAAAATATTATTAAAATTTTTAGACCGGTTGTTTTTACTCTCTAATTTAAAATAAAATTTTGGATCTGATTTCATAGTCACATCAACAATACCATCCCCTTGATTTACCATTAACACTTTTCCTTCTGTCTTAACAAACCAATTATTATTTTTGAAATATACTTTTCCATTATCCCATTCAAAACCATCCTGAAGAAATTTTGGAAGAATAAGGCTGTCGCCCACAATATCAATAAATCCGGATAGAATTAATCTGGATGGTATTGTTTTAAAATCAGGTCGAATCTCAATAAATGAAGGCTTTTCAATTAAATACCACAATAAATTATTATCGGATAAAATGGCCGGTGTTCCATATGCATCTGTACCATATCGCAACGTTTCCTTGAATTGCATCCATCCTTTTTTAACATTATAAGTATATTGTGAACCTTCCTTTCCCAGGAGATTGAATTTATTCTCACTTTTCAACGATAAAGCTTCTACTTTATCATTTTTCTCAGGAATGAAATTCGTAGAAATCCTGCCACTTATTAAGCCTTCTGCAAACACTGATGGAATCGTACTCGATCCTAATATTGGTGTATTTTGCAGTTGAAAATGAATGTGTGGTACTGGCGACCGTCCGGAATTTCCACAATAACCAATGATATCACCTCTTTGGACGACCTGCCCAGGGAGAACTGTAATGCTCCCTTGGCGAAAATGACTCATTTCTGAATATTCGCTAAAACCATGATTGATAATAACATAATTACCCCAATTACGTTCAGTTGTTGCTTCACCGGGCGGATTGTCCACCACCATATTTTCAACGGCAACAATCGTTCCGGGGGCAGGCGCCAAGACCGGTAAACCAAACGCATAAAAATCTGTTACAGAAAGTCCCGTCCCTTGTGCTTGAAGATCTTTCTCATCTTTAACAACAAAATCCCATGCGAAACGTCCATCTCCTTTATGGGTCCACTCACCATTATTCCCCTGTAAAACGATCCATTCACCATTAAACGGAAATGTCAAAATCGTTCTCTGCCGGGTTTTAATACCGGTCCATCGACGATACCATTTTAAGTTAGTTTCCGGGCTTTTAATCAAATACAATGGTACAGCATTTAAACGAAATGTCTGCGGTGAACTTGGTAATAATTTCAGCGGGAGGAGGAAAATAATTGTTATAATGTTAAACGCAAAAACCAATGAGGGTATTTCGCCATTTAGATTCATAGATATTGCTTTAAGTAGTTTAACAGTTCCTTCATCGACAAATCCAACTGCGACAACAGCTAATGAAACAAATAGAAACGCATGTTTATTCTGGACAATAAAAAATCCGCCAAATGCTAATGCTATCAGAACAAAGTTTAATCCATGATATCCATCCAGTGAACCATGAATAAAACTGTAAATGATCATCCCGAGAAATCCACCCCACAATCCGTACAACATTGATATGCGGCTATAAATACTAATAGCAATCAAAACCAGCAAACCGGAAAGAAGGTTTTCCTGGAATATAATGCTTCCAAACATCTTGATATATTCAAATACTGCCAGAGGAAGTTGATCGAACAACCAAAGGTCAATCTTTCTTAAAAATGTTATAGCATGGAACGAAGTCGAGTCACCTTTTGCGATTCCAATTGTCAACAGTAAAATCCAAATAACTAGCATAAATGGAATGCTGATGATTGGAAGATCAAACCGGGCAAAGATATTTCCCAGCATAACAGAAATCACCCCAGAAAAGGCAGCGCCTACAATCAAGAATACCCACAACCTTATACTTGGTTCTGCATACATCCCCAATGCCAAACCGATTAGAACACCACTTACACCATAAATACCTGTTTTCCACACATCATTATTGGCATGCATCCATTTTGCAACCAGATTAGAAACAATGTTTCCGATTAATCCCATGACACCGACGACTGGGTGGAAAAATGTTGCTGTTAAAACAAGTAGTGCGGGGAATGGATGAGAGGCAAAAATTAAATTGCCGTAAGATAAAATAATGATTCTTAAATATGTTCGCAATGTATTCAAAATAGAGGAAATCCCAAGAAATACAGACTTAATACTGAAAGAGGACAAGCGAATGGAAATATTAGTATTAGTAATTTCATTAATTAAGTCCGTTCTGTAGTACAGACATTCCTGCCTGTACAACTGCAGACAAGAATGTCTGCAGTACCTTTGTTTTGGTATAATCGTAATAATTCAAATTTTATTAGACAACCGTTTATGCCTTGAATTCATCCGGAACGTGTTCAAACTGCTGCACATATTCGCGTTCTTCCGCCCTCTTAATAACATGAATTTTTCCTTCTTCAACGGCAATAATCGAAGGACGAAGATAAATAAACTGCCAACTTTGGCTAATATTATATGCACCCACTTGGGGAATCACTAATATATCTCCCCTGCGGACGGGAGGAATGGATGTGGATTGCTGCAGCACATCAATATTCATGCAGAGTCCACCATAAACGACGGTATCTTCCAACATCTGTCCTGCATCCTGGGCTAATTGAAAATTGTATCTATACCATTGCACGGAAGACATAATATTCATCCCCGCATCTAAAACTATCCCCCTTTGTCCCGACGGTAACCGTTTTTGAGCAACAACAGATGTTATAAGCGAAAAGGGTTCATCAACAAGAGAGC
Source organism: Fidelibacterota bacterium (assembly GCA_046861385.1). GTDB lineage: Bacteria > Fidelibacterota > Marinisomatia > Marinisomatales > TCS55 > JADFRD01. The sequence goes on along the minus strand of JBHHTW010000019.1, from coordinate 15,337 downwards.
GTCCCGGTTCGATCAATAATAACGGAGCATCTGCGGCTTGAAACGGTCCTGATAAGAGTATTGGACAAATAGCTTCAGCATACTGATCAAACGTTGGACACGTTTGTTCAGCTGGAAGATAAGCAGAGTGTAATGTGTTATGTGACGCGTAACCTCCTCCCATATCCCAATATTTCAACGAAACATTAAGCTGTTCTTTAATAGCAGTATAAAAATGAACTAACCCCTGTGCTGCACGGGAGTAAATGGAAACATCGTCTATGTAAGTCCCGGTGTGCAAGTGTAATCCCACGACGTGAAGTTTGCTATCGGCTTGAGCCCTTTTAACAGCAGCAAAAGCCTGACCGGACTCAACATTAAATCCAAATTTATGCCAGGGTGGATCATTTAAATCCATATTTATCCTGATGCCAATTTCCAATGATTTGCCCATTTCATCGGCAATATCTTCAATTAACTGCATCTCATCAAAATTATCAATGTTGACCATTGCACCATCCTTAAAAGCACGAATTAACTCATCACGAGTCTTATAAGGACCATTAAATACAATTTTATTTCCTGGATTATCAAGATTCCGGGCAATATCATATTCAAACCCTGATACTACCTCTGCCCACGCTCCTTCCTGATGTAGAATCGAGCAAACAGATTTCAGGTAATTTGTTTTGTATGAATATGCAATTTGAAAATTAGGATATCGTGTTTTAAATGCCCTATCCAAATTTTTATAATGGTCGCGAAGGGCTTGTACAGACAGAACAAAGAGCGGTGACCCGTATTGGCTTACAAGTTCATCAACATTAAATCCGTCAATTCTTTTTAATGGAATTGTCGCCGGCGGGCGACCAAATTTGTTCAGTACGCCTACACTATGACGAACAATGGTTGGTTTACTATATGGTTTTTTTTCCCTCATTATTTCTCCAATAATTCTAAGTTAATAATGTAATTCTCCGCTGATAGTTAAATGCTCTAAATAGTCCAGCGAACATACCAGGTCAGTAGCGTGGCGTACAAAAATAACACCTGATTTTGCTCTTGGGAGTGACTTTACAGTGTGACCAAATGCTAAATCCACAATGAGTTTCGGTAAATTTTGATCCGCACCGGTACATACATAAATCCATGCCGGGAATCGTGGATTGATCTCCAGTAAAAACAGTTTTTTTGTACTCTTTTCCTGAAGGAATTCCAATTCACATGGACCAGTCCAATTTATCTTTTTTAATACTTTTTTAGACAGATTATGTAATTCATCATTTTTTATAGTTACAGCAGACCAGGCTTTCCCTTTATCAGTTAACCCCGTTTTACGTATGGCAACTGCTCCAAGAAGTTCACTTTCTTTCCCAGCAACACAACAGACATCAAATTCTTCTCCTTTAATGACTTCCTGGAGAATGATAGGCATTCCCCATTTAACTCGCATTTTTTGAAATGCTGTTTCAGCCTCACTGACAGTTCTGCATTTTTCAGCGTCGTAAAAAACTCCCTTTACCATAACGGGTAAACCAATTTCTTCAACAGCAGTCGAAAATTGACCCGATTCCCGAATGACAACTGTTTTTGGCGTCAAGATATCTGCATCTTCACAGAAGGTTGTTAAATTAGCTTTCGTCCTGGAATGCACGGCTTTTTTGGATGGTATAAATAACTTAATACCATGTTCATTCAACTCTTTTTCTATCTTCTGATAAAGAGCCAGTTCGCTATCCAGATTAGGGAAAATGACATCAATTCTAACTTGCGAGTGAATATATAATAATCGCTCAAGGACCTGCTTGCTCCCCTGGTTCGGGTATGGGATTAAAAAGGTGTGGTCTAATAGTCCTGTGTCATAAATGCCGGTATCATAAACATCATAAGCTAATCCAATAATTTTTCCATCCCAACCATCCGGGTGTTTCAAACAGCGGATTACTCCAATCCCAGGTGCTGGATTATCCGTAGCCTGCAAGCCTGTTATAGCAACATTAATACCCATCAGGACAACAGATCTAATTCATGCAACTGCCGGAAAAAGTCATCAATATCCTTTCGGGCTGTGTCTTCATCAATGTCGAATCCTTTCCTAAGTGAAACCAGTATGTCTGTACCCTGTTTTCCATTTTTAATCTCATTGAAAATAAATTGTCCCGTCGGATTTAATGTGTACGTTAACCCTGAATTATGATCAAATAAAAAACCTGTATCGCTCAGTGTTAATTCTGATTTAAATGATGTTTCCATATGTTTCCTTTTTATATTTATTCATATCCCTTCATCTGATTCAATAAACCCGATTTATACACGAGTAAATCGTCAAAATGAAAACCGTTTGATTTACACCAATAACAATAATCCAATGTACAATCCACCTTATCCACTTTTTTACCCCACACTGCAAATTCAAAACTTCCTCCAAGAAGAGGCTGATCAATCGTGATTTCATGATGAAACGAACCTTTTTTCAGCTCCATATTACTGTGCCTACCGCCAGTTTCTGCGTCCGTCACATTATAGGGATATAAAGATATCCCAAGAAATGTCCCATCATCAGGAGTTGTACCGTTGACAATAACTTTTGTCGGCCAACCATAATCTGCGTTGATAACAATATCCACATTCATCACCGCATTATTTTGAGCGGTCAGGGAACTGATGAATATCACCAGAAATATATTAATAATTCGTTTTTTCATACGCTAAAACCTGCATTGAATTCCAATACTGGAATAGTTAATGGATTGTTCATATTCATATTCATGAAGGGCGAATGCACCATGGATGTACCAGTTGGGATTAATCCGGTACAATAATTTAGCGGAAAGATTTTTCTTCAATATCTCCGGATTATTATTCAATATCAATAAATACGGATCAAATGAATATCTACTTTCGCCGAATGAGCCGCTTACAGTAAGCCCGAATTTCCCATAGAAAAACCCCGATAAACTGATACTATTTGTTATATAAGTCTCCTCTTGAAATTCTTGGTATTGTGCCCCTGCAAAAATAGTGATCGATCTGATTCTTCTGCTGATCACACCACTATATTGTTTAATATTTACATTATCCCATTCTGCCAACTGATTTGAAAATAAATGCCATTGCTGAAAATTCGATTGAATTAAGCCGAAGGAATAACCGAACCATTTAAAATCACCTTCTACTAAACCACCTAAAAACCAACCGTTATCAGTATTATTACTTGTCATTCTGCCTGCCAATCCACCCAATCTCAATTGTTTTTTGATCCAAAACATATCCTTGGTTAAAAGGTTATATTGTTCATAATCTCCGTTATCTGAAGAAATAATCAATTCTTCATAGCCCAATACAAAACCATTTTTTTTCCGTTCGTCCATAGACCAAAAGACTGTTTTTGATATAGACTGGCTTCCATTTGAGTATTCACCAGCTGTATAAAACGAACTTGCTCCTATATTCCAGGGATAAAGGGAAAATATTGATAGGACAACATTTAGAATCATTTTGTTAAAACAATCGGTTGTGCATTTATGATATTATTTATCATTATTCTAACCATATAGACGCCACAGGAAACATGCTGGTTTTGATCATTTTTCCCGTTCCATCTAACCTGAAATTTTCCTTGAGGATAATTTTTATTAGTCAATCGTTTTACACGTTGTCCATTCAGATTCACAATATCAATTACTACTGAACTATTTCCGTTCAATATAAATGGAATAATTGTACTTGAATTAAAAGGATTCGGATAACTGGGAAGTTGTTCCATTATTCCGAATTCCTCTAAACCAACCACACGATTCGTACCATTATCAAATGACCACATACTCAAAAAATAACTCTCATTATTATTAACATATACGTTCAATACAATTTCTCTATTTTCATCATTATCAATGTTTGCTACATAAGTAACTATTAAATATCCTTGAAATGGACGACTTACCCATTCCATACTACCGGTATTTCCATCGATAATGTACAAAACACTGGAGTAGCTGGAATCAGATTGATTGTAGACATTCAGACCCACAATGATTTATAAGGTTAAATCATTATCTACAGCTGCAACGTCCAGTTAAGAATATGAACCCTGAAGTTCGGAAGTTTTCCATTGCGATTCGTCAGCCAGGACTTCGTAAGCCATAATAGCTGTTGTCGACGTGTCGTAATAATTGGGAGAAATTAAAACAGCTATTCCTCCAACCATGTTCGGCAACTATAATAAATAGGGTTTCGTATTTCCAAAATTAATTTCTGATTTAAGAGATTTTTGTGGTTTAGTGTTCATTTTTCTCATCCTTATTTTTTCTATCCTAGCGAGAGATTTCGTAACCGCAATGCATTTCCAATGACTGTTACCGAACTGAAACTCATGGCTGCGGCGGCAATGATAGGACTTAACAAAATACCGAAGAAAGGATAGAGGATTCCAGCTGCAATTGGGACTCCAAAAGAATTGTAAGCAAAAGCCCAGAAAAGATTTTGCCGAATATTTTTCATGGTTGCTTTGCTCAATCGTATTCCACGTATGATTCCGGATAAATCGCCTTTTATTAATGTCATTCCGGCGCTTTCCATGGCAACATCCGCTCCGGTGCCCATGGCAATACCTACGTCCGCTTGGGCTAAAGCCGGAGCATCGTTAATCCCGTCTCCAGCCATGGCGACAATTCGTCCTTCATTTTTCAATTTTTTAATGACCTCATGTTTATGGTCAGGAAGAACTTCAGCCTCCACATCTTCAATACGTAATTTTCCGGCTACAGCATTTGCCGTTGTTTTATTGTCGCCGGTTAGCATGACAATATGAAGTCTTGATCGTCTTAATTCGTCCAGTGCATCATACGTTGATTCTTTTATGGGGTCAGCTACTCCGATGATTCCAGCCGGCTTGGTATCGATGGAAACGAACATGACTGATTCGCCTTCTTTTTGCAAGGTAGCCGCTATTTCTGTCAGGTCACCAAAGTCCACATTCATCTCATTCATCCATTGAAGATTACCGATTGATATTTTCTTCCCGCTAACAACCCCTTCTACACCTTTTCCTGTGTAAGACATAAAATCAGCGCAATTATCCAAATTCAGTTCTTTTTCTTGCGCCTGGGAAACGATGGCAACTGCCAAAGGATGTTCACTGGCTTTTTCCACTGCGGCAGTCAGTGTTAACAATTCATTTTCATTAAATGCTCCCACAGAATGAATACTGACAACTTTTGGCTTTCCTTCTGTCAGTGTTCCGGTTTTATCTACTACAAGAGTATCCACTTTTTCCATTGCTTCTAACACATCCGCATTTTTGATTAAAACTCCGGCCGTTGCACCCCGGCCCGTTCCCACCATTATGGACATGGGCGTTGCCAATCCCAAGGCGCAGGGACAGGCGATAATCAATACGGCGACCATGTTTACCAGCGCATATGCAAAACGAGGTTCAGGTCCCCATATCCCCCAGATAACGAATGTTAACACGCTGATTCCAACCACAGCCGGTACAAAATAGGATGCCACTTTATCCGCCAGGTTTTGAATGGGCGCACGGCTCCGCTGTGCTTCATTAACCATTTGTACGATTTGAGATAGCAGGGTTTCTTTTCCAACACGCTCCGCTTTCATCAAAAGTGTTCCCGTTCCGTTCACCGTAGCGCCAACAACCGAATCACCTTCATTTTTTTCTACCGGCATGGACTCACCCGTCACCATGGATTCATCAATGGAACTCTGCCCTTCAATTACCACTCCGTCAACCGGTATTTTTTCACCAGGACGCACTCGAAGAATATATCCTTTTTGAACATGCTCTAATGGTACATCTTCTTCCCTGCCGTCATCATGAACCAATCGGGCAGTTTTCGGCGCCAACCCCAAAAGAGCTTTGATAGCGCTGCTGGTTTTATCCCGGGCTTTTAATTCCATGACTTGACCTAACAAAACCAGAGCAATGATGACTGCGGCGGCTTCATAATAAACACCTACCATTCCATTTGTATCCTTCAGCGCTTCGGGGAAAATAAATGGAAACAATGTTCCTATTACGCTATAGCTAAATGCCACTCCTGTTCCAATGGCTATCAGGGTAAACATATTTAAATTTCGAGTTTGAATCGATTTCCATCCCCGCTGGAAAAAGGGCGCTCCACACCATAAAACTACCGGAGTTGCCAACAATAGTTCAATCCACGGCTGCCATAAACCAAATATTCCTCCGATAAACATTCCGCCCATGGTAATGATGAGTAGTGGCAAAGCCAGGGTAACGCTGACCCAAAATCGCTTGGTCATATCAATCAGTTCCGGGTTTTCTTCATCATCAAGAGTGACTTCCATGGGCTCCAGCGCCATACCGCAAATGGGGCAATCCTCCAGTTTATCGCTAACGACTTCCGGGTGCATGGGACAGGTATATTTTACATTTGCACCTTCAACCATTGCTTCCTTATGGATTGAAGATTTTTTCTCACCCAAATAGGATTCAGGATCAGCATCAAATTTTGTTTTACAACCGGAACAGCAGAAATAATAGTGTTTCCCATTATATTCTGATTCTGCTGCTGCATGTTGAGGGTCAACGTTCATTCCGCAAACTGGATCTTTCTCTTGGGCAGGACTGCTTTGGCCATGGTTGTGATGATGATGTTCGTGTGAATCGACTTCCGTTTTCACTTCTGTAAATTCTTCCGGATGCTTGACGAACAAATCATGACAGTATTGAGTACAGAATCCATACGTTTCTCCTTCCCTTTCTAAAGTAGCTACTGCGGTTTCTTCAGTTACGGTCATCCCGCATACAGGATCTTTTAATTCCATAATTTTATCCTTATTTCATTCATTCTTAATGAAACTCATTATATTTTCTCAAACCACATCAACACTCCAATAAATACAAATCCTGCTGCTGCAATTTTACTAATCACTTCTGTTGGAATTTTAGCATTCAACCAATCACCGAAAAATATTGCCAATAAGGTGAGAATGGCAAATGCGAACATCGAACCAATAAAGATTCCTGTTCCCGACATTCCTTTTGACTTCATAGCTAAAATTGCTAGTTGTGTCTTATCACCAAGTTCAGCAATAAAAATCATACCGAATGCTAACCAAAGTGTCTTCATTATTTCTCTCCTTTCATAAGAGTGTATTCCTTTTTCCATGAATAAATTATCGGAACTACAAATGTTGTCAGAATCGCAAAACCCATTCCCCCAAAGGATGGAATAGCCATGGGTACCATAACATCTGCTCCACGACCAGTGGACATGAGGATTGGTATCAATGCTAAAATTGTTGTAGCAACAGTCATCATCGCCGGACGGATTCTGCGTTCACCAGCTAAAATGACAGCTTCACGAATGTCTTTTATCGTGCCTGGTTTTCGCTGCTCAAAACTTTGGTCCAAATAGGTGCTAATAATCACACCGTTATCGCTGGCGATACCAAATAACGCTAAAAAGCCAACCCATACAGCCACACTCAGATTCACTGGATGCATCTGGAATAAATCCCGCATATTTTCTCCGAATATACTAAAATTCATGAACCAATCCTGGCCATAAAACCAGAGCATAGTAAACCCTCCTGACCATGCAACAAAGATACCGCTAAATACTATCATTGTTGTTGATACGCTTTTAAACTGAAAGTATAAGATTAGAAAAATAATGACCAACGCCAATGGTAAAACAACTGCGAGTTTTTTTGACGCCCTAATCTGATTCTCATAGGAACCGGCAAATGTAAAACTTACACCGGCAGGTACGTTCAATGCTCCTGATTCAATGAGTTCACCCAGGTAGCTTTGGGCTTCTTCCACCACTTCTACTTCTGCCCAACCGTCCTGTTTATCAAAAAGAACATATCCTACGAGAAATGTATCTTCACTTTTAATCACTTGTGGACCGCGTACATAATTTGCAGTGGATAACTGCCCCAAAGGTATTTGGACTCCACCCTGTCCGGGGATCAATATTTGTTCTAACGATTCCATATCACTACGGTAATCCCTCATATATCTCACTCGGACAGGATACCGCTCCCGGCCTTCCACGGTTGTTGTAATAGGCATACCCCCGATAGCCACTTCGATGGCATGCTGGACTTTCAGGAGCGGAATACCATACCGCGCAATCGCTTTCCGGTCAATATCAATTTCCAAATATGGTTTCCCCACGATTCTATCTGCAAACACCATTTCACGTCTGACTCCAGGAACATTTTTCAAATGTTTTTCTATTTCAAGCCCGAACGCTTCGATGGTCGGCAAATCAGGTCCTTTCACCTTAATGCCCATGGGGGCACGCATGCCGCTTTGGAGCATAACTAATCGAGCAGATATGGGTTGGAGCTTTGGCGCTGACGTTGTTCCGGGTATTTGAGCGACTTTTACAAGTTCATCCCAAATGTCGTCAGCTGTTCGAATATGATCCCTCCATTGTCGAACATAATCTCCATTTTCATCCAAACCATATTCAGGTGTATAAGCAACAATAGTCTCAATCATACTTAAAGGTGCCGGATCCAAAGGCGAATCCACTCTGCCTATCTTCCCTACAACCGATTCCACTTCCGGAACTGAATACAATGCTTTATCCAGGATTTGAAGAACATCTATGGATTCCTCCATTCCTGCATGTGGCATAGTCGTGGGCATATATAAATAGGAGCCTTCATCCAATGGTGGCATGAATTCCTTCCCAAAACCTGGAAATACATGCTTCATGGCAACGTATGGGCGGGATGACTGAATAAAATTTGGCGTCCATCTAAAAAATGTATCAAAACCCAACCAAACCACTAATCCGAATACAGTCAGAAAAACCGGTAGAGACATTGCTTTTCCTTTATGATCAAGAGTCCAGCGCAGCATTTTCGGATATATTTTTGTAAAACCGGTGATGCCTCCCATGATTAAAGTGATAAGAAATACTGCAAAAAGTAAATTCAAAAAGAAACCTTTTTCTAAACCAAGTGGTGACCACGTTGATGCTAAAACGCAAATAACCATCAAGATAACCAACCCGTTTCCGAGCCAAGGAAATCGTTTAAATATTGTTATTTCAAATTTAAATCTATTTTCATTTTTTCCGAGTAATAGATGTGCAATAGCCGGCAAAATGGTCAAGGCAATGATAATAGACGAGACAAGGGCAAATGTTTTCGTATAGGCCAACGGTTTGAATAGTTTCCCTTCGGCTCCGATCATGGTAAACACCGGCAAAAAACTGATTATTGTTGTCGATACTGCTGTCACGACAGCGCCACTCACTTCGGAAACAGCATTAAAAAAAACATCTTTCGTTTTCTTCTTGGTTTTTTCAAGATGTTTCAAAATGTTTTCTGTTACAACGATTCCCATATCCACAATGGTGCCAATAGCTATGGCAATTCCGGATAAAGCAACAATATTCGCATCTACTTTAAAGAGCTTCATACCGATAAATACCATGAGTACCGTAAGGGGCAGCATACCTGAAATGAGAATGGATGTTCGAAAATGCATAACCATGACTAATATCACTATGATGGTGATGAGAATTTCATCCCGCAAAGCATGGTTTAATGTATTCAGTGTTTCATTAATAAGCCCTGTTCTGTCATAAAACGGAACAATGGTCACTTGGCTTAACGTTCCGTCAGAGAGTGTCTTTTTGGGTAAACCTGGAGCAACTTCACGAATTTTATCTTTTACTTTTTTGATAGTTGCTAATGGATTTTCACCATACCGGGCAACTACAACTCCGCCTACAGCCTCCGCCCCTTCCTTATCCAGGACACCCCGGCGCAAAGCAGGACCCAAAGCCACGTGGGCAATATCTTTAATGTAGATTGGAACATTATTCCAAGTTTTCACAACGGTGTATTCAATATCCTCTAGTGATTTAATGAATCCAAGCCCCCTTACCATGTATTCCACACGGTTTATTTCCACCGTACGGGCGCCTACATCCAAGTTGGATTGGCGTACTGCATTAAACACGTCCGTCAATTGAATTCCATGTTCTCGCATGGCAACCGGATCGACATCAATCTGGTACTCTTTTACAAAACCACCAATTGACGCCACTTCCGCCACACCTTCGGCAGATTGGAGAGCATACCGAACTGTCCAGTCCTGAATACTGCGTAATTCTTCTAAATCCCAACCTCCGGTAGGGTTTCCCGCCTTATCTTGACCTTCAAGCGTGTACCAAAAAATCTGCCCTAATGCGGTAGCATCGGGTCCTAAAGTAGGTTGGACTCCTTGGGGGAGTGTCCTCGCCGGGAGTGAGCTAAGTTTCTCAAGGATACGGCTTCGAGACCAATAAAATTCAGCATCTTCATTGAAAATCACATAAATAGATGAAAAACCAAACATAGAATATGATCGAATCGTTTTTACGTCTGGAATTCCCAACAATGCTGTTGTCATTGGATATGTGATTTGATCTTCAATGTCCTGGGGACTTCTACCAGACCATTTTGTAAATACAATTTGCTGATTTTCGCCAATATCGGGAATAGCATCCACAGGTACAGGATCCCGCGGTAAACCCCCGAGACTCCAATCAAAAGGAGCGACCATTAATCCCCATACTATAACAGCAATCAGGGAAATTCCCACAACTATCTTATTATCAATGCAATATTGAATTAGATTGTTCATTATGTTTATTTCCCGTCGATTGATTTAAACTCTTTTTTAACCTCTCCACAATTCAACATTTTTTCACCGAAGTAAGGATTATTAATATCTTTCTTATTTGTAAGCCAAACTGCTCCTTCATTACCGAACGCCATTGGGCAAAATACCTCATAATAAACGTCACCTGTACTATGACCGAAGGATTCTTCCAAAGATACCATTGATAAGCTTACTTTTCTGAAGGCGTCTCTGATTACATCAATCCTCTGCCAGTGTTGGGCATGTTCTGTAAGTCCTAAAATACTCATTTGAATTTCATTCCATTTCATGAATGCATTTTCATCCAGTCCAAAATCTTTTTCTTGAACAGCAGTCACAACAGTATTCAATGCAAACATAGCAGTTTTTCCATCTTTGAAATTATCTTTTGACAGAGCTGTTTGTACCACAAAATAAGCATCAGAGATAAGTTTAATTGCTTTTTGAAATGATTCATTGGATTCATATTTATCCATCGATTGCAATTCATGTTTTTGCTCAATGGGCATATTTCCATTATGATTATGTCCCATTCCCGACGGCCCTCCTTTGGGATTCATCATGCTGCGTTTAGCTGAAATCTGCATAGCGCTATCTATTTTAAAATTGCCTCTTGTAACCACAAGTTCACCCTCACTCAAACCGGATTTTACTATGTACGCGTCTTTTACGCGTGAACCTAACACTACTTCGCGCCCTTCAAAAATAGATGTTTCACCTTCAATTTTGACATATACAATAGCTCGCTCACCCGTTTTGAGTACAGCACTTGCCGGAACAAGTATATTTTTATGATCATTTTCAGAGCTATGAACAATACCAAGTGTTTCTGATTTAACTAAATCCATCCCACAGATATCACAATCTGTTTTATGTTCCTTCACAACTTCCGGGTGCATAGGACACACCCATTTATTTTCAAATTCAGGATTGATTGCTTTTCCTTCTGCATCGATTCTTGCCAGGACGGTAGCTTGCACAAACATCCCCGGTTTCAACTCTCCATCAGGATTTAATATATTAATCCTGACTTTTACTGTTCGTGATTTCGGATCCAGCACCGGATCAATGAAAGCGATTTTTCCTTCGAATTTCTTACCCGGAACGGATTCTGTATTAAATGTGACCGTCTGCCCAAATATCAACCATGGCAGATCTCTTTCATATGCATCCAGTATAACCCAAACACGACTCAAATCGGCGATGGTATAGATATTTGTTCCTGTTTTAACATAAGCACCCTCCACACCATTCTTCTTAATAACCACTCCCGTCATAGGACTATAAACTGTTACAAGGTTTGATGGTTTATCACTGGTTTCAATTGTTTTAATTTGGTCCTCCATTAAACCCAAAAGTCTTAGCTTTTCCCGTGCTGCATCCAAGGTCGTTTGAGCTGTCCGCTGGATCAATGATGAATGATTGCCGTTGAGTTCAATAAGCTTTCGAGCTTGAATCAATTCTTCCTGCGCAGAGTATAGGTCAGGGCTGTATAATTCAACCATATGATCTCCCTCATTTACTGTGATTCCCGTATAATCGACAAACATTCGTTCAAGACGTCCCGGTACCCATGCAGTAATATTTCCTATTTTGGTCTCGTCATATTCAACTTTTCCGGATAAACGAATATTCATTTCAGCTATTTCCCGGACAACTACCGATGTTTCAATGTCAGCCAACTTTACTGCATCTTCAGAAAGTGATAATTGATTAGGTAAAACACTGACAGCGCTGGTTTTTAATGGAATAAGATCCATAAAACAAATTGGGCATTGTCCCGGCTCTGGCAGGTTGACGATTGGGTGCATGGAACACGTCCACGCTTCGACTTCTTCTATCCCGGCTGAATGTGTATGGTTTTCTTCTTCTCCAGGTAATCCAATCCATAGACCGATAAAAAATGCAATCCCTACAATTCCCCAAGTTTTACCATTTATATTTCTTATTATTCTTAAAATTTTATTCATGATTTGACTCCTTATTCCAAACCCATATAGGATTCCAATAATGCTTTTTGTTTTAAATAGCTCACAACAGAATTTTCGTATTCTAGATTGAATTGAAGAAATTGTCTTTGTGCATCGATGAGTGTTAGTAAATCTGCTTTATCACTAATATACGCTTTTTCAGAGGATCCAAGTGATTCAATACTTTTGGGAATGAGTTCATTTCTGTATAAATCCATTTGCCGATTTGCATCGTCCATTTTGAACCAGACGTTTTCAACTTCGGCAATGATTCTATTATTCATACTTACACGTTTATTTTCTGATGCAGTTTTATTGTATCTTGCTGAGGACACCGTTTTAGCATTTTTACTGAACCATAGGGGTATTTCCAAAGATACCTTGAATACTAATGGATCTTTTCCACTATCATTTACGGGTATACCGTTCATTTCTTTTTCACCGGTCCCTATTAAATCCAAACCTAATCCAATATCTGGGTAATATTGCAATTTTGCTCTTTTCAGTAAACTTGTTTGTGCTCTGACTGAATTCTCTGCAGCCAAGAGTGAATGGTTGTTCTCAGTAACAATCTGTAACACGGATTCTTTTGGTAGTTCCAATAATTGAATATGCAGTGTATCCGGAATGTTGATTTCCTGAATTAGCTGATCATTTAATACTGCTCTGAATTCCTGCAGCAATGGTAGTCTTTTTGCCGTTAATGATTCAAGGTCATTCTGGAGTTTCATTAACTCAATTTGTGTTTTGATAACATCAAGATGTATGGCTTGGGCTGTTTGGTACTTAGTTTGGATAACTTTTTCCCAGTTTTCCAGCAAATGAACATTCTGGCGTGTTATTTCGATTGCTTTCTCAAGAAAGTAAATATCATAATACAGTGATTTTATTTTTGCAGTTACGTTTTCCCGTGTTTGAAAATATGTTTGATGTAATGCTTCTGCCTGGAAAGATTTCGCCTTTCCGGAAGTTCCAAGTTTTCCAAACCAGGGGAATTTTTGCATAACTCCAATTTTATATTCCTGGGGACCCACAGCCGTTTCAACATTTTCTAAGTAATAACCCATACTCACTGAAGGATTCGGTAAATTTTTTACAACGGAAATATCATCCATCGAAGCCTGCCAGCGATTGTAAGCGTTCAATACATCGGCATTATGTTTTATACCAAATTGGATATATTGGTCCAATGCCATCTGACCAAAACCATTTACCGTTAACAGGATAATTGTTAATATAATTTTCATGTTTTATTAATGATGAATTATCATCACTCCTATTTTAATTGAAGGAAACAGGATTCCGTCAGGACGGACGAATCCCTTAAAACGAACTTTAAGTCCGTAAACTAATTAGGAGTGTCTAAATTCGGAGGGGAGTGAGAAAAGAGATGGGTGGTGATGCAGAAGAATTTTGAATATCTGAAGTGATAATATATCCATAATCAGGGTCACAAAATGTTACATCGCCGAGTTGGCTAACAGTTAATTCTACGTTTTGGCTGGTATGGGGTTTTGGTCCGGAAATGAGTAAAAGTGCAACTGGGATTTCACAAGAATTTATACTCATTGGGCAATCATTAATTTCCTGCTGAATACAACAGTTCATCTCAACTTGTTTGCAACATGGCGAAGTGCCATCTCCTGTTGAAAACAGCGGCGCTGCCAAAGCAAGTACCATGAATGTAATCAAACCGATTGTTATTGATTTTTTAGCCATACGCATTATTTTACTGATTTATTAGGATAAGTTCCAAATTATATTTCACCAAACGTTAGTTTACGCGAATATATGTTAATATTTAATTCTTTGGAAAAATTTTAACCCTTATCTTTTTTGTTTTGGCATCATTCACCTTTAAAAGGTGGGATGTAATACTTTTGCTATCATAATGCTTTCTCTCCCACCTTCTAAAGGTAGTTTATTTGGAGAGTTCTCATTTTATAATTTTAATCAATTCCCTGAATGTATCACCCGTCGCTTTTCCCTGAATTTCGAAAAGGAATGTTTCCACACTGGTGATCTGCCCTCCTGCTCTGCGAATCTTTTCCAGACCGATCTCTTTATTATGTCCCAGGCGTGTGGATGTGGCATCACTCACAACTTCTATATTGTAATTTTTATCCAATAAATCAATTGCAGTTTGATACACGCAAACATGCGTTTCAATTCCGGCTAATACTACATTTTCCGGATTTATTTCATTTAGCCTGTCATTGAATTCAGCATTCTTTCCACAGGAGAACACATTCTTGACAATTGGGTTCAATCCTTTCAAATGTTCACTGACTTCTTCGACGGTTGACCCCAGTTTTTCCGGCAATTGTTCCATCCAAATGATAGGAACTTCCAGCAAACGGACTCCCTGGATAAGCATGGCAAGATTTTTAAAAAGATCATCGGCATTTTCCATAATACGAGCCAGTTTTCCCTGGACGTCAATGATAACAAGAACTGTATTTTTTGAATCAAGCATTTAGGAATTGTTACGAAATAACGTGTGCAATATTGACGAAGTTATTTTGTTTATTTTCAAGGCATAAAAGTTGAGAATAGCCACAGTTTATTTAATACTTTTATAACGCTGAAAATACACAAAAGAACCAGTCAGGATGTATAGGTTATTTTGTAACAGTTCCTTAGTTGTACTTCGGCTACTTTTTCCCACTTCTCTATTTCGGGTCCTGTTTTCATAGCGATCATTTTGTCCATTTTATAAGAATTCCTTACA
>JBHHTW010000081.1:0-2788 GCA_046861385.1 Fidelibacterota bacterium | reverse complement strand
GAGGAAACCATGAAAGCTGATCCTATTGGTGTCGCAACAGGAAGCCATTATATAGACGGGGATCATGCTTGCGCGGAAGGCGCTATTGCCGGAGGCTGCAGATTCCTGGCAGGATATCCTATTACACCCTCCACTGAAGTGGCAGAACGAATGGCAGAACGATTTCCAAAAATTGGCGGTATGTTTATCCAGATGGAAGATGAGTTGGCCTCCATGGCTGCAGTATCAGGCGCTGTATGGGCAGGGGCAAAATCCATGACCGTTACATCAGGACCGGGTTTTTCACTGATGATGGAAAACCTCGGGTTGGCCGTTATGATGGAGGTTCCCTGCGTGGTTGTTAATGTCCAGCGGGGCGGTCCTTCCACTGGGCTACCCACCCTGACTTCCCAATCCGATATGATGCAGGCTCGATGGGGTTCACATGGCGATTACGAAATTATTGCATTGTCTCCCAATTCTCCACAGGAATGTTTCGATTTAACGATTACAGCGTTCAATCTTTCAGAAGAATGGCGTGTACCTGTTTTATTCATGATGGATGAATGTGTTGGTCATATGACCGAAAAAGTAATCATCCCAAATGCAGAAGAAATTGAAGTGATTCCGAGGAAATATTACAAAGGGAAAAAGGATTCCTATCGACCTTACAAATTTAATGGATCGGATTCTGTAGCCCCGATGGTCAAAGCAGGGGATGGTTATTTTATTCACATTACCGGACTCACTCACGATGAGCGGGGTTATCCTGTAATCAATGCTGAAGCCCAGGATAAAAACGTAAAGCACCTCGTAAATAAAATTCTGAAAAATGAGGAAAAAATTCGGATCGTTGAAGAAGACCAAATCGATGGAGCAGACGTAGTGGTTATTTCATATGGTATCTCTTCCCGAGTAGCCATGAAAGCTGTTGAAGCAGCCAGGGAAAAAGGAATAAAAGTTGGAACATTAAGACTTGTGACAGTGTGGCCCTTCCCTGAAAGCCGAATTCGTGAACTGGCAAAATCCGTCAAGGCTTTTATTGTCCCGGAGATCAACATGGGACAAATTTCCTTGGAAGTGGAACGCTGTGCCAAAGGAAACGCAAAAACAGTTCTTGTATCCCATGCTGGAGGCTGGGTTCATGACCCCAAAGATATTTTAAATGCCATTGAGGAAAGCATCCTATGAGTGAAGCAATGACAGATTATACAGATAAACTGACCATTCCAAAACCTGAAGAAAAACTACGCCATCCAATGGAAACTTTTATTCGATCGGAACGGTTTCCTCACATTTGGT
Organism: Fidelibacterota bacterium; assembly: GCA_046861385.1. Taxonomy (GTDB): domain Bacteria; phylum Fidelibacterota; class Marinisomatia; order Marinisomatales; family TCS55; genus JADFRD01. The sequence goes on along the minus strand of JBHHTW010000081.1, from coordinate 1,507 downwards.
GTTCCTCTTGCGGGATTGGAACTATTCTTACAGCATATATTAGCGGTCTTCAAAAATCAGGATTGGATCCTGAAAAGGTAGCTGTTGTATCAGGAATCGGTTGTTCAGGCCGTTCTGCCGGATACCTAAGGCTGGATAGTTTTCACAGCACTCATGGCCGGGCTATTCCATTTGCCACTGGACTTACATTGGGAAATCCGGAATTGAAGGTTTCAGTCATCAGCGGGGATGGTGATATTGCTGCTATCGGAGGAAATCATTTCATCCACTCTGCCAGGCGTAATATGAACCTAACCATCATCTGTATCAATAATTTCAACTACGCCATGACCGGAGGCCAAGCCGGACCTACTACTCCAAGGGAAGCCAATGCATCCACAACGCCTTACGGCTGTTATGAGTATCCATTTAACCTGCCGTTTTTGGCTGAATCAAGCGGAGCAGTGTATGTGGCTCGATGGACATCACTTCACATCCGGCGCATGACCAATGCCATTTCCGAAGCATTACAAAAACCGGGGTTCTCATTTATTGAAATTATTTCTCCCTGCCCGACTCTCTATTCCCGGAGAAACAGGCTGGGAACCGGATTAAACTCGCTGAAATTCTATCACGACAATGCCAGTATACAGCATGGCGCCGATACCCGGGAAGTAGATATTGAATATCAGCAAAAAATCATTGTTGGGAAATTTGTGGACAAGGAAAAACCAACCTTCACTGAAGCTCGGGATAAATTTTTGAAAAAGAAACTGGGTGATCAGTTTGTGCCGTATAGGGGGACAGATCATGGACATTAGATTTTCAGGATTCGGCGGTCAGGGAATCATCAAATCGGGGACTCTGATCGGAAAAGCCGCCTCACTCTATGATGAAAAATTTGCAACCCTGACCCAAAGTTTCGGTCCGGAAGCCCGAGGCGGAGCTTGTGCTGCGCAATTGGTCATAGACGAGAAGCCTATTTTTTATCCCTATATTGTTTGTCCGGAAATTCTGGTGAGCTTATCTCAGGAAGCTTACGAAAAGTTTCTGGATGACTTGATTCCCAATGGCATTCTTCTCACAGACATTGACCTTGTAAAACCGCATAAAATCCGAAAGGATGTGAAGATGTACAGCGTTCCCGCCACACGCATTGCTGAGGAAATGGGGAACCGAATCTTTGCGAACATAGTCATGGTTGGATTTTTCACTGCTATAACGAACATTGTGAACTCTGAAGCTGTGAAAAAAGCTCTTCCCAGTTCGGTTCCAGAGCGTTTTATCGATATAAATATGGAAGCTTTCAGTAAAGGGTATCAATACGGAATAGATATCCTTGAAAAAAAGAAACCAAAACAAACGAAAAAGAAAGAAAAAACAAGTAATGCCTCAGTTACTGATAGAATATGATAAGGATTGTTGGTGTGAAATCAATATTTAAAACCCCCATGTCCCCCTATGACAGGGGGATTAAAAGGATTGGCTATGTTCCATAAACATACTGAATTAGAATTAATAAAAACAT
>JBHHTW010000018.1:0-39547 GCA_046861385.1 Fidelibacterota bacterium | reverse complement strand
AACTCACGTCACGAGCTTGGGAAGCTCGGGTAATAACCATTATACGACGCCCGCACATTGAGATCGAAAATACCTATATTTCTCATCGCTTGGCAACGTTTTCAGTTATAAAGGCTCAGTAAATAAGGCAGAATCGTTTTTGGTGGAGCTTGTTGATTTTATGTATTCAATATAAGTGATATTATGACCAATTGTATTTCTTTGGGGCTTTAATCCAAAAATGAAATTATGAATATTATTCACGACGGAAACGGTAGACTGAATTTTCAAAATGGATATGATTATAACCTATTATATTATTTATTCTCATTGCTTATTTTATGAATAGATATTGGACTTTTTTCTCCTGCTTTATTTTTCCCGACGATAAATCGGTGTTATTCACTTTTCTTCTTGTTCAAATCTTTACTGTTAAATATATTGTCGTTGCCAACCCCAGTGACTTTTTCACTTTTGATTGCTTGCCTATTATTGACAAATTAATTGATAACACCACATACCTCTAAGGAAACAAATGGCAGAAGCAATGGAACTGAACCTGAATCAGCCGATGAAAGGTCAGCAGGAAATTACTCCGGAAATTTTAGATACTGTTCGGGTAATCCAGTGGGAAACGAATGAACAGTCAGAACAGGATATTCCTGAAAAATATTTAATCAATAATTACTACAAAGATGATTCTTTGGGTGCCGATGTTTTAAAAAATAAATACCTGGCACCTTGGGAAACACACCCATACGAAATTTGGCAGCGACAGGCCAAAGCCATGGCCTCGGTTGAGAAAACAAAAAAACTCCAGGAACAATGGGCAGTAAAATTTTCCCATGTTCTTGAAGATTTTAAATTTGTTCCTGGCGGGCGCATAATGCATGGAGCCGGAAGAGATGACATCACTACCACGTTGAATAATTGCTATGTTTCTGCTATCAAAGACGACTCCATTCATTCTATTTACAATACCATTATTAATGAAGCTCTGACGTATAAATATGGTGGGGGATGTGGTCATGACTTATCAAACCTGCGCCCTGCAGGTGATGCCATAAACGGAACCGGTGGCGAAAGCTGCGGTCCAACCGGATTTATGAATCTATTCTCGGAAAATACGAATACCATTGCTCAACATGGCAGACGTGGAGCAAATATGCAAACACTTCGTATCGACCATCCGGATATTGAGAAATTTATTGAGATAAAAACGAATAATTTAGACATGGTCAAATATTCCAATATATCAGTTCTCTTAACTCATAAATTCATGGACGCAGTTGAAAATGATAAAAACTTTGACTTGATATTTAAAGATAAAGTATATAAAACAGTTAAAGCAAAAACTGTCTGGAATCAGATCATCAAACATGCACATTCCAGTGCGGAACCGGGATTACTATTTTGGGATACGATGAAGGATTACCATAACGCTGAATATTGCAGTCCTTTGGTTTCAACAAATCCCTGTGCTGAGCAACCATTACCTGATGGCGGTTGCTGCAATCTTGGTGCTGTGAATTTGGAGAGATTCGTTGATAAAGACGGCAATTTTAACATAGAGGATTTTAAGGAGACGATAGCGGTTGGAACTCGATTTTTGGATAATGTCATTGATTATAATTTAGAACGGCATGCGCTTGAGGATCAAAAATTAAATGCTTTAAACGATCGGCGAATTGGAATAGGAATTCTAGGTCTCGGTGATATGCTGGTGCGCATGGGGATTAAATATGACAGCGAAGATGCCCTGCAAACGATTGAACAAATCATGAAAATCTTCAGGGATACCTCCTACGAAACGAGTATTGAACTTGCAAAGGAAAAAGGGCAATTCCCGAACTTTGATTGGTCTGGGTACTCTAAAAGTAAATTTGTGAAAAATTTACCAAAAGCAATTCAAAAAAGTATTCGTGAAAATGGTATCCGGAATTCTACCCTCAACACTGTTGCTCCTACGGGAAGCGGTGCAATCGTAGCCAGGGTGACATCAGGTGTTGAGCCTATATTTGCCACCTCCTATAAACGTCGGGTAAAACAAAACGATAGCTATGGCCGTTCCTTTAGTGAGTACAAGGTTTATCATCCGGTGATTGGTCAATTATTTGGAAGTGATGAAAAACTGCCTGAGTTTGTCGTAACAGCTCATAACATTGACCCTTTTTTCAGAGTAAAAATGCAGGGAGCAATTCAAAAGTACATTGATAGCTCAATTTCTTCAACGGTAAATCTCGCTGAAGAAATCACTGTGAATACAGTAGGTGAAATTTATATGGAAGCCTATAAAGCCGGATTAAAAGGAATTACTGTTTACAGAGAAGGAAGCAGAGAAGGAATTTTAATTACTGACAAAGATCAAGCAAAAGATTCCGAAGTAAAAAACGCAGATACATCCACCTTCGGGAAACCAATTATACAGGCGAATAAGGCACCTCGAATCCGTCCGGTGATGACATCCGGCACAACGCGCAGAATCCGTACTGGTGAAGGTTCATTATATATAACGATAAACGAAGACAAAAATGGTTTGTGTGAAGTGTTTACAACCATTGGAAAAGCAGGCGGACATGCAGCAGCACAATCTGAAGCAATCAGTCGACTGATATCACTTGCCCTGCGCTCTAGCGTTGATCCCTATGCAATTGTGAAACAATTAAAGGGAATTAGTGGTCCCAACCCAACATGGGAAGATGGTCGACTCATACTTTCAACTCCCGATGCTATCGGAAAAGCGCTGGATGACTATTTGAAAAATCGTGAAACCAATGGAACCGATGATCAGCATATTCAGTTTACCCTGGCTTCGGCAAAAGATGTTCACACGAAAGAAGTTGCGGACTATACAACCAAAAACTTGGTTACATGTCCGGATTGCGGCAGCACAGTCCAACATCAGGAAGGATGCGTTACTTGCCCAAGTTGTGGTTTTTCAAAATGTGATTAGGGCTAATAAGCCAAAATAATGAAATAAAAAAGCCTCCTCAAATTGAGAAGGCTTTTTTTTCGTTAAAAAGAAATATTAAAATTCCATCAATTCTTTTTCTTTATGAGCCATCATCTCGTTCAATCGTTCGATATGTTTATTTGTGAATTCCTGTATATCAACTTCTGCCCGCTTAATTTCATCTTCAGAAATATGCCCCTGATCCTGAACCATTTTTATGTGATGATTGGCATCTTTCCTAACATTTCGGACAGAAATACGTGCTTCTTCAACTAATTGATGGACCACCTTTATTAAATCTCTGCGACGTTCTTCTGATAATTGTGGAATAGGGATTAGGATGATTTCTCCATTATTATTGGGAGTGAGTCCAAGATTACTTCCCATTATGGCTTTTTCAATCTCGGGCATAATTGATTTATCAAAAGGTTGAATGGTTATTAATCGTGGTTCAGGAACAGAAATATTCGATAATTGATTTAAAGGAGTGGTCGAACCATAATAATCAATCGTCAGTGACTCGACCAGTTCCGGATTTGCCCTTCCGGTTCTAACTTTTGCAAGTTCCATTCGCAAGTGTTCTACCGATTGATCCATCCGATGTTTTGTATCAATAAAAATTTCTTTTAACATATTTACTCCGTTACCAAAGTGCCGATATCTTCGCCCTGAAGCATGCGAACCATTGATCCCGATTCGTTCATATTTAACACTCGAATCGGTAAATTATTTTCTTTGCATAAGGTAATTGCCGTGAGATCCATGACCCGTAAGTTTTTGTTTAATACTTCTTCAAAAGTAACCGTATCAAATCTGACAGCATCAGGATGACTTACAGGGTCCTTATCAAATATACCGTCAACTTTTGTGGCTTTAACTACAACTTCTGCTCTCAGTTCTGTTGCCCTTAAAACGGCAGCCGTATCAGTTGTAAAATAAGGATTTCCAGTGCCACCGGCAACAATCACTATTCGTCCCTTTTCTAAGTGGCGCAGTGCTCGGCGACGTATATATGGTTCAGAAATTTGTGTGACAGTAATGGCGGAAAGCGTACGAGTTTCCACTCCCGTATGTTCCAAAGCATCTTGTAAGCTGATAGCATTCATTATTGTAGCTAACATACCAAGATAATCACCGGTCACCCTGTCCATACCCTTATTGGCAGCTTGCACGCCACGGAATATGTTTCCAGCGCCGACAATCAGAATGATACCAACACCCAGATCGTGAACAGATTTAATTTCTTTAGAGAGTTGTAATGCTTTGGAGGGATCAATGCCAAAACCACTTTTACCCGCAAGAGCTTCTCCACTGAATTTCAGCAGAACTCGCTGGTATAGCAGTTTAGACATAAAAGATTACGGTCTATACTTGACCGTTGCTTGAAATAATAGTTTCACCTACAGCAAATCGCGTGTAACGACCTACGGTGATATTTTCGCCAAGTGTTGCCACCGCTTCCGTAATCAAATCACGAACGTGTTTATCAGGATCTTTAATAAAAGGTTGCTCAAGCAAACAAATTTCCTGAAAATATTTATTGATGCGTCCCTCAACAATTTTTTCAATAATGTGTTCAGACTTACCAGATGAGGCTGCCTGAGAACTGAAAATTTCTTTTTCTTTTTCAATCAACTCTTTCGGGACATCATTTTGAGAGACAGCCACAGGATTTGTAGCTGCAATCTGCATGGCTAAATTATGGGCCAATTCTTTAAAACCATCTGTTTTCGCAACGAAATCTGTTTCACAGTTCAATTCAACCAATACACCTAAACGACCGCCATGATGAATATATGAATAAACGATTCCTTCCTTTGCTTCTCTGGAACCCTTTTTCTCTGCTTTGGCAATACCGCTTTTACGTAAAAACACTAAGGCTTTTTCAACATTACCATTTGAATTTACCAGAGCCTTTTTACAGTCCATCATTCCTGCGCCGGTTTTATCTCGTAGTTCTTTTACTACTTGAGCACTGATACTCATTTTTTTTCAGTTTCCTTTTTTGGTTCTTTCCTGACTTTTTTTGATTCTTCTGGGATTGTTTCAGTCTTTTCAGACAACGTATCTTTTGATTTTTCCGAAGATTCAGCTACTTGGCTTTCTTTGGGTAATTCTGGCGTTTGAATCGAATCGTTTTTATCCGGTTTCTGATTAGCTATTTCAACTTGTTGATCATTTTTTTCTTTACCAATTGCCAAGAGTATTTCATCAGTAATAGCAGAAATAATCAATTGTATCGTCCGGATAGAATCGTCATTTGCCGGTATGGGGTAATCTACTGAATTGGGATTGGTATTCGTATCAACTATCGCAATCACTGGAATTTCTAATAATTTTGCTTCTTTTACTGCAGTCAATTCATAATTTGCATCCACGACAATAATTGCATCCGGGAGGCGTTTCATATCTTTAATACCACGATGCTGGTCGGCGAGTTTAATTCGTTCGCGATTGAGCATTTGAATTTCTTTTTTGGTCAAGTTTTCATAAATCCTTGACCCTTCTTTTTCAAGAAGCTGTAACCTTTTAATACTTTTTTTAATAGTGGAAAAATTTGTTAGAGTTCCTCCCAACCATCGTTCCACTACATAAAACATTCCGCAACGATCAGCTTCTTGTTGAACAATATCACGTGCTTGTTTCTTCGTACCAACAAAAAGGAATTCCCCATTTTGCCTTACTACCTTGCGAACAAATTCAAGCGTCTTAGTAAAACTTTTTATTGTTTCGTCAAGATTAATGATATGAACGCCATTCTTTTCCATGAGAATAAAAGGTTCGAACGCAGGGTTCCATTTGCTTCTAACGTGCCCAAAATGAGCACCGGTAGTAAGTAAATCTTCAAATTTGATATCAGCCATAAATCCTTACCGTTTTGAAAATTGAAATCGTTTACGTGCGCCGGGTTGTCCGTATTTTTTCCGTTCAACTTTCCGAGCATCACGCACGAGAAAACCGGCTGCCTTTAACGAAGGGCGATGATCACTATCCACCTGTAGGAGTGCTCGAGCAATTCCCAATCTGATGGCACCCGCTTGACCTGTTAATCCGCCGCCGTTTACGTTGACACTTATATCGTATTTATCTATCGCTTCAACCGTGTGTAAGGGTTGAGTGACAACCGTTGCCAGAGTATCTCTGCAAAGATACTGTTTGAAGTCCCGGCCATTCACAAGAATTTTTCCTTTTCCCGGAGTGACTCTGACCCTGGCTACCGATGATTTCCTGCGTCCTATTCCGATAAAAACTGCTTTTGTCATATATTAAATATCCAATTGTTTTGGTTGTTGAGCTGAATGCGGGTGGTTGGGTCCTGTATAAATTTTTAGATGTTTCATAATAGCGCGACCCAGTTTATTCTTAGGAAGCATGCCTTTGACAGCACTTTCAATGATTCGTTCAGGAAAGGTCCGCCGCATATGATTAAAATCAGTAAACGTAGTACCTCCGGGATATCCGGAATGACGGAAATATGTTTTATCTGTTTCTTTATTGCCAGTGACTTTTACTTTTTCAGCATTAATCACCACCACAAAATCACCCATATCCATATTGGGACTAAAATTTGGTTTGTGTTTTCCCCTTAATATCTGGGCAATTTCACTCGCAAACCGGCCTAAAACTTTTCCATCGGCATCGGCCATGTACCAATCTTTTTGTATTTCTGATGCTTTTATTGTTTTTGTAATCATAATTCTTTCATTAGGGTATAGCCCCCAAATTTAAGTATCCCAATTCATGACTGGCAAATATTATTTACAGTATAATTTTTACCATTTATACCTGTCAAAATATTCAATATAGATAAATATTTTGGGTACTATGAGCATCAGAGTTTTCGCAGTTCATAAATTAAATACTAGAAAATATATGCTTGTGTCGGGTAGAAATGGTTAGAAGACTAAAACTGCCAAAAAACATTATTACTGCTCTATGGATTATGACCATTTATTACATTTGAGCGCTATATATAAGAGTCCTGCTGATTCCATTGAATTCTGATAAAGGATGGTTTTACTGTTCAAAACAAAAATGAAAAAAGTCAAACAACGAAACGACTATCCATACTTAAAAATGGACTATTCTACTTGATTAAACAAATTTCTCCTAATATATAAGATGTTTATTTACTGTACCGAATGATAGTTTTGTTTTTATTTCACAAATAACTCAGGCTCAGGAAAATCCATAAATCGATCGATAGAAATTTTATTCGTCACATTTCCAACAAATTTTTCTACTCGCGCTTTATTCGCTTCGTCTACATCCATCCATGTTTTCCAAATACTGCCGATGTATAGCCCTGCACCAATAATTAACGGAGGTATTAACGGTTTAAAATTTGAGTTTGTCAATTTGATTTTATCCGGAATACGATATCCTTGTTGAGTAGTAAAATTACCGTTTGATGTTTTGATACCATCGGATAAAGGAATACTAGCTTGGTTTGATTCTTCGTAATACAATTCTCCGGATTGTAATAGCGCTGACGAACTGATCATAGAAGAAATAAGAATAAATGAAATCATCGTTCCCCCAGCGGCTTCCCATTGGTCTAAATATGCATGTCCTCCCCCTGGCACAAACGAAGCAGCAAACGATACCCATTTATTTCTTAAGGGTACATTCGCTGATGCATCAATTGCCTTGTACAGTGGAGCCAATCGATTCGAATAATACGGATGGTCAAACTGTTCTTCTGCGGCTAAAAACGCTTGACGAGCATTAATCCATTCCATTTTATTAAAAAATGCATATCCCCGAAATATGAGATCATATGGATTATCCGACAGTTCTGTTCTTTCCAATACACCTTCATAATCTCCTGCTTCTAATCGTAAATACAACTTCCTAAATTCGGCTGCACGAAACACCAGATCAGTATCTCTTGACATCTCCTGAACCCGATCGTAATACATAATTGCCAGGTCAGAGTTTTCGGAATATTCGTAACTCTGAGCAATATAGTAATAAATAACCGTTTCAAGGCTATCCCCCGGGTATCGGTATAAATATTGAAAAAGACTTAATAATGCTCGATCATAATTCCCTTCATTAATAAGAAAATCACAAAAGGATAATAATTCATGTCTTTGGAATTGAGTATAATCCTGCCAATCATCCTGAGCATTTCGGATGGACCGATATTGATCTTGACCTGTTAAGACAACAAGCAACAACATGATAATTAATATGATTTTACTATGCATAAAAAAATTCCCCTAACCTCAAGGGCAGGGGAATTTATACAAATTGAGTTAAAGTCTAAACTATTTACCGTAACAAAAGCATTTTTTTCCTAGCCACAAAATTCTTTGTTCGAAGTTCATAAAAATATATTCCTGATGCGACTTCATTGCCATGAGTATCTAGTCCATTCCATTCCAAAATATGATGGCCGGCTTTCAAAATATTACTTTCAAGTAAGTTAACTTGTTGTCCAAGAACGTTGTAAATAACCATATTAATACTTGATTTTTCGGGTAGATCAAATGCGATCCGGGTTGTGGGATTGAATGGATTGGGATAGTTCTGCGACAAGCTAAAAACAGTTGGAATCGTTTCACTATCGATACCCATTTCCGACGTATTAAAGGTAACTGCATTATCAATTCCGGGATATTCGCATGATACATTCAATAAATCGGGCGCTGAAGAGGTTCCGGGTAATTTTACTTCATCAAGATAGAACGTAATAGTTGAGGGCAGCCCTTGATGACCATTGAGTGCTTTATACGTTATCGTAAATAAAACCCCCTCCTCGCCATCTCCGGCAGTCTGAGCACGGTTTGTACTATAAACGATGACTGTTACATGATCATCCACTTCATTGCTTAAAATCTGCATGGCATCTGAAGCGGTCATAGCTTGCCCGTTGTCATCATAAACCATTTCTAGTTTTTTACCTTTATAAGCGGCTCCTACATCGCCAAATACAAGCGAGGATCCAGCATCATGGTAAATATTAACCTGAACTCCGCGTATGGGTTCATGATCGATGATTTTTACAATGAGGGTTATGGTTGAATCTTCCGGCATACCCGAAAGAGTGGACTCAAATCCAAGACAGGCACAGAGGCCGGTAGCTATTGTGTGATTAAAGTTGGGATTTGGAGTCACTCCATCAAGGAGTAAAGTTCGATTGTCAATATGATATGAGGAATCAGCTGAGCAATCCAATGCAAATGCAAATCCAACGAATATTAATATTAATAGAGGTACTCTTTTCATTTTTCTCTCCGGTACTCTCAAAGTTACGGCAAATGGTTTATTTGACCAATAATATCTTAACCTGAATATCTTTATTTTTAATCTTCATCCAAATCTCGAATTCCTAGCGCTAGGTTATTGGAGCATTTCCCGGTCAAACTTAAATTTTATGATTGGAAAACACCATTACTCACATTTTAACCACTTTGGAAAAAATAATAATTACGAATGCAGATAACAAAAGTATAATCGTTAAAACACGAAAGATATTCATGTGAATCATCGGTTTGTCGGCGGTGCTTGGTTCATTATCGATGACATTTTTTTTGTGATAGGCAATGAACTTTACACTGAATATTAACAGTCCGCTGAAAAATAAAAGGAGACCCATAAATGACAGTAAATTCATTACGGTTGTTTATTTTAACTTTTCTTGCTCCATATTCAACAAATGGTTTGCCATAAATTCCTTGGCGTACTCAAATGATGCTGTCCTTGAATCGGGATTGCCGCCATATGTTGGTCCCCGTTCTGCACAGAATGCCAAACCTATTTTCTGTAATAATGGCTTTGTCATGGGAATATTCATGAAATTCATTAATACCGCTCCATCATCTCTCATTGTCAAACGGCAGTCATTAAATGAATAGCCATTTTCATCAATAACAGGGGGAGCTGTACGATCAAATGAATGATGAGAATTTTCATATACTGTTAAATCTATATTCACTCCTTCAGATTGCATCAATGGAACCAATTCTTCGCAGGCAGCAGCTGGTGTCCAATTATCAAGATCTCCAACTAAAATATGGATGGGGGCATCCGTAAAATCCATGAGATCCGGAATGATAAAGCATGGTGGATAAAAAGCCAAGTGGGCAGCAAATGATAAATCTTCTGTTATTGCCCGTTTTAATGGTTGCCATGCAGAAAACAAAGTTACACCTCCACCAAGACTCCATCCAGTAATCGCCACACGGCTTCCATCAATCCGAGGGTCCTTGCTCAATACTTTTAAAGCTCTGAAAGCATCCAAAACCATCATTGCTGTCGTGACAGATATTTGTTCCCCTACTGTGGAAGTTACTCCCCTGCTTGCAAAACTTTTTAATTCAAACGTCGCAATCCCCATGTCCCGGTACATTTGCAAATATTCATAATTGTGTTCTCCCCATCCCAAACTACCCGCTGCACCAATAACCAATGGCAGGTTTTTTTGTTCAACCCCTTCCGGCATTCGTAAAATCCCGAAAACGTTTTGAGATTCCTGGCTTTCCAAGTCAGTAATTATATGGAAAAATGAAAACGGATTGGCGCTTGTAAATTCAATTCTCTCTCCATTGTCAACCGAAAACAGTGAGGATACCATTATGAATATATACATGATTCTTTTCATTGATATTGACCTTTCATGAGTAAAATTACGAATAAGGCTAGTCTCCGACTATTTTCTTCGCCTGGTTGTTTATTAGGAAAAATTCTATATGATGGGTGTATCGGACCAACGGCCAAACTTTTATATGATATTTTTGACCTAATGCTTTTTACCAAATGCTCCAGCTTTACAATTCCGAAAATGTGGTCCATTAACAACAGCATTAAAAACGGGTTAATACAACCCTTCAAACGGGAGAGTATCATACTTGACAGCCCTAATTTGAACTAACTTTTTAGAGATAGTTTGAATGTTATTCTCCCTTGAAATTTTCGAGTACTTTTCGTAACGATCCATTCTCCTCCTTAAGCAGTAAAATAGATTCTTCCAATGAACATTGCTTTTTAACCATTACTACCGCATTCTTCACTGATTTTCCTGCTGCAAAAAGAGCGCGTTTGGCTTTTTCATGCTCTAATCCGGTTAACTGGCTGATGATTCGTGAACCTCGATCCACCAATTTATCGTTGACGGTCATAAGGTCCACCATAAGATTGCCATAGACTTTTCCAAGCTGGACCATCGTAGTCGTAGAAATCATATTTAAAACCAGTTTGGTAGCTGTTCCAGCCTTCATCCGTGTGGATCCGGTCACCACTTCCGGCCCTGTTTCCACCATGACTATTACGTCTGCTTTTGCTTCATAATAAGGTTTAGGTGTACAAATAAGATAAACTGTGCTGCAACCCATTTTATGACCATAATCAATTGCTTTTTGGACATATGCCGCCGCGCCGCTGGTACTGATGCCGATAACAACATCCCCTTTGTCTAAATCATGATTTTGTAAATCTTCAACAGCATTTTCCGGTTTATCTTCTGCTCCCTCGACTGATGTGCGCAGTGCTTTATCTCCACCAGCAATAATACCATTGAACCAACCCGGCGGTACTGAATACGTTGGGGGCATCTCAGATGCATCCAAAACGCCCAGACGTCCTGAGGTACCGGCACCAATATAAAAAACCTTGTTTCCTTTTCGAAGGGCTGCAGTGGTCAGGTCTACTACCTTCTCAATATCAGGAATTGCTTCACTGACTTTTGATGCAATTGTTTGATCCTCTTTATTGATCAAATGCAGTATTTCCCGTACATCCATACTATCAATCCTGTGAGAGTCAGGATTCCGTTGTTCTGTTTTTAGTTCACCTCGATTTATCACTGGTTTTCCTTTGAAAAATAGCGACGGGTTTCTTTCATCACCTTTTTAGAGAGTAATATGGTTGATATCATTGTAGGAATCGCCATGAGTGCAAACATTCCGTCGATGATGTTTATAGCAATATCAATCGAAACGATGGATGCTAAAATAATGGTGGCTACATAAAACCAATTATAGACCGGTTTCCATTTGGTACCGAAAAGGTAGCTGGTGCATTTACGTCCATAATAAGAATAACCAAACATAGTTGAAAGACTGAAGCTAAACGCTGCTATGATCAGTAGTAATTGACCAAGAAAACCCAATTCATTTTCAAATGCCATGGCTGTAAGGGTGACGCCATTGACATCGGAGGAATCTACCCCGGAGAGCAGAATGACAAAACCAGTGATTGAACAAACAATGATTGTATCGATAAATGGTCCAAGCATGGCGACCAGTCCTTCTCTCACAGGCTCTTTGGTTTTTGCAGCGCCGTGCGCCATGGATTCCGTTCCCATCCCTGCTTCATTTGAAAAAGCTGCACGTTTAATCCCAATAATAATAATTGCGCCAAGGGACCCTCCAAGAACGGCATCGCCGGTAAACGCATCCTGAATGATGAACCTGAATATCTCTGGTATATCGCTCATATGTTTTAATAAGATCAGTATTGCTGCAAATATATAAATAGCAACCATTAAAGGAACCATTCTGGATGCAACGAGTCCGATACGACGAATGCCTCCAAAAATGACTAAAGACACCATGACGGCTACCATAATTCCGGTTGCCAAATCACCAATAATTTGATTCCCTACAAAAAAGTTGTTAGGGGTATAAATAAGATCGCGCACGATTTGAGCTAATTGATTTGCTTGAAATAGAACCAGACATCCAATCAGTCCAGCTACACTGAACATTATTGAAAGGGGTCTGAATTTTATTCCCAGTCCCTGTTCCACCACATACATCGGTCCACCCTGAATTTCACCTTGATCGTCTTTCCCTCTATACATAATAGCGAGAGTACACGTAAAGTATTTAGTTGCCATTCCAACAATGGCACTAACCCACATCCAGAATAAGGCACCCGGTCCTCCTGTGTGAATCGCCAATGCAACACCGCCAATGTTGCCCATTCCAACCGTGCTTGCCAATGCGCTGGATAAAGCCTGAAAATGAGATATCTGCCCAGGGTCATTTGCATTATCATATTTGCCCCGTAAAATTTGTAAAGCGTGCCCCAGGTACCTAAAAGGAATGAAACGACTGTATACTGTAAAGTACAACCCGCCGCCAACTAACAGGATTACCAAAGGCGTTCCCCACATAAATCCGGAAAATTCTACAGTCCATTTCTCAATAACTTGCCAAATCGTTGGTTCAAGTTCCATTCGTTATTATCCTTTTAGATCAATTATATTATGTGAAACATTGGGCTGGGAAATTAACCGCCAGTCTATGTCTTTGCAAAGACCAGTTTAATTGAATATTATAGTAAATTCCACTTCATTATGATTAAAAAACTTGATATTTACCTCCTACGGCAGTTTATGACCATTTTGGTAGTTTCATTGTTGGGGTTTTTAAGCGTATTTATTATTGTTGATCTGATCGAAAATCTTGATCGATATATTGATAATAGTATGCCTTGGCCTATTGTATTGAAATACTATGGGTACAGCATACCGTATTTTACCAATATTGCACTTCCCATGTCTATGATGATTGCAGCTGTATTCAGTTTTGGATTAATGACAAAACGGAATGAATGGACGGCGATGAAGTCTGCCGGTATCAGCCTGTACCGACTTTCCGCTACATTGATTTTATTCAGCATTTTTATCAGTTTGCTCTCTTTCGAATTTGATAATAAATATGTCAGCTGGAGTATGACAAAGCGAGCAATCATTGAGAAAGAATATATGAAAAAGAAACCCAAGCGTCGGACAAAAGACACACTAAAGGATATATTTTTTCAAAAACATGAAATCCATCACATGGCGCTGAAAAAATATCATTTGAATAGCCAAAAAGCTGAGGATATTACAATTATAACATTTACGGATAGCACTATTTCCCAGCGGATCGACGCAAAACAAATGGCTTGGATTGATACATTAGAGCAATGGGTTGTATCCAATTATTCATTAAGAACCTTTGATGAAAAAGGAAATGAAAATCAAGTAGTTATTTCCGGTAAAGATACGTTATTATCTTTATTTCTCCATCCCAATGAAATTGCAGACGGAAATAAACATCCTGAAGAATTGAACTATTATGAGTTGGAAACACGAATCAAGTATTTAAAAGAAAATGGGGTCGATGCAACACGATGGGAAGTTCAACGTCATTTCAAAGTCGCTTTCGCTTTTACAAATTTAATTGTAGTATTATTTGGTATCCCCCTCGTTGTTGTACGCCCTAAAAATGGACTGACATTTGGTGGCGGAGCCAGTTTTCTTGTGATATTTTCCTATTATGCCTTCATCAAGTTCGGACAATCATTGGGAATCAATGGTGTGCTTGAGCCATTTTATTCTGCTTGGCTTGGTAATTTGGTGTTTATTTTGGGAGGATTATTGCTGCTCTTCAGCGTTCGGAAGTGATTTTTCAGAAGACTCAGAAGACTCTTCACTTTCATTATTCTCATCTTCAGATTTTCCCGGCATAGGTGAAGGAACTATATCGCTTGGTTTAGCTTTTGATTTTCGGCTCTTAAAACTGGTAATAGTTACTTGTGTTGACAGATTAATCCCTTTCATTGAATGAATCCATATTCCATTACGAAATGCAAAACCAAAGTCAAAAATAATCGGACCTTTATGATATCCAAATCCCAAAGCTAATTCTTGAAAATCACTCCCACCCCAGGCATATCCAAGACGTAATGGTACTGACTCAAATTTTGTCATTTCTATCCCGGCGGACCAACGCCAACCCCGGTGAGAAAACATACTGTTTGTGAACCCCGTCCAGAGATCAGAACTAAACAAATATCCTTCGCCGATATATGACATACCCAACCTAAATATTGCAGGATAATCCATTTTGAATTCAGGTAGATTACCATTCTTATCCAAAGGTACCGGAACAATTTGATCTTTCGGACTGTTGTTGGTAAAAAGGTTTTCGTTACTTAAAGTTCCTGCATTGACCGAATCAATTGTATAAATATATTTGATAGCCACGCTGTCGCTTAATGCCTGTCCTGCCCACGTAAAATGAAATAAATCATCGCTATTTCCATAAATATTATCTCCACCGTCGAGAATATCTTTCGTCATACTCTCTCTATTCCAGGTAATGGATCCGATTGCATTGATCAAAGATACTCCAAACCGCCAGCCATTGATATTTCTTGAAACAAGTCCAATGTCCATTCCGATTCCAGAACCCCCAATTCCTTGTCTTAAATAATACACACCACCACCATATAAGGCCTCATTTGCGGTGGTCAAATTTGCATGACTGGAATCAGGATCTATTCCCATATAGAATAAACCTTGTAAATATTTTAACGTGACACCAATTGCTAATTGATCATAGGGAACTGCAAATGAAAAACCCAATTCCGTTACCCCCATTATTTCATAGTGAAGTGTCATGTCAATTTCTGAATTGGCTGCATTCCCTTCCAGCATTAATTCCAAAAGTCCATAAGGAATTTGGTAATTCGATAAAATGAGTGTATTCGTTGTGAGTGCCATATTACCTGAAGAATAATTCAGCATCGGTAATGGTAAATGTAAATCCTGAAAATAGGTTAATCCGCCGGTATCCTTTAAGTCATTCAATAATTGAGTTTTTTTATTGTCTTTTGGATTCCTGGGATTTTCCCCGGTATTAAATAATGTATCCCCGCTGATTGAGTTCATATTCGCTAAAGAAAGCCAGTTGCCCACGATTCCAAAATCAACTCCAAATAGCTGCAGCATGAAAGGTTTATCCTGTTGATATGCCAACATCGCTGGATTATAACCCACTGAAAATATACCATCTCCAATAGTTGAATACGCGCCAGCAAGTCCAACCGAACGAGGATCCCGTTTCGTTTGGTTGAAAACAAATCCAATGAGCAGAAAACAGATTAATACGAATCGACGACCCATTATTTTACGATCCCTTTTCCAATCTGTTTAAAATCGGTATTCTGTGCAGAAAGTCGTCCACTCTGTCCACCAGTTATTGAAAAATACCATCCACTAATATCTTCCGTTTTATATTTACCGGTTTTGGAATCAAAAGAATTCGGATCCCTGATGCGAAGACGGACACTATCTGACATAACTGCCGGTATCCATGAGATAGAATCAATATTAACTATTTCAGCTCCGATTTCTACCCAGTCATCATTGGTGGGATCGGTGACTGTTGCATAATGAAGATCAACGGTAGAAATCGATCCGTATGTTTTCCACTTGATAAAATATATATCCCCAAATGTCAACGATTCACCTCCATTGGGATATAAGATAACCAATTCATCCGGGGCTGCTTCGAACATGCCTGTGTTGCTCATTCTTAAAACAAGAAACGTACTGATATCGATATAGTCATTCACGGTCATATATACAGACTTACCATCTGTACCATTCAGATGAAATCTTGGAGCGGTATAGTGGTCACCATAGTCTGTCAGCAAAAACAATTTGTTTGTATCTATTTCACTGGTATATGATATGACACCGGGAGTTGCCACCTGACCGGGATGCCCCACAGTAGATGTATCACTGTAATATGCTGCTGGATCCGGGAGAATCACTTTTAGCAATGTATCCACGTAGGAAATAATCGTATCCTTACCAGCTGGATTATATTTCACTAAATATACCACGCCGTCTATGCAGTCATCAAAATCAGTCATCACGTTGAAAATATATAAATCTTCAGCAGATGAATCCGGGTTTAAATCCAAACATTTATTCAGTATGTATAAACTATCACCATCAGACCACGATGGATCTTGTGCGGCTAAAGAGTCCCTGAATATGCTGAGCATTTCTTGGGTTGTATCCAACGGAAATAATGTTTTATTGGACAGCAAAATAGATATTTCTCCTGAAATGGGAATACTATTGGTTACAGTAGATGTCAGTTGTGCGAATATCAACGAAGAGCGTATTTTATTTCGGGTATCGTGGGCAAATTCTTCAATGGGTGTTTCCGTCACAGAAATAAATGTCATTGGATCCATGACTACTTCAAATGGTGCAACCATCCGGTACTGTCCTCCAATACCAGCACCGCCAGAAATGGTTCCGCGTCCATCAATACGGGCTGCAGAACGTATAACCATAACGGCTGGATTAAAGGAAAGTAAATCAACAATGGTTGACGTACCAGCAGAAGGAGTGGTTGTAACACTGTCTGTCCAGATTGCTGCATCAACTGTAGCATAACTTAATACAGTGGTACCGACTTTGCTCAATCGGATGATGGTTCGAGTACTGTCTGATCCAAAAGTACTCGGTTTGGCGATCGTTGCTCTAACTTCCACAATGGATGAGTCACCCAAAGTATTGTAACCGACCATATCCACATCCAGCTGGACAGGCAGGTCAATGGAGTTGATCATGTCAAATTCAAATTGCACACCTGTAAATGCCATGCCTGAAAATCCAGACGGCATACCGGCAATATTTTGTGTAGAGGGTGGAAATGATTGGATAATATTGGCTTCCAACGATGCAAAGTGTAATTCATTCACTTTGATATTGATAGTCATATTACCCAGCTCAGATCCATCCAGTGGAATAGCCGTTTGTTGCGCCTGAAGGGTTGCAGATAGATCAATACTCAATTCAGACAATGCGCTGTCCGACCCGGAAGGATTCGAAAACGTATATCCATCAATATAAAAAATTGGTTTCTCATAGGTGGGATGATCTATAGATAACACCGTATCAATTTTGACTGAATCACTTCCGGCGGGAGGCACGAAATTCCTGAAATTCATTAAAAAATCCATTTTAAATGGAAAAGTACTCTTCAGGTTAGTTATCTCAATTTCATTAATGCCAAAACTCGTTCCTGTTTTAAAAACACCGGAATAAATTTCAATATCAGATGGAAAAGAGACCTGATCCAATTCGATAGGCATTTCATACTCAGCAATTTGCACAATCGCTTCATCTACCCCTGATATTCGAATCCGGACGGAGAAATTAACCTGAACTGAGTCCCCGGCTTTCACCGTTAATGTATCTGTATTATTGGTATGGGGGGCAACATCAAAATTAAATAACATCTGAATCGATTCTTTTAATTGTTGATCACCTAACAATGTTCTCTGGGAAAATACTTCATCTTTTGTAACGGTATTTTGAAGATGATCCGCCAAGGTATCGGGAGAGGCACTGGACCCGGTCAACATCGAAAATCGTGCGCCGGTCACATTAGATAGCATTCCATTATTTGTAATGGATGAGTAGAAAAAGCTACTGTCACTTATATCGTCTGCCTGAATCATTACTCCGGATACTTCAGTAATAAATTCCGGCAGATCATTGGAATCAATTGCCGGGAGATCAATTTGAATGGCAGGAAAGGTTGTATCAAATGCCGAAACAATATCATTCCATGATGATGCGAAAACTTGCTGTTCACTTGCGGATGGCACTGAAAATGGTTGTCCGGTAATATCAACCAAACCACCTGGTGCAAACGGTATGGTCACATTGATGACTGTATCAATGAGGACTGTAAGACTTGGCGATGTTATGGGTGTTCCTTCGTATGCAATGTTTGCTCCGACATTCACCTCCAAGTACGATGCATCTATGGATGTATTTGGCAGCGTGTCCTCAAAAATTATCTGCATACCTAATGAATCAGAAGTTGGGAATATTTGCTGATTATCAACAATTCCACCTAATCCATATCTTTCTTGAACAAGGGGAAATTTTAAGTCAATATACCAAGTGGGCATTTCAAAATCAGACGGGCTGTTAAAATCGCAGGCATAGATAATCAGCAGCACTGCCGGAATGCTTATTTTATAAATATTTTTTATTAGACGGTTAATCATAGACCTCGGATACCGAACATTAATCAAAAATGAACTGGAAATTCATTCATTTTAAGCTATCAAACTATAAAAAAATCCACATTTTTCAATGTGGATTTTTTAATCATAATATTTTGAGAATGATATCAATATCGATATTCTTCTTTTTTGAATGGTCCATTTTTATTTACGCCAATATAATCTGCCTGGTCATCCGTTAATTTTGTTAAGGTAACTCCCAGACGGTCAAGGTGCATGTGAGCCACTTCTTCGTCCAATATTTTTGGCAGAAGAAAAACGCCTATTTCAGGCCGGTCTGATGCCAATGCGATCTGAGCCAATACCTGGTTTGTAAATGAATTAGACATTACAAAACTCGGATGTCCGGTTGCACATCCCAGATTAACTAATCTTCCTTCGGCCAATACAAATATTTGGTGCCCGTCTTTAAAAGTATATCGATCTACTTGTGGTTTAATCATTTCTTTTCCGACTGAAGGATCAGAATTCAAAGCATTCATCTGTATTTCATTATCAAAATGACCTATATTACAAACAATGGCCTGGTCCTTCATCTTTTTCATATGCTCATAGGTAATAATATCTTTATTACCGGTTGCAGTCACATAAATATCAGTCTCAGACAACGCTTGTTCAACGGTTTTAACTTCGTATCCTTCCATTGCTGCCTGCAATGCACAGATAGGATCCACTTCTGTAATAATGACCCTCGCTCCAAATCCACGCATGGATTGAGCGCATCCTTTGCCAACATCACCAAAGCCGCAAACTAACACAACTTTCCCGGAAATCATGACATCAGTCGCACGTTTAATACCATCAGCGAGGGATTCTCTGCAACCGTAAATATTGTCAAATTTGGATTTTGTAACTGAATCATTCACATTATAAGCAGGGAACAACAATGTACCATTTCGTTCCATTTGTTCCAGTCGATGGACTCCGGTTGTCGTTTCTTCAGAAACACCTATAATATTTTTTGCAATTTTATGCCAATGCTCATTGTCTTTTTCCAGCACATTCCTCAGCAATTTCTCAATGACAATTTCTTCTTCAATATTTGTATCGATAGGTGGAGCCTCACCGTGTTCAGCAACATAATTTTCTAAATCATATCCTTTATGAATCAGCAAAGTTGCATCACCACCATCATCAACAATTAAATTTGGTCCACTTCCATCGGGAAAGGTCAGTGCTTGTAGTGTGCACCACCAATATTCTTCCAATGTCTCCCCTTTCCATGCATAGACTGGTATACCACTGTCCGCTATGGCTGCGGCAGCGTGATCTTGGGTCGAAAAAATATTACAGGAAGCCCACCGGATATTCGCACCTAATTCTCTGAGAGTTTTAATCAATATTGCTGTTTCAATCGTCATGTGAAGAGACCCGGTCAATTTTAAACCATTAAGAGGTTTTTGGGTCTGATATTTTTCTTTTGCTCTCATTAATCCGGGCATTTCTTTTTCGGATATAGAAATTGCCTTATGTCCACTTTCAGCTAATTGAATGTCAGCAACTTTGTAAGGTAGATTTTCATAAATAGTATTCACAGATTCTCCAATCAATAATTAAATGTTGTTAAGTTCGTTTACCATATCTATTTTTTCCCAAGTGAAATTATCACTCTCTCGGCCAAAATGACCGTAGGCGGCAGTTTGTCTATATCTTGGTTTTTTTAAGTCCAAATGTTTAATGATCTCTCCCGGTTTCAAAGGGAAAATTTCTCTGACTCTTTTGGTTAAAATATCATCGTCCATTTTTCCAGTACCGAATGTTTTGATATAAAATGAAGTCGGTTCAGCCACACCAATACTGTAGGAAAATTGAGTCTCACATTTTTCAGCAAGGCCTGCTGCGACAACGTTTTTTGCAATATATCTTGCCATATAAGCGGCTGAACGGTCTACTTTTGAAGGATCTTTTCCGGAAAATGCCCCTCCTCCATGAGGCGCATATCCTCCATAAGTATCGACAATAATCTTACGTCCTGTTAAACCCGTATCCGCAGCTGGTCCTCCATATACAAATCTCCCGGTTCCATTTACGATAAAATCATTATTAAAATTCAAACCATATTCTTTCAAAATAGGTTTAATAATATGATGAATCACTTCTGACTCCACAAATTCATGTTCGTCAGTTTCTGATCCGTATTGTGATAACATATCTTTATGCTGGGTGGCAATAACCACTTTAGAAACACCCACCGGACCGGCGTGATTGTACTCAATGCTTACTTGGGACTTGCCATCCGGTCGGAGCCATGGCATGGTCCCATCTTTACGCAGCTTGGCCAACCGTTCGGTTAAACGATGAGATAAATGGATGGGTAGCGGCATCAATTCAGGCGTTTCTCTGCATGCGTAGCCGAACATAAGCCCTTGATCTCCGGCTCCTTGTTCTTCGAACAATCCTTTTCCTTCGTCAACTCCCTGGGAAATTTCAGGGCTTTGGGCATGCATGCTGGTAATAACTTTCACCTCTTCATTATCCATGCCGTATGATTCATTGACATACCCGATATCCGTTAGCACGTCTTTTACAACACGTTCAACTTCGACAAAACCTTTCGTCGTTACCTCCCCGGACACAACAATCAATCCCGTAGTGGCAAGCGTCTCGCACGCAACACGAGAATCCGGATCTTTTGTTAATAAGTCGTCCAAGATTGCGTCAGAGATTGCATCGCAGACTTTATCCGGATGACCTTCCGTAACAGATTCAGATGTAAAAATATATTTGCTCATTATGGGATATCACCTTTTGTTTTAAAAAGTAAATTTACCTTTACTGGTAAACGTCCTCCAAACGTCTCTTGGTTCCTTAAGACCAAAAAGATGGTGTTGCGAAACTCTTTAAAAAATAAGTATTAATGTATATTCAATTTTTCCTTTACTTTTTTTACACGTAATACCATTTTATCTACAGCTCGGTCAATAGATTTCGTCACATTGGTTGTGGATTCTTTCACATGGAGTTTCCGTGACGGTATTGAAAGATTCAATTCAGTCGTGTATTCGTTATTTTCATGCAGTAGGATAATTTGACATTGCGTGGCACGATTAAATACTTTATAAATTCGTTGTACTTCCGTTTCCGCATATTTTCTTAGATTATCCGGGGCATGAAAATGGCGTGCTGTAAATTCAATTACCATTTGATCTCCTTTCTGTTGTTCCGATGATTAATTGGGTCCAGCATTTTTAATGGCTGGATCGTCGATATGATACTGTGCAAAGTTCTGTTGGAACTTTTCCACCAACGTTTTTGCAGACTGGTGATACTCGTCGATATTTTTCCAAGCAAGTGTGGGTAATAAAGAGTCTTCCTCTATACCTTCCAGATGTTTGGGTATTTGTACACCAAAATAATAATCCTTTACACAATCAGCAGATTCAATGCTGCCGTCAAGAATTTTGTGTATTATTTTCCTGGTAATTGGAAGGCTGATTCGTTTGGCTCCTGAACTGGCATTTGCACCGACCCATCCTGTATTAACTAAATAGCACGGTACATTGTATTTTTTCATTTTTTCCCTGAGTAGTTCAGCATATTTAAGAGGATGCAGTGTTAAAAATGGCCCTCCAAAACACGGGGAAAATGTTGCCACCGGTTCGGTAATACCCCGTTCGGTGCCGGCTACTTTAGCCGTGTAACCACTGATAAAATGATACATAGCTTGTTCAGGTGATAATTTTGAAACTGGCGGAAGAACCCCGTAGGCGTCACAGGTCAAAAAGATTAGAAATTTTGGATGTCCGGATATGGACGGTTTTCCCTGCCCAAATACAGAATTCTTAATATAATTCAAGGGATAAGAAACGCGTGTATTTTCAGTTTTGGATCTGTCTGAAAAATCCACAGCTCTTGTTGATTCATCAAATACGACATTTTCCAACAGTGCTCCATGGCGAATGGCATGATAGATATCCGGTTCATATTCAGGATTCAGGTCAATGACTTTTGCATAACATCCGCCTTCAAAATTAAAAATTCCGTCATCGGACCAGCCGTGTTCATCATCCCCAATCAACGGTCGATCGGGGTCTGTACTCAAAGTGGTTTTACCCGTTCCACTCAAACCAAAAAAGATTGCCGGATTCTCATTGTCTTGATCCACATTCGCTGAACAGTGCATTGACAAAACACCCTTCAATGGTAAATAATAATTCATCACTGAAAAAATACCCTTTTTCATTTCACCGCCATATTCTGTTCCCCCAATAATCGCAATCCTTTTCCCCAAATGAAATATGATGAATGTCTTTGAATTCATGCCATATTCTTTATATTTCTGGTTTTGGACATCAGAAGCATTAATAATGGTAAAATCCGGTTCAAAGCCATCTAATTCGCCTGCTTCAGGACGAATAAACATATTATGGGCAAAATGTGTTTGCCATGCTTTTTTTGCAATCATCCTCACGTTCATTCTATATTTGGGATCTGCACCAGCAAATCCATCGAATATATAGGTGTTTGAATCATCTCCATGGTTATAGTAATCCACTACTTTTGAGTATAGCTCATCAAAAATATATTCATCCAATTTCGGATTTACTGGCCCCCACCAGAGATTCTTATTTGATGATTCTTCATCTACGAAATACTTATCTTTTGGAGACCGTCCTGTATACCGCCCTGTATCAACCATGACTGCGCCATTCATACCCATTTTGCCCTCTTTCTGCAAAATGATATCTTCAACGATATTTTCCATCGGTAGATTCCTGATAATCCCATCAACCTCAGTTAAACCGATTTTGTGTAAACCCAATTCTCTCCCAGTTATTTCCATTTCTTCTCCTTATTATTCACTATGAGGATGAGCTTGTTTATAAATCTCTTTCATTTTCTCCGGTTGAATATGCGTATAGATTTGGGTAGAAGATAAACTGCTGTGTCCCAATAAATCTTTTAACGCCCTAATGTCTGCTCCCCGCTCAAGCATGTGTGTTGCAAATGAGTGCCGTAAAGTATGCGGACCCAGCGACGATCCTTCTGCAATTTGCTGGATATATTTTTTTACCCTCCGTTGGACAGTTCTAATGGATATTCGTTTATTTTTTGCATTAACAAAACAGGGCTCGGTTCTTTCTGCGGTTCGGATACTCATTCCTCGCTTTTGCCAATAATTCTCCAATGAAATTTTGGCATAATTACCAAAAGGAATCAACCTCTCTTTCTTTCCTTTACCAAAAACTCGCACCAATTTATCATCAAACTGAAAATCACCGAAGTTTAGCCCCACCAGCTCACTCAAACGCATTCCCGTGCTATAAAATAATTCTAGTATTGCTTTATCCCGGTAACCAGCGATCGTACTGAGGTCAGGTATATTCATCAGTTCACCTATCATTTTTTCACTGATAAATGCAGGTAATGATTTCGGTGTCTTCGGAGTTCTGACTTCTGCTGCCGGATTCACATTAATAATATTATTGGATAAGAGGTATTTGAAAAAAGACTTAATTGTTGCCAATCGCCGCGCAACTGTTTTGCTGGCAAAACCGGCTTCAAACTCCTTCCCTAAAAAATGTCGAATGGTTTGTTTGTCAACATCCTCAACCAACCAAGCGGATTTACCGAGGTACGATGTCATAAATGAATGGAAACGATTGAGATCATGCCGGTATGATTTTGCTGTATGAGCAGAATAACCTTTTTCTTTTTCGGTAAAATTTATGAAATCAGTTATATAAATATAAGAGCTATCCATAATACTGTTTTAAATGATCCAAAAGCGTGGTCATATCCGCTGGCATTTCTGCTTCAAATTTAACAACATTATTGGTTTCGGGATGATGAAAAGAAATTTCTTTTGCGTGGAGGGCTTGGCGTCCTAATTGTTTTATCATGTTTTTAAGGTCTTTTTGTACTTCCGGGAGAAAACCTTTTGTCCTGTTAAAACCACCCTTATATTTCATATCATGTACAATTGGGTGATGTACAGATTGGCAATGGACCCTGATTTGATGAGTCCTTCCTGTTTTTGGATAAAATTCCACCAAGCTCATATAACGAAAAAATTGAAGTATTTTATAATGTGTCTCTGCGCTCTTGCCGGTTAAATCAACTTGGTAAGAAGTAGGATCATTTCTATTTCGTTTGATGGGTGAATTAATAACTCCTTCGCTTTCTTTCCATTCTCCCCAAGTGACTCCAATATACGTTTTTGATACTGACCTGTTTTGGAATTGGTCAGCAATGTTGTGATGTGCATTATTGTTCTTTGCTATGATCATAATTCCGGATGTATCCTGGTCTAATCTATGTACAATGCCGGGTCTTAAGGGACCATTTGCTGAAGATAATTCATTGTAATAGTATTTCAACCCATGTACCAATGTTCCCGAAGATTGACCGGTTCCGGGGTGAACGATTAATCCGGGAGGCTTATTGATTACTAAAATCGAATCATCTTCATACACAATATCTAATGGAATCTGTTCAGGAATAATGTCATTTACGTCTGAGATGGGTTCCATTTTTTCGAAAGTAATATTATCACCATTTTGAAGTTGATAACCTGTTTTAACATTTGAATCGTTTACTTTTACTAGGTGATTCCTGATCATTGTCTGAATTTTTGATCGTGATAATTCTGGAATAATGGATACTAAAAAGTGATCCAGGCGCTGCTGATTGTCGTCCAAATACACTCTGTTCTTAAGTTTCAAGAAGCGGTCTTGGCCTCCAGTTTCGGTTGAATAAAAAATGAATAATATAAGAAAATAGTCATTCCCACCGTCACTGAAGAATCAGCAATATTAAAAACATACCAATGGTAATCTCCGATCATGAAATCTAAAAAATCCACTACTTTTCCAAATATAATTCTATCAATGAGGTTTCCAATCGCACCTCCTAAAATCATGGAAAGGGATAATCTCAATATTATATGGCCATCTTTTTCAATCCAAAGATACCAAAAAAGTAGAATCGATAGTAATAACGATAGACCGGTAAAAATATAAATACCTCCCGGAAAATTTATACCAAAAGCCATCCCATCATTTGTGACATATGTCAAATGAAAAAATTTTGGTATTATCGGGACTGATTCGTAAAGTGAAAGACTTGACCTTGTAAGTATTTTACTGATTTGATCCAGGATCACGACTATAGCGCTCACCTGTAGTATTTTCATATTAAGTTAGGTTCAGTTTGTCTTTTGTTTTACAATCAACACATTTTGAAGCGTTTGGAACTTCCAGCATACGCTCTTCCGCAATTAATTCGCCACAGATGTTACAGACGCCAAATTCTTCTTTATCAATACGCTCCAAGGCCAGGGACAGATTATTGTAATAATCACTCTCACGGCTCATGAGCATATAATTTTTTTCTTTTTCAAAGGAATCTGATCCCGCATCTGCCATATGAACACTATAAACGGAATCCTGAGAGAGACCTGCTTTTGGGTTTCCTTTGTCCATTAGACCTTCCTTGAGCTTATCCATATCTCTTGTGACTTCGTCCATTTTCGTTAAAATGGATTTACGAAATTTGTTTAATTTGACTTTTGTATATTTTTTAGCCACAATATTTCCTTTCTAAGTATTCTTCCGCTCAATACTTATTGTTAATTCTTGTCCTTGAACCTCTACAGTGGAGCTGTATTCACCTTTATTCTTCGAATCGGTCAGCTCTACTGCCAATGTTTCATTACAAAAAAACCGTTTAAATTCTTCAACTGCATCACCAAATGGACTACTCAGTAATCCATTAATAATAATGCGATCTTCTACAGCGAAATTAGCATTTTTTCGCATAATTTGCACGTGGCGAATGAGGTCTCGTACTATTCCTTCCTGTCGCAATTCTTCATTCAATTCTATGGTCAATCCAACAGTCACACCACCATCCATTCCAGACGTATACCCATCAGCAGATTCGATCTCAATAATGAATGCTTCTTTGTCTAAAACCAATATTTCATCCCCGATTGTTAATTCAGCTGACTTTTCAATTTGTAGCGAGCGCACCAATTCATTGACTTCCATGTCCATGATGGAATTTCGAATATCATTTAATTGGTGTCTATAATGCTGCCCCAGAAATGGAAGATTCGGTTTAACGGTATATTTGATTAGATCATTAACGGAAGCTGCCATTTCCATTTGCTTTACATTCAATTCATCAAGTATTACATTTTTATTATTTTCAATAAATGCGTTGATGGATTTATCTTCAACATAATAGAGTAGTTTTGCCAGGGGTTGACGAATCTTGAGGTTGGCTTTGTTCCTGGCGGAACGGGCAAGTTCTACAATTTTCCGCATGGAATCAACCTGATTCATTAACGTTTCATCAATTTTTTCTTTATTAACGATCGGAAAGTCGCATAAATGAATGCTTTCCGGTGCATTCTCTACTGAATTTTTTACCAAATTTTGATAAATATTTTCTGTAACAAACGGCAGGGATGGAGCCAATACGCGAATGGTTGTAAAGAGTACTTCGTAGAGTGTATGATACGCAGTGAGTTTATCAGTATCATCTTCTGTTTTCCAAAATCTGCGTCTGCTTCGTCTGATGTACCAATTGGATAGATCATCCATGAATTTCTCAAAACTTTTAAAAAACTTATCCACCCGGAATGTTTCATACGCTGTCTGCGCCTCACTGACCATAACGTGCATTTTGGATATGATCCATTGATCTAAAATAGTTAGATCATCATTTTTGATCACAATTTTCTCCGGTGAAAATCCATCGACCGCTGCATAGGTTGCATAAAATGAGTAGGAATTCCACACCTGAATTAATTTTTTACGAACTTCGGTCGCATGCTTATATCCAAACAATAAATTATGTTCGATATTCTGAGATGCATACATCCAGCGCATGACGTCCACACCCATTTTTTCTGCGGCGTCGTCAAACCAAATTGCATTCCCCCATGATTTATGCATATCCCGGCCGGAACTATCTTTTACGAGCGAATGACCCAATAACGTTTTAAAGGGAGCCTTCTCCTCGAGCCAAGCCGACATGGCAAGAAGAGAATAAAACCAGTTTCTAAACTGACCTGGAAAACATTCGGTAACAAAATCTCCTGGGAACCATTTTTTCCAGTATTCTTTATCCGTCGTGTAACCCATCGTTGAATACGGAACGATACCCGCATCCAGCCAGGGATTACCTACATCTTTTATGCGCTCTCCGATTAAACCGGAATCAGGATGCTTAATCTTTACCTTGTCAATCCACGGGCGATGGGGAGTCTGACCATCAAATTCACTCCAACCCTCAACGGCCAGTTTCTCTAATTCTTTACGGGATCCAACCACATAAAATGATCCATCATCAAACGTCCATATGGGTAATGCTAATCCCCAAAAACGCTTTTTGGATATCATCCAGTCACCCATATTATCGAGCCATTCATGCTCACGATCTTGTCCCCATTCCGGAATCCATTCGATATCATTAACGATATTTTTAATCTTATCCCGCCAGTCCATATTAATATACCATTCATCTACTAGTCGAAAAACAAGTTCATCTCCAGATCGCCAGCAATGGGGATAAACGTGAGGATAGTCTTCCACATGTAATAGAAAGCCTCTCTCTTTCAAGTCGTGAATAATGGCTTGAGTCGTTTGAGGGTCTGTGGCTGTTTTACCTTCCAGCCAGCCAAATTTTTCAATAAACTTCGATTCTCCGTCCAGTGGAGCCAGATTAACTAACCCCAGTTTTTTCCCAATTTTATGGTCAATATCACCACAGCCGGGAGCCATGTGAACAATACCCGTTCCTTCTCCGGCAACAACAATATCATTCCCAATACCGTCTTTACCGGGGTCGATCACAGAATGCTGCATGACTGCCGTGGCGTTTTTTTCTTTTAAGTCATCATTGATAAATGGAAACCCTCCCGGTTCATTTTGGGCTTCCAGATCATCATAGGGCCCTATATACTCCAAACCAACCAATCCTGATCCTTTTACTAACCCCAATATCTCGTATCCGCCATGTTCTTTAAAAACTTGAGCAATCGTTTTTAATTTAGGAACGCCATCCACCCATTGTTTCTTTTCCTTAAATTGTTTTTCTAATCTTTGAAATTCAAGATTATCGTTGGCAAAATAATAAATGGAGCCGTCAGCTGCTTTGAGTTTGACATATTCAAGGTTTACATTAACTCCCACGACCACATTGGATGATAAGGTCCAGGGAGTGGTTGTCCAGACGAGGAGATATTCATTGCTCCTGCCTTTGATTGGGAACCTGACAAAGACGGCTTTATGGGCAACCAGTTTCCGCCCTTCTACTATTTCCATTTGAGAGTAAGACGTTCCTGAACGACCGCTCCAAGGCACTACATCATTTCCCTTATAAATTTTACCTTCATTAAACAGTTTTTTTAAAAAGGTCCAAATCGTATAATTATTTTCTTCGGACATGGTATAATAGGAATTTTCCCAATCCATCCAGTAGCCCAGTCGTATCGACTGATTCGTTTGTACATCTGAATATTTTTTTACCCGTTCTTTACAAAGTTTCACAAATTTTTCTATGCCATACTCTTCGACGTCACGCTTGGAGTGAAAACCTAATTCCTTCTCGACTTCTATTTCAACCCAGAGGCCCTGGCAGTCAAATCCATTCTGGTAACGGAGTTCATGACCGGTCATTGCTTTGAATCGATTGTAAATATCCTTAAGTGTTCTTCCCCAGGCATGATGAACACCCATGGGGTTATTTGCTGTAATGGGACCGTCGATAAAGGACCATTTTGGCTTTCCTTTATTTGCGGCAACACGCTTTTGAAAAATATCGTTCTTTTCCCAGAACTCGAGTATCTCATGCTCTATTTTTACAAAATCGACTTTTGGATTAACTTTTTTTATCATTTGCTTTCAAAATTTGGGTGCGGAAATTACTCCGAATCATGAATGGAACCAATGATTCATGATTAGATGGTTATTGGTGGAGTTGTAACTGGTGTGTGGTAGAGGACAATTGATTGAGCAAGGTTTTTTACCTATCGAAGGCGAAGCGTAGGTATGCCGACCTTGTGAGATTTTATATATCACCTCCTAATCCTAATTCCTTATCCTTATCCTTTACCTTAACCTCACCGATAAAGTATTTTCAACCATGATAACGCTTGAAAATTTGCTGCATGATAATACCCGTGGTGCCACTTCTATTTTTAAAGATTCCTTGAAACTTTTTTTGTCCGAGAACGATCCGGGGACCGTTAGATATGGTGTTGAAAAACTAAAAAAGCAATTTCCTATGATGGGTTTGTTTGTAAACCTGTGGACACAGATAAAAGCAAAAGATACTATCGAGGAAATTCATACCATTTTAGATAACCTCAGCAAATACCTAAAGAGTTCTTTTAATCAAGTGATTGAAAATGCCGGCAACCCATTACCTAATGAATGTCGAATAATGACCATCTCACATTCCAGTTATGTTCGGGAATTAATCATCAATTATAAAGAAAAAATTTCAATTGTTTATTGTTTAGAATCAGCACCGGAATTTGAAGGTAAAGCACTGGTAAATAACCTCCTTAAATGTGGTTTTTCAGCCGACGTTGTACCAGATACCGGTTATCATTCACAGCTGAACAATTCAACGCATATTATTACTGGTTCCGACTTAATCAGCGAAAAATTCTTCATCAATAAATCTGGAACAAAGAGTCTTGTGGAAATGGCTATTAAACATGGGAAAAAAGTTTGGATACTTGGAGATACGTTGCGTTTTGTACCCTATTACATTCCTGAAAAAATACCGAATACTTTTGAGATAATTGAAATGAGAGAAGAAATCAGGATTTTCCACTAACTTTGTATCCATTAACCGTCGGAGCTTGTAACCTTTCAAAGGTTCCTGCCTTCACCAAATGGTTTCGACACGACATGTTAAACCTTTGAAAGGTTTATAATTTATTTCAGCAGCAGCATTTTCTGAACGCGAACAGACTTACCATCCGATAACACAGCAAAATACATTCCGGCTGAAACATTCTGTCCAAATTGGTTCAAGCCATTCCATTGTACTGTATGGAATCCCAAATCATGCCAGCCATCGGTTAACTCAACGACTTCCTGTCCAAGAATATTGACGACAGTTAAGCGGATATTTCTTGGCTCCGGTAAGCCAAATAAAATATTTGTTACCGGATTGAATGGATTCGGATAATTTTGGTGGAGAGCAAATGAAGTTGGATACAATTCATTATCCAATGATAGTTTTGCCTCACACCCGACATCAAATGCACCCATATTTACGCCATTTTCTCCCGTACCGATACAAGGTGAATTGTTTGCCAAAGAATAGTCAAGAGAATCCGGATTACAAAATAACGGTTCAGCATCAAGATTGTTTGTCCCCCAAGTTAAACTTGAAAATGAATCTATTACATTCACAGAATCCATTCCGCCTTCAACATCACAATAATCAACTGAAAGAGTTCCGCCGGCACTGTCCCAAGTGGCTAAGGCAAGTTGTTCGGCGTTATTTCCCCAAAAAACACAATTCTTTGCAGATGCGATACCGCCACCGCCGACAGTTATTCCTGCCCCATAGTCAGCAACATTATCGGCAAAAGTGCAGTTAACAAAATCAACATCAGCATAACTCCACACGCTGATTCCACCGGAGTTGTACCATACATCATCACCTAATGCTGCTTTATTT
Organism: Fidelibacterota bacterium; assembly: GCA_046861385.1. Classification (GTDB taxonomy): domain Bacteria; phylum Fidelibacterota; class Marinisomatia; order Marinisomatales; family TCS55; genus JADFRD01. The sequence continues at coordinate 8,124 of JBHHTW010000018.1, read as the reverse complement.
AAAGCAAATAAACAGGATGAAACAACACCAGAAGTGTACCTTGAGAACCCTCCTCCTGCAGCATATAAACTGGATTCATTATTTATAAATTGACATTGAGTAACTTCAAATGAAACCATCCCTCCAGCAATCGACAAACCGCAATATCCGCGAGATGTATTATCAATAAAATCACAATTGTTAATAGATACATTTAGTCCTGATGATTCATAATCTTTTAGTAAGACTCCACCGCCACTGCCAAATTCAGCAGAATTATCAATGAACTGGGTATTTTTGATATTTAGATCAAATGGATTGACAGCAGCGGTGTTCCAATTATAATAATTAATTGCACCGCCATCGCCGTTTTCTGCACTGTTTCCTTCAAACACACAACTATCTATTATAATGTTTGAATGAAAAATAACAAATCCTCCTCCATGTCTTGCAGACGAATTATTCCTGACAATTGTATTCTTGATATCAATCTCTGCATTACTTGCGAAAATACATCCCCCAAGAGTTTCTGCTGAATTTCCATCAAATATGACATTTGTAATTGTTGCACTATCAGAATCCCAAATACATAATCCGCCTGCTCCACCACTATCAATGCTCGAATTGTTCATAATAATTGAATTTTTTATGTCTGCGGTCGTTTCTTTATCCAAAAATATTCCGCCGCCACGATTTGAAGTTTTGTTATTTCTTATTTTTGAATCAGTAATTCTAATAGAATTATTTTCCCCGCTAAACCAAATACCACCACCTTCTTCAACTGCATAGTTATTTTCAATGATACAATTGGATACAGTAAAATTACTGCTGGAATCTATTTTGACACCTCCTCCGCCATAATTCGCAAGGCCATTTCGAACCGTGAATCCAGTTAAAATAGACTCTGATTTAAGAAAATAAACAACACTTCCACTGCTATCTCCATCAATAATTGTTTGACTAATGTATGAAGTATCTCCGGTTGTGAGATAAAGCGATCCGGCAACAATATCCCGGTCGACAATACTAATATTTTCAGTGTATGTCCCGGAGTGAACAAGGACAGTATCACCGGTAATCGCAGAATCAATTCCTGCTTGTATCGTTGCGGCATCGGCTGGAACATTTATTATATTTCCAGACACATTATTTATAAGAAAAACAACTGTAAGTATTAGATAATTCAACTTATTCATTTCAAACTCCCCGCTTTTTTATATTCATAGCATTCTCTTTCATTAAAACTTTCCAGTCAGCCCATTGCTGTGTTTTGTAACCTTTCAAAGGGTCCTGCCTTCACCAAATGGTTTCGACACGACATGTTAAACCTTTGAAAGGTTTATAATTTATTTCAGCAGCAGCATTTTCTGAACGCGAACAGACTTACCATCCGATAACACAGCAAAATACATTCCGGCTGAAACATTCTGTCCAAATTGGTTCAAGCCATTCCATTGTACTGTATGGAATCCCAAATCATGCCAGCCATCGGTTAACTCAACGACTTCCTGTCCAAGAATATTGACGACAATTAAGCGGATGTTTCTAGGTTCCGGTAAGCCAAATAAAATATTTGTTACCGGATTGAATGGATTCGGATAATTCGGGTGCAATGCAAATGATTCTGGGATTGAAGCAAGAATTTCATTTACTTTTTCATTTACTTCGTCAGGACTCCCGGCCACTGCTTTCAGTTTCCTGGCATACTGTTCATTCAGCCGGCCTAGTTTATGGGAACCGCTGTTTTCCATCTTCATTACAGTTCGTGTTTGTAAATCAATCACTCTGGAAATCATACCTTGTGGAATTGGTAAATCCATTTCCCAGGTAAAAATAGCATTATGGCTTAAGCCCATGTTGTTAATCTCAATATCCCAAGTAGTTACACCATCATGTCCCGGCTGTCGGAAATCGGATGTGAATTGTTCAATAGATTCAATATTAAAAGATAAATTAACAAAATTCCCCGGTGGCAGAATTTCCGGATTATCAAAATAATCGACACCATCTTTCGCATCTGCCAGTACTCCGAAGTAATTGAATTCATCTTTGTATTCTCCTGACTCGACCATCAGTTGAACTGACCAACCCTCCTTTTCTGCTGATTTTGCAACCAAAGTTCCGGATGAAGGTAACGGATCGATAGTAACCATCTGATTGTTAGCGGTTCGATTGTAGACCGGATAGCCATTCCAGGGAGAAAGTTCAGTCACAACGTTCGACCAGGATTCGCCATTTAATCCGTAGGTGATGGGACCATAAAAAATACCCTGGTCTAAGGCCAGTTGTACCAGAAACGGATAGGGAGATCCAATGAGGCTCCAACCGGGTTCCAGCGTCAAATCAGTTCCTTCCATATTACCTGTTTGTCCGGCCGGTGTACTTACGGGAAGGTTATCACTAACCTTTTGATATATCCAGTAAGACTCACCGGTAGTAAAATTCGTAGGATTATCCTGATAAGATTGATTGGTTATATCATAACTGAAAATTCTCCAAGTATTATTATCCTGCGAACCCAATTCATCTCCTATCACTCCGCTAACTGATGGATTATCAAGTATGGCCGGTATGGAGATCAACCGCCATTTCTCCAAGGGTAATCCAGATGGATAGGCACTTCCTTCTGCAGAAGCTGTTGTCAGATTATTGGCAGGGAATTTTACTGCAAATCCCGTTGTATCGCTTATAGCTGAATATCCCAATTGATCTTCCATTGTTATGAAATATACAATACCGTTTTTTGTTACATCGCTTCCGGGAATTTCTGCTGCAAATGATCCGCTGTTATCCGTCATGGACAGACTGTCAAATTGAGCCTCCCCTCCTGTGGCGTAAAACAGAGATGCTGATTCAACACCCGTTTCATCATCAATTTCTGCTGTGATGGTCACCGCTTCTAAAATGCCCGGTTCGATAGGGTTCAAGGTAATCGATTGCAACACCGGCGCCTGGGCGTCAGTAAATGTATTTTCACCCACATTGGACAGCATTGCCCACTGGCTGAAAGAAGTCTGGTTTTGAGCAATGACCCGCTTGTTTGTTTCATCTATTAACGTCTGTGACGAGGGAATAATAGTCCATGTTTCGCCCACACCGGCATTCAATGTTCGTTTTGCTAAACGAAGTTTAGACGGATCCAATATACCAGGCAGTGTATTGTAATCGAAACCGATATCCATAGTGAAGGAAGAAGAAAAATCATGGGATATTTCATAATACCTATTTGCATAAATAGGATCTGTAATCGTAGTTGACGGGTCGATAAATGGAGTTGTGGCATCTGAAGGCGGATGGGCGTCGATCCTGGTAACGGTTACATTTCCACCTTCTGAATTAATGAAATCCAATACAAGTCCTATGGGTTGTGATACATCATCCAATACCGTAATTGGACTGGCATTCCCGGACGGAACGGATGTATTTCCCATTGAGATTTGTGAACCGTCCGCCAAAAGCGCCATATAGATACTGACGGTATCCGTTCTCACCAGTTGATAAGGATCCATTCCTGAATTTGTATTGAAATAGATATATCCTTGAAAGGCTCCAGGGTCCAGACTGGATGTATTCGTTATATCCACGATGAGGTTTCCCGATGAATAAACGGGTATCTGCCCGGAAGGCTGGGAAACATCCATCCATGTGTAACCAAACCAGTCTGCTTCAGCCGTTACGCTATAATCCAAAGGCCAGCCACCTGGATTTTGTACAGTAATCGTAAACGGAATGTCATTATTCACATAAGTCACAACAGACATTGTACTTGTTAAAGCAATTGCGGGTGCGACTGAATTGCCCGTCAGGCCAAAGGTCAGCATATCATTTCCTATTGGATCATCGCTGGTTACGATCAAATTAGTTGTAAACGACCCAGTATCCGTGCTGGCAAATGTAATGGTTATTTCGAGACTATCGCCGGGTGGAACTTGAAATGTTGAAGATTCATCCACGTTCACATGATGGATCACTTCATTTTGGTCATTTTCCGTACGGGAATGGTTCTCCGAGATGAATCTTGAATTAAGTTCGACATGGTTCAGATTAATACCATTATTTTGTCGATAAATGGTTTGAATTCTACGACCCGCATCTAAATTTACTTTATTTGAACTTCGCCTGCTTAACAACAACCCGCCTGAAGAAACTGAAAAGTAGGCATCATCCTCAACATAAATACTGTCAATACCGAGTGTTGCCGATCCTGTATTATATATAAAAATTGTTTTTACTTCCTGTTCAGAAAATAATACACTTCCAAAATCAATCTCATTTGTTTCAGCTGTAATCAACGGATAGGATACAACCAATATTTCAGAGCGATCGCTGATAAGGTTCGACGTATCCATCGCTGCTATCTGATAATAGTAAATTTGAGACGGATCACCGTTTTGATCTATGTATTCTGTTACAGGGACTGCAACAATATCAATTGAATCCAATTGATCAGTTGCCAAACCTTTGTAGATGATATAATCGGTTACATCTGCTTCCGGATTGGCAGACCATTGCAGTGTTATTTCACCCACAGTCGGTGTATACGCAAGCCCAACCGGCGATCCCGGAGGCTGGTATGACTGGTCATAAAATAATGCGCCCATATCCGTCAACGTCCCATCGGCATCGGAATCTGAAGCAGGGTCACCCCCATCTATGGCGGGAGAACCCCATGCTAAATGAAAGTCTGCACTGGCAGGAGCAGTGAATTGTGGATCTGCATCGATATTTCCGGTACCAGCATTGCCACCTTCCACAATGGAATAGGTTGTACTTTCGCTGCCGGATAAGACTTCGATGGCTGTACCGGTATTCGCCCAGAAAATGCTGTTATTAATTGACACACTGGAACCACCAGCCACAGTTACTCCAGCCCCGCTGCTGCTTGAGGCAGCATTAACCACAAACGTAATATGATCAAGAAAAGGACCGGAAAAGGCATCCACATAAACGGCGGCGCCATGATTAGCATTATTATCATAAAAAAGAATATTTTTTAACTGGGGATTAGAGCCATTATCGATAACCATCCCACCACCATTGGTCCCACTGCCTTTTTTGATAGTGAGATCAGAAATAATCGTTGCATTGCTTTGACCACCGTTTACTGTGAGTACAATACTGGAATCTCCGCCTGTTAGTGTCGTCGAATCGGTACCCGCTCCACGAAGGACTAAATCATTTTCGGGAAAAATAAGGCTTTCACCATAGCTTCCCGTCGCAACATGGATCGTATCTCCTGACATGGCGGAATCAAGTGCCGCCTGAATGGTGGCAATTTCACCCGGTACGAAAAATATGATATACTGGGATGCAATTCCATCAAAAGAAATGTTATAAAGTGCTTCATCGGGATCGTTGCTGGTTAAAGACAATGTCCCGCTGTAAGTACCGTTTGACGGCGGATCGAAGGTTACTATGACTGATGCGGAATCGTTAAGTTCAAGATTCAGCGAACTGATATTAACAAAAAAGGCATTGTTATCCCCGGTGATGCTGATTTCGTCAATTTCCAAGTCTTCAGCGCCAATATTCGCCACATTAAATGTAAACGACCGTGGTGAACCTACACGTGTAAAAGAAAAAGAATGTGTAAATAAACTGTCGGTATTTTCTGCAAAAACAACAATATCTGCTACATCACTGATTCCCAATCCGGATAGAGTCAATTCCAATACATTATTCACCGGATCATCGCTGTAGATGCGAACTGTATCTCTATAAAAACCAGATGAATTGGGTGTAAAGGTTATGAGTATGACCAGCGAATCACCGATTTCGATGAAGCCTGAACCCGGTGTCAGGGAATACTCCGGTAAAGAAACAGTCATGGAATCCACGACCAGGCGTCGTACGCCATTATTAAATATTGTCAATGTATCATTGGCATATTCACCGGAAATAATTCCATCAAAAAGAAAGGTTGTGTCAGAAACAGCAATTTGCCCTGAAAACGCATCATTCCGACGGCCGGGGGATCCCAGGTCTCCATCGCCATAAGGTGTAACACCCATCGTCCAATTACTGCCGATAGTATTGTCAAAATGGGGTGCGATAAGCTCCATGGACGCACCGGCAGGATCAGGAAACGTTGCGCCGTTGTCATAATTTACTCTGTCAAGTTCCGTCCCACCAGGGAGTTTTATAACCACTTCATCGTCGCTGTTACCCAGTGAAAAACCTGAAAAGACATAATCCACTTTTACATTTCCATTGGTAGATGTATCTGCATTAACGCCCAACACAGTATAGCCACCGGCAGGAATGATGACATCGGAAGAAATGGTGTGTGCATCAGCGCCGTCATCTGCCAAAGTAAAATCTTCTAAATGGATGGGCGTAAACCATCGGTTGTGGACTTCAATCCATTCACCCAGGGGATCGCTCACTTCCGATGGGTTCTGCATAATTTCGTTGATAACCAGATAATTCGCAGTATCCGGAGTCATAAATGGCGGACCATCCACCCAAACAGGATTCCCAATAATTTCACCATGGTGACCATTTCCACTCATATCATAAATAGCCGGCGTGGCGGCATCCATAGACCCTTCATTGAAGTGCCATAAGGCGACAGTGTTCGTATCTAAAATAAATTCATCGGGCGGTATAAAACTTTCGGTGTATTTCACCACATCTGATATCCGTACTTCATCAATAATTCCATTGAAGAAATTTTCAAGTCTTCCAATGTGTAAGTCACCAAATGTATAGTTATTACCGGTTGTACCTTCTGCTTCAAGATGACCGTCTGTCCATAATTGGGCAACATTAGCCGGACCATTCAGGATAATGGCAAAATGGTGCCATCCACCGTCAGTCAGCGATGTCGTTCCTGTTAAGTTAGCGCCCCCACCAACACCCAGAACTGGGACGAAGACACCTTCGGACTGACCATTCAACATCAGAACCAAACCACCTCGTTCAAACAAAACCCTAAGGTAAGGAAAGTAATTATCTGTGTAACGGGGTTTTGCCCATAACTCTACAGTTAATATGTCGGCTAACGAAGTTACCGGATAATTTGGTATGTTTACATAATCCCCCGAATTGACAAAATCCAGCGCCGTGCTGTCATTACTCAGCCGTCCATGTTCTGTAAAAGCCAACAATCCTTCATCCTGTTCGGCATCAATACCACTTATACGATAGTAGTATGTTTCATCTTCTATAACGGACGAATCAATATAGGTTGTATCATTGCCATTCTGTGTTAGGAACGGCGAAAGAGTGTAGAAATCGTCATCTGCATTTGTTGAGCGGTAAATGACATAATTCTCCGGCTGGGGATTTACGGCGCCCCACTGCAGGCCAATAAAATCTGCGCTCGGAGTAGTAATGAATTCTCTCGGTCTTGCGGGACCATCCTGGTGATAATAAAAGGCGCCCATATCGGACACTGTGCCATCGGGATCAAGATCACTTGAAGGATCACCGGCGTCAATGCAGGGAGAATCCATCTGAAGCGTGTAGTCATTATTAGCTGTATCGGCAAACAAGGGGTCAGCGTCGATGTTGCCATTGAGCCAGTTGACAGTATTGCCGGTTTGATTTGTAATGCTATTTTGTCCACCCTGGATTAAAGAATTGGAAATGCTAACCGAATTACCCTCATCCACAAAATCAATAGTATTATTCCCATTATTCCATAAAATTGAGTTAATAATATTAACACTTGAAGGTGGAGGTGGATTTGCAGAAATAGTAAATATATTACCAGTAATAATATTATTAACGATGGTCGTATTATTTAGGACAACCTCAACACCTACCTCTGGATAAAATATATTTGACACTGAATTTCCATAAATTAACACATTAGAGAAATGGATTGAACTAATCGAACTCCCTGGAGCAATTAATGCATAGGAATTTTCGAATGAATGATTTCGGATAATTACATTCTCAATAAATGGATTACCGATTGCAGCAATAGCTGCGCCGCCATCTGAAACATTATTTTCAAGAATAGTGTTTTTTAACATGGGGAAACCATAATAACTATTAAAAGCGATTCCTCCACCAAAGTTATCTCCTGTATCTAACCTGTTATTCTTAATAATTACATCAGAAATGGTTGGAGAAGTGGTTGAACCACCGATGTATATACCTGCACCGTGCGGATTGCTTCCTATTACTGTATAATAC
>JBHHTW010000017.1:0-39805 GCA_046861385.1 Fidelibacterota bacterium | reverse complement strand
ATAAGATGAAGGCACTGATTACAGCCGGGGGTCATGGGACAAGGTTGCGGCCCATAACACATACACAAAATAAACACCTCATACCCATTGCAAACAAACTGATGCTGGAGTATGCTTTGGAATACGCTCATGGTGCAGGGATTGATGAAGTGGGTGTTATTATTAATGAAAACGATACTTCAATTGAAAACGCATTTGGCAATGGAAATGATTATGGTTTAAATATAACTTATATAGAGCAGTCGGCACCTTTAGGTTTGGGACATGTTGTAAAAATAGCTGAACCATTCATTGGAAGCGATCCATTTGTGTTTTATTTGGGAGATAATATTCTTGTAGGAGGTATTACCAATTTTGTAGATAAATTTCAATCGAACGGCTCTAATTGCCATCTTGTATTGAGCAAAGTTCCTGATCCAAATAGATTTGGTGTGGCCGATGTAAAAGATGGAAATATTATTGGTATTGAGGAAAAACCAGCAAAGCCAAAAAGTAATTTAGCCGTTACCGGCATTTATGTTTATGATAGCCACATCTTTGAAGCTGTGAATAATATTAAGCCATCAGAACGGGGAGAATTGGAAATATCGGATGCCCACCAATATTTATTGGAAAAGGGATATTCTGTGACATATTCAGAGATAACCGGGTGGTGGAAAGATACGGGTAAACCGTCGGATCTTTTGGAAGCCAATCGACTCGTACTCGATAATATTAAAGATAATCGGTTGGGGAATATTGATTCATTTTCAAATGTTTCCGGAAGAGTTATCATTGGAAAAAATTCTGAAATTATTGATTCAAATATCCGAGGTCCTGTTATTATTGGAGATAATGTGAGGATCCATGGTGCCTATGTTGGACCGTACACAGCGATAGGAAATGGATGTAATATAGAAAATAGCGAGATTGAGTATTCAATTCTGATGGACGATTGCAGCATTCAGGACATTTCCAGAAGGATAGAAGCGTCACTATTAGGCAGCGATGTACAATTATTAAGGTCTAAATCTAAACCGACCACACATCGTTTTATACTTGGAGATCAAAGCAGAGTCGAAATCGATTAAACCAAAGCTTTAACTAATACGATGTTTATTCTTCTTTAGCAGCGATACAGATTAAGGCATCTACGTAGTAACTACGCATCATTTTAACCTTTAAAATGAGTTAATTCATAAGGAAAATAGCATTGAATTGAGTTAACTTTACAACTTCTTTAAGAAACAAAAAATAATCCGAGAAATAAGAAATGGCATTTTTATCCACTTTATTAAATTCCTTTTCCTGGGTATCAGGCGATATTGCTATCGATCTTGGTACCGCAAATACACTTTTATGGGTGAATGGTAAAGGGGTTATGATTAACGAACCGTCAATTATTGCGAGATCAGTGCATGACGGTAAAATAGTCGCAGTCGGAAATGAAGCAAAAGCAATGCTTGGGAGAACCCATCGAGAGCTTGAAACTATACGACCACTTCAAGATGGTGTTATCGCTGATTTTGATATGACAGACGGCATGCTTCAGGGTTTCATTCGAAAAATAAATATCAATCGTTTGGCGCGGCCAAGAATGGTGATCTGTGTTCCTTCAGGGGTTACAGAAGTCGAACGGCGGGCAGTAAAAGACTCAGGGGAACGGGCGAACGCTCGAGAAGTATATTTAATTGAAGAGCCGGTAGCTGCCGCGATTGGTATTGGTCTTGACATTGGTCAGCCCATAGGAAATATTATTGTTGATATTGGTGGAGGCACGACTGAAATAGCCGTCATTGCTTTAAATGGCGTTGTGACGAAAGAAACAATTCGAATTGCCGGCGATGAAATGGACGAACATGTGGTCATGTGGTTTCGAAACGAACATAAATTAGATATTGGTCTTGCAACAGGTGAGGCGATAAAAATTTCTGTTGGTTCAGCAATGCGAATGACAACAGAAACCATCTCGGTCAAAGGACGTGACATGGTCAGCGGTATTCCAAAGACAATCGAGGTGTCATCCGATGAAATACGACAAGCACTAAAAGATCCGGTCAATAGTATCGTGGAAGCGGTCAAACGAGCTTTGGAAAGAACCCCACCAGAATTAGCGGCTGATATATTGGACAGAGGAATTATAATGACAGGAGGCGGCAGTTTACTAAAAGGGATGGACCAGATTATTCGTGAGCGTACAAATGTACCTGTAAATACTGCAGAGGAACCTTTGATTTCAGTGGTGAAAGGAACAGGTAAGGTGCTGGAAAATATCCGTAAATACAGACCGGTCCTAATCTGATATGATTTGGTAAATGTTGGAATGTCTGATTGTCTCTTATTTCATCCACCCAACCGATCAAAATAACGACCCTTAAATCGACATGAGGAAGTTTTACCTTTCTTTAATACGTCAGCGCGATCACCTTGTATTTCTCTTCGCTATCGTCATATCTTTTTCATTAATATTATCCAATGATTCCACAGATGTTGCCATATTTCGCGGTAAAGCAAATGATTTATTAACATCCATCTACAAACCGGTGTCATGGCTCAGGGCAATGGCTGTTGTTGATGAAGAAGCCGCTCTAATCAGGGAAGAAAATGTTATTTATTCTCTACAACTTGAATCTATGCGAAATCTGGCAATTGAAAATCAACGGTTGCGCGAAATGCTGAATTATAAACGGGAGAGCCAGTTGCAATTACTTCCTGCCAAAGTGATTAATAAAGGGATCACATCCAATATGAACACTTTGACAATCGATGTCGGGAATCAGCATGGTATTAAAAAAAATATGTCCGTAATTACACCGAAGGGAGTGGTTGGAAAGACTATTGTTGTTGGAAATCAAAGCTCAGTCGTTCAAATATTGAACGATGTAAATTTTCGCTTAAGTGTGCAGGTCATGCCGTCAGGCGCCAGGGGTATTTTAAGATGGGTGTATGGTGATTTATGTGAAATTAGAGAAATTCAAAAAAATTCAGAAGTAAAGATTGGGGATCAAGTCATTACATCGGGATTTAGTGATATTTTCCCCAAAAATCTTCCTGTCGGTGAAGTAATCGGTATCCGGAATGAAATCGGTAGTTTTCAAAAAATTGTGTCTGTTCGATACCCGGTGCAACTGGGTTCATTAATAAATCTATTTATCATTACAGGGCAAAATAATGAAGTGGAGTAAATTCATTACGATTTTATTTATTGTATTCATCATTCAGTTTTATTTAGCTGAAATGATGTCAATTAATATGATACGTCCTGATTTCATGTCAATATTCGTCCTGTATATCGCAATCAAATACGGACGGTTTTATGGCGTTATAGCTGGTTTTCTGCTTGGGTTATTAACAGATCTTTCGGCTGTTGGTTCTTATTTTGGACTTTCTTCATTATCCTATTCAATCATCGGTTATATATCCGGTTTATTAAAGGATCAATACAACCGGTTAATTCCATTGTATTATCATTTATCATGGATTGGAATTATGGCATTTCATTTTTTAACATATTGCTATATTCGATATCAATATTTATACGAGACTGACAAATTAATGTTTATTCAAACATGGTTTTTCACGACCGGATACACGATGGGTTTTATCCTTGTCCTTCAATTAATCATTCCGTTTAGTTTACTATATCGTGCTGAAAGCGGCTAATAAAATACCCAAGAGACGAATGATTGTCTCAAGCAGCATCGTCATTCTATTAATGATGTCTCTCCTTACGAGGTTTTTTAACATCCAGGTATACTCATATGAAAAATATTCAATGAAAGCTGATGTGAACCGGATTCGAGCCATTTCATTAAATGCTCCTCGAGGATTAATTACTGATAGAAACGGAACTATCATCGTCGATAATTATCCAACATATGTCTTAACCGGTATCCCAGGAGAAATGGGTGATGAAAGCCAAATTTTTAAAATAGTCAGTGAATGTACAGGTATTGATACGGTTGTTTTAAAAACAAATTATAAGAAATACTATCGGGGAAAATTTTTACCATCAAGAATTGCAAAAGATCTCACGTTTGATCAACTAAGTCGGATAGAAGAACATAAAACAGACTTGGCAGGAATAAACTATACACAATTTCCTGAAAGAACTTATTCAAATAAAATCAATGCATCACATTTGCTCGGTTATGTGAAAGAGGTTGATCATGCTCTTATAAATGAATTACCGGATCCAGATCAATATGTGTTTGGTGACTTAGTTGGCTGGAGAGGATTAGAGAAAGTATACGAGAATAATTTACGTGGAAAAAAGGGTGTATATTTTATAGAGGTAGATGCATTTGGTCGTGAAATTGGAATATCAACTGACAGAGAGGCTCAATACCCAGTTCCGGGGAATAATTTATTAACATCCATTATGTTACCCTTACAAGAAATGTTAGAAGAGAAATTGGAGGGTCATAAGGGTATCGCTTTGGTATCGAATCCAAGAACGGGAGAAATATTAGCATTTGTTAGTAAGCCAGATTACCCGGCTAATTTATTCACAGGAAAAACTTCCGTTGATAAATGGAAAAAAATTATCAGTGATCCTGAAAAACCGTTATTAAACCGTATTACGCATGGTTTATATCCGCCCGGTTCCACATTGAAAATGATTACAGTCATGAGTCTTTTAGAAAAAAGGAAAGTCAACTTTTCAGAAACAGTTGATTGTAAAGGAGTATACACTTTAGGTAATCGTGATTTTCGCTGCTGGAAAGAAGACGGTCACGGGCCTGTTAATCTCGAGGAAGCCATAGCGCAATCATGCAATATTTATTTTTACGACGTTGTGCAGCGATTATCCATTGATGAATGGGCAGAGTCGTGTCGATTATTTGGTTTTGGGAGTAAAACAGGAATTGATTTGTACTCTGAAGCAAGAGGTATCGTACCAACATCTTCATTTCTAACGAAACACTATGGACGCTGGGGATGGTCAAAAGGGCATTTGTTAAATATTTCATTGGGGCAGGGAGAATTAGTAGCGACGCCTATCCAAATGCTCCAGTATATAAATTTACTAGCGACAAAAGGGCATACGCGTGGACTTCATATGCTAAAGAATCGTAAATCGAAGAAAGTTGAAATATCAACATTTTCAAAAAATACATGGGATAAAATTGACTTCTATATGCAAAAGGTAATCAATTCACCACGAGGAACTGGTAAGCGGTCAAATCCAAAAATCCCGGGAGTAATTGTGGCTGGAAAAACAGGTACTGCACAAAATCCACATGGTGACGATCATGCATGGTATATCGGGTATGCAAAAAATCAGAACGACATTGCTTCGGTTGTGATTCTGGTTGAACAGGGTGGACATGGTGGCGAAACAGCCGCACCGATTGCTAGATCTGTTTTTGAGCTATTGTTTTCTTCAAATGAATCAATTAGACTCGCATTTTCACAATGATTAAATTAATACTGCTGAAATTCAGGTCGTCAAATTTTACCCTTTTTATTCTGGCATTAATTCTTTTCGCAATTGGTTTAATGACGCTTAAAAGTATTGAATCTGGTCAATCATTGCCCTTTATTCATCAATCGTTTTATAAACAGCTTATATTTATAATTCCAGCAATAATGGGGTTATTAATAGCGTTCATGATACCTCGTCATACTATCCATCGTTATATTTACAGTTTATTTGGTATTATTATGATTTTTATATTGATTCCATATTTCGGAAGAGAAATTGCTCATACGTATCGTTGGATCGATTTAGGTCTTCCTGTGGGCTTTCAACCTTCTGAATTCGCAAAGTGGATTGTTGTCATCGCTTTAGCCCGATACTTGTCAGATCATAATTTGCAAATGACATACTTTTCTGCAAATATTTTTCCAGTCTTGATCGCATTATTACCGGCATTCATCATTCTTAATCAACCCGATCTGGGAACAGCTATTATTATTATGGTTCCCGTATTACCAATGCTATATTGGGCAGGGTCTCGCCCGTTTCATCTTTTCCTTTTTTTAGCCCCCTTAATTAGTATTTTAACTGCATTTCATTGGTTGTCATTTACTATCTGGGCAGTGTCTATGATGATAATTATTTATAGAGCTCAACCAACAATATTATTCGGCATTTCCACATTCTTTTCTAACGTCTTTTTAGGGTTATTATCACCCGTATTATGGGGAACGTTAAAGGATTATCAGCAAAAAAGAATCCTGACACTATTTAATCCGGAACTTGATCCGCTGGGGGCTGCATATCAAATTATTCAAAGCAAAACGGCCATTGGAGCAGGAGGTTTGTTTGGGAAAGGTTGGGGGCAGGGGACGCAAACTCATCTTAAATTTTTACCGGTGCAAGAATCAGATTTTATTGTATCGGTGATAGGAGAGGAATTTGGTTTTATAGCCATATTCATTCTCATAACTATATTTACTTTGTTCATTCTTAAAACCATTCGTTTGGCTTATAACATCGATGACCGGTTTTCCAGTTTAACAATTGTTGGCATTGCATCAATTTTTACGGCCCATGTTTTTGTAAATTTTGCTATGACGGTTGGTATGATTCCAGTAAAGGGTCTTCCATTACCGTTTGTGTCATACGGAGGATCATTTTTGCTTTCAAGTTTTATTATGATTGGATTGATAATGAATTTAAGTATCGATCCCAAAGAATATTAAAAATTACGATGATACTTGATGAAGTCTTGATAAATTCCCATCCTTCTTTTTAAAGAAAAACGGCAAAAATATATGATTAAGAAAATCTCACATACATTTATCCTGCTGATATCTATACCGGTATTACTATTTTCTCAAAGTGAGAAACAAACCAAAATTATTAATACCAAAATTGAAAATCAGCGTGTTCGAATTGATGAGTTGGAAACAAAGTTAAATATCCTTTTACCAGAAATTCAATCGACGTTGAAAGCAACTGTGGCATCAAAAAAGCAAACGGATTCTGTTGCTATAATGATTATTAATCGAATTAATACAATTCAAAATAAAATTCGGTTATTAGAAGATAAAGCTGCCTATTCTGATAGTACAAATTTTGAAGTATTGGCTCAACTCGTGATGATTGAAAATAAAATTGTGACTCTCGCGAATAGTTTTACGGAACTATATAATATTAGAAAAGACCAGACACCAGCATCGCCCAGTTCCAGAATCAATCCGGCTGAATATAAAAGAATATATATTGAGAGTTTGAGTAATTACCAAAATAGTGATTACACCCGAGCGATTTCAGGTTTTTCAAAATTAGTCATAAGTGACCCACAAAACGATTTAGCGGATAATAGTCAATATTGGTTGGCAGAATGCTACTATTCACAAAAAAATTATAAGCGTGCAATCGTCGAATTCGAAAAAGTATTTACGTTTTCAGGTACTGACAAAGATGATGATGCCCAATTAAAACTAGGTTTGGCGTATCAAAGTATGGGGAATTTGGAAAAAGCAAAAGAGGAATTTCAAAGACTTGTTGATTATTTTCCCGGCAGTGAATTTTATGACCGTGCAGAAAAAACACTTAAACAATTAACCATCGAATAAGAAAAGTTCAGTTTTATGAGTAAAATCTTTTATATGACCACCGAAATCATTCCGTTTGCAAATACATCAAGTTTGGCTCCTTTCTCCACGAGAGTCCCGCTCATTCTTCAGGGAAAAGGACATGATATTAGGACAATCATCCCCAAATATGGTTACGTGAGTGAACGAAAATATATTTTGCGGGAAGTGATTCGTCTCCGGGAGATACCTTTTGAATATGATGGAGATGAAATGATTTTATCTGCAAAAAGTGCCTTCATTCCAAAAACGAGGGTTCAAGTCTATTTTCTTGAAGATACAAAATGGTTCAAACCCTTAACCAATCTGGTATATAAATCTAAGAATGGTCGTATTTTAGCAGATAACGATGAACGATACTCAATTTTCTGCAAGGCAACGTTGGCAACATTACCTCATTTATTCTGGAAACCGGATATTTTTCTATGCAATGGTTGGCAATCTTCGTTTGTCCCTGCATTATATAAAGAACTATATCAAAGAGATGATTTTTACGCTAAAATAAAAACAGTTTTATTGGTTCATGAAATGGATGATGAATACAATTCATTTTCACAATCTTCATTTGAAAAAGTTGGACTTAAAATACCATCTATCATGAAAAACGGTGCTGTTAACGCTTATGAAGCTGCCGCAGAAAATGCAGACATGATTATTGCTTTAGAATCACCATCTAATCATTTGACTGAAAAATTATTATCACTTCCAGCAATAAATGCCGTTAAGAAAAAAGTTCAGACTGTTAAAGTTCCTGAAGGAGACGTCATCGATTATCAACCTGTAGCAGATGACCTCGACAATATCCTTGAGAAACTTAACGGTTAGTTTTTCGTATATACCCTAATTCCATGAAACTATTGTATCTAACATCTGTCTTGGTCACAGGAACGTTCCTCATATCAATTAATGGTTGTATGGAAGAACCCTTGCATGCTGATTTGAGTAATGAAAATCTAGAATTAGATACGTTGCATTTATATGATATTGAGGGAGAAACATATCAAATCCCACCTTCAATCGGTAGTAAAACACGACTATCTTTAGGTGTAGATGGAGAATTTGAATATAAGGCTATTTTGTTGAAAACTTCATTTGTATCCTCCGAATCTGTACAATTGTCGTACGCATCGTTATTAGATTCCAATATCTTAATTGACAGTGCATTTTTCACTGTATATTTAACAACCGATACATTAATTAATCCAATCTCATTTTCTCTCTTTTCATTCCCGGATCAAGGAGATTCCGTCTTTAGTGAATCTAAATCACATTATTTAAATTTCACCGAAACCGAAATTGCGTTGGGACAATATGAAGCATCTGCACTTGAGGAAGAGTCTGAATTCATGGTTGATTCTGTTGCAAATTCTGTCTTTAGAGCGCGTTTCAACGTATCCGATATGCTTGATTCTACTTTTATGGATTCATCACTTAATTATACTGTTATGCTCACCTTGGATAATGACGATGGTAATTTGCATTCTGTTTATAGCCGTGAATATTCATCCTTGGAAAATACGACCCCAAAGCTTGATGTTTATTTTAAACAATTCACTTATGCTGATTCTGCGGATACATCCCAGGATACTCAAATTGATACATTGCAAAGATCATTTAAAGTTATCAGCGATTTAAGTATTTTAGTTCCACCTGATATTCTTGATGAAGACTCTTCATTTATTTCCATTAGCAGGGGAAAGGGGTTGCGCAGCCTTATTTCTTTAAATTTTCTCGATACTTTGGCTTTGCCAAACCAAACAACATTTGATAAAGCTGAACTCATATTTCACATTGTACCGGATACAACTATTTCTTCTTTTACATTATATGCCATTCCACTTCAGGATACTGTTGAGCTTACCAACTTTACATATTTTGATGAGGATCTCTTTGATACATTTAGCTATTTAACCGTTAGTGGTACTGTCTCTGATAATCAGGTGGTATTTAACATAAAACGATTTTTACAGGATCATTATTTTAATCACATAGATAATCTGGGAATAAAATTGTATTCAAGCGTCAATAATAGTATTCATTCGACCGTACACCTTTATTCAAACGCAGATTCTCTTCTTTATCCAAAATTATTTATTCAATATGTATCGCCCTAAACTATTCGCAATCCTGACGATAACTTTTATGCTGGGTCAATCCATTCATAGTGGGTACGGATTAGGTGAGAGGTCATTTACTCATAGTGCATCAGCTTTATCTATGAGTAGCCGCGGTATTATTCCTTCGTTTACTGAAAATGTTTCCTTATCGAATCCTGTCACATGGAACCATTTAAAATTCGCTTATTTAGCTGGAAATATCTCTGGGAATGAAGTATCAAGTAATCTGGGTACAAATGGACATACTGACTTTAACAGCCTCCAATTTGCGGTTTCAATTGGGAGCAATTATGCCTGGGGATTTGGTGTAAGACCCTTATTTAGCCACAAACTTTCATTAATTGGTTCATCTTCTGACGAATTTATTGTTAATGGTGATACATTAAATACACAACATTTTGTAGATGGATCGGGTGGTGTTTCTTCATTATATACAGCTATACGTTTCCCAATAACAGCTAATGAAGGAGCAGCGATTGAATTAGATATCCTTTTCGGTTCCTATAGAAAAGACACAAAATTAAGAATTAATGATCGTGATTATCATTATTATCAGAGGCACATATATGATGGCTCCCTTTACAGACTATTTCTGACCTCAAATCGCTTCAATAAAGGACAAATCCCGGCAAATATTTATTTAATGATATCGGGTGCCATCAAATCTCTGCGTGCGAACCACCTTTCATTTCAACCTTTTGAAGATGTAAATAAAAATGGATATTTTGATACAAGTCCACCAAGTGATAGTCCAAATCCATCTAGCGTACCAAATGCTGAATCCTCAATTTTTAAAAATATTTATAATCCATTCGAATTTGGAGCGGGTCTGGATTTCAAATTAAAAAATAATAAATCCCATATTATGGCAGAATTTTATCACTGGAAAGATAATGGAAATAAATCAGATGAATTATTTTCATTGAAATCATTATATATTGATCAATCAAATCAATACTCTATAAGTTTCGCAAAATTTTCATCAGATGATGCGTTTAAATTATCTCAAAAAATTCAATACAGGAGTGGTGTATATTTTCGACACGATAACTTATATAATAATACATCCAGTGTGAATGAATTTGGCTTAACTGTCGGGTTTGGTATTAAATTTGGACGGGCAAAAAATCAATTAGATTTTGCCTATAAATATGGATTAAGATCAGGTGATGTAAAATCAGACGAAATAATTCAACAAATAACATTCGGCGTTCAAATTGGCGATCTTTGGTTCGTTAAACGTCGCCCTAAATAAGGATAAATACATGAAGGAATTTCAACTTTCAAAAATAATTAGTATTGGCGTTATATCAATATTTTTTTCCATGTGTGTGCCTCCGGAAGAAAATGGTGTGAGCGAGGATGCCGCCTACGATGCATATCTGGATTCATTGCGTGATGTTCGTTGCCCGCGATTAATGAGTAGCGCTGCTGAATATTATAAAAATAGGGATTGGGCTTCAACCATTCGAGTGTATCGTGAATTAGTTGATTTAGGCTGTGATCGTGACGATCCGGTTGAAGTGTACCAATATTATGCCATTGCTTATGAATATTTGGGGCAATTTGATAGTTCTGAATTTGTGTTAGTCAAAGGGCTGCAGCTTTTACCAAATAATGTTGAATTACTCAAACGGTTGTCTTATGCCTACTCAATACAAAATAAATCAGATTTACAAATCACAACTTTAAATCGTTTATCAGAATTGATTCCAGAAAATATACAAGTAAAAATGGATCTAGCAGAACTTTATGGTAAACAAGAATTATATGATGACCAAATCGATATTTTGGAAGGGATACTAAAAATCGATCCAGCTAATGAAAAAGCGCAAAGTGACATTGCGATTGTATACGAACTAACTGGGAAGGATCCTCTGGATGTGTATCGTGAACGTTTTAGAACCAATTCTGATAATGTTTCCTTTGGAACCGATTTAGCCGATAGATTATTGTTGAATGATGAACCACAGGAAGCAGTTGAAATATTGAAAAAAGTTCTCAAAATGGATAATTCGAGTAAACTGGCCTATCGGAAATTAGGTCAGGCATATTATGCAGCAGATGAATTAGATGATGCTTCGAATGCTTATGAGGAATTGTTCAAGCTTAATCCACGTGATATTCAAGTTGCATTAAAAATATGTGATATTAATACTGCAGGACAAAACTACGCAAAAGCGCTCCGATGGGCCGATAAAGTCATTTCAATGGATAAAATGAATGGTGATTCTTATGGCAGGAAAGGAAACGTATATTATAAATCATTCCAGGATTGTAGAACTCCGGCAATTTCCCTTGATGATAGAGTGGTAGCATCATTAGCATTTAACAATTTCAATAAAGCTGAAGAATTAAATAGCCAAAGCTATAAAAGCTCCCGGACTTGGTTATTAGAAAATGAAGTGCTTTTCACCCGGGCTCAGTGGTTTATGTTGGATGATGATATAAAAAACCAAGGTTATGTAATTCCGAGGGGGGAATGCTATAGCTGGATTCAAGAGAAGCTGCAAAAAAATCCTAAATGGTAATTCTCTAAAAGAGTAACTGTTAATGTCTTTTTTAAGAGATGCAGATCCTTATCTATTCGATATTCTTAATAAAGAAATTGAGCGTGAATTTTCCACTCTCGAACTCATTGCGTCTGAAAATTTCGTAAGCTATCCTGTTCTGGAAATGGCCGGTGGTGTAATGACGAATAAGTACGCTGAAGGTTATCCCGGAAAACGATATTACGGAGGCTGTGAGCATGTAGACAAAGCAGAAGACCTTGCGCGGAATAGGGCTAAGGAGCTGTTCGATGCCAAATATGCAAATGTTCAGCCCCATTCAGGTTCTCAGGCAAATATGGCTGCGTTGCTAACATTTGTAAAACCAGGTGAAACCATAATGGGATTGGATTTAGCCCATGGTGGTCACCTCACCCACGGAAGTGCAGTCAATTTTTCCGGAAAATTATTTAATAGTGTCTCTTACCGGGTTGATCGTGAAACCGGACGTGTAAATATTAATGATCTTCTGAAGATTGCCAAAGAGTATAAACCAAGATTGATTATTTGTGGAGGTAGTGCCTATCCCAGGTTTATTGAATTTGAAGATTTTAAGAATATCGCAGATGAAGTTGGAGCGTTTCTGATGGCAGATATAGCCCATCCGGCAGGATTGGTCGCCTCGGGGCTTCATCCATCTCCTATGCCCTACTGTGATGTCGTAACGACTACCACCCACAAAACACTGCGAGGACCCCGTGGTGGTATGATTTTGATGGGTCGTGATGGACAAAACCCTTTTGGAATTGTTGCTCCTAAATCGGGTCGTGTTAAAAACACATCCGAATTGATCGACTCAATGGTAATGCCAGGTATTCAAGGAGGTCCGTTAATGCATATTATTGCTGCAAAAGCAGTTGCCTTTGGCGAAGCACTGAAACCTGAATTCAAACTGTATTCGAAGCAAGTTGTGTTGAATGCAAAGCAATTATCTGAAGAATTACTTAAGAAAGATTATCATCTCATTTCAGGCGGCACGGATACCCATGTGATCTTAATTGATTTAACTAACAAGGGAGTTACCGGAAAGTCTGCAGAGAAAGCCTTGGAAAAAGCTGGAATAACTGTTAATAAAAACATGATACCCTTTGATGAAAGAAGTCCTTTTATTACCAGCGGTATGCGAATTGGTACACCGGCAATTACAACGCGGGGTATGAAAGAGGATGAAATGACTTTGATTTGTAACATGATTGATCAAATCATCAGTAATATTGACGATACATCAATCATTCAATCTGTCAAGAAATCTGTGAATGAATTATGTAAATCATTTCCTCTCTATAGTGATCTTGTCAATTAGAATTATTCGTTTTTTGACTAAGTTCTCTTTCTCAATAAATGCTGACTAATACTCAAATTCGATCGATCATTTTATCTATCAGTATGATAGTGATATCCTCTTGTTCAACTTCTTACTATTTAA
Organism: Fidelibacterota bacterium; assembly: GCA_046861385.1. GTDB lineage: Bacteria > Fidelibacterota > Marinisomatia > Marinisomatales > TCS55 > JADFRD01. The sequence goes on along the minus strand of JBHHTW010000017.1, from coordinate 26,186 downwards.
ATCACTATCCCCAACTGACAAAAGAAATATTTTACAAAAAGATTCAACGTACTGAAAGAAAACTAAATCAAGATAACCATAATCCGGACTTGCTTTTAGCTGCGTGCCAATTACGTACTCAGTATACATTCGCATTTATAGTTGAAGAAGCGGATAGACTCATTGAAACAGATTTCAATCCTGGAAAAAATCTATATCAAGTCGCACTGAAAAGTTTTCAAACTGCAATTACTAATGGAGAAACAGCATTAAGAATTCGTTATCCTGACCTTACGATCCCTCCAGATCATATCTACCAATTTACTGAGAAAGATATTCCATATTTATATTGGTGGGCAGCCGCTTTAGGTGGCGCCATTGGTTCCAGTCGAGGTAAGCCGGAATGGGTGATTCAATTACCAAAGATTGGTTATTTATTAGAATCTGCCTTAGCTGTCGATAGTACATGGAATTATGGTGCAATTCATGCCGCTTTGATTTCTTATTCGATGGTCCGAACAGATTTGAAGGACAACAACGAGGCAGAAGCTGTAAAACATTATGAAAAAGTGAATAACCTGTCACATAGACAAGATTTGAGCGCTCACGTTTCCTTTGCAGAAAATGTTCTTGTCAGTCAACAAAAGTCGGAAGAATTCGAAAAATTATTAAACAATGTTATAACACAACAACCTACAGATATTGAAAATTTGGAATTAGGAAATATTATTGCGAAAAAGCGAGCAAAATGGCTACTTTCTAGAAAGGATGAATTATTTTATTAATATGAAGTTATTCTTACGAATCATTTTTTGTGGTTTACTTATAAGCCAGATAAGCGCAAAAAAAACGATTATTAAATTAGCAACCTTGGCACCTGAGGGTACAGATTGGCATGGAATACTGGTAGAAATGGGACAACGATGGAATAAAGCGACTGATGGTCAAGTAGTCTTACGTGTCTATCCCGGTGGCGTTGTCGGCGATGAGCGGGACATGATTCGAAAGATGAGGATTGGCCAGATTCATGCAGCGGCTATTTCGTCAGAGGGTTTATCAGAAGTGAATCCGGATATCACTGGTTTTGTATTGCCATTGATTTTTGATGATTATGATGATGTCGATTGGCTCAGAAAAAAAATGTCCAAGCAATTAGAAGACGGTATGCGGGAAAATGGGTTTGAAGTTCTATTATGGGCAGATGTCGGCTGGGCAAAATGGTTCACAACAAAACCAATCGTGTATCTCGATGATCTTAAGGATAAGAAAATATTTACTTGGGCTGGTGATTATCGTACACAGAACTTATGGGAAAGTGCTGGTTTTCAATCGGTTCCACTGGCTTCTATCGATGTGTTATCAGGACTCCAGACAGGGTTGATAGATGCCATAGCAACTACACCCTTATACGCTTTATCGCAACAATGGTTTAGCATGACAAATTATATGCTTGATATCAACTGGGGCCTTTTAACAGCAGGGGTTATCATCGATTCTAGAATATGGAATCGAATACCAATAGAACATCAACAAAAAATGAGAGCAATTGCTCATGATATTGGGTTACAGCATCAAGCAAACAGCAGGCATCAGGACGAAGAAGCTATCAAAATAATGAAAGAATATGGATTAACGGTCCATGTACCAACATCGGAAGAAAAAGAAGCATGGAAAAAATATATAGATTCTTGGTACGGTGAACTGCGTGGAAGCTATATTAGTGAAGATCTATTTGATTCAGTCATTCAGTATATGAATGAAAAAGACTCATTGGATGCAGCAACACAATCTATAAAAGAATGACTCAAATTAAACATTCCAGGAGATTAGGTCTAAAGTGGGGTGAAGACATTCTGGCTTTAACTGTTTTTATTTTACTGGCTATTATTCCATTTTTTGAAACTGTCTCCAGGTTATTCGGTGGATCAGGTGTGCCGGCCTCTCCTGTATTGGTACAACATTTGACCCTTTGGATCGGATTTGTTGGAGCAGTATTGGCAACTCGTCAAAATAGATTACTCGCTCTGACCACAACGCCTCTATTCCGGCCGGATGAAGAGTTCCATATTGGACGATGGATCGCAAAAAATGTTTCATTTATAGTGATTATTATGCTCATGTGGGGAAGTTTTCAATTATTACAAATTGAATTTCAATTCCCATATAATATCGCTCCAAATATTCCACGATGGTTTGTAATGAGCATCATGCCATTGGGGTTTGGATTAATGGCTATTCAGATATTTAATAGTAGTTTTTCCGATAGAATTCTACGAAGTATTATGCTCATGATTACTATCCTCTGGATGTTTATTGCATTATCGGATGCATTTAACGATAATCTTTTTATACTCATCGTCGGTATTTTTGCAATTCTGGTTTCATTATATTATGGAGCTCCAATTTTTATTGGTCTTGGAGGAGTCGCCGGACTCTTATTTTGGATTAATTATACACCTATTTCTGCAATTTCTGCTGAGACCTATAGGATTGTTGTTTCTCCTTCACTTCCAACAATCCCACTATTTACTCTCGCTGGTTATATACTCGCTGAGAGTAAGGCGTCCACACGAATAGTGAATGTATTTCGTTATCTTTTTGGCTGGATCCCTGGCGGGACACCCATTGTTATTGTGTTGTTATGTGGATTTTTTACTGCTCTAACCGGTGGATCCGGAGTTACAATCCTGGCCCTGGGAGGTTTACTTTACCCGCTACTTCGAAAAGAAGGTTACAATGATCTATTCTCGCTGGGATTGATTACAGTATCTGGTTCATTGGGTTTACTATTTCCTCCGAGCTTACCAGCGATTATCTTTGGTGTGACTGCAGGTGTTTCAATAAAAGATATTTTTCTGGCTGGTTTAATTCCGGGGTTAATATTGATCTTTGCCGTTGGTGGGTGGTCTATTTATCAGGAACGAAAAGTAAAAAAATTAGTCGAAAGATTTTCTGCTCCGGAAATATTAAATGCTTTATGGCAAGCGAAATGGGAAATATTAATCCCCATTATTGTTTTAATCGGTATTTTCAGTGGTTTCACAACATTAGTGGAGACTGCAGCCCTCATTGTGTTTTATACATTTATTGTTGAAGTTTTCATTTTCAAAGATTTAAAAATAAATGACTTTCCAAAAATCGTGTTGGATTGTGCGACGTTAATTGGCGGAGTACTCATTATTCTTGGTGTTGCAATGGGATTAACCAGTTATTTGGTGGATGCCCAAATTCCTATTCTATTATTGGGGTGGGTGAAAACTGCCATAACTTCGAAATATGTTTTTCTATTGATGTTAAATATTCTTTTACTCGCCGTCGGGTGTCTTATGGATATTTTTTCAGCAATTATTATCATTGTTCCACTTATTATGCCTCTAGGGATACATTTTGGCGTTGACCCGGTTCATCTTGCAATTATATTCATTGCGAATCTTGAGTTGGGATTTTTAACACCACCGGTCGGATTAAATTTATTTTTATCAGCATATCGATTCGATAGGGATATGCCAACAATTTATAAAGCAACACTCCCGTTTTTTGTTGTACGATTTATTGTTGTATTATTAATCACATACATTCCCATCATTTCCTTAGGATTATTGTATTAAATGTGGGAACTATCACATTTGATATTCATTTCTTGATTATAGGCAAGACACTGAATATATTCGCCGTCATCAAAAGGAGCTCTATCGAAGCAAAATCGTTATTACGTATTGATAATAACAAGACAGAATTATCTGTCGAACATAGGAGTTTATAAAAATGAAACGATTTTTCATGGTCGTGGCCATGGCCTTTTTAATCCTTTCAAAACCAATTTACTCACAAAGTGAGGCTGGGGCTATTTTTCTGCTTATTTCCCCGGGTGCGCGTGCAGGTGGAATGGGAGAGGCCCAGGTCGCTGTCGCAGACGATGCGTATGCCACATTTTGGAATCCTGCCGGACTTGCATTCCTCAAAGGCTCAGAAATGGCGCTAATGCATGTAAATTGGTTACCGAATCTTGCCAACGATATGTATTATGAATTTTTTGCCTATAGAAAACATATCCCTTATTTGGGTACAGTTGGGGGGCATCTTATTTATCTCAATCTTGGTGAACAAATCAGAATGGGTGAAACACCAGATGATTATCTGGGAACTTTTACCAGCTATATGATGGCATTATCACTATCGTATAGTTCATTGTTAACACCAAAATCTTCTCTAGGGATTAATGCAAAAATATCATACCAACATTTAACCGAATTTGGTGCCGGAGGAGAAAAGGGGAAGGGCACTTCAACAGATTTTGGTTTTGATATTGGATATTTGCATAAGGAATTCTTAACTCCAAGGTTAACTATGGGTATGACGATGACGAATATTGGGCCAAAGGTATCTTTTATTGATCCTGCTCAGGCAGATCCGCAACCGACCAATTTTACTCTCGGATTGAATTTTGCAATCGTAAATTCACAATATAATAAAATAAACTTAGTTTATGACGTAGATAAATTACTTGTGGCGGCATACCCTGATATGGATTGGGATGGAGATGGATATGTTGGAGGTTTTGACGAATTCGGTCATAAATCAGATAAAAATGCCAGTTACAATAAAGATGGTCAACAAGAATCTGCGCATTCTGATCCAATTTATATTGGAATATTTACTTCATGGATCGATGATTGGTTACTGGGCGGCGATATGGACATGAATGGTTCAAATGATGATTATGATCATATTATTGGCGGATATGATTGGAACGATACTTATGGCGATCCTGATCGTCCCGGTTACGGGAATGGTAAAATTGAAACTGACGAAGGTGAAATAATACCCACTGAAGGTAATCCAGGTTCATCCGGATGGGGTTCATATAATGAATACGGTCAAAAAGAAGTCGGGAGCGCAAAGCAACGGTCCATTATGAATGAACTTGATAAGCTTATCCATAATATTGGCGTCGAATACTGGTATGGGCAATATTTTGCACTTCGGGCAGGATATCTCTATGATAAGACAGGAAAAATTATGAATCCTACTTTTGGTGTTGGATTACGTTTTTCCAATTATGGATTTGATTTTGGGTATACATCAGGAAATCCAAAGCATCCTTTATCAAATACGATGCGGTTTTCCCTGAATATGGAATTCTAAAAAGTTTCTGATTCTTAAATATCCTAAATTACATATATGAAATATGGATTTTCAATCATCATCATATTGATGATATGGTCATCACTATCAGCTGATATTACTGGAGATATAACACTAAAAGTAATCAGAGTATCCTTTATTGAAGATAATGTTGACGGCACTACCGGAAATGGTCATTTCCTCTACTTGCCAGAGTTCGATACCTGCGCTACTTATACCATAGACCCTGCGCCGCATGATCAATCATATTTTCAATCACAACTAAAAGCATTGGATAATTATTTCCGTTCGGTATCTTATAATACATTTGGATTGGATATAGAGAATTCAGTTATCTACCCGTCTGATAATGAGGGAAGTTATTTGTTAGACAACACGATGAATTACTACCATCCTTATGGAGAAGATGAGCTTCACGAAAATCGTATTACTGAATTATTTGTCGAAGCGATTGAGAAAGCATATTCTGTGGATGGAATGGAATTTTCTGAAGATGATTTAGTGATCATTGTACATGCTGGAATCGGTCAGGATTTTTCGTTACCGTTTCTGGATCCGACCCCGGAAGATATACCATCTACATATATTGATAAGGATATGTTGTCAAATTTTCATGGAGGGTCCGTAACTATTGGTAATTCCTCAGTTTCACACGGAATTATTATTCCCGAAACACAAAATCATCTTCTTTATGATATTGCAGAGCAAATGTTTGCTGATTCCGAAACTCCATGTGAGTATCAGTTTGGTTTAACTGGGACATTCGCCCTTATGGTCGGTTTTGCAATCGGACTTCCACCATTATGGGATACTGAATCTGGACAAAGTGGGATTGGAGTATTTGGTCTAATGGACCAGGGATCGAATAACGGCCGCGGTTTGATTCCTTCACCGCCTAATGCATGGACAAGAACTTATGCAGGATGGGATGAACCCGTTATGGTAAAACCGGGATCAAATGTTAATTTACCCAGCCGTTCTGAAAACAATATTGTACAGATTGATATTAACGACAACGAATATTATTTAGTCGAAAATCGAACAAACTGGTTTCGTACAGGCGTATCTATTGATTCTTCTCGGTATATAATGTATGAACAAAATGGAAGAGATCGATATCCTCCATTGGTAGAAGTATTATTCGATACTGTTTTAAGTGGAGAAGACATAGATGAAAATGGTGTCGTTACATCAATTCCGTCTTACGATTTGGGATTGCCTGCATCCGGTCTTTTAATTTGGCATATCGATGAAAATCGCATTAATTCAGGACTTTCTTCATATTCAGTAAATGGAAACCGTGAAAATCGCGGAATAGACCTGGAAGAAGCCGATGGGGCGCAAGATATTGGTTATCCAAACATTTTCCTCTTCGCAGACCCTTCAGGCGGCTATTTTGGTGATATGTGGTTCCAGGGCAACCCCGAATACGAAAGTCTTTATCCGGATTTTAAAGGTAAACCGATAGAATTTGGTCCATTTACATACCCCAATACAAAAAGTAACGATGGTGCAACTACATATTTGAATATTAGTAATATCGGTCTACCCGGTGACACGATGTCCTTCTCCGTCACGAATGCGATGCTGGCTGATGGATTTCCTGATGCATCTTTACATATAGGATTGATCCATGATTTTAATAATGATGGAATAATGGAAATTGTTGGCGGGAAAGATAGTTTGTGGGTTGTAGCTGAGAATGATGTCACGAATAAACAATACTTTTATTCTACTAATAATGATGTTTATGATTTTTCAATTGAAATATTGGAAAATGCCAATGATCGATTAGTCATTAATGAACTTCTGGATGATTCTACGAAAATTTCTTTTTTCAAATGGAACACGGGTGAACAAACATTTTCTCTTGTGAAAGACACAGTTATCTATGATAATAAAGTATTGTTTGTAGATAACACCCATTTATTTTCCACAAAATTTTTATTTGGTCCTTCCTTAATATTTTTTGAAAGATCAGCCTATTTTGAATATGCTGACGGAATGACGACTGCTGAAACTAGCTCGTTTATGTCAGTTGCCGATATGGATTTAGATGGGATTGGTGAGAGAATATTTATTGATTCTACTGGGAAACTTGAATGTAGATATGGTAAAAGATTCGATATAACTGCCACAGGATTTCCTATAGAATATTTCCCATACAGTCAAACAGCATTAATAAAAAATTTATATGGTGATGGTCATCCAGAAATCGTTGTTCAAAATATGGATAATGAAATCGTAATCATCAACTGGAAGGGTGAAATAGAATATCGACTAACTGATTATGGTAAACTTGTATGTTTGAGTGAATATGATGGTAGAAACGCTATCGTGACTGCATCAGCCATTTGGCTTTTTGATGAAACAAGCGAGAGTTATGGCAATGAATGGACGTCTACTCATCATGATTTTGGCAATACACGTACGTTGCATTTGAATATTCCAAAACGAATTCCAGACGAGTCCTTATTTAATAAAAATAAAACGTACGCTTATCCCAATCCAGCTTATGATGGGAGTGTCAAATTACGTATTGCAGTAGAATCAGCGGAAAAGGTGGAAATCATGATTTACGATTTTGCAGGAAATTTTGTAAAAAAAATTGAAATGTCGACCATTGTAAAAGGATCAATTAACGAAACAACTTGGAATATTGATGGCATTGAGTCCGGTGTTTATTTTGCGAACGTAAAAGCAACCAAAGGCAGCGAGTCTGATTCGAAAATCCTAAAAATCGGGATTATCAAATAGATTATGACTCGATTCTATTATATGAGTGTCTATTTAGTGCTCATATCGAATTTATTTGGCCAATTTCAGTATAATCATCCTGAGCTCGACTGGCGTACTTTTGAAACTGACCATTTTCAGATCCACTTTTATAAAGGCACTGAAGGTACGGCACGAGAAGGCGCTTTTATTGCGGAACAGATTTATCCTCATGTGACAGGACTATATGATTATGAACCTTCGACCAAAACGGATCTAATTTTTACCGATGTAGATGATTTCTCAAATGGAGCAGCGTATTACTATGACAATAAAATTATTATTTGGGCATCTCCTCTAGAATTTGAGTTGAGGGGAAGTCATCGTTGGCTCCAAAATGTAATTACCCATGAATTTACTCATATTGTTTCCTTGCAAAAAGCCATGAAAGCAAGTATAAAATTCCCCGGAGCCTATTTTCAGTGGATGGGTTATGAGGATGAAAAGAGGGAAGATGTCCTTTACGGTTTCCCCAATTCTATTGTGAGTTATCCGCTTCCGGGAACGACTGTTCCACCTTGGTTGGCTGAAGGGTCGGCTCAATATATGTACGAAGGAGCAGATTGGGATAACTGGGATACCCACCGAGACATGATTCTCCGGGACAGAACCTTGAATAATCAACTGCTTTCTTTTACCGAAATGAACACGTTTGGTAAAAAGGGTATTGGAAATGAATCAACATATAATTCCGGATTTGCTTTGTGCCGTTACATTGCCGGAAAATACGGTTCAGAATCTCTAAAAAAAATTATGGTGGAACTCTCAAATCCCTTCGAATTCTCAATTAATGACGCTATTAAAAGGGCAATTGGGATTAGTGGGAATGATCTATATGGTGATTTTAAGAAAATGTTAGAAACACGATATAATCTTTTGACAGAAAATATTCAAAAGAATAAAATAAGTGGACACATAATTGAAGATGGAGGTTCATCCAACTTACATCCAAAATGGTCGCCCGATGGAAAAAGAATTGCTTATATATCAAACAGGGAAAATGATTATTTTGGACAAACGGATTTATTTATATATAATACGGATACTAAAAAATCGGAAAAGGTTGAAAACGGAGTAATCTCAGCACCGTGTTGGCACCCGACAAAGAATTTAATCTATTATACAAAGAAACCGACTATACCTAATAAATACGGTTCCCGTTATTTCGATATCTATATGTATGATTTGGATGAGAAAAAAGAAACCCGAATAACAAAAAACCAAAGAGCATATAATCCTGTATTTATCGAAAAAGATAGTTCTATTGCATTCTTATCCACATATGACGGTGGGCAAAATATTTTCAGGCTGAATTTGGAAAAGAATACTATTCAGAAATTAACCGCCTATAAAGATAAATCCATATTGAATAGTTTAAACTATGATAATAAAAACGAAAGGTTAATTTTTAATCGTACTCAACATCATTATCGAGATACATATTACCTCTCTCTGAGAGACTCCTCTATGGGTGAAATATTATCTAGTCCTCTGTGGGACGAACGGGATGCTGTATTTAAAAATAATATATTAATTTATTCTGAAGACCGATCCGGTATTTTTAACCTTTTCATGATTGATAAAATGAACCAAGAGCAATCTTATATTACTAATGTAACTGGTGGTGCTTTTATGGCGGACATAAATGATCAGGGGAACATAACGTACTCACTTTTTGATAATGGTGTTTATAAGATTGCTGTCATTGATTCTATCAGTACAATCGATGAACAGACCGTTGGCTATTCACCATTGTATTTTCTAAAAAATGAAAACTTGTCTAAAGTGATGAATAGTGAAAACACTACTGCTTCGAAGACCTATACAGATGATTTTACGACTATGTTCATTTTACCCAGGGTCATGGTCGATTATGAGACAATAAAACCCGGATTATATTTCTACTCGTCAGAAGTGTTAGATCGTTTGAATGTGTTTGGAGGGGCTTCAGTAAATAAAGTATTGGATGTAGACCTATTCTTTATTTTTGAATTCAAACGATTTTATCCAACACTCTTTGCAGAAGTATTTTACTTAACCCGGAATATTCAGCAATCTAATTTTTATTCATCCTACGAACTTGATGATAATCTGAAATTCAGGTTGACCCAATTTAATGCGGGAATGCGATTTCCCTTATTCGGAATGACCCAAATCGAACTCATCTCTACCTGGCAGGTTTATCGGGCATTCGTAAAGGAAACAATCCCACTTGAACACTTGACCGCGGGAGTTGCTTATGATTATTATCGTGGATGGGTTAGCGGACTGAAATGGGACTTGAATAATGTAAAAAGACTTGCAGACAGCAATATAAATCCTTCAAGAGGGTATGAAGTGCATTTATCTGCGATGTACGAAAAAAATGATTTTATTACTGGATTAAATTTGTCTAAAGCTGGAACTCTCACTGAGGAATTTGAAGAAAACAACACATGGCGAATCAATATTGATGGGAATTATCATATATCCATTCCTCATACCAATCGATGGACCTTGTCCTTCGGAACACAGCTCGGATGGCTTTCCAACAATGATGTTGACCCATTTTTCAATTTCTTTGGCGGTGGTATGATTGGTATGAAAGGGTATCCTTTTTACAGCATTGACGGAACTCGACAACTCATTAATGAAATGATATTTCGTATTCCATTGTTTACTCAAAAACACATCCAAATTGGTTGGTTTATCCTGCAGAATAATATTATTGGCTTTGTATATCAAAATGGGAATTCCTGGAATGGTAAATTCAATACTTCAGAATTAAAAAATTCCGTTGGAATTCAATGGAGGTTTAATGGCTTCTCTTTTTATAACTTCCCGACTGCAATAGAGCTTGAAATGCACCAGGGACTTAACAAATTTGATAAAACAATAAACGATAAAACATATTCCTATGGAAATGAGAACAGGTTTTATTTCAAACTCTTATTCGGATTTTAACCATGATTAGAATATTAATACTTTTAGTTTTCAGCGTGTATGTAACTGCCGACGAACTCTCTTTATTAGATGATCGTTTTCAGCCATCATATGGTTTCAATGCACATTTTAACTATAACGCCATGTTCGATACGTTAGGTAAATCGGAAATTGACACAACCTCATTTGTTAATTATCCTGCAAAACCATTGTTATATTCACTCATTTTTCCCGGATTGGGACAATATAAAAATGGGGATCCACTCTGGAAACCCGCCCTTTTTGCAGGTATTGAAATTGCTTCAATCGCCGGTTGGGTTCAGTGGAACAAGCAAGCGGAGGATATTAGAAATCAATATGAGAAATTTGGGGATATCCATTGGACATTAAAGGGATGGGTTGAAAACACACTCCTTATTCCAGTTATTAGCGTTTCAGAATATCCTGATTTCAAAATAAATGGTACCCACAAGCTGACGCTGCACCTATCCGGCATACTCGCCGATGATTTTGGTGAATTTGTGTCTTCAGATTCTTTAGTAACTCATCCTGAATGGATTTATTCAGATAATATTGATTTGAGCAAAGATCAGCATTTCTATGAGAATATTGGAAAATATGATCAGTTCGTTGGGGGGTGGGATGACATTGAAGACTGGTATGCAGAGGAAAAGACAGTGGAGGATACAATAGAAATAATTCTTAAAACACCTAATAAAAATGATTATATCAATAAACGGGCGAAGAGCAATCAATTTTTAAAAATGGCCAATTATGCTGTCACAGCTGTTATGTTTAATCATATTATTAGCGGGTTAGAGGCTGTATTAACCAATCAACGGCAGGCAAGAAAGAAAGCACAACAATCAAAAACTGATGTTGGATTATACTTTGATCCGAAAACTAAATATGGGATCGGTGGAATATCAGTTTCTTATAAATGGTAAAAGGAATAATGAAAAAGCAAATCATCATAATAGTAGCAATCATTTTATTAATTACTGCATGTTCATCATCGAAGCCACAAGAAGATGTTGACTTACAGGTGTTGTTTGACAAAGCAATGATATCTCTTGAAAAGAAACGATATCTGCGCGCCCAGGAAGAGTTTAATAACCTTGCAATACAAGGCCTGCACACTGATTTGGGAGACGATGCACAATTTTATTTAGGAGAGTCTTATTTTTTAAATAAAGAATATATATTGGCTATAGCTGAATACGATCGGTTAATTAGAAGGATGGGATTTAGTGAGTTTGTGCAGAAAGCTCGATGGAGAGTATGTCAATGTTACGTTAATCAATCCCCAAAGTATTATCATGAACAGATATCCACTGATAATGCCTTAAGTAAACTTCAGGAATTTTTAGATGATTATCCAGATTCAGAATATGCTAATGAAGCCATTAGCACTATTAGTAAATTACGAGATAAACTTGCAAAAAAATTATACGAAACTGGTCGATTATATATTAAAATGGATGAATATGAATCAGCTATCCTTGCTTATCAGGATCTATTATCCAAATACTATGATACCGATTTTGTCGGTGACGCCCATGTACAGATTATAAAATGCTATTCTGAAATGGGAGATTTGGATAAAGCAAATGAGTATTATTTTGATAATAAGAGTAAAATCACCGAAGATGATCAACTGAGTAGAGTAAATAAACTACTAAATGGAAACCAATAATTCATTATGAAGAAAGTATGTCTTTTTGGAGGGACGTTTGATCCGCCTCATATCGGTCATCTACTGGTTGCTCAAACAGTAGCAGAAGCCGAGAACTTTGAAAAAATAATATTTGTTCTTACCTACCATCCCCCTTTTAAGAATAATTTCTCACCGGTTGAACACCGATTATCCATGTTAAAAATGGCCATAGTCGGAAACCCAAAATTTGACATATCGGAAATCGAATTAAAACGTAGAGGTATCTCATATACACTTGATACAATAAAAGCATTTAAAGAGGAGGAAAAATTAACAAAAGATGAGTTATATTTTCTGATTGGCAGTGACTCACTCATGGATTTTAGTACTTGGGATCGACCGAGAGAAATTTTAAACGAATGCAAATTATTAGTAGCTATACGACCGGGATTTCGTCCAAGTGATGTCCCGATTTGGGTATTAAAAAAAGTTCAATTTGCTAATATTCCTCGTTTCGAAATTGCTTCATCAACCATTCGAAAACGGTGGGAAGAAAATAAAACAATTCGCTACATGGTAACACAGCCTGTTTGGGAATATATCAACGCTCATAAATTATTTTCGAAATGATTGGCAGCCTGGCATTTTTAATACTAGGTGGTCTGCTTCTATACTTCGGAGCAGAATGGATTGTTAAAGGTGGGAGTCGTTTGGCCTCTCAGATAGGTCTTTCACCTTTAGTCATTGGCTTAACAATTGTAGCTTTCGGGACATCTCTTCCTGAATTGGTAGTCAGCTTAACTGCTGCTATTAAAGATTCCTCTACAATCGCAGTAGGGAATGTTATCGGATCAAATATTGCTAATATTGGTCTTGTTTTGGGACTGAGTTCTCTAATATTTCCAATTACAATCACATTTTCACGAATTCGATCTGATCTAATTATTTATATATTTTCAGCATTATTATTTACATATTTCTGCTCTGATGGGTTAATAGATCGATCGGAAGGTGTATTGTTGTTCTTAGGTATCATTAGTTACACATGGTATTGTATTGCTCATCCTCATCACCGAGTTGAAAAAATGAATAGGGGCGATGATCCTATTACTAAAAATTTATTGTTTCTATTAATAGGCGCCATATTATTGTTTTTAGGTTCAAATTTATTCGTTGAAGGAGCTATTTCAATCGCTGAAATATTAGGTGTCAGCAAAATAGCAATTGGTATGTCTGTTGTAGCTTTCGGCACATCTTTACCGGAACTGGCAACGTCAATTGTTGCTGCTTTTCATAAAGAAAGTGGGATATCAGTTGGTAACATTATCGGATCTAATTTATTTAATATTCTATCGGTTATTGGGATTGTGAGCTGGGTTCATCCTCTTAAAACGCCTCAGGAAATTATGTACTTAGAAATTCCATTTATGATTGCATTTGGTGCTATATTATTCCCGGTCGCTTTAATGAAACAACCGATTGCCAAATCCTCATCAGGTATTTTGCTTGCCGGCTATATTTTATTCGTATTTTTATTATTCAATTAAATGCGATCATTTGCAGTGCGGATAAACAACATTAGATTTAGCTTATGATAAAATTAGAAAATGTTTCCTATTCCTATAAAAAAGGATTTGGCCTTTCAAATATTAACCTCACGATCGATGAAGGCGAATTTTTATTTTTAATTGGCCCCACAGGTTCAGGAAAAACAACATTACTCAGGTTAATATACATGAATATTTTTCCCGACAGCGGTATTGTCACTGTTGGTAAATTTTCCTCCAAGACAATTAAAAAACGAAAGATTCCTAAACTTCGGAGATCAATCGGTATGATTTCACAAAATTATCGATTACTTTCAGACAGGAATTTATTTGAAAATGTGGCTTTACCTTTACATGTGATTGGATACCCTAAAAGTGACATCGGTGACTTAGTCATTGACACAATTAAGGATGTGGGACTTGATGGAAAGGAAAACCATTTTCCTGATGAATTATCCGGCGGCGAGCAACAGAGGGCATGTCTTGCCAGGGCTTTGATTAAGAATCCAGATATTATACTAGCCGATGAACCCACAGGTAACCTTGATCCGGTTACGTCATTTGACCTTGTAAAACTTCTTGAAGATGTAAACTCTGAAGGAACGACAGTATTTATGGCTTCACACAATTACAGCTTGATAAAAAGCCGAAATCATCCAATCATTGAAATTCATGACGGAAAACTGCGTAACTAATATGGAACAGTTTTTATTTTTACTCGGTGAAGGATTTAAGAATTTGTGGCGACATAAAATGACGGTATTTACGGCTGTTTTTTCTATATTTTTGGCCCTCACGACAGTTGGTGTTTTATTTATAACCGAGCAACACTCCCATAAGCTGATTGAATACATGAGAACGAAATATAAAATTGAAGTGTTTTTCGATGATACGATTACGGACAAGGAAGCAAAGCAAATAGTAAAAGAAATAAAAAATATTCCAAGTGTATATTCAACCACATTGATAACAAAGGATCGTGCATTAGAGATCTACAAATCTCAATTTGGTGAGGAAATTATGGAATTATTGGATTATAATCCTTTACCTGCAAGTTGTGTGGTTAACCTTACCCGTAAAAAAGACGGATATCTGCATATCGAGCCGATTATAAAGAGAATAGAATCAATGAAAGGAATTGATAACGTAAACCATCAGGGAAGATTGATCAATAGAATGGAAAAATTTTATGAGCAAAGTCTGTTGGGTTTGTCTTTGGTAGCTTTTGCCATAGTACTTGTAACAGTTTTTATTATTTCAAATACAATTAAATTGACTATTTATTCAAAAAAAG
Organism: Fidelibacterota bacterium; assembly: GCA_046861385.1. GTDB lineage: Bacteria > Fidelibacterota > Marinisomatia > Marinisomatales > TCS55 > JADFRD01. The sequence goes on along the minus strand of JBHHTW010000017.1, from coordinate 10,867 downwards.
ATCTAATTCAGGCATTGAAAATGATCGGCGCAACCAATTCGTTTATTCGCATGCCATTTATTCTAGAAGGTGTTTTTCAAAGCATTATCGGAGCCAGTTTGGCCGGAGGGTTTTTATATAGTGTTGTCTATGGAACCAATGAAGTATTAGGACGGTTCACCACCTTTACAATCCAAGTTCAATGGTATTTTCTTGGCTGGTTATTTCTTATTGCGGTTGTTATTAGCCTCTTCGGAAGCAGCCGGGCAATTTCCAGATTCATGAAGTGATAATTCGAGGGAAATGTATCTTGTTCACAGTTAGCTTATTTTTATAAATTTCAGATTCCTTATGAACCAACTATTAAATAAAATCTCCTCGAGAGAACAACATGTCCTTAAGGCGGTAATAGAAGATTATATTCTGACCAATGTACCGATCGGATCTAATTTCTTAAAGACCAATCATTCCTTTAAATGCAGTCCTGCGACGTTAAGAAATACAATGGCTAGTCTTGAACAGAAACAATTGCTTATGCACACCCATACATCATCCGGACGTGTCCCAACTGATCTTGGTTATCGTTTTTATGTTGATCATTTAATGGAACAAAAAGATGCAGGTCTGGTTTCTTATGAATATATAGAACAAGAATTGGCATCCATTTCTACTAATTTATCTGAATTATTGCAAACGACAGCGGCGATGCTGTCAAAAATCAGCCACCTCTTTGGTATTTCTATGATCATTCAATTCGATCGAAGCATTTTAAACGAAATTGAATTGGTGTCTCTTTCAACGGATAGAGTAATGGTAATACTGGGGATGAAATCTGGTGTCGTTCGTTCGATCGTTCTCGATCTGCATCTGTCAGTTAAAGCAAGTGAATTAATTAAGGTTACAGCTCTTTTAAAGGAAAAATTATTAGGGTTGACACTTAAAGAAATTCAAGATTCTATTCAGATTAGAATGAAAGATTCACCTTACTCTCAACATGAGATCATTCAAATTTTACTCACAAATCCAAAAGAACATTTTTCTATTCCTGAAAATCAGTCAGTCTATACCTCTTCAACCATGAATTTATTGGATCAACCTGAAAATCAGCATGTTGAAAATCTACAAAAAATTCTGATCGCTGCTGATAATGAGAACATTAACCAATATTTTAATACATTTCTAAATAAAAAGAGTGATTATTTATTAATAGGTGAGGAAAATCCCGATGATCTTTATAAGGACTACACCATCGTAACCAATGTGTTTGGAGGATCATCCTTTCAAGGACAAATAGGCATAATGGGTCCAACGCGCATTCCATATGCTAAAATTACTGGATTATTAAATCATTTTTCGGAGATCATGAGTCGTGTCTGCTAAAACCAAAACCAAAGCAAAATCAAAAAATATTAAAAAAACAAAAGAACAGCAATTGGAAAGAAATATAGAAGAACTCACACTTCAATTAAGTGAGATGGAGGATAAACATATTCGTTTGAAAGCTGAGTTCAATAATTTTCGAAAACGAAAGGAAAAAGAAATTATCCGTCTAATTCGTTACGAAGGTGAAGATGTATTAAAACATATTCTATCAGTTACAGATGATTTAAATCGAATGAAAGCTGCGTTGGAACATCCTGAGCAAAAGGATGCCGGTGAATCCATTCAAAAAGGAATTGAATTAATATTACTTAAAATTCGCAAGTTGTTTGATGAATATCAGATAACATCATTTGGCGAAATTGGGGATATTTTGGATTCAGAATTGCATGAAGCATTAATGGTTCGTGAAGAAAAGGGACGGAAGGAAAACGAAATTATAGAAATATTTGAAAAAGGATTTAAATATAAAGATCGAATTATTCGTCATGCAAAAGTAGTTGTGAATGCATCATGAAAGATTTATATGAAATATTGGGAGTGGATAAAAATGCAACCAAGGATGAAATAAAAAAAGCCTATCGTAAGGTAGCCTTAAAACATCATCCGGATAAGAATCCAGATGATAAAACATCAGAAACCATTTTTAAGGAATCGGCTGAGGCGTATAGTGTGTTAAGTGATGATAAAAAACGTCAGCGTTACGATCAATTTGGCCACGCGGGTGTTGGAATGGGAGATCAATCACAAGGATTTCAAAGTGGTGGATTTCATCATATGTCAATGGATGATATTTTCAGTCAATTTGGAGATATTTTTGGTGATGATGTTTTCGGAAGCATTTTTGGAGGAGGACGTCGGGAAAGACCTTCTGGTCGAAAGGGGAAAGATCTTCGGGCAACCGTTACCTTAACCTATAAAGAAATCGTCACAGGCATTGAAAAAACAATAAAAATCAAACGTTTGGAGCATTGTAACACATGTAACGGAAGTGGTGCCGCCTATGGAACTACCGCAACAACGTGTCAACAATGCGGGGGAGCGGGGCGAGTGAGGCAAATGTCTCAATCTTTCATTTTTCAATCTGTTGTTGAAAGAGAATGTCCCATTTGCAAGGGATCAGGAAAGGTAGTTACCAAACCATGCAAAGACTGTCACAGTGGTTTAGTTCGAAAAACTGTTTCGGTCAAAGTGAAAATTCCTGCAGGTGTTGAATCAGGTAATTATATGCGCCTAAATAATCAAGGGAATAAAGGGGAGGCAGGATATCCTGCTGGAGACCTCGTTGTTTTCTTTGAAGTAGAAGATCATCCTTACTTTACTCGGGATGGTGAACACATTTTTCTGGAAGCCTTGATTCCTTTCAGTCTAGCAGCTTTAGGAGGAGAAATGCGGGTCCCCACAATTGAAGGAGGTAAAGTAAAATTGAAAATACCGGCGGGTATCCAATCGGGACAAATCCTCCGAATGAGGAATAAAGGATTCCCCAGATTAAGAAGTAATTCTCGTGGAGATCAACTCATTAAAATTCAAATTGAAACGCCAAAAGGACTTAATCGAAAACAAAAATCACTATTGAAAGAAATGGCAGATAATGAAGACAAAATTAAGAATCCTTTTAAGAAAATAGTGTTATAATGACTCTTCTGACGAGTCAGGAAAAAATGATTATGAAATTTTTGACTTTATCACTTGCTGTAGGATTAATAATTGGAATCGTAAGAAATACATATTTTTCTCAAGATTTTTCGCAGCAAATTGAAGAAGAAACCGAATCATTCAAGCGTTCGACAAAAAACATAGTAAACTCCGATTCAATGATAAATAAAAAACCATTAACAAAAACGGATGACATTGAGGATGAAAAATCTGTAAAATCCTTGGATATAAATACAGCAAATAAAACAGAATTATTAACTTTACCCAAAGTTGGTCCTGTTACAGCTGAGAGAATTATACGGTTTAGAACCGACTATGGACCTTTTAAATCAGTTGATGATTTATTAAAGATTAAAGGAATCGGTTCCAAAACACTTGATAAAATAAAACCCTTTATTACGATAGGTAAAAATGGATAATAAAATTAAAAAGCGACAGAGAAAATCCGATTATTTGGAATTATTTATTGTCTTATCTTTGATTTTTATGATCATAACAATATATGTTCCCAAAGCAATTTGGGTTGAAGAATCAAATATCGAAGAGGAAAGTAGATTTAATATTCAAAATGTTTATGATGCCGAAATGTTTTATAACACACTTACCGACTCATTCAATAGTGAGGGCGAATGGGCAATGGATCTCATCAATGCAATTCGAGACTCTTTACATGCTGATTCTACCTATTTAGGTGAAAAAACACTCACCTTAGATGGAAAAACGATTTCTGTTAATATTCCAAAAGGGTTTGATGTTGAGTTTGATACCACCTTTGGATATGCCAGAACACGAAGAGATACTATCATTGATACGACGCATACTATTGTACTCTTTTCAGAAGAATTGGGAAGGAACGATACGATATTTATACCACATAATAAATTGAAGGAATTTGAAGGAAACGCAAATTTTGTCGCTCAAGTAGGGACCGAAATAAAACTGAGGACTGAATTAATAAACTATTATGATTCTTACCAGCCATCACAATTCATGTTGAATTGTCCCCTAACCAAGGATCTCTATCAAATTACTATTTCAGAGGATAATAATAGTGTTCGCGTGGCTAGTCCGATCACTGATGTATATAAAGAACGTCGTTATTTGATTTTTTCGTTTAAAGCCCAAAACCATGGTTATATAAGCGACGGTATCCGCAGTTGGGACTAGCGTCTCTCTGTGATTTATCTTTCTTTTAGTCGCTCTCATTTATTATGTACTGTATGGTCTCATACAGCCGATCAATCTATATTAACACAAATTTCCCAAATTCCTATTTCAGGAGACCTTGACCAAGAACGGAAAGACCAAGTATTATTTAAAAGTCTTTTTGATCAGGCATTAACGTCCATAAGAAATGAGGTCGCTTTGGATGGTCATGAAGTGTTTATTACCATTCCTGACCATTGGGTTCATCATGATTTCACAGAAGTGGATCCTCATACTAATATGGATGACAGCTGGGACTTTATTCAATGGCAAAAAACCCAGAGGTTTGGTGATACTTCCGCCGATTATCATACTTTTGCTGAACAAATACAGAATCATAAAATACATGTTCTACAAGTTCCAAATATTTATATTTCGTCAATAAAACTATCCCTAAATGAGTTTGGCGCCTCTCCGATTTGGTTTGGGACGGAATCATTGACATTTAGCGGTTCAGCAAACAGGTCTTTTGGAGTGTGTTCAGATAATGGAAGCACGTATAATCTTGTGATTGTAAATCATAAACAGTTATTAATGAGTTCAATTCGATTTATCAAAGGTGCAATAAACATTTCAAACGCTTTTGATTTTAAAGATGAGATTTCCAATCTAATAATGTTAAATCCGAAAACGTCGAAAAGAAAATTAAATACCATTTATTTTATTGATACATTATCAAAAACACGGTTGGATCATTGGTCAGGTTTTGACGGAAAGCATATTTCACCGTTTCATACTGCAATTAATGAGACTGGAGAATCATTCGATTTTTATTCTTATCATTTATTGGCAATTCAAACCATGTTAAGTGATAAGTTATTCAGTCGGTCAAAAATAAATTTCTTTGAGCCTGAAGGAATTGTAAAAAGTAAAACGAAGGATTTAAAAAAGAAGAATTCTGATGAAATTTCTGAAACGATTAAAAAAGTCGAAAAAATTCCGGCGAAAAAATCAAAAGTAAAGTCAAAAACAAAAATGAGTATTGATTCGAATAAAATGGTCAGTTTTTTAACTGTAATCATAATGTTCCTAGCGTTGCTTTCGTCTATTTATTTAAAAAATAGTGATAAAATCCTATCCCCATTTTCCAAGACAGTTTCTCCTAACAAAAAGATTCATTCAGACAAAGTTCGACATGATCCAAACTATCCCAAACCCTTAGTGACCCTAATGAATCAATCCAGCACAATGATTAATGCTGTTGATAACATTTATTCAAAATATAAATCGGTTCAAGTTTCCTTCATATCCCTGAGTAATGTAGATTTGCAATTGGAAATCGTAAACGGTGAGAAAATTGAAGTGGATTTATCAGATATCGGATCAGTTCTGAATTATTCACATAGTGAGATAGATTGCTGTGGTGGCTTTGTGCATCATTACAATTACCGATTAAACGAAATAAATGCTACAATTACCGGTGAATATACCACAATACAGACTTTTGAAGATGCTCTAAGCAATTTAGACGGAGTGGTTGAACATTTAGCTCCAATCGATAAAGGGCATTTTATTCAAACTCCATTTATTGTAAAAATAAAGGGGGAACAAAATAGAAAAGCAATATTTGAGATAATTAAGCATCAGAATGAGAATGTATTATTACGAAAAGTAGTCATTAAAACCCAACCAACAACTGGTGAATCACAAACGGTGTTTTATATTTCCGTATTTGAGCGGAAGCTCAAATAATGCGCATTTTGGCGGGCTCATGCAAAGGCCGATCGATTAAAACGATACAGACCAAGTCCTATCGACCCACACAATCCAAAATTCGTAAAAGTTTATTTGATATATTGGGACCTTTGGATGGTGTAACATTTTTAGATCTTTATGCAGGGACAGGTATTATTGGTTTTGAAGCAGCAAGCAGGGGAGCATCGCAAGTTATATTTGTCGAAACACAATTAAAATTTATAAGGCTTTTGCACGAAAATATTCAATATTTTAATGATGAAATGTTTACGGTAATTAATAATTCTGCTCTTTCATATTTAGCAACTTGCGGGGAGTTTGACATCATATTTGCTGATCCACCTTATCGTAGCGACGAGTTATCAAAACTAGTTAAATTATCGTTGGAACATATAAATAAAAATGGTCGTTTTATACTTGAATCAGAAAAAGGAGCTCCTTTGCCAAGCGGTGCAAGAGTAAGAATTTATGGGGATACTCAGTTAAACATTTGGGCATGATGCGAAAAATAATTTATCCTGGAACCTTTGACCCCATAACAAATGGTCATTTAGATATCGCAGAGCGAGCATCAAAATTATTTGATGAATTGATCATAGTAGTGGCATCCAATCCTGATAAAAACCCTCTCTTCTCTGTTGATGAAAGAATGGACATGATTCTAGAATCAACTCAACAATTACCTAATATTAAAGTGGAAACCACTGGGGAATTATTGGTTGATTATGCGAATAAATCATCCGCATTAGCCATTGTAAGAGGACTGCGTCACGTCAGTGATTTTGAATATGAGTTTCAAATGGCGATGATGAATTATCATATGGCCCCGGAAATCACAACCATTTTTATGATGCCGGATGAAAAATATATTCACTTAAACTCGTCGGTATTAAAAAATATAGTTAAACTAAACGGGGATGTTAAAGACTATGTTCCTCCATATGTTTTAGATCAATTACATCGAAAATTGAATAACTGAATTTCAGTATATTTCCACCCAATTTTCAGTCTATAAGAAGGTAAATGCCAACATACGATTACATCTGCAAAGATTGCGGACATATTTTTGAAATTTTTCAATCAATGTCTGATCCGTCAGTGGAAGAGTGTCCGTCCTGCCACGGTCAAGTTCGAAGAGTTGTCAGCGGAGGAACCGGTTTAATATTTAAGGGCAGCGGCTATTATTTAACCGATTACAAGAACAAAAAGTCTGTACCCAAAGAACAATCAAAACCCAAAAAAGAACCAAACAAAATAGAAAAGAAAGACCCATAAAGATGTCAGATAAAACACATTATACTGTCCCAAATAAGGGGGAAAAGATTCGACTTGTTAACCACCAGCTAATCGTTCCGGATAATCCAATTATTCCATATATCGAAGGGGACGGAATCGGTCCGGATATCTGGAGAGCATCAGAAATGATTTTTAATGCCGCAATTGATAAAGCGTATAATGGAAAACGGAAAATACATTGGATGGAAATATATGCCGGTGAAAAATCATATAATGATTTCGGTAAATGGCTGCCGGAAGAGACACCTGAAGCGATTGAAAAATATTTTGTCGCGATAAAAGGTCCATTAACGACCCCAATTGGCGGTGGGATTCGAAGTTTAAACGTCGCTTTACGGCAACAGTTAGATCTTTTTACATGTGTACGCCCGATTCAATACTTCGAAGGTGTTCCCAGCCCGGTTACACATCCGGCTAAACTTAATGTAATCATTTTCAGAGAAAATACAGAAGATGTTTACTCCGGGATTGAATGGGAAAGCGGATCAGATAATGCAAATAAATTAATAAAAATAATACGTGAGGAATTTAATAAAGAAATTAGGGAGTTTTCAGGGATAGGTATTAAGCCTATTAGTCCCTTTGGTTCTAAACGGTTGTTCAGAAAATCAGTTGAGTATGCTATCGGTCATCATAGGAAAAGTGTTACCATCGTTCATAAAGGAAATATTATGAAATTTACCGAAGGGAGCTTTCGGGACTGGTGCTATGAATTAGCGAAAGATGAATTTTCTGATCTTGTTATTACTGAAAAGGATTATTGGGAAAAACTTGAGGGAATGGCTACAGATAAAATAGTTATCAAAGACCGGATTGCAGATGCAATGTTTCAGCAAGTACTTTTGAGACCTGATGAATACGACGTTCTAGCCACAACAAATTTAAATGGCGACTATTTATCCGATGCTTGTGCAGCGCAAGTAGGTGGTCTAGGTCTAGCTCCGGGAGCTAACATGTCTGATCATATTGCTTTATTTGAAGCCACTCATGGAACTGCACCCAAATATGCTAACCAAAACAAGGTTAACCCCGGCTCTCTTATTCTTTCTGGTGTAATGATGTTGGAACATATGGGATGGCAGGAAGCGGGTAATTTGATTACAAAAGCCATTGGCAGAACCATTAAGCAGAAAAAAGTCACCTATGATCTTGAAAGACAAATGAAAGGTGCGAGTAAATTATCAACATCAGGTTTTGCAGAAGCTGTGATTGGTAATTTGTAGACCAGAATTAAATAAATTACAAAAAGGTGCGCTGTTTGCGCACTTTTTTTTGTTTTAAATTATATGAGTAATATGCAAAGTCTATTGCACAAATTAAAAAGGTTAATTATAGAATGCATTTCATTGGAATATTTATTAATACGGATTCTGTTAATTACATTTCTCGTCTTCATTAAACCAATGTTAATCGTTTTTTTACGAAAGCAACCGTTTTACACCGGCCCCCTAAAATATAATGTTTATTGATTATACAGTTTTAAAATGCACATCGGGGAAAGGTGGTGCCGGAGCGATAACATTTCGCAGAGAAAAATATGTACCCAAAGGAGGACCCGACGGTGGTGATGGTGGTAAAGGCGGTGATATCATATTCCAAGCTGACAAACAACTTCACACGCTTCAGGATATACGATATAAAAGAATATATAAAGCCCAAAATGGCCAATCAGGATCTTCTAATCAAAAGACAGGAAAAAATGGAGAAAACTCGATAATAAAGGTCCCATTGGGAACTGTCATAAAAATTGAACATAGCGGAGAAGTAGTGGCTGATCTTGTAAATGATAACGAAGTATTTATTGCATTAGCTGGTGGAAAAGGAGGAAAAGGGAACGCACAATTTAAATCTGCTATTCATCAAACACCTCGTTATGCCCAACCGGGCATTGAAGGTGAATCGGAAACATTTTCAATTGAATTAAAGATTCTTGCTGATGTCGGATTGGTCGGACTTCCAAATGCAGGAAAATCTACTTTATTATCCGTAGTATCCTCAGCTCGTCCAAAAATAGCAGATTATCCATTTACGACACTCGAACCCAATCTTGGTATTGTTAAATATGGTGATTTCCAATCATTTGTGATGGCTGACATTCCCGGTCTGATAGAAGGTGCAGCTAAAGGAAAAGGATTAGGACATCAATTTTTAAAACATGTAGAACGAACAAAAGTTTTACTGTATTTAATAGATTGCACGGAAGTTAATCCGCAATCTGTTTTCGACACCTTATCATCAGAAATCAAAAAATATAATCCTGATTTAGAGAAAAAGCCGTGTTTAATTGTCAGGTCCAAAATGGACTTAAAAAATGAAAATACAGACACATATTGGCTAAATATGACTGGTATTATTGATATTTCATCTGTTACGAATAGTGGTATCAAAGAATTGATATCCCGGTTAACTAAATTATTGCATGAAAAAGACTGATCTCGTCCAAATACTAAATTTATTAAATGTACCGAAACTTGGTTCCCACCGGGTCCGAAACATTATAGCCCATTTTAAAAATGGCGATGCTGTCTTCAGCGTTTCAAAAAAAGAATTGTGTCTAAAGTCCGGTATCGATATCGCTCTGGCTGAATCAATATTGAATTATAATGACTTCGCATTTGGTGAAAAAGAACTTGAAAAAGCCGAAAAATCAAACGTATCTATTATCACTATATGGGATAAAGAATATCCTGTCATGCTAAAAAAGATTTATGATCCACCTGCAATTTTGTTTACCAAAGGTCAACCCTTAATAAGTGAAGAAGATTCAGTGGCAGTAGTGGGTACAAGAAAATATACACCCTATGGCAAAACGATGACCCAGTCTATTACAAAGGACTTGAATTCTGCCGGTATTACTGTTGTCAGCGGTCTTGCCCGAGGGATTGATACAATTTCTCATAAAGAAACTGTAAAAAATAACGCCAGAACTATTGCAGTCCTTGGGAGCGGAATTGATGTGATTTATCCTGCTGAAAATAGAAAACTATTTCACGATATATGCCAAAAAGGAACCGTGATTTCCGAATTCAGATTTGGAACCAAACCGGATGCAGGTAATTTTCCGCAACGCAATCGAATTATTAGTGGACTGTCTCATGCAACCGTTGTTATTGAAGCCGGCCACCGAAGCGGCGCTATCTTAACAGCATTAAATGCTGTGGATCAAAATAGGGATGTATTTGCTGTACCCGGAAGAGTTACTGACCCGCAAAGCAAGGGAACGATTCGTTTGATTCGACATGGAGCATTTCCAGTAGAACGTGGTAAACAGGTTATTCAGAGTATTCAACCTAAATTGTTCAAACCACGGAAATCCGTGCAAGAAAAAATTAACCTTCAATTGACGGATAACGAAAGAGTGTTATTTAACTTTCTCAATCATCAACCATTACATATTGATGATATTGTGTCCAAATCAGGCGTCCCATTGACAAAGACACTTCAATTACTATTAGGAATGGAGTTAAAAGGAGTTGTGATACAATTGAGCGGGAAACAGTTTGTACGTGCTTAATCAGATGGCTAATTTCTCCGCCGTAAAACAATAAAAAAATACTTGGAGAGGTGGCCGAGCTGGCTGAAGGCGCCCGCCTGCTAAGTGGGTAACCGGAGATAATCTGGTTCGAGAGTTCGAATCTCTCCCTCTCCGCCA
>JBHHTW010000016.1:0-40238 GCA_046861385.1 Fidelibacterota bacterium | reverse complement strand
ACCGAAAGAATTTATAAAAGCGCTGAATCAAAATAAGAAAGCAAAAGAATTCTTTGAGCAATTGACGCCCAATTATCAGAAACAATTCATTGGTTGGATAAGGGTTGCTAAACGTCAGGCGACTATCGATGAGCGCATCAGTGAATCTGTTCAGCTATTAGAAAATGGAGAAAAACTCGGTCTAAGATAAACCAAGTTTTCCCAACGCAACCCGCCAGTTTTTCAATTTTTCTATTCTCAATTCATCATCCATCGTCGGTTTGAAAATCATATCACTATCAATCCCCGGAAAGTCAATGGATTCACCCGTGTATTTTTTTAAAAGATAATTAACACCAAATGCAGTGCGGTCTTTCATGGTGGAGTGACCGATATTCAATCCGGTCATATCCGAAATAAATTGGAGTAGAGGGTCTCTGGCTGCCCCTCCGCCTGCAGGAACGAGCCCCGAAGCGTTCTTTTTGGGCATCTCATTCAGTATGTCGTAAACAAGGAATCCAATGGACTCCATTCCCGCTCGAATCCACTCATTCGCTGATGCATTTTCTAAATGATGGTATATAGACTCAAAACCATTTTTCCAATAGGGGGCGGCCAAACCGGAAAATCCCGGAACCAACGCACCATCCACATGGGTATTCCGGCAACGCACGTCCCAAACCATGTCCTGATGGGGAATATTTAGTTTCTCTTCCAACCAGTAAAATAAAGCATTACATGCATTAATGGATCCTTCTGTGAGGTATGTTTTATTATTGGTATCTGAAAATAAAATATTGTTCAATAATCCCTCATTGTGAATAGGGGTTGATCCAGTATTCATCAACACTGACCCTGAAGTTCCGAAATTCATGGCCATGAAATATTCTTCAATTCCTCCTTGTCCAATCAGCGCTGCTTGCTGGTCTCCGATCACGCAGTTTAATGGAAAATTGAAATCATTAATGTAACCGAAATGATCAAGAGTCGGACGGAGAGGAGGGAGACAGGACGAATTGACTTCAAACAAATCACAGAGTTTGTCATCCCACTGAAGGCTGTCCACATTCAGCAATAGAGATCTTCCGGCAATGGAGTGATCTACCAAGGCTTTCCCGGTAAGCTGATGGGTTAAAAAAGCGCTCAACGGGCCAAACCAGATATCACCCCGATTTATTTTTTCTTTTAAAGCAGGATCATGGCGTGTAAGGTATGCATATTTTGGTCCGCCAAAATGTTCGCTTAACGGGATTCCCGCCTGTTGATGTATAAAGGAAGATTGAGCTGCCCGCCGTTCTACTTCTCTTCTGGCTCTACTGTCTTGCCAGCTCAATGCAGGCGTTAAAGGTTTTCCAGTTTCTTTATCCCAAAATAAAAACGTAGAGCGTTGTGCTGCTAATCCAGCGCTTTGAATGATCCCGGCATTCTCCCGGGAGAATTGAACCGATTGATAGATTAATTTGCGACAAGTATCTGCAATGGCCTGTGCATCACATTCCACATGGTTTGGTTTAGGGCGATTGAGTTGGTGTTTAATTCGTTGACTGAAAACAACGTCATTTTCAGAATTAAATAAAAAACACTTCGTGGATGAAGTGCCTTGATCAATAATTAAAAAATATGTATTACCGGGTGATTCCGGCACAATTAATCGGTAACGGTATAGTCGTAAATGGACTCAAATTCGTCTGTTGGAAGCATTCGGATAGCATCCCATGTAAGTTTTGTGCATACCCGAGCGCAAATTTGGCAGCCAATGCATTCATCAAACCGTATTTGAACAGGAGGAATTGGAATATCATATTTTTGAACCGGAACCGCTTCGATACAATCCACGGGACAAAAGGGTACGCAAACCTGACAGCCTGTGCAATTGTCTTCATCCACCACTGCAATCAATTTCGGTTTCTTTTTCTTCTTATTGATCTTTTCTGCCGGTTCAGGTACTTTTTTATAATGATCGTATTTATATATGTTTGCCATTTTAATTTATTAAATGAGGTGGGAAATTATACTGTTAGGCTTTAAACTACAAAAAATTGTTTTAAGAAAAATGTCAAATATAAACGTACGGAATTGCATTCTATGGTTATGCTATTATTGACTCGCCTGATTTTGGCGCCATCACAACCGGCCTTATATTTTCAGGGTCTGCCGCGGGGCTTCCACCAAATCTTAGTCCTATGTAAACCCACCATGCTCTCATCGGAGCCATTCCGTCATCTTTACATATTTGTTGAAGTAATTTATCGGCAGGCTCCCTGTGCTTTTTATTGTCTAGCCCTCCCTCTCTCATCAATTGGTAAATGGCATCATGAATCAATGAACCCCGCATAAAATTCGATGTATCTATTGTCGGGCCCGATGGTCCGTCCCAAGCGTATCCTTTCTTAATAGTTATTTGTCCTTTATTGCTTAAAATGATAAAGTCGGATTCAATATCGTCATCTGGCTTTATTGGTATTTCCGTAGAATAATTCTCAACCAACTGGTACTTATACCCTTTTTTGTAAGATATGTATTCCATTCTTAAATCCTTTCGCTATCGCTATTTTCCCCCTGCCTATCCGCCGGAACTGAAATGCGGGCCAGTAACAGGGGGAATATAATTCCCGCTAGCCGAAGTCGACCTGTCCACCGAAAGTGGAATGCAGGTGGTAGCGCAGGCAAGGGGTTTCTCATCTATTCCTAATTCAACCTACGCAGTTTGGAAGACATGAGGCCGATCAATCCGCTGACAAACGCGCCTATTCCGAAAATTAAAAACACGACTGGAACGGGCATTAATGAAGCGAGAATCCCCACTAACGCTGAAGATAAGGCTGTCATGCCTACGATAGCCAGATGTACCATGGAAAATAATCTGCCGTGATATTCATTGGGTGTATTGCGCTGAATGATTGCCGTGCGGGTAATGGTAATGACCGGTATGCCGATACCATGGATAACAATCATAACAATGGCTACAGGTACTGAAGGGACCCAATAAAAAAAAGTATAAGTAATCCCGTCCCACAGTAATCCAATGAGAAGTAACAGGCCATTATTGAATCGATGGCTAAATCTGTAAACGAACCAGGAGCCCATGAGCATCCCTCCCGCCATGCCCGCCTCAACGAATGCAAAATCGGATGCTGTTCCATCCAAAACAGATTTAACTAAAATTGGCATCCCGACAATTGCCGGCCCCATGATGAAAATATTGTTCAAGATCGTTAACAATATCAGGTATCCAATACTCCGGTGTTGAATAATATAAATAAATCCGGACTTAAGCTGGCTGAAAGTTGCATGAGATTCCCGTAGGGGTGGCTTTCTTTTTTTCACCACAAACAATAGAAGGAAACTGGCGCCAAGGAAGGAAAACGCATCAAAGATAAATAATTTGCTAACAGATATAATTCCCAATAAAACACCGGCAACAGCAGGCCCCAATAGATAGGCCAGTTGCATACTGGTCGCATTAATTGAATTCACTTTAGTAAGACCTTTCTTATCAACAACTTCTGGAATAAAAGCGTTTAATGCCGGTGGAAATAAAGTACCAAAACTACTTCGAACAAATGCCAGCAAACCAAGGAGCATGGCATCTGCAACTCCATAATAAAGGGTAATAGGAATAATTATAACCGTCAAGGATTGGCTGACGTTTGCAATGTGCATTATACGCAGGCGATTATACTTGTCGGCAAATACTCCACCTAAAAGACCAAAAATAATGGCCGGTAAATAGGCACTCATTGCCACAATCCCAGTAACAACTGAAGAATCAGTAATATCAAAAATGAGCCAGATTAAGGCCAACTGGTAAACGGCGTCGCCCATATATGATATTAACTGAGCCAGCCAGAGGGTTGTTACGTTACGATTCCACATAAAATTTTAATAAAGCGTAAAGAAAGTTAATGTTTAAAATCCTTTTCACCTTTAAAAAACACTCCTAAATTTTGGTCTTGCATTAATACTATTTACAATAGAAAGAATTAACCCAACCAGCACTTAGGAGATAATAAAATGGCCTACATAATTGCAGAACCTTGTGTCGGGACGTGTGATACTGCCTGCGTAGACGTATGTCCGGTGGATTGTATCCATGGACCAGAAGACAAAACAGGAGCAGGAGCTGAAGCCAAAGAACCGGGTTTTGATCCGGAAGGCAAGCAACTTTATATCGACCCGGAAGAATGTATTGATTGCGGTGCCTGTGAGCCGGAATGCCCGGTTGAAGCGATTTTTGAAGAAAGTGAAGTTCCGGAGGAATGGAACCAATTTATTAAAATCAATTATGATTGGTTTGGACGAGATTACGACGGATAACGGCACTCATCACAATAACCTCAACTCAAAAAACGGCTGTTTTTAGCAGCCGTTTTTTATCTAATTAACCTAATGAATAAACACGAAGTTTTAGAACTGTTAAAGCAAATTAAGTATCCTGGTTTCAGTCGGGATATCGTATCATTCGGCATGGTGCAGGATGTGCAGGTAGAAGGTAAAAGAGTTACCATCACCTTGAAAATAACCACCCAAAAAGAAGATAAAAAACAAGCTGTACACAATGCTGTAACAGATATTTTATTGAATCAAGGATCTTTCGAAAATGTTCAGATCGAAATATCCAATCAGGATGAAGCAACCTCTGTTAGCCAAGAACTACCTGCCGGCCCCATGCCTCTGGACAAAGTAGAGCATATTATTGCAATTGCCAGCGGGAAGGGTGGCGTGGGAAAATCAACTGTCGCGGCCAACCTCGCCGCTGCACTGTCGCAAAAAGGATATAGGGTCGGTCTTTTGGATTTGGATATTTACGGTCCTTCTCTACCCACTATTTTGGGTTTTAACGAGAATCCGGAATTAACGCAGGATAAAAAACTGGCTCCGCTTGAACGGTATGGGATGAAAGTCATGTCCTTTGGTTTTATCAGCGGAAACAATACACCCACCATCTGGCGCGGTCCGATGGTCAGTCGCATGACGGAACAGTTTTTTCAGGATGTTCTTTGGGGAGAGCTGGATTATCTCGTATTGGATTTACCCCCGGGGACAGGAGATGTTCAATTAACCTTGACTCAAAAAATACGGATCAGCGGCGCCATCATTGTAACCACTCCCCAGGATATGGCGTTGACGGATGTTCGCAAAGGTGCCGATATGTTTCGTAAAGTGCAAACCCCTGTCTTGGGCGTTGTGGAGAATATGGCAGGACTGATCATAAAGGGTCATATTACCGGCGCTTCCGGCGACATAAAATTAGATATTACCGGAGTAGATAATGTAGCGATTGATGAAAATGGACAATTTGAATTTCAGTTGGATCTATTTAAAAAAGGAGGCGGTGTCCGGGAGAGTGAACGTCTAGGTGTTCCCTTATTAGGAGAAATACCACTTTCTCAGGATTTAATGGAAGCAACTGATGATGGTGAACCATTGGTTTTGAGCGCGCCTGACTCAAACATCTCAAAAATATATAACGATATAGCCAGTAGAATTGACACAATTTTACAATCGTAATTTGAAACCGATGTTGTGACGGCTCATCTGTTAAACATTTTACTTTATACCCTTTTTGGATTTGCAACACTTTATCCATTTTTTCTTTGGTTGACCCCCAGAAAGAAAATAGGAGCCGGGTTTTACAATTTTAATCTTGGCCTATCCTGTGTGATTGGAGGAATGGCTTTTGTGTTATCGTGGATCAAAGGCGCTGATTCAATAATCGTTTTTGGAATCACAGGTTGGCTAGGATTGCATCTGGTCGTCACATATATGTATTGGAACAGAGAAAAAATATCAAATGGTATTATTTCATTTTCGTCACTGATTGGCTGTATTATTTTTGCCTTTTTAACATTATCAGTTTTACCTGTAAAAAGTTCTATTTTTATCATCCCAATTGGGATTTTAAGCCAATCCATTGTCGCCGGTGTATTATTTGCCATGATTCTTGGACATTGGTACTTAAATGTTATTCAACTTCCCATCGGGCTATTGCAAAAAGCGTCAAATGGATTAGCAGGATTACTTGTAGTCCGATTATTGTGGAATCTGGTCCAACTTCCCAGTATTCAGTTGAAAAATAATTATGGAGTATCTATTTCAACGATTCAATATATTCAGACGCTGGATGGTTTTTTCTTGGGGGTCGCATTATTGTTCGGCTTAATTGTACCCCTTATATTGCATTTTTTCATCTGGAAAACATTAAAACTTCATGCCACGCAAAGCGCTACTGGATTGCTTTACATCAGTGTATTATCTGTATTTGTTGGCGATCTCTGTTATAAATTTGTTTTATTCCAAGATGGTTTAGTTTTATGATTGAAGAGATGGATTTTTCAGAATGTCCATCATGTGGATGTAAACATTTTTATCACCAAAAAGATTTTAACAAAACCGCAGGTTGTATCATCGTATTGATTGGTGCAATCTTGGTTCCTTATACTTATGGGTTAAGTCTGATGTTTGTTGCAGTAATTGATTGGTTACTATACAAAAGAATGAACGATGAAGCCGTGTGTTATAAGTGTCATAAAGTTTATGCGAATGTTCATATCCCGGATCAAATGAAGGAATTTGATCATCATATTGCTGAATTATACGAGGAACCGGATTGACAAAGGTTCGTTATACAGGATACAACAAGTTGTATATAGATAAGGTAAACGGTAATTTTGCCAGCGATTATTGACGGTTTACGAAAAAGATGTCTACAAAAACACTAAAAAATCAAATTATTTCCAGTAATAATATTCCCGGTCATATTGCTATTATCATGGACGGCAATGGACGCTGGGCGAAGGAGAGGAATCTTCCTCGTTTTGCCGGACATAACGAAGGAATCCATTCTGTACGTGAAATAACCCGCGTTTGCGGCATGTTGGGCGTAAAATACTTGACCTTATATACATTTTCTTCAGAAAACTGGTCGAGGCCTAAAAACGAAGTATCTGCCCTAATGCGTTTATTGGTTAAAACCATACAAAAAGAGGTTTCTGAATTAGATAAAAATAATGTAAAACTGACCACCATTGGTTCCCTTGATGATTTCCCAACGGAAGCTCGCAAAGGGATACTCAATGGAATTGAACAAACCAAATCAAATACAGGACTCAATTTAATTCTCGCTCTGAGCTATGGAGGCAGACAAGAAATTCTTATGGCAATTAGTGCAATGTGCAAAGACATTGAGTCTGGGAAACTTGTCTCGGAATCTTTTACTGAAGATATTTTTCAGTCATATTTATTTACATCAAATATTCCCGACCCTGAATTATTGATTCGTACCGGCGGGGAAAGACGAGTGAGCAATTTTTTATTATGGCAAATTGCTTATTCAGAACTATACATTACTGATGTGTATTGGCCTGGGTTTAGAGAAAAGGAACTCTACTTGGCCATCAAGGATTACCAAGAGCGCGAACGACGATTTGGAAAAGTAAGCGAACAACTTCAGAAAGAAAAATAATTATAGAATGTTAAAAAAATTAATAATAACCCTTTGGGTTATTGGATCTATTTATGCCCAGCAAAAAAATATTAAGTTGGGTGAAGTGAACATCGAGGGTAACAGCCTTACCTCTGAAACAATGATACAATATACCGCCGGGTTAAGGGAAAATGAAAATATCGCGCCCGGGGATTTTTCCAGGGCAGTCAAACGCCTTTGGCAGCTGGGTTTATTCAATGATATCCAAATTAGAATAGATAACGAAGACGAAGACGGTATTGATGTAACCATTATAGTCGAGGAAAATTATATACTGGGAAAAATCAAATTTAAAGGCAATAAAAAGATAAAGGATAAAAAGTTTGAGGAAGAATTAGGCCTTCGATCTGGGATGCGTATCCAGCCAAACCTTATCACTTCAACAATCAATGATATGAAAGATTTATATGCTGAGGATGGATATTTATTAGTTGATATAGAAGGAGAAACTAAAATCCCAAAAGGTGTCACAGATTCCAGTGATGTAAAAAAGAAACAAATACGTGATCTTGTTTTCAAAATTAATGAAAATAAAAAAGTGAAGCTGCGTAAAATCAGCTTTGAAGGAAACGAACATTTCTCATCTTTCCGTCTGCGCAGAGTATTAAAAGAGACGAAACAGCAGCGATGGTATTTGTTTTGGCGATCACATTATGATGAAAAGAAATACGAAGAAGATAAAATAAACCTCGTAAATTTTTATCGAAAAGAGGGATATCGTGACGCATCTATTATTACAGATTCCGTTTCATACGATGAGCTCAAAAAATCCATGTATATTTATATTAAGCTGGTCGAGGGTCCTCAATATCATTATAGAGATTTTTCATGGGAAGGCAATTCATTGTATTCAGCGGATCAGTTGGCCCGCGCATTAGACTTGAAGAAAGGGGATCAATACAATGAAGAGGAATTCAATATTGCTGTTTATGAGCGTATGCATGGATTATACATGGATAGGGGATATATTTATAGTAGTATTCAGCCGCGCTTTACTCCTGTTGGGGTAGACTCATTAGACATTCATTTTGAAATAACTGAAAACCATAAAGTATACGTTCGAAATATTTATGTCCAAGGCAATGACAAAACCAGAGAAAATGTTATCCGACGCCAATTACACGTTTTCCCGGGAGATGTTTTTAACCGCCAGCAATTACAGCGAAGCGCCAGAGAGTTATTTATTTTAAATTATTTTAGTAATGTGGTTCCAGATGTCGTACCTGTTGATGAAGACGAAATTGATCTGGAAATCACCGTAGAAGAAAAATCATCCGATCGCGCGAACATGAATGTTGGCTATAGCGGGGTATACGGCCTCATGGGTGGCGGTGGTGTTGAATTCGCAAATTTTAGAGGACTGGGGCAACAGTTGACAGTAAGTTATAATGTCGGATCTCAACAATCATTAAATTATTATAGTAACCAATCGGGCGCAAAATATGAATCATTCAGCCTTCGATTTGTTGATCCACAGATTTTTGATACTCCCAATCGTATCGGTTTTTCTTTTTACAATTCATTTAGGGGAGCTGCAACGGGGTACGGTATTCTATTAGACACAAAAGTGTTGGGAGGTTCTGTTCAATGGGGACGCCGTTTTAAATGGCCGGATGATTATTTCAGCGGTTATTGGGTAATGAATACGTCGTTGAAAATGTATGAAGGTTCTAAGGAAAATATCGATATTTATGCTGGGGGTTTAGATGAATCGAAAGGACGAGCGATTACCCAAGTAATAACACGTGACAGCCGGGACAGGCAGGAATTCACCAGTAATGGATCGCGATTTACATGGGAGGCAACTGTATCCGGAGGTCCTCTTGGGGGGAATGAAGACTTTCTTAAACATGTGTTGAATTTGGAGTGGTATACACCTACATTCTGGAAATTAGTAATGATGAGTTCATTGAAAATCGGCGTGATTGACCCATTACAATCTCAGGAGAAGCGTTCAATTATCCCATGGGATGAGAAATTTATTATGGGTGGAAACGGCATTCCGTATGGTAATATGTTAAGAGGATATCCGGAAAATTCCATCGGCCCTAAATCTTCGAACGGCAGTACGGTGTATGGTACATCCATGTTAAAATTTGTCACTGAGTTACGGTTCCCATTTTCCGAAAATCCCGTTATTTACGGTTTGTTATTTGCTGAAGCTGGTAATGTGTGGGATTCTAAATCTATGGTTGAGCCTTTCAATATTCCACGGTCTGGGCCTTTGAGCTTGAGGACATCTGCGGGGGTTGGGGTACGTTTTTTCATGCCGATGATTGGAATGCTAGGATTTGATATGGGATATGGATTTGATGATAACAACGGTGATGCATTACCAGAAGGCTGGAACTATACCATAATATTTGGTCAATCATTTTAATTAACTAAATCAAGGAGTACCTGTGAAAAAAACAATAATGTTTTTAGTAATCGCTGCCAGTGTGCCAACATCAGCATTACTTGCAGAAATAAATATTGGGTTTGTTCAATCAGACCGAATTCGAGCAGAATATGAAGAATTCAAAGATGCTGAAGCGCAGCTTCAGGCTGAATTCCGAAATGTTCAGATGGAATACCAATTGCAAATGGTGGCTTTGGACAGTTTAAAGAATGCCTACGAAACACAACGACTTATGAGTTCTCCGGAATGGCGGCGCGAAAAGGAACAGGAAATTGGCGAAAAAGAGCGTTCCTTACAAATTTTCCAAGCTGAAAAAGTTGGACCAGAGGGAATATTATACCAAAAACAAGCACAGATGGAATTTGAAATTCTTTCCAAAGTAAAACGAGCGGTTGATAAAGTGGCTGCAGGAAAAGGTTATGATTATATTATCGACGGATCTGTTTCGTTACTATACGGTAATCCTGCGTTTGACGTAACGGATGATGTTCTTTACGAATTACGGAAGTATAATATTTCCGAAAATAATCAGTAAACTTCTTTTGGCTTCATTGCAGGAATTGGCAGACCTCGCCGGGGGTAAGGTTATCGGCAATCCGAAACTCGAAATTAATGGAGTTTCGGAAATTCAGAATGGGAAATCAGGGACCATTTCCTTTTTAAGCAACCCTAAATACAAAAAGTACGTAAAAGGGACAGCGGCATCTGCAATCATCACATCTGATGAAAACACTTTATCCAACTTTAATGGTCTTCTTGTAGATAACCCTCAGTTGGTTTTTGCTAAAATTTTGGAATATTTTCAAGAAAAACCAACTATTACATGGGGAATTCATCCATCGGCCACTATTTCCGATTATACTGGTCTAGCCGAGCAAATAAGTATTGGTCCAAACTGCGTCATTGAAGAAGGGGTGAAAATTGGGGATAAAACCATTATTGGCGCCAATACAGTCTTGAGTAGAAATGTTGTTGTGGGCCGTAATTGTAATTTGCATAGTAATATTCATATTTATCATTCCTGCATCATAGGCGATAACTGTAATATATTTAGTGGTACAGTGATTGGTTCTGACGGATTTGGATATGTCGAATCGGATGGAATTCATCATAAAACACCCCAAACTGGATCGGTTAAAATCAGTGACCATGTGGACGTTGGAGCTAATTGCACAATTGATAGAGGTACTATTGGAAATACATTTATTGGTCCTGGGAGTAAATTTGATAATTTGGTTCACATCGCTCATAATGTGAAAACTGGCTGCGGCTGTTTGTTCGCCGCGGGCGTTGCAATTGCTGGGAGCGTTGAAATAGGAGATTTTTGTATATTCGCGGGACATTCAGGCGTTATTCCCCATGTGAAGATAGGTAACCGGGCAGTATTTGCAATAAAGAGTGTAGCAACAAAGTCCCTCCCTGGTGGAAAAATTTACGCAGGGATGCCTGCCAGGGAAATAAGAGAACAAAATAAAAAAGATGCTATTTTTTCAGAAATTGATTCCTTAAAAAAACGGATTGCCAGAATAGAAAATGCCGACTAAAGGTCATCGACGACAACGAACTATAAAAAATGCAGTATCCTGTACGGGTTTTGGACTGCATACAGGCGTAGAAAGTAAAATCACATTTAAGCCTGCCCCAAAAAACCATGGGATTCAATTTAGAAGATCCGATATAAAAAACAGTGCCGCAATAAAAGCCGATATTGACCATGTCGTCGATATTTCCCGAGGGACTACTATTAAACAAAACGGAGTAAAAGTGCATACGGTGGAACATGCATTAGCAGCGGTGTCGGGTTTGCGGATTGATAATATCCTTATTGAACTGACGAGTAAAGAAACTCCGGTGTTGGATGGAAGTGCAAAAGAGTTTGTTGAAGTTTTACAGAAGGCAGGACAAGTGACTCAAAAGGCTGAAAGAAAAATTTTACCGATTAGTAATGCCGTTGCATATTCTGATCCGATCAAAGAAATTGATATTCATGTTACGCCAGCAAATCGTTTTCGAGTAACCTTCATGGTAGATTATCCGCTGCCACAATTAGGGACTCAATATGAAGCCATTTACAATATGGAAGAGGATTTTGCAATGGAAGTTGCTCCTGCAAGAACATTTTGCTTTCTCAGTGAAGTTGAAATGCTGAAAAAGCAGGGGCTAATTAAAGGGGGTAGTCTTGGTAATGCCGTGGTCATCATTGATAAAGAAATTGCATTAGGTGAAATGGATCATTTGCAGAAATTATTTGGAATTGAGGAAACAATTATTTCAGGTGCAAACGGAATATTAAATGGCAAAGCATTACGATTTAAAAATGAGCCCGTCAGACATAAAACATTAGATTTGATAGGCGACTTAGCTCTATTGGGTATTCCAATCAAGGGTCATGTAACTGCGGTCAGAAGTGGTCACGCCAGCAATGTGGAATTTGTAAAGTTGGTGAGGCAAGAATATGCCGAATATTTTTCAAAATTAAATATTTGATATAAGAGGGAAATTGGTATGTTGTCTATCAGTGAGATCATGTGGCTCATACCCCATAGATATCCATTCATTTTAATTGACAGAATCGTCGAATTGATTCCGGGAAAACACTGTACTGCCTTAAAGAATGTTACAATAAACGAGCCTTTTTTCCAGGGTCATTTCCCAGGGAATCCGGTGATGCCAGGTGTTCTGATATTAGAATCGATGGCACAGGCTGGAGCGTTTTTAGTGCTTAATTCAGTGGAGGATCCATTGAAAAAGAATATGTTATTTACAGCAGTTGAAAAATCAAAATTTAGGAAACCCATCGTTCCAGGAGATCAAGTGCGCATTGAAATGGAATTAATTAAAATACGTTTGAATGCAGTAAAGCTAAGGGGGGTTGCATACGTAGATGATATAAAAGTTGCCGAAGGAACAATTATGGCAAACATTGTCGATCGAGTTGGAGTATAACCATCTCCACGAACATACATCCTACTGCCTTGATTTCAAAAAAGGCCGAACTTGGTCATAATATTTCTGTTGGACCATATAGCGTATTAGAAGACGTTTGTATTGGTGACAATACGAGTATTGGTAATCACACCACTGTGAAATCTGGAACAACCATAGGAAAAAATGGGAAGATTTTTCACAATTGTTCCATTGGCGAAATTCCACAGGATTTGAAATTCTCAGGCGAGGCCAGCAAGACTCTAATTGGAAATAATGTCATCATACGAGAATCAGTCACGATCAATCGAGGAACGGTTGAGAGGGGAACAACGGTGATTGGAAACGATGTGTTGCTCATGGCCTATGCACATGTTGCCCATGATTGTGTTGTGGGAAATAATGTGATCATGGCCAATTTATCAACCCTCGGAGGGCATGTTGAATTGGGCGATTGGGTGTCATTGGGAGGCGGAGTACTTGTACATCAATTTTCTAAAATTGGCAATCATGTATTTATAGGAGGAGGATTCAGAGTGGTTCAGGACGTCCCCCCATATATATTAGCAGCAGGAGAACCTTTGAAATTTTCCGGTGTAAATCAAATCGGTCTGCGTAGGCGAGGATTTGATAGCAAAACACGAAATTTGATAAAGAAAGCTTATAAGCTATATTTCAGATCAGACGAATTGAACAGAACTGAAGCGATAATAAAAATTAAAACCGATTTTGAAAATACGGATGAGATAAAAGCGATCCTAAATTTTATTGAAACCAGCAAGCGCGGCATCATTTGAATGGCGCATGCCGTCAATGTTAATCCGGTTTATCGTTATATATTTTATCATCATTATGGATCCGGTTTCCGGGCAATGGATTTCTTTTGATCTTTCTGAAACAGCAGACAATCATTTTAATGAACAATCAGAACCGATTATAAGGTCCAGCGTATTATCCATTGGGCAACTCTCCGTTATGGATTTATCAGAAATCAAGAGGGTTGGTATCTCTCTGTATTTTCCGATTGGCTGGGATATGACCAATTTATCTATACAATCAAATCCTCATGTTTTTCTTCCCATGGCAGAGGGAAAAATGCTCATTACAAATAATTTAATAGTAAAAGGGAAAATGAATTTACTTTCTCCAAAAAATGTTTCTGTGAATGCCGCAAGCTACGGGATGGAATATCGCAAGCAGGGCTGGATAACATCAGTTTGCTTTGGATGGCTTGAAGGCCCAACGCATTTGAAGATCCGAGGGATAGACTTCAGTGCTATTATTAAAAAATCCATTTCTGATATTCCAATGCACTTTGGAATTGGTCACGCCAATTACCATGCACATTTTCAGAATCTTAATGACGATGTGATTCAACCAAGGTTGGCGAATTCTCTCACCTATTTTATAGCTGGAGCCCAATTTCATTTGAATCCAATTGATATTAATATTCAATCGCAAGCACATTCAAAATTTATACAATTTAACCTCCAGATTATAAAGACCTTTTTCTAATGCTAAAGCGACTATCTATCCTTGGCTCAACTGGCTCTATTGGTGAAAACACGCTCAATGTGTGCAATAATCTTGGCAATAGAATTAGTATTGTATACCTCACTGCCAATAAAAATGCTGATAAACTTATTAAGCAGGCAAATATGTATCACCCGGAATCTATTGTTATTGTTGAAAATTCGTTGAGAGAATATGTTAAACAAAATGTTCCGGAATCTATTGAAGTATTATCAGGACGAAACGGGTTGTTAGAAATAGCCGGACGAGATAATATAGAGATTGTTATGAACGGCTTGGTTGGCAGCACAGGAATGGAACCGACCATCCGTTCTCTTGAAGCCGGAGTTAATGTTGCATTAAGCAATAAGGAAAGTTTGGTCATGGCAGGTTCTCTAATAGAATCTGTTAAGGCAAAAACCGGCGCAAAAATATTCCCCGTTGATAGCGAACACTCAGCCATTTGGCAATGTATCGCAGGAGAAGAACAATCAGATGTAAGGAAAATCATATTAACCGGAAGTGGTGGGCCCTTCAGAACAAGAGATATCAATACGTTTTCGGATATATCAGTTAAAGAGGCTCTGAAACATCCCAATTGGGACATGGGAAATAAAATCACTATCGATTCAGCAACAATGATGAATAAGGGGCTTGAAGTAATAGAGGCTAAATGGCTATTTGGTTTGGAATCAAACCAGATAGAAATTGTTGTCCATCCACAATCCATCATTCATTCCATGGTTGAATTTTCTGATGGATCTGTTAAAGCTCAATTGGGTGTCCCCGATATGAAAATACCTATTCAATATTCATTATCCTATCCACGCCGAGTTGAAGCATCGTGGGAAACACTTGATCTTGTTAAAATTAAGAATCTGACATTCGAAGCGCCTGATTATGAGAAATTCCCCTGCATAAAATTAGCCTTTGATGCCTTAGAAAACGGTGGGTCGACCCCGGCCGTTCTCAATGTTGCGAATGAACAGGCCGTCTATCAATTTTTGAATAACCGCATTAAATTTATTGATATTCCAATAATAATTGAACGAGCCTGTGCTGCCCATAACTGGTTAGCAAAACCTACACTGGAAGAATTATTAGAGTTGGAACTCTGGACGACAGATTTTGTTAATAAATTTAAACAATGAAGCGCAATGCACATCTTTATAATTAAAATAGATCAATTTAGATCAGCATGCCTTGACTGGGATAAAAAGAAGGGGGCAGGTAGGAATCAGACAAGTTTTTCCTCTTATTTTCACACAGAAAATTTCACAAAGTATTTTAATAACTTAAGGTAACTATTTCATATGACAACACTTTGGGCAACCATTATCGTTTTAGGCGTTATTGTAACCGTACACGAGATTGGACATTTTTTAGCCGCACGCTCAGTTGGTGTGCGTGTGGATCGTTTCTCTATTGGGTTTCCGCCTAGATTAATCACATTCACTTCCATTAAAGACGGATGGTTATTTACATTATATTTTTATCGTTTTGATGAAGATAAAAAACTTGTTTGGGGATCCATAATTGAGAAAACAATCAATAAGAAGGGAAAAATCGGGAGCGGATGTGAATATTGTTTAGCCATAATTCCCCTTGGCGGTTATGTAAAAATGGCAGGTGTCATTGATGAAAATCTGGATGACACTTTTTCCAATGCCGATGATGAACTTATGAACAAATCGTCATTAGCTCAAGCGTGGGTCATGAGCGCCGGGGTTATAATGAATATTGTACTGGCTTTTATTTTGTTTACGGGCGTGGCTAAGCATACTGGAATTCCTGAGGTTAGTGACGAACCCGTGATTGCACAGTTGGTGCCGGATATGCCGGCTATCGCTGCCGGGTTACAGGTGGGAGATCGAATTATTTCAATCAATGAGGAGGAAATAGAAAGCTGGTCTGAACTTTCTTCAATAATTCATGAAATACCCAATACAGAAATTTCTTTAACGCTCGAGCGAGATAATATACAATTTAATACAGTGGTAAAAACCAGTCATCAGGTCGCTCTTATTGATGGCAAAATGGACACGCTAGGTGCAATAGGTATTATTCAACAGTATTCCTTTCAACCAATAGGGTTTGTCAAAGCGATCCAAACCGGTTTTGTTGCCACCATAAATGGTTTTGGAATGATTATTACTTCGATATCGATGCTGGTAAATGGAGAGGCATCATTAAAAGATATAGGGGGACCTGTTTTGATAGCACAATTGGCCGGTGAAACCGCCAAAGCAGGCTGGGCGGCGCTCCTGACTTTTATGGCGCTAATAAGTTGTAACCTGGCGTTTATTAATATTTTACCAATTCCCGGACTGGATGGTGGTCATATTCTTATCATTATTATTGAGGGAATCATTCGACACAAACTTTCTATCAAAGCTCGTATGGTTATTCAACAAGTTGGAATGGCGTTTCTACTTTTACTTTTTGCAACAGTAATTGTCAATGATATTGGACGGCTTATTGGACAGTAACTTCCTTTAGTTTTAACAACATTGATCCAAATTTCATTTTAATTTGAATTTGTACCGGGACTCGATTTTTGTCATTACTGAACCAAATTTGCATATCACCTTTATTTTTCAATAGCGCTTTACCCTTACGGTATGGCCGGACGATAATACAAGAAAATGTTCCTGCCTCAGTGGAGACGCTTTCAGTACCGTTTACATGTAGTTTAAACTGAGTAGTATTATTATTTTCAAAAGATTTGAATTCGATTACCTGACCAATTTCTAAAGATACGGTTCTTAAATAATAAAACAATGAATATGGATCACGAACTACATCATAAATTTTTACTGTATCTGAATTGATAACCGCCAGGGAATCCTGGTAATCGATCGTAGTTGAGACATTTTTTCGGTATTTCCCTTCTCGTATTGTTTTGAGTAATTGATGAGTATAGAGGGATTTATGATCCATCCAAATATCAATTTGGTCTCTAATTTTGAATAAAGGATCAAATGTTGGATTTGTTTTTGCCGTGAAGCGTGCGTGGTATGTTCCATTACCATTGATAGAATCATGTGCCAGGATTTCCAAAGAGGCAATTCCCGATGGAATAATATTAAATTTTGCATTATAAACTAATTTCTCTCCCACCTGAAAGGGGAAATTTTGTCCTACTACGAAATTCAGCAATAAAATGATTGTAATAATTATTCTCATTGTACTAGATATCTTGGTAAAATGTATATTTATGCAATAGGATGTGTAAAAGTCTCTATCATCTAATTTGGATAAGTTCGCCACAATCTAGTTTAAACATAGCCGATCTCTGGTTTCCTTCTAAATTCCCACCATCTATTAATAAACCGATATTATCTTCAAATTCCTGTATAATCAATTCAGGGTTGTTTAATGGAACAGAACCATGCTTGTTTACACTGGTTGTTGTAATGGGATTTGTAAAAAATGATGAAAGTGTATTGCAAAATTTATGATGAGGAATCCGTACTCCCAATGTATTGTTTTCCCCTAAAATCAAGGGACTCACAATGGCATCTTTAACGGAAAATATCACGGTCGTATTTCCACCAAGTCTGTTTTCAATTAGTTTACTATTTTCAATGGAAAGGTTTCCCCATGAAAGGGCTGTTTTTTTATCAGGAGCCAAAACGCTGATTGCTTGTTGGCGACCCTTAATCCTATTTAATTTATGAATAGCATTATCATTTTTTGCGTCTACACCGAATCCATAAATAGTGTCTGTCGGATATACTATAATACCGCCCGATACCAGAATATCACACGCTTGAGTTATTGCGTTATTAGACTCTTTGGAAACAATATTCATTCTGAATTTGTGGGTTTCGATTTCCAGCGCCTGTGGAACCAAAAATATTGATCAGGAAATTGCCGGATTTTTTCTTCCAATAAACGAGTATATGCCTGAGTAATTGATTCCACTGTGGGAGGAGCGTTAGGATTTACAGGTTGGATTTCAAGTTGATATTTTCCCGCCTGATCCAAGTGACAGGAAACGAATAGAATAGGAGAATGTGTTTCCAGGTGAAACCGTGCAACCCCCTTGGGCGTCGAGGCGGGTTTGTTGAAAAAGTTGATAAATATTCCCCGGGACTTCGCATCTTGATCGCTTCCCAAAACCAATATCTTATTTTCTTCCAGAATTCTGTACATATTTTTTAGGGAAGATTTTCGGTAAATCATTTCCATGCCCGTTTTTTGTCGATGATTCTTAAAAAACAAATCAGCGCCTTTATTTTTTTGGCGGTGGGCAACGGCATAAACAGGATAACCTGAACGTCCCAGCCATACGCTCATCATTTCCCACTTCCCAAAATGCCCAGTGGCGAGAATAACGCCTCGGCCTTTTTTGATAGCATCATCCAGTAAATTCTTCCCCTTTATGTTAATATCAACAAATCGATATGATTTTGGTAATGCAAAAAATTGCAAGAAGGATTTGGCAAAAAATGCATAAGAATTTTTTAATATTTTATCTTGTTGTTGAGCGGTTTTTTCTGAAAATGCAATGGCAATATTATTAGCTGAATCTTTTTTCCGAAGAGAAAGTATATAATAGGCAATGCGAGCCAATCTTAAACTAAATCTATCACGTTCAGATTCAGATAAACTTCTTAACCAGCCTGAAAATACAGTTAGTGCATAATAAGAAATTTGGTGATTAAAGCGCATTTGTTGATAATATGTTCTAGAGAATTGCTAAATATAAAATAATTTCACTGATGACAGTATTAAAATTAACAATAGTTTAGAAGAACATTATGAAACTGAAAACATTAATATTTATATCTTTATTCTTTTCTGTCGGATTAGCTGAAACGATTATTTATAGGGTTCCGATTCAAGGAACAATCGATCTGGGCTTGCCTCCCTATATCGAACGTGCAATTGCATCAGCAGAAGAAGCTGGAGCAAAAGCGATCATTTTTGATATTGACACGTTTGGCGGGCGCGTAGATGCGGCAACACAAATCAAGGACGCTATACTCGATTCGGATATATTAACGGTTGCCTTCATTAATCGAAGGGCTATTTCTGCCGGAGCATTAATATCGCTTTCCTGTGAGAAGATTTATTTGACAGGAGGAGGAACGATTGGTGCTGCAACGGCAGTGGATATGCAGGGTAAAAAAGCAAGTGAAAAAGTTATTAGCTACATGCGGGAAGAGATGGCCTCCACAGCAGAAAAGCGTGGTCGCAACGCGGATATTGCCAAAGGGATGGTTGATGAAGAATTATCGTTTACCCATTTAGTTATTAATGGCGATTCCATTGAAGTGACAGACCTCGAAGGCCGAAAGGAAGGCAAGCTAATAACTCTCACGACAGAATCGGCTATTAAATACGGGATAGCAGACGGAGAAAAAGAAACATTGGAAGACGTGCTGTTAGAATTAGGATTATCTCATGCTTCAGTTCGCTCTGCTAAAGAAAATTGGTCTGAAAATTTTGTACGATTTTTAACGAATCCGGTCGTTGCATCACTTCTAACAACTTTTGGATTTCTTGGCATTTTATTTGAGTTGCAAAGCCCCGGCTGGGGGCTCCCCGGTACGTTTGGAGCTATCTGTTTGGCCTTATCGTTAGGAGCCTCCTACATTGTACAATTAGCAACAGTGACAGACCTATTGATTGTTTTGGTGGGGGTTGTATTGTTAATGGTGGAAATACTTTTAATACCGGGGTTTGGTATTGCAGGGCTTTCCGGTATAGGAATCATCATTTGGGGTCTTTATGAATTACTCTTGCCTGATGTGCCCGTAGGTCAGGAAATTCAGACCATGGCTTTAACTGGATTAACCATTGGAATATTGGGTGGCATCGTTGGCCTGGTGCTTTTATTTAGACTTATGACCAAAACAGAATTTTGGAAAAAATTAAGTTCACCCACCGCGCAATTAAAGGAAGAAGGATATAATTCATCAATCGGGCTTGAAAATCTTCTCAACGAAGAAGGTGTCGCGGATACAGATCTTCGTCCTTCGGGCTGGGTTCAGGTGGGAGAAAAACGAATTTTTGTCGTTACGGAAGGATCATATATCAATAAAAATGAAACCATTAAAATTATGACTGTAGACGGGAACAGGGTTGTCGTCAGAAAAATGAATCAAGAATAAGGAATGAAAATATGACTATCGCATCTATTTTATTATTAGGGTTTGTACTGCTATTTGTAATTCTATTTTTCTATTTTGTCCCCTTGGGGTTGTGGGTACAATCTATAGTAAGTTTAGGATTAGGCCCCATTTCAATCATAGATCTTATCCGTATGAGATTGAGAAAAATTCCTCCACGATTGATTGTGGATGGCGTGATTAATCTAAATAAAGCAGGACTGCAAACCATTTCCACAGATATGCTGGAAACACATTTCCTTGCCGGTGGGCATGTGCAAAACGTTGTAGTGGCACTAATTGCTGCAGCAAAAGCAAATATTCCACTAGCATTCGAAACAACAACCGCTATTGACTTGGCTGGTCGGGATGTACAGACGGCTGTTGCCACGAGCGTTTATCCAAAAGTGATTGATGCACCCAAAGAAGGTTATTTAGCAGCTGTAGCAAAAGATGGAATTGAATTGAAAGCACGTGCACGCGTGACCGTTAGAACGAACATTCCCGGATTGGTTGGTGGCGCTACGGACGAAACAATTATTGCACGTGTAGGAGAAGGAATTGTGAGCGCAATTGGTTCTTCCGATAATTATACAGCTGTACTGGAAAATCCCGATAATATTTCCAAGGCGGTGTTGCAAAAAGGATTGGACGCAGGAACAGCCTATGAAATTCTATCCATCGATATTGCAGATCTGGATGTAGGTAAGAACATCGGCGCTAGTCTACAAGCCGATCAAGCAGAAGCTGATTTGCGGGTTGCCCAGGCACGAGCAGAAACCCGCAGGGCAATGGCTGTGGCCGAAGAACAGGAAATGAAAGCCCGCACGCAGGAAATGCAAGCCAAAGTAGTTGAAGCTGAAGCAGAAGTTCCAAAGGCAATGGCTCAAGCATTCAGAGAAGGCAATCTTGGGATTTTTGATTATTACAATATGCAAAATATCAAAGCAGATACCGGAATGAGGCAGTCCATATCCGATATAGGCGAAGGAGAAACCAAAACATTTGAGGATGATGATTAATGGAAGACTTCAGCTATTGGATCTTTCTGCTGATATTATATTTGTTTTCAGCCATTATGAAGAAAAGAAAGCAAAAAGCAGCATATCGCCAAATGGAAGAAGTAGAAAAAGAAGAAGAAGCGAATGATTGGAAAACGCCTGAGTTTATAAAAGATCTTTTTTCTGATTTTGCGGAACCAGAAGAAATAGAAGAAAAGAATGTACCTGAACCAAGCGTTGAAGGGGCGTATCATAATTTGGAAGTCGAATCAAGCTTGCAATATGATAGAGAGATACCAATTGAGCCCGTTCACACGACCCACAAAGGATTGTCATCAATAGAGAGACATAGACAGGTTGGAACAATCAAGCATAAGTCTCATGAGAAAATATTTAAAAAAGCATCATTATTTAGAATACAACATGATGTGAAAATGGCTATGATTTACAAAGAGATTCTAGATAAACCGCGTGCGTTAAGGAAACGGTTCCGCTAAGCTATTTGTTTAAAAATATCTGTTATCTCTTTTTTTAGATATTCTTCGGAACTGTCGTTATGAATCACAAAATCTGCCAACCCTGTTTTGATTTTTTCAGACCACTGGAGGTCCATTCTCTGCAGAATTTGATCTCTGGTTAATGTTCCTCTGGATATGGATCGTTCCATTCTGTTTTTCAATAAAGCTGTTATAACGATAATATAATCAAGATGTTGATCATATCCTGATTCATAAATCATTGCACCGTCCACAACGAATAAAGAGTGATTTTTCTTTTTTTCTATTTTTTGAAAACTATTATCGATCAAATTATACAAATAAGGGTGCACAACTGAGTTAAGACGTGATTGGTGGTCTTCATCCTGGAAAGCGATACGTGCCAATTTTTCTTTTACAATTGTATTATCAGGGCCTATTATATCCGAACCAAACTCTGCAATTAGCTCGCTTTGAACGGTTGGATTATTGGTCAATAATTTCTTTGCTTCAGTATCTGCGTTAAAAATGTAGGCACCCAACTCCTTAAAATATTCACTGGCTGTACTTTTTCCACAACCAATACCACCTGTAAGTCCAATTTTTAACATATTAACTTAAAATATCTAAAATTCGCTTAGTAATTTCTGAAATTTCCCCCATTCCATCAATACTTTGTAAAAGTTTTTTGCGGGTATAATAATCAATAAGCGGCGCTGTCTGATTCCGATAAATAAAAAGCCGCTTTTTAATTACATTTGAAGTGTCGTCTGTTCTACCTGAATTTTTTCCTCTTAATACCAAGCGATTAATTAATTCCTTTTCATCAGCTTCAATACTGATAACAGCATTAATGGATTGATGCAGCCTTTTTAAAATGACTTCTAATCCTTTTGCTTGCGGTATGGTCCTCGGAAATCCGTCAAGGCAATATCCGTTTTCACAATCTCTTTGGCTTAAACGGGTAGACATTATATCCAGCAAAATACTATCCGGTACAAGTTTACCATGATCGATAAATTGTTTTGCTGCCTGACCCACTGTTGAATTATGAGATATTTCCTCCCGAAGAATTTCTCCAGTGGATAAATGCAAAATTCCAAAATGATCACATAATTTTTTGGCTTGGGTACCTTTACCAACGCCTGGGGGGCCAATAAATATTAAACGCATAAGAATTACCTGTCTGAATAATAAGGATTTGTTACATACCACTGCAAGATTTGTGTTTTACAAAAGAAACAAAAACTTTGAATGTTCATTGGTAATTCCTCACCAATGAATTTTCACTCATATATTATAATTGGATCAGAATTAATTTTCTCTCGATTGAGAATATCTCTAAATCAGAACTGCGCAAAATACGATTAGGATTTTTTCTTACTCAAATCAATGTCTGTTTAAAGCAAGTAAACCCAATGCGACAGAATTCATATGAGTTTGTTTGGAATCAGATCTGGACAACAAAACAATTGGGCATTTTGCACCCAGAATAAGACCGCCGCCTTTTGCTCCTCCAATATTTATTAGAGATTTTACCATCATATTAATAGATGTTATAGTTGGTCCAATAAAAATATCTGCCTTGCCAGCTATACGCGATTTGAAAGATTTTTTTTCTGCCGCTTTGGCCGATAGGGCGATATCAAGAGCCAGTGGTCCCTCTGCGGTAAGCCTCGGATTTGATTTATATTTATTCGTCATTTGATCCCATAATTCAGTTGAAGGTAATTTTGAGGTTATCGTTTCTACCAAGGATAAAAAGGCCACATTGGGTTTTTTTATTCCTAATGATGAAGCCATTAACAGTGCATTTTCTAGAATAGCCGGGACAGTTTCTTTGTTTAATTTAATGTTAATCACGCCATCCGAACACAGCATGGGCCGGTTGTAAAATGGTGTTTCAATAACAGCGACATGAGATAATAGTTTATCATTTCGTAACCCATATTTTTTGTTTAGGACAATTTGGATAAATTGTGCTGTATCAATATCTCCTTTCATGAGGAAATCTGCTTTTCCCGACGCAACCGCTTCGACGGCTTTGATGGCTGCAATAGCGGGATCATCATTTAAAAACACAAGTGGTTTAATAATTTCCTTTTGCTCAGATTTTGCTAATATTTTCTGCAAATGAACTTGTTGAGGATTTGCGACAGCCAACCGCGCAGGTTTAAAGCTCCTTAACATTTTGTGAATCTCTCGGAAATGTCTTATCATTTATTTACCTTTATTTTTCAATTACCTGGATTTGATATTATAAAATATTATTTGTGGTGATATCAGCACCAGGGACCAACCGCCTGTGAATCGCGGGGTGTCTAACTATTAAAACATAATTTAAGACAAGATAATCCTATTATCCAATTAAATATTATTGCCGCAAGGACAGGCAATAAACATTAGTCGAGAAACCTAACAAAAATCAAATTAATATACCGGCGATTGTAGCAGTCAGCCAGGAGGCCAATGCGCCACCGAACATAGCTTTGAGCCCCACTTTTGCCAAGTCGGATTTTCGCTTGGGCGCCAGGGCGCTGATTCCGCCAATTTGAATACCGATTGAAGAAAAATTAGCGAATCCGCATAGCGCATACGTAGATATAATTATTGCTCTTTGATCCAAGGCATTGTTTTGAATATAATTCCCCAATGTTCCATAGGCGACAAACTCGTTTAAAGACAGTTTTATTCCTAAGAGATTTCCTACTTTATCGGCCTGCTCCCACGATACGCCCATTAGCCATGCCAGCGGACGAAGAATTGTACCAAAAAATGTTTGTAATGAACCAGGGAAAAAACCCATGTATTCTCCAGTTGCAGGAGATAATCCTATCACATTATATGCATAATACTCGCCAGACAGGAGTCTCCCATCAATAATCATATCCAACCAGTTTAATAAAGAGTCAACCACAGCGATCAAAGCAATAAACCCAATGAGCATCGCACCGACATTAACGGCCAGCTTCAGCCCGTCCGTAATACCATTTGACGCCGCTTCAATTACATTTCCACCGACTTTAATGTCCGGCATTTGAGTGTCGCCCGCGGTTTCTGAATGTTCTAGTTCAGGATAAATAATTTTCCCAATAACCAATGCAGCAGGAGCAGACATAACACTTGCGGCGATAAGATGGCCGGCAGGGACACCCATGGCGATGTACCCGGCTAATACACCTCCGGCGATGGTGGCGAATCCCCCGACCATAACTGTCAGCAATTCCGATTTTGTCATCGTGTTTAAGAATGGCTTTATTAACAATGGCGCTTCTGTTTGTCCCACAAAAATATTAGCGCTGCAAGATAAAGTTTCAGCGCCGCTGGTGCCAATTGTCCACCGCATGAACCGGCTCATCGCTTCGATTATTTTCTGCATAATCCCAAGGTAGTATAGGACGCTCATGAAACCGCCAAAAAAGATAATGGTTGGTAAAACCTTAAAAGCAAACTGGAAACCAAAACCTGGCCAGGTCCCCATATTGGGAAAATTCTTTGACCAGGGACCATAAAAAGATTCGTCGGCAAGGTGTGAGAAAAGAAATTTAGCTCCATAATCCGATAGACTTAAGAAATGGGCTATTTTATCACTGAAGGATTGAAAAATGAGCTGTCCGTACATCCCGTTTGATACAAAATATGCAACTCCGGTAATTACAAAAAAAGCACTGATATAGGTTTGTGCTGGCTGGTGATATTTTTTCCATGCGTTTATGATTAAAAAGATCAACGAAGCAATAAGGATCCATAAAATAAGACTTTGAAACAATGTCAGCACCCAGCCAACGCCCACACAGATCACACTGACAATCATAGTTGATTTTAACCCGCCACCCAACAGATTATCTATCCGCTGGAGAATATACGTTATCAAAAGTAATCCCAAAACGCCCATTCCGATAAAACTCCAATAATCTTCACGCAGAATGATAAGTGCAAACAAGAATTGCAGTGATATTCCCCAAAAAACAGGTCTTAATCGAACTTGTTTATGATTAAAGGATAAAGCCCAAGCAAGTCCGAGAAGAGCAAGTAATCCCAAAATACTGATCAAATTCATTTCACATCCTCCCTTGGATCTTTATAGCAGTTTCGGCAACGGGCTTCATAAATGTCCGTTTCGCCAATAATAACTTGATTGGAATCCTTCGACAGTCTCTGAGTGTAAGCAGCCGGATTTCCGCATTGAATACAAATAGCCCTGAGTTTATCCAAATAGTCTGCTTCACACATGATCTCCGGCATGGGACCAAACGGCTTAGCGAGATAATCTTTGTCCAACCCGGCCACAAGAACACGCTTATTGTCTTCAGCCAACTGTCTACAAACAGAAACCAAATTCGATCCGAAAAATTGTGCCTCATCGATACCCACTACTTCAGCGTCTTTTGCCATTGTAAGTATTTCATCCGCATCATCAATTAAGTAAGAAATCATTTTCATTTGATTATGCGAAACAATATGCTCCTCGCTATAACGAGTATCAATTTTGGGTTTAAAAATAGCTGTTTTCATTTTGGCAATTTGTGCCCGTCTTAATCTGCGGATTAGTTCTTCAGTCTTACCGCAGAACATGGGTCCGCAAATTACTTCTATCCAACCACTATTACGGGGTGTGAGTGTCATTATTTTTTCTACGTTTTTATTATTGATTTAATCTTTGTTCGGATAAGATCGATTGCAACTTCATTGTGGCCGCCTTCAGGAATAATAATATCAGAAAATTCTTTTGTGGGTTCTACGAACTGTTCGTGCATGGGACGAACTGTATGTAAATATTGATCAATCACTGATTGGGTAGATCGCTCTCTTTCGATTCGATCCCGTGTTAAACGACGAATAAAACGGATGTCTTTTGGTGTCTCTACAAACAATTTGATGTTCATTAAATCACGCAGCTTTTTATCCCACAAAGTTAAAATGCCTTCGATGACAATTACATGGTGAGGTTCAACCATTTCCGCCTCTTTTTTCCGTATATGCGTTGCAAAATCATAGCGGGGAATATGCACAGTTTTCCATTCCATTAATTTTAATAAATGACTCCGGAGTAGTTCGAAATCCATTGCGTCTGGATGATCAAAATTCTGCTTTTTCCGGTCTTCAAAATCCATGTGAGCCAAATTTTTATAATATGAATCGAGCTGAATCACAGCCACTTCACCCTTGGAAAATTCTTTTCTTATTTCCCGGGCGATGGATGTTTTTCCTGAACCAGAACCACCCGCAATGCCGATTAGAATGACATTTTTATTCATTGAAGCTTTGTCTGATCAAAAGAATCTGGGAGAAGTTCAGCTGATGTTGTTTCGTTGATTAAACCATTTTTATCGGCAATGAAAATAGGAATATCTCCGCATAAGTCCCAGACAACTTGCCGGCAGGCACCACACAAGGAACCTCCATTTTCCGTTGCAACAGCAAGGCCTTTAAAGGATTGGTATCCCTCTGCAATGGCTTTATACAGAGCAACCCGTTCTGCACAGCATGTTAATCCATAACTACTGGATTCCACATTACAACCTCCGACGATGCTTCCGTCTAGTGTCAAAATTGCCGCACCCACTGTATAGGAAGAATAAGGCGCATATGAACGTTCTCGCATTTTTTGAGCGTGTTTGATTAACTTTTCCATATTAATACTCTTTTATTCTTATTTGTTGAAAGATATAATTAAAGCCTACTCCGGCAATAAATCCACCAATATGGGCAAACCATGCCACGCCACCAGTCGTGTCAAGCCCCAGAGTGCCCAAGCCATTTGTCAATTGAGTCAAAAACCAAATACCCAGCACAATGATTGCCGGAACTCTAATGGTTGTAAAGAAAAAGAAAATAAATATAAATACATGAACTTTCGCTTGGGGATAACGAATTAAATATGCTCCCAAGACCCCGGCAATGGCGCCGCTGGCTCCAACCATAGGAATGAAAGAATCAACATTAATAATCACTTGGGCAAGGCCGGCTGCCAAACCACATAAAATGTAAAATAAAGCGTAGCGAACATGACCGAGGGCACTTTCCACATTGTCGCCAAAAATCCATAAGAACCACATATTGCCTAGAATGTGAGCGATGCTGCCATGAAGAAACATGGATGTAAATAAATTCAAAATATGAAACTGTGCAGGTATCAGGCCAAATACGTAAATAAACGCAACTTCAGTTTCATCCCCTACCATTGCCAAGTTTATTTGATATAAAAAAACCAAAACATTTAAAGCAATGATACCGTAAGTCACTATGGGAACAAGTATTCGTGGATTATCGTCTTTGTAAGGAAAAAACATTATTTAATCGTAAAGTTTACACGCTTTCCCGCTTCGTTCCCGGCACGGTCTTTTACAATAACCTCTAGTATATGATCGCCAACATGGAGAGGTTCAAGTAATTCATAGGACATTATTTGTTTAACAGGTTGGTACCCAACCAATAATCGTTTACCATCCATAATCATTGTCATGGCTGATTCTGCTGGTTCAATACCGGATAGAAGATCATTAAAATTGGCCTCGATCATCGATACGTCTTCAATATAGTATTGTCCCCCATCGGCAGGAAACGTAGACTGAATCTGGGGAGGTACAATATCTTGAAGAATACACACGGCTTCTAATCTTCGTATGCCACCCGTTAGTACATGGCGCTTAAGTGAATTTTTTGAAGATATAAAAGTCCAGCCATCATCCTGGTCATAATAGTAAAGACTAATTTTGTCCATTTCTGCGACTTTATCGTTATACCGGATACCGATTCTTACTGTATCTTGAAGTGGAATGTTAAATGGCTGGAGCTGATAAACTCGGGATAAAAATGTTCCGTGTGGCGGCGGAGTCGAATTTTCTACCGCTTCAATCCAAAGAAGCGTCGGAGAATAAAGTGTTGTTTTTAATGATTGAAGCGAACACATTTTATCTTCTGATAATACAGTAGCCGCTTTTCCGGACCCAGCCACAGATGGTGAAAAATCGTATTTGTAAATATATTCAGTTTCAATATTTAAGGTAGTATTGATGCTATTAATATCAGCAAATGATTCAATTTTCAACGGTGACGATAAAAATACAAAAGGTTGAATTTGGTGCATCGGGATATTGATTAATTGATTCTCAAATTGGAGGTGAACTTTCGGTCTTTCCTTTCCCAGGTTTCCCGTTTCCACCTGAATGATCACGCCGGATGCTGCCTGATTAATATCTATCTCCGGTTGAGCATTATAATCGGTCCACACCTTTTTTGGATGCCAGTTCAAAGGGATTGCGTATGCCCCCATTTTGTTTTTGGCAATGAATTGTAAAGAACGATCACGAATCATTCTACGATCAATCGTCACCACTAATCCGCCATTTTTCATTATAGACAATTTTGGTTTGATTTGTTTATCGGCTAAACCGGATGATGAAAATGAATAACATGTTATACTTTTTAAGGGAATATTTATTAATTTTGGAAGAACAGTAAATATGATATCGTTGCCCTGGTGAATTACTTCTTGCAAAATTATTTCGATGGGTGGGCGATTAAATATTACTCCCGTCCCTGTGGTTGAATTGCTGTTCGCATCAATTACTTTGACCAAAAATGAATGGTATCCTGGTGACAATTTGATGCACCCATCGGATTGATTTGGTTGGACGTCTGCTCTGATTTCATTATCCATATGATATAAATTATGAAATGAACCCAGGTTTAAACGGTACAATTGATGATTCCGAACCAACTGTACTCTATCTGATGTACTATAATCCAGATAATCATAGTTCAATGAATATTCCAGAATTCCATCAATGATCAAATCAATAGATTTAATTTGATATTTTTCAGAAAACCCCTGGCGTTTATCTATCGCTTTTAAAGCAAACCCAACAGGACCAAAAATATTTAGTGTGTCAGCTAATTCAAATACTCCATTACGGTTTCTATAAAATGGAATACGAACCGGGAGCAAACTTCCATTGACTCGGGATTCTTCTTCCAGCG
Source organism: Fidelibacterota bacterium (assembly GCA_046861385.1). GTDB lineage: Bacteria > Fidelibacterota > Marinisomatia > Marinisomatales > TCS55 > JADFRD01. The sequence continues at coordinate 10,356 of JBHHTW010000016.1, read as the reverse complement.
GGATGACGGCTAATTCATCTATTGTTGGGGAAGAACGATCATCAATAACAAACCCATTTGTTTGAGGATTTAATGGCTGCTCCAGGCTATTGCGAATTTCAAAATGTAAATGGGGACCGAAAGAATGTCCGGTTTCTCCTGAATAACCAATTAATTCTCCCTTGGCTACATTGAATTCGTTTGGTTGAAAATAATGGTTTAAAATGTAAGATTCATTTTTATTTTGATAATATTTTAATAATCCTTCCAGTTTTGGGTTAAAATGAGATAAATGAGCATAAACACTCGTATTACCATCCGGATGGATGACATATAAGGCCTTCCCATAACCCTTATAATTAGAAACCATTCTTGAAATATACCCTTTTTCAACTGCATAAACAGAGGCTCCAATTTTCCCGAGCGTTTTTATATCGAGTCCCATGTGAAAATGATGATCCCTGAATTCACCAAAATTGGACGTTAATGATTTACCGGCATCCGTAGGCCAAAGATAATCCTGGGCTGTAAGAACAGCCAAAAAACCGATTGTGCAGATTATTATACGATTCATAGATAATGAAGAGATAGTGTCAATTTATGGCTTTAGATTGTTCTATAGAAAAGAAAAAGGCTCCGGAAGGAGCCTTTTTATATTAAGATTAACAAGTTTCGTTATTCTTTGAGTTTTTGAATTTCCTCACGGAGTTCTTCTAACTCTTTTTTCAAACTTTGAAATTCATCACTCTTAAATCCTTTCTGCATAAACACCTTATGTTTCTTCGTATCAGGAACTTCATCCGGCACAACCCCCTCATAATTGAAACTGTAACCGTCTTTCAATCGACAGCCTGGAGAAGTATCTTCATCGCATTTATATTTAAATTTTTTCATCATACCCTTATTATGGAGCTCTCCCATATTGCCAAACAATGAAAAAGAATCATCGCTTGAGCCTAAGGTGGCTTTGAATGATATTTCACGGCCTTTTCTGATAACGGTTATATCCACTTTGGTTTCAGGTTTTTCATTACGGATTGTGTGAGTTAATTCTCCAGCATCGCTAATTCGATTATCATCCACTCTTACGATAATATCTCCTGCTTCTATATCGGCTTTCGCTGCGGGACTATCTTTTACGACTTCAGTTACTAGAACACCACCGTCACCCTTTACTTTAAAATAATCACGGAGTTGATCTGTAATATCTTGAATTTGAACACCGAGAAAGCCGCCACCACCGACATGAAAATCATGCTGATCTTTATTACCAAAAAGCATCATTTGATGATCATGATCGTTTCCCAATAAACCGGAAATGTTGACATCAACATCTAAATCCTCAAGTTCTTCCTCCAGTGCTTTAAAGGCTTTTTTATCTTTTAGATTGACCTCATATACATTTTCTTCACCATCTTTCTTGATAACTAATTTTATTATTTCATTTTCTACATCCACTTTTACATCAACATTTTTTTCATCCTGGTCCGAGCTGATCATTATTTTTTTCGGGGTGACATTTTTTTCATTTGCCTGTAGGAAGCCGACAGAAAAAATTATAAGAATTGATAATAACAGTTTTTTCATGTTTTCGCCTCAATAATTGATTGAATATACTCCTCATTTACGATTTGATGCCGAAGTAAGTTCCGTTTAATATCTTTAATAATTACTCCTTCTACGAGTAACTTCCCGGTAATAAAATCACAAACCATAAGGATAAATCCATGAAAAATTTTAAAATAATATTACTAATCAGCATTTTAACAACACCCGGATTATTTGCTATTGGCGGATTGGGACTTCAATTGGGACAGGGTATGTTCAGTGTAGCAGAATCAAATCCGACGACAGGATCTCCATACGTTACTTTAACAAATGGTAGTTTTGATGGAGCCTATGCAGTCGGAGGTTATCTTTATATCGACGCGATTCCGTTTATTGATCTGGATGTCGATTTTAACGTTAGGGGAAATACATATAAAATTACTTTTGAAAATGATTATGGCACAATGGACCCTATAGACTTTGGTTGGTTAAGCACCGATGTGTATGTTACTCTACGTAAGAAAGTCTTTGGTCTTTCTATTCCGTTTCTAGCTGGTGCAAAACTTCATGCGGGCGGTGGGTACAATACCCATTTGACTACACCGATTGCAAACAAAAGTATGATTGAAGACCTTTTGGGAGGTAACCTTGTCAATGGTAATGTAAATAATTTAGATAAAAATCTTGAGAAATTCATGAAAGATAAAGACAACTATCAGGACGCATCCGGTTTCCATGTTCAGGCGGGTCTACAATTCAAATTGTTAATGCTGGATTCGTTTTTGACTTATCGCTATACGATTGTTGAAGATGTCGTCCCGGACGCCAGCGGATTTGGTTCACTGAGTTTGCGGATTGGATTTGGGATTTAATCCTTTTAAATAAAGGTGGAAAGGGGCAATGTTTTGCCCCTTTTTTATTTCAGCATAATGAGCTTTTGGGTTTCCTGAAAATTACCGCTTTCTATTCTGATAAAATAAACACCACTGGCTAATCCTTCAGCATTCCACCGAATCTCATGTTCACCCGGCTTTAAATTTTTATTAACCAATGTTTCCACCAGTCGACCGGTGATATCGAATATTTGTAGAGACACGGCATGCCATGTCTCTACTGAAAACCGAATGGTTGTGGTTGGATTAAACGGATTTGGATAGGGTGCATATAATTTAAATTTATTTGGCAAATTCTCTGGATTTGTTCCAACAATTTCTTCCCCAAAAATCATATCTTTAAATTCATAATTTACATGGAGAGCCCATTGGTCATTTTTATGCGGGCTGGGTGTACCATCCAAGTGAACCAAGTCGCTTTGTCCGGGAGGATTAATATTGTAGTCTATAATATCCGCACCTGTGAATTCATAAGCGCCTTGATAGGTTCCATGTGAATTAATATTCTTCGGCACTGCTTTGACTTCTTCTAATGTCATGGTAGAAAATGATGAAACATAATTCGTAATATATTGTACGCGTTCGCATGTACTGGTGCCCGAAAACCAAGGGCCAGAATCGCCGTTATTCCACCAAGGCGCTGGTTTATTATTCCAATTTGTAAAATATCCCCAATCAGGATTAATCATCTGCGGAAGATTTTCAAATGGAATAAAACCGCCCCATTCTTCCGACCCATCACCTTGATGGGGCAATAAGGGGTGAACTCCGTCCGTTCTGTCCTGAAAACGTCCGGAATGCCAAAAACCAATGTTCTGATCCTGGTCAACCACAAAACAATTAAAAGACATCGGTGCCGTCGATAAGTAGGTTTCATAGTCAAAAATATCACTTGCTTTGTTAACCTCATAAATATATTCAGCCATGGCCAGCTCTTGCATCCTGAATGTCATTTTATGGGAATAAACCTGTTTCTTTGGTAAGAAAGCGCCGATGACAGGTCCGTGAATTGTTCGGTAATGGGTATATATTTCTTCTCCTCCCAATGTATATATGGTATCAACAATCATTTCAAAATTCATCCAGCCATTATTATGCCAATAGCCATCGTTATAATTCATGCTTTGCGTAGAGTCAATATACGTATCCACGTTATCGCTGATGCCGCTGGTCCATGTCCATCCGACCTTTTCATTGTGGCCTAATATAATAAATGGAAGACCGGGCACGGACATACCGCCTGTGTGAATGGTTGGACAATCTAATTCCAATTCCATTGTAATGGTAGGATTATCATATTCTGGCGCGCCCATTTGTGGGCAGCCCAGCAATATTGCATTACCGGATGTGGAAAAACCGGGAGCAATCAAGGTGGCAAAACTTCCAAATTTGTAAATCAATCCATTGTTTATTTTAAATTGTTCCATGAATACCTGTTTTGCTTCATATTCCAATGCAGCCTCTTCCGGAATAGTCATACCTGAATAATGCCAGACTTGATCAGAAGCATGGCCGGAGTCAGGTATGGTTGTGAAACAACCTGGATCATTAATGGGTCTATTTTCATTAAACCAATCCCAACCGTTATTCTGTAATTCATTTAAACGTGAGAGTTCATTTCCGCCAAATTTACCGAAATCCCAAAGCATGTATACTGTAAATGCCGCAAGATCTTGAACGGTATATGGGTCAAATTCCATTTTGGCATATTGTATTGGTTTATAGATATCCGGAAATAGATTCATCGTATCTGCGTAAGCATTTACACCATTCACATAGCTTTGTACCGCAGTAAATGTCCCATCGGATATATTATCAATCATTGTGTTTAGTTCTGTTTTTGTATATCCATTTTTCCTGATTTCTTTATCAAATTCCAATGCCGTACTTCCAAACCATTCGCTTAACCGGCCAGAGCCTGCCCGGCGGTTTAAATCGATTTGATAAAGACGATCATAAGCTTCAGCAAATCCTTGACCAAAAAACAAAGCCGCTTCGTTATCTGCTTTTATATGGGGAACGCCATAATCGTCCCGATCGATAATAACAGTTGTACCATCCGGTGCGATTAGATGTTTTGTATCAGCAAATATACTTGAAACCATAAATAAAATAATCGTTATGTTGCGCATGCGTTCCTCATGATTGATATTAATTCGATCAAATTTACAGCTTTTTTGCTAAAACAATCCGTTGGACATCTTCCCACGAATTTTTACCGGATATATCTCTTATAAAGGATTTAAAGTCATTAATGAGAATAGTCCCAAGTTGATGAAACATTCTCAAAAGGTAATACTGATATATTTTTTGTTAAAGAATAACAATCAGTCCCGGGGTACACGACCCATAAATGTGATAAATTCAAATCTTCATTAGCAATTTTCATAGACTTGGTTAATTTTGGTGCATCGGCGTATTTGAATTCCACACCCCAATTCTGTCCTTTTGCCTGCCAATACAAATCCAATTCAGCCCCATTGCTTGTTCGCCAAAAATACACGGAATTGGGTTGTTTACCAATAGATCGACATACAGCTTCCAAGGCGAATCCTTCCCACGAAACGCCTAATTTTGGGTTGGCGTGCAACTGATTATAATTTTCTATAGATGACAATGTGTGGAAAATCCCGGAATCACGAAGATAAATTTTAGGTTGTTTTATAAGCCGTTTGCCAATATTTATATGCCATGGCTGCAAAATGCGAATCATAAACGTAGATTCTAAAATATCCAAATATTTTCGAACCGTCATATCAGAAATTCCAAAGGATCTACCCAATTCCGCGTGGTTGAGTAATTGACCGTGATAATGTGAAATCATGGTCCAAAATCTGCGAAGAGTATGAGCAGGAATTCTGATTCCTAACATAGGTATATCCCTTTCTAAAAAAGTTTTAATGTATTGTTCACGCCACTCGATACTTTCCGTTTCGGAATGTGCCAAAACAGATTTTGGGTAACCACCCCGCATCCATAATGCCCTATTATTATTCATAGTAAAATCATGAATACGGAATCCTCCTAATTCATAATTGGCAATTCTGCCTGCAAGAGATTCAGAACTTTGATGAATTAAGTCTCTGGAGGCGCTTCCAAGAATCAGATATTTTTGCTTGGGATGGTTATCAATCAAATATCGTAACAATGGAAATAAATCGGGTTTTAGTTGTATTTCATCAATGACAATCAGTCCGGTTATATTTTCTAAAGCTAATTTTGGGTTATCTAACCGGCCAAGATCCACGGGATTTTCTAAATCAAAATAATGATCGAATTCAAATTCTTGAGCGATCGTTGTTTTTCCACATTGTCTCGCACCCAAAATAGCCACTGCAGGAAATGTTTCTAAATAATGCTGTATTTCTTTTAAATCAGTGGTTCTTTTTATGAATTTCATGCAGAAATATATAATTTTCTCCATGTAATATCAAATATTATATATGATATTACATGGAACATAATTGAATCATACCAAAACACAACAACCGATTGGTTTTTCTATCTGCTGCGCTGTAAGGGATGGGAAAGAATCCATTTCCAGACTGCACTCATAATGTTTCAATTAAGCGCCTTGTAATACTGTTATCCTATAAAAGCGATGATTTATAACTTTTTTGCTAAAACAATCCGTTGGACATCTTCCCAGGTTTTGCCGCTGGAAACATCCGCTGCTTTTACCTTAATAATATACATTCCAATACGAGCCGGTTTATCGTTTTTGTCTCTTCCATCCCAGGTTAATACATTCTCCTGTGCAGTGTACGTATTCCAGTAAAGTGTTGCGATGGTGCGCCCAATTACATCAAAAACCTGAACGGAGATTAATCCGTATTCGAAAGGAAGTTTATATTTGATATAAAGAAGATCGTCAAAACCGTCTCCGTCTGGAGAAAAAGGATTTGGCTCAAACACAGCGGACCCACTATTGGGTAATTCAAAATAGTTGACGCTATTAATTTCACCGGGTGTCATTTGAAATTCACTCACTGATACGGCCCATCTGGAAGAATCAGACGAAACGAACTCCGGTCGATATTTTTCCAGAGACCGAGATTCGGTGATCCCCCAAGACTTAGAATAAATCAAAGAATCAATTACTATTCCCGTCATATCATACAAGTAAATACCATCAGCAGAATTGTTCAAATTCGGTAAACCCCTCTTGGGAATGGACCAAAGGATTCCATCATTAAGATGGTCGATTATAAGTGAATCTGCAGCAACAACCTGGTAAGTTTCCGGTTCAACTTCTCCGAAAGAAATTTCTTTTTTATCAAGACTATTATCACTGATCCACCAGCGATTCATGATAAGATTATCCATTGATACCAATTCTACAAATTCTGTTTGGGTGGAATCCGGGATAGGGAGAAATTCATTTAACACCACAGCTCCAAATTCATAACTGACCCAAACGCTGTCATAGGCAATATCATTGGTGGAATTTTCATCCTTATCTATGGATAATTTGAATTTTACACGATGGTAACCGGAAATCAGTGGTCCAAATTCGAGTGCTTTTATGAGCGTATCTCCCGGTTTGATATTAGCGAAGTCGGACGATCCGTATTCATCGCCATTAATCGATAGTACAATAGATCCCACAATGGGTGTAACTCCGGCATTAGCAATCATAACGGACGATACAATTGATTCATCATTTTTAGGATATAACGGATTATGCTTGATGGAATCAGCAACCATTTCTCCATCCAGATCGAATAGAGCAACGGAGTTGGAAAAACCTGGAGTCGAACCACTGGTATCCGTTGAAAGTACCCAATTTGATTCGGTAAATGAATCAAACTCTGGACGCAGCTTTTCTGATGAGACTTCGTCAGAGACTGGCCACTGACTCGTATAATGCAAAGAATCAATAATGCTTCCGGTCAGGTCATAGACAAAAATAGCATCTCCGGAATTGTTTAATGATGGCCAGCTGTTATTCGGGACAATAAAATGCGCTTGTTCATTTTGAAGGGGATATAAAGTTGAATCAGCGGAGAAAACTATGTAATCCCCATTTTCGAGTGAGAGGTCATGGAAATATTTATTTTGTTTGCTGTTATCACTGATGGACCATGAAGATAATGTCAGGTTATCAAAACAAACGACCTCAATAAACTCTGTTTGGTCGTTATTGGGTCTTGCCATGAATTCATTCAATTTTATGGTACCGAAAGGATAACGAATTTTCACAATAATAGTGTCTGAGTTATTACGAATATTTCCATCATTTAAAACATCAAGCGCTACCAATAACCCATGTTCACCCGAAGGAAGTGGAGGTATAATTAGTATTGAAAAAACAGTATCCCCCGGAGCCGGTAAAGTGATCGATTGACTAGCCAACTCTTCTTCTTCATATTCTATATAAATATCACCATTGAGCGGATTTTGACCCAGATTCACCACCGGAATATGAATATAGATGGAGTCGGTATTTGAAGGAATATCCGGTGTACTGATCAATCCTGAAAAATTGATTGCACCATCAATGGGCCAAGGCATGACAGAATTTCGTCTTCCCGGTGAATTCCCACTGGTATCAATTGCAGGCAGCCAGCTTGAGGAATCTGAAGAGATAAAATTTGGAAATATCTTTTCCATGGATTGCCCTCTATTGTACCCCCAAGTATTTGAATAATAAAGGGAATCTATCAATGTATTGTATGGATCAAAAATGCGGATTGCATCTCCGTTATTATTCAACGTCGGCAATCCAGAAAGAGGCGTGATGAAAAGACTGGAATCCGGAATTTCATTAACCATGGAAGAGTCTCCACTGATAACGATGTAGTTTTCAGTTTCTATTATAACCTCTCCTAATAATGCAGGAGACCCGGTGAAATCGCCAATGCTCCAATTGGATAATGAAAGCGGTTCAAAGCCGCTATATATCAATTCAACAAATTCAGGTTCACCGCTATAAGGATATGACAGAAATTCATTGATTGTCAATAACGCTTCGGGATACCGTACCCCTAAAATAACAGAAGATTCATTATTGCGTTCGTCTTCGTCGCTATCCACAACAAAGCGAACCAACAAATCATGATCACCAGATGAAAAAGGACCGACCGTTGTAGAAAATTCAGAAGTATCAAGTTCAGCCAAATTATTGATATAGATTGATTCCAGAATATTATTCCCTTCCAGTATTTCTACCTCTCCGGAAATGGTTGATCGTCCGCGGTTGGTAACATATCCAATGATGATTGAAGTGCTATTCATTTCAATGATTGGGGGATTAATTCTCAAAGAATCAGCCATTATTTGGCCATCGATTGTCAATGGATTAACGCTATTAATTCTTCCGGGGGTTCCCAATGAATCTATACTCGGCAGCCAGTTATTGGGATTATTCGGTAATTCAATTCGAACTTTTTCCAGTGAAAAACCATCAGGTGCAATATCCGTCCAACCCAAAGAATCTTCTACTGCTCCAACATTTGAAATGAGGTATAACGAATCACTGGTTGAAAGCCCATTGCCAATGCTGGAATCATCCACTTTAATCAGCACAACGCCATCCGGAATGGAATCAACATATATTCCTAAATTGAAATTATAATCACCTTCAAAGATAATTCCGTAGGATTGAGGCGGAATGAGTAATCCAAAACCAGAATCTAACAGAGCATCTGTCGTATAACGGTCTTTTATTTGCCAGCCGGTCAAATCAACTGAGTCTGTTTCCGACTGGTTGAATATTTCGACGAATTCATTGGGAGAATCAGATCCGTCAAGATCGTACATAATTTCTGTAATACGGATTTGACTAAAAACAAAAGATATAATTAAAAATAAAAGAAACCCCTTTTTCATAAATAATTTTACCTATTCATGGGGTAGATGAATTTTATATTTGTTTTTATTAATCATCGTATGGAACTGTGTTTCCCTCTGAATCAGTCTTTATTAACCATACATCAATAAAACCATTCCCGAAAGAAGATGTCTCACCAGTAATGATATATCCGCCATTATCTGTTTGTTGAACAGTTCGACCATAATCAATATCGCCTCCACCAAAGATCTTTACGAACATTTCTTGTGTTTCTTCCTCATTGGGTTCATCACAAGTAGAGAGTAATAAGGCTCCCGTTAAAATAAATAAAAATGATTTAAGAACATGATAGTTCATACCAACCTCTTTTATTTAAACATATAACAAGGAATATTTTAATAGACAATCACGGAAAAATCAATTTCTAAAAACTCAATTTTATTTTAATAATTGTTTACCAATTTCGCTTTATCAATTCAACTGAAACTATATTCATACCTTCTATAGATAATCCATATATGAGTCCACTCCAAAAATGGAGGTATTTTATCTCCGATGTTGAATTTTAAGATGTAGTGCAGACATTCCTGTCTGCATTACGACAGACAAGAATGTCTGTCGTACGGTTCGAAAAAGGATTCCCGCCCGCCACTTTTGAAAGAAGTAAAAAGGGGAATACCCGTTTATCGGTTTGCTTGAATCAGTACTTACAGAAAAATTCTAACTATCCATTTTTTCTGTTCATCAAAAATTCATCAATTCGTTTATTAATCGTCGCTCGAGTTTCTCGAAATGTATCCAGAGAATCCTCGTTGAAATTCCATCCGGAAAACGGATCTTTAATACTCCAATGCAATCGTTCCACATCTCCGGGAAAGGTTGGGCAAACTATATTGGCATGGTCGCAAACAGTAATTACAACATCAATGCCTTTATCCAAGTAAAGATCAATGGGGTCGGAAGTATGCTCGGAAATATCAATCCCCCATTCATCCATAACTTTTATAGCTGCCGGATTGACTCTGGATGGATGGCTCCCGGCGCTGTAAACATCAAATTGGTCTCCGGCTTTAGCCCTAAGCAGGCCTTCGGCTATTTGAGAGCGGCATGAATTACCGGTGCAAATAAATATTACTTTAGTCT